>NZ_JBFHJW010000046.1:0-33496 GCF_041595635.1 Labilibaculum sp.
AAACCTGATTGGAGTGGGCTCTATTGATGATTTTGCCATTGCTGCCTCCGACGATCTGGATGAAAGCGAGCAGTCTACCCTCGATCAAACGCCTTTTATCGAGCAACGCACCAATACCATTGGCCTCAGCTGGAAGAATCGTTTTAAAAACAGCAAAGGTTTCATGCAAACCACCATTAGCAATAATTTGTTAGACAATGATTTCTCGAGATATGCCGATAATGAGGAGCAATCGGGTTTGTATTTTAAGAACGATTCGCGTGAAATGGAAAGTAAGTTGCGTTATAGCCTTACCTACTATGCCGATGAATGGCGTCTATCGGGAGGTTTTAATCTGCAACGAAGCGATTACAGGAATAAAACCATTAATGTGAATGAAGGTTTTGAGTACAATACAAAAATGGATTTTATGAAGTACGGATTCTTCATGAATGCCACCAAATCATTTTTTCATCAGAAATTAGACTTCTCCTTTGGTTTGCGAACCGATGGTGATAGTTTCGCTCAAGGAAATGATTTGCTGGCAACTCTTTCGCCACGTGTAGCTTTGTCTTACGAATTTTTCGACGATTGGAAGCTAAAAGCAAGTGCAGGGCGTTACTTTAAGTTGCCACCTTATACTATTTTGGGTTATAAACAAAACAATCTGTTTGTAAATAAGAATGTGGACTATACTCAAAGCGATCATTACGTGCTGGGTATTGAGCGCATATTAGGACCAGCCTCGAATGTAAGTGTTGAAGGGTTTTACAAGCAGTATCATGATTATCCTGTTTCGTTAAGCGATCAGGTCTCGTTGGCCAATAAAGGAGCCGATTTTGAGGTTCTAGGAAACGAAGAAGTGAAAACGATAGGAAAAGGACGAGCTTATGGCATGGAATTTCTTTTTCAGCAAAAGCTGAGTCATCGGTTTTATGGTATTTTCTCCTATACTTTTTTCTACAGCGAATTTACTGGTTTAGATGGTGGTGATTACTTACCTTCTTTATGGGATAGCAGGCATTTAATTTCCTTTACGGGAGGATACAAATTGAAAAAGAATTGGGAAATCAGTGCACGTTACCGATTTGCGGGTGAAACGCCCTATGTCCCTGTCGATCTAGAGGAAACAACAAGGCTTTATCCAGATATTGTTCTTGACTATTCTCGTTTAGGAGAGGAAAAACTCGATGTTTTCAGTCAACTGGATGTTCGGATAGACAAAAAATGGAATTTTAAAAAGCTTTCCTTCGAGTTATTTTTAGAAATTCAAAATTTACTCATGAGTAAAACGCCAGAATCTCCCGATTATGTACTGGAAAGAGATGAAATGGGCGAACTGGTAGAACCTCGTAGTTTAGTACAAGTTAGCGAAGAGGATGGCACGCTAATTCCTACTATTGGTATAGTGATTGATTGGTAAGGATTAAAGTCTGTTATTTGTGTTTTTTTTACAAAAAAAACGGCAATTAGGACACAAAGGAATTGTTATCCCATTGTGACTGTTACTATCGCAAGCATAGCGCATCATCTGAATTTGCGTTATGTTACCAAATTTATGTCTGATATTTTTAATGTGAGTTCGCACAGTAGTTGTGCTGATATTTAAGGTGTTAGCTATTTCTTGGTTGCCTTTTGCAGTAAAAAGAAGGGTTAGAACTTCTTTTTCCCGAAAAGTAAGATTAATGTTGTGCTTGTTTTTTCGTTTCTTCTCAAAAATAATTGGGAGTAGTTTTGAGCAAAAGTATTTTCCAGTTTCCATTACTTCATGAATGGCCAAGATCAATTGTTCCGATGAACAGGATCGGAGTAAATACCCATCAATAAAATAAAAAATTGATTGCAGCAGTTCGCGTGATGGGCTGTCCGATACAATTAGAATTTTTTGAGATGGAAAGGATTGATGTAAATGACTAATATATTCGACATGGTCCATCGAAATAGCCGAAATTTCCACTACTATAATCTCAGCTTGTTTTGCTGCAGAGTCTCCTTCAATATCAGAATAGTTTTTTCTTAATGGAAGAATTGCATGTTTGTTTTGTTTCGATAGAATAGCCTCCAAACCTTCTGCCATCATACATTGGTCGTAAGTGATCAATATTTTGGTAGACTTTTCCATTTGCATGTTGTTTGGTTTCTAAACAAGTTACGTATTTTTTAAAAAATAACACAATATATAATATACTGATAATTAACTCACTGATCGACAATGTTTTTGCTCATTTTGTTGAGATGTAATGAGCGTATTGTCTTTTAAAATGGACAAAATGAGGATTGAAGTTCATACCTTCTTTAACTAACTTAAATAAGTAGTTCATTATTTATATATAATAATTATTTTATTCACTTTAAAAACCATAATCATGAAAAAAAATTTAACCACGCCCTATGTGATACTCATTCTCATAGGATTTTTATGCTTTACTGCTTGCGACGATGAAATTATAGACTCGGAAGCAATTACAGAAGAGGAAAGTCTCGAACTTAAAAAAGGAAGTAATCAGACCAGTACAGATCAGAGTGATTTATATGGAGATTTATGGGTAATGGAACGTGACAATAGTGGTGTGCCTGTTATCTATCCAATGAAATACCAAGCTTACAATCAGGATGTTTTGGTTGAGGGAATTATTGATGTAGTGAATCCTAAACTCGATGGTTCGTTTGAATTGGAAGTATTACTTAGGGATGATGATGGATACATAATTTATGAGTCAAGCACCGATCCTGATCTCGAACCCGTAGCTAAGACAGAATTTGTTCTTATTGAACCTATCGATGGCTATGTTGTTGGATCTGAAAATGTGATATCCTTATACGATGCCGAAGGAGAGGTTCTTACCGAAGTAGCAAATCATGTTACTCCTATAGAAATGGGACGATTAAATATTATTCGGTCACCTTCTACAGTTCTCTCAAAAAGAATGACAGAAGTGATTAAGAATTTTGGCGATGGTACAGTGGCTAATGTGACTCGGGATTTTTGCGGACGTGTAATGATGTTGCGCACCGAAGAAGCCTTAGCAGAAGATAATGAAGATAAACCTATTGATTCTCCTCTTGAGAATTTAGCCATATACAAGGAATTACTTTTGCATGGTTTTGATGGATTAGCTGATGCAAATGGGCTTAATTTTTTAATTGAAGAGGATCTAACTTACGGAGGATTCGATTTTAAATTCAGAGAAGATAATGATTGGGGAAATGGTGCAAAATCATATTCGGAGTTAATAAACAAGGAGCAGCTAGTAATGAATATGGCAGCGGCCTGTATATCTGCCGGATCCGATAAAACAAGTACTTTACTTATTGATGAAATTGTTTTTGTAAATTTATTCATGGGAATTCCCGAAGTATCAAGAAACGATATTTATGAGAAAGCAGAGGAAGGTAATGTTACCTGTTTTTTACCTACTATCTGTCAAGAGGTTAGGATGATGAATAAAACAACGAAAGAGCAATATTCAAAGTATATTTATTACATTGATTTATCCTCTTTTGACTATGATAGAACAAAATTCGAAGAAACTTATCTCGATTATGTGACTATTGTTGCTGATACAGATGAGGATGGAAATGTTATTGGTTCTCATACTGAAACTCTTGTGGAAGATTTGACTCTAGATCAAATTCTTAAGGGAGAAGCTCCATTAACTCAAGATGCAATTGATACCTATCGGTACACAACCGAGGGTAAGCTAACAACAGGAGCAGTTGGATTTGCTTCTCAGGCCGATGATTATGTGCAGGCGCTAGAAGTTGTTCATAATAATGAAGAATTTTTGGTTTGGGATATAGCAACCCCAACTTTTAGCAAGGATAAGACTGTATATCGTGCGGCAAATGCCCCATTTACTTTTGAAGCCGTGGAGGAATCTCATAGTAAAAAGCCTAGTGGAAAAGGAGAAGACTCTTCAGATGATGATGACCTTACTTCTGGATCAGGAAGGTATGGAAGAAAATAAAATGGATAATTAGAAATAAAGAGGTTCAAACGAACCTCTTTTTTATTAAAATTGTCAAAATTCATCGCTTTGGTGAAATCTTTATTATTAGTGCTTTTTAAACCGAATGCTGAATGATCTGCTTTATTTATCGAAATCAATTTTATTTGGATTTCACTGAGAATCCAACTACTTTTCGGAAAATAAAAACTGATTCTATTTTGAAAAGATATTCAATTATTTTTCTCTTACTCATTTTCGCGAATTTTCATGCATTTTCTAAGGTGAAGAGTGTAGGAGTGCCTTTTATAAAGAACTATCTACGAAGTGATTATAATGGTGAAACTCAAAATTGGGACATGGTTCAAACAGCCAATGGCCTACTTTATTTTGCTAATAATGCTGGCGTATTAGAATTTGATGGTAACAATTGGCGTTTAATTCCCATGCCAAATAAGTCGGTAGTTCATTCACTGGCTATTGATAGTGCCTCCAATGTGTATGTTGGAGCTTACAATGAATTCGGAATGCTGGTTCCAAATAAGCAAGGAAAACTCATATATAAATCATTGGTGAATCTTTTATCTGATAAGGAAAAAGATTTTGAGGAAGTTTGGCAGATTTTTACTTACAAAGAGGGAATACTTTTTCATACTTTTAAACAGACTTACTATTATAATAGTGGAAAAATTTCTTATTTAAAATCGAAACAGGAATTGGATTTTAGTTTTCTCGTAAATGACAAATTTTACGTTCGGGAACCCAAAAAAGGTCTTTGCAGGTTGGAGGGAAGGGTATTTGAATTGGTGAAAGGGGGAGAACTATTTAAAGACATTGAAATAGTAGGAATGCTTCCTTTCTCGAGAGATCAAGTAATTATAGCGACAGCATTGAATGGTTTGTACTTGATGGAGGATTCGAAAATTTCACCCTGGAATTCAGTTTTGAGTGATCTATTTAAAAAATATCAGCTTTTTACCACTTGCAAAGTGGGAGATACCCAATTTGCATTCGGAACCGTTCGAAATGGACTCTATATTGTTGATAAAAGTGGTGAAGTTATCCAAAATGTGAATACTAAAAATGGGTTGCAAAACAATACTGTATTAAGTTTGTTGGTAGACAATAGTGATGATTTATGGGTTGGTCTTAATAATGGTATAGATTTTTTGGAGATCAGTTCACCCTTATCAAGTTTTCCAAAAGAAAAAGATTTGGGAGCAGGTTATGCCTCTATTTATCACAATGGATATCTATACCTTGGAACCAATACCGGTTTATATACACGAAAATATAGTTTTTCTTTTCCAGAAAAGTTTAAGGATGAATTCAAACTGGTAAAAAACACATCGGGTCAGGTATGGAGTTTGCAGGTTATTGATGACGAATTGATTTGTGGGCATGATAAAGGAACCTTCAGAATAGAGGGAAAAAGTGCCGAATTGATTTCTTCGGTTAAAGGTGGATGGAAATATCTGTTTAAAAAGGATTTCCCGAATAAAATGCTTGGAGGAACTTATACTGGTTTAATTCTCTTTGAAAAATCAGCAAAAACAAATAACAAGTGGAAATTTGTAAAGAAAATTGAAGGTTTCAATGAATCTTCAAGAGAAATAGTTTGGAACGATGATAATAGCATTTGGATGTGTCATGGTTATAAAGGGGTTTATCGTTTGTTTTTGAATGAAGGATTAGATTCTTGTATTCGTTTCCGTTTTTATGGAGAAGAAGATGGTTTTCAGTCCAACCTGAATATTAATGTACACAAAATTCGGGGCGAAACTGTTTTTTCGAGTCCCTATGGATTTTACAAATATGTTCCCGAATCGGATCGTTTCGAAGAGCATCAGTACTTGAATAATTTATTTGGAAAAGAGTTTCCTGTAAATAAGTTGTTCGAAGAAAAAAATGGGGATGTATGGTTTATTCAGAATGAAAACATCGGTCTCTTAAAATCTCAAATTGATAATTCTTACGAAAAAGTAACCAGACCTTTTGCCTCTTTAAAAGGATCTTTTATTAATGCTTTTGAAAATATTAGTATTCTTGATAAGAAAAATGTAATACTTTGTACCGAAGGTGGTTTTGTTCATTACGCCCCTGGTATTACTAAAAAGTACGATCAGCCTTTCGAGGTGTTAATACGTCAGGTAAATCTGACAACATCCAAAGATTCTCTTCTATTTTACGGAGCTCATTTGAATTCTTCGAAGGTTCAGTTTACAAATAGTGGAGAGAATCGCATTCAGCTTCCTTATAAAAATAATGGCATCCAATTCTCTTACTCAGCTCCTCAATATAGCGAATCTAATCTGCTCCGTTATCAATATCAGTTGGTTGGTTTCGATCATTCCCCTTCGGAGTGGAACACTCATTTACAAAAAGAATATACCAACTTACCTGAAGGTAATTATATATTTAAACTTGCATCGAAAAATCAGTATGGCGTAAAATCAGGAGTAGAAGAATTTCACTTTAGCATTTTACCTCCCTGGTATCGTTCTTTGTGGGCGATTGTTGCCTATGTTTTGTTTTTTATGCTTTGTATTTATTGCATTGTTTTTATCGTTCGACATAGAGTCCGCAAAATGCAAAGTCAATTAAAAAAGAGGCAGGAGGAAGAACTTCGAATAAAAGAACAGAAATTTAGAGAAGAGGCACTTATTTCAGAACGGGAAATTGTTCAGCTTAGGAATGAAAAATTAAGAAGTGAGGTTGATTTTAAGAATCGCGAGTTAGCAGGTTCTACAATGAGTATCATTCATAAGAATGAAGTGTTATCTTATTCGATGGGAGAATTAAAAAAGGCTTTAAAGAAGATTAAAGATCCTGTTGCTTTGGTTCAGGTAAGGCAAATTATTAAAACCATGGATGCCGAGTTTAACAGTGCTCAGGATTGGGAGCAGTTCGAGCTTCATTTTGATAAGGTACACGAAGATTTTTTGAAGAGATTACGATTGCAGTATACTCAATTAACCCCAAAAGATTTGAGAATTTGTGCCTATTTAAGGATGAATTTGTCGACTAAGGAAATTGCACCGTTAATGAATATTTCGGTGCGTGGAGTAGAGATTAGTCGGTATCGCTTGCGTAAGAAATTTAATTTAAACAGAGAGGAGAATTTAATCGATTTTATTTTGAATGTTTAGGCGAGTTTCATTCGTAGATAAAAAAGGCTTACTGGTAGAAAATCAGTAAGCCTTTTTTTTGTCCAAGTTACTTATTTGTTAAAAAGTGTATAAGAAAATAGAAAAAGTAAATAATCAATTAGTCAGTATTATAGCCTTGTTCAGATTTGGTTTGATGTAGTGATGTAGTAGTGGGATGATTGCTTGTTGTGTTTGTGATGTAATTCGTTTTTTGCTTCCAATTAATGCTTAAGCCTACTTTGCAATCGATTTAGGCAGTTTTGCCAACATCATTTCAACTAATTTTTCAAATTTTAACTAAAAGGTTTATGAAAAAAACAGTCTTGTTTTTATTTCTATCATTCTTTTGCCTTACTACGTTTGCGCAAGAGCATGTAGTAACGGGTTTAGTTACCGCAGGGGAGGATGATACTCCTATACCATTTGCTTCGGTGGTGGTAAAAGGAACAACAATTGGAACATCAACAGATTTTGATGGTAAATACTCGATCTCTGTACCAGATGGTTCTACTCTTTCCTATTCTATGATTGGATACGAAACTAAATACGTTTTAGTTGGCGATCAAACTGACATTAATATTGTTCTTACGACCCAAGCTACTGGTCTTGATGAAGTAGTTGTAGTTGGTTATGGTACTCAAAAGAAGAGAGATTTAACTGGTGCTGTTAGCATCGTTGGAGCGAAAACGATTGAAGAGATTAAGCCGATAAAGGTGGAACAAGCTTTACAGGGAACTGTTGCGGGTGTAAATGTTACTTCGCAATCGGGTGCTCCGGGTTCTAGTTTAGACATTCGTATTCGTGGAATTGGTACCAATGGCGATTCTGCTCCTGTTGTAATTATCGATGGTTATCAGGGAGATTTAAGCTTGCTTAGTCCAGACGATATTGAAACCATTACTGTTCTTAAAGATGCTCAGGCAGCTATTTATGGTACGGTTGGTGCCAATGGTATTGTTTTGGTAACTACTAAAAAAGGAAAAAAAGGGAAAACAAATGTTTCAATAAATTCATCAGTAGGAATTCAGGAGACATCACGAAAAGTTCCAGTTTTAAATGCAACCGAATATGCTACTTTATTGAATGAGTCTTTTGCAGCTAATGGCGAAGATCTTCCTTTTTCATCTCTTTCAGGATTAGGAAAAGGTACCAATTGGCAAAATGAAGTTTTCGAACAAGCTCCCATTTATAATACTACAGTTAGTGTTTCTGGAGGTTCCGATAAAATAACTTATTCATTTGGGGCTTCTGATATGGATCAAAAAGGGATTGTTGGTAAATCTAAATCGGGTTACAAAAGAAATACGGCTCGTTTGAATTTAAACGCTGATTTATCGGATAAATTTAAATTAAATTCTTCGGTTATTTATACTTACGTGAAAAGAAAAACCATTAGTGAAAATGGTTTGGGATCGGTACTATTTAATGCACTTAATATGCCATCAACCACTTCAGTTTATGACGAAGACGGAGAATATACATTAGCATCATCCGATTTGGGATCAGAAATTATTAACCCTTTGGCTCAAGTTGATAATACTTACAATGAATATTTCCTTAGAAAATTGAACGGTACTTTTGGTTTAAGTTATGATCTTAATGAGCATATCAAAGGAACAGCTCGTATGGGTTTTAATACAACGAACGATGAATCCAGAGATTTTTCCATGGAAGTTGATTATGGTGGAAAAGTATTTGATGTTACGCAAAGTAGTGTTTATCAGGCTTATAATAACTATAATGATTATACATTTGATGCGTTTATCACTTACGAAAATACCTTTAACCAAGATCATCATGTAACCGCTACTTTAGGTACAACGGTTTACAAAGAATGGGGTAATTATTTGGGTGCAACAGGTTACGAAGTACCTTATAACTCATGGGAGTATGCTGATATTAGTTTGTGTACTGATGTAAGTTCCTCTATATCTAATTACTCGTCTAGTTACGATAACCGGAGACTTTCTTACTTTGCGCGTGCCCAATACGATTATAAAGGCAAATATTTACTATCAGCAATGATTCGTAGAGATGCTTCTTCTAAATTTGGTTCTGGAAATGCTTTTGGTTATTTCCCATCGGCTACTATGGGATGGGTAATTTCTGATGAAGATTTTATGAAAGGAATTAACAATATCGATTTTATTAAAATAAGAGCTAGTTATGGTATTCTAGGTTCAGATAATATCGATGCTTATACCTATACTTCTTCTTTAGATGGTGAAGCTACTTATGTTTTTGATGATGAGTTGGTTTATGGCACAGCCATTGGATCTTTGGTTAACGAAGATGTTAAATGGGAACAATCAGAACAAATTGATTTTGGTTTTGATATGAAGCTTTTTAACAATCGTATTGATTTTAGTGCCGATTATTTTGTGAAAACAACCAAAGATTTGTTGCTTTCGGATGTTTCTGTTTCTGGTATTTTGGGTACAAGTGCTCCCGGGGCATCAGGACCAACAATTAATGCCGGTACTGTAGAAAATAAAGGGTTTGAATTTGCTGTTGGTTACCGAGGAAATATCACTAAAGATTTATCTTATAAAATTAATTACAACTTAACGACATTAAAAAATAATGTGAAACAAGTTGATAATGATACTGGATACGTTGAAGGTGGTTCGTTTGGTGTAGGTCAAAGTTCTCCAGCACGTATGGAAGTAGGGATGCCAATTGGTTACTTCTATGGTTATAAAACCGATGGTTTGTTTCAAAATCAAGCCGAAGTTGATGCAGCTCCTTCTCAGTTAGATTTGGGTGCCGAAGCAGCTCCTGGTGATATTAAATATGTAGATAACAACGGCGATGGTGAGTTAAATTCAGATGATAAAACCAATATTGGGGATCCTATTCCTGATGTTACCATGGGTTTAAATCTGACTTTAAATTACAAAGGCTTTGATTTTGTAGCTTATGCTTACGCTTCCATCGGCAACGATATGATTCGTAACTACGAACGTGATAACGACTACGTGAATAAATTAAGTACCGCTTTAAATAGATGGACTGGTGAAGGAACGAGTAATTCTGTTCCTCGTTTAACCACTGCTTCTACTACCAATTCAATTCTTTCTGAATATTTTGTGGAGGATGCTTCTTACTTAAGAATTCAAAATATTCAATTAGGTTATAGCTTGCCTGAAGGAATCACTCAAAAATTACGCATCAGTAAATGTCGTGTTTATGCAGGAGTAAGCAATCTTTACACTTTCACTAATTATACTGGATACGATCCTGCTGCATCATCAGGAGATCCTATTGGTGGTGGTATTGACTATGGTTTTTACCCAGCTTCAAGAACATATACATTCGGATTAAACCTTAACTTTTAAAAATCCTTGGAAATGAAAATAAAATTCAAAACCTATTTTTTGGTTTTTATATTTCTATCTGTATTCAGCGTTTCTTGCTCAGATAGTTTTGTAGATACAACAGAAGAATACTCTATTGACTCAGAGAATTATTTTAATTCTGAAGAGGATTACTACTATGCTTTAATTTCCTGCTATGATATATTACAGTCTACTTACTTGAATGTTATCTTAGGGGAAATTGCTTCGGATAATACCCTTTGTGGCGGCGAAAGTGCTACCGATGTTACGGGTTGGCAACAAGTTGACGATATGATTCACACTGCCGATAATGATTATATTTCCGATGTGTGGGATTGGATGTTTGCAGGAGTGCAACGTTGCAATTACTTTATGGAGTTTGAAGGCAATATGGATTTCGATGGCAAAGATGAGTACATCGGTGAAGTAAAATTTTTAAGAGCTTACTATTTTTTCGAATTGGTGAAATGGTTCGGAGGGATTCCTTTAAAAATCGATGAGCGTTACGAAATGGGCGACGAAACTACTATTGAACGTTCTACGGTTGCTGAAGTGTACGACCAAATTGAATCTGATTTGTTAGATGCTATAGATGTTTTGCCAGTTACAGCCGATCAAACAGGTCGAGTAACTTTGGGGGCTGCTCAAGCATTATTAGGAAAAGCCTACTTATATCAGGAGGAATTTCAGAATGCTGCTGATGTTTTGGATGATGTGATCAGTAGTGGGACTTACTCTATGGAGTCTGATTATGATATCATTTTCGAAGACGAAGGAGAAAATGGTTCAGGTGCTATTTTTGAGGTACAATACGATGAAACAGAAGGAGCTAGTTTCGACTGTTTAAATTGTAGTGAAGGAAATGTAGCAGTTGGGTTCAACGGGGTGAGAAGTTATGAAGGAGATTACTTTTCTTCTGGATATGGTTTTAACATTCCAACACAAGATGCTGTTGATGAATTTGAAGATGATGATCCTCGTATAGATGTAGCTATTTTGGATATCGAAGCTTGGGCTGAAAGTACAGGTGCTACCTACTCCGAAGGTTATGAGCACACTGGCTATTTCAACAGAAAGTATTTACCTCGAGAAAGAAGCGACGATGCTTCAAGTGATGTGAACTTAACCAATCCTAATAACTACCGTGCTATCCGTTATGCCGATGTTTTGTTAATGGCTGCAGAAGCTTATAACCGTGGTGGTATTTCCGATTCAAAAGCTCTTAGCTATGTAAATATGGTTCGTGACAGAGGATTTGCGGATACCGATCATGAAATTTCAGTAACAGGTGATAATTTAACTGCCGCCATTTACCATGAGCGTAGAGTAGAATTGCTAGGTGAAGGTCAACGATTTTTCGACTTGGTGAGAACTGGTTATGCAGCTGATGCAATAGATGGTTTCACCGAGAATAAAAATGAATTATTTCCAATTCCTGATGAAGAAATTGAATATTCAAATGGTCTTTGGGAGCAAAATCCTGGTTACTAATCTAAACAAAAATGAATATGAAGACATTAAAATATTTAAGCATATTTTTCATATCCTTATTCGCGATTTATTCTTGCGAAAGCGATCAGGATGAAGAATATTCTCTCGATTATTTGGCTGCTCCATCAAATGTGGCAGTAAGCTTCACGTATAGTGATGATAATTCAGGTTTGGTAACTCTTTCGCCAACTGCGGAAGGAGCACAATCTTTCATTGTTAACTTTGGAGATGCTTCTGATACTACTCAATACGACTCTGGCGAAAGCATCGAACACACATATTTAGAAGGAACTTATACTGTAGAGGTTGAAGCTGTTGGAATTACTGGTTTAACAACTGATATAACCGATACTTTAGTTGTTACTTTTTCAGCCCCAGAAAACTTAGTTGTTAGCTACGAAAATGACGCAAGCACATCGCTTCAAGTTAATTTTACTGCTACTGCCGATGATGCCATTGAGTTTTACTACTATTTTGGCGATGGAGATACCGATGCAACTACTGTTGATGAAACTGGTGAAGTATCCTACACCTATTCTGCAGCTGGCGATTATGAAGTAACTGTTGTGGCAAGTAGTGGTGCCATTGCAACTACCGATACTACATTTACGGTAACAGCAACCGCAATCTCGGCTCCAACCGAAGCGGCTCCAACTCCATCGGCTTATAGCTCTAGTGTAATTTCTATTTATAGCGATGCTTACGATGATGTGGCTGATACGGATTTTAATCCTAATTGGGGACAAACCAATGCTGTTTCCTACCCAAGCGTTGACGGCGATAATATGTTGATGTACGCCGGATTAGATTATCAGGGAACACAATTCGGTAGCACAGTAGATGCCTCTTCTATGGAGTATTTACATGTGGATATGTGGACAGCCGATGCGACTTCTGTTTTGATATACCCAATTAGTTCAGCTACTGGTGAAGATAGCTACGATTTAGATATTACTCTTGGCGAGTGGGTAAGCTATGATATTCCTTTGTCTTACTTTACGGATTTGGGTCTTTCAATGGAGGATTTAATTCAATTCAAATTTGTGGGAGATGGAAGCGAAACCATCTATTTAGACAACCTGTATTTTTATAAAACAGCAACAGAGACTTTGAGTATTCCTATGGATTTTGAATCTTCTATATTGGATTATTCATGGGGTGAATTTGGTGGTAGTGTAATGAGTGTTGCCAGTAATCCTTCTTCATCGGGTATCAACACAAGTGCTACGGTTGCCGAAGTTGTAAAATATTCTGGTGGCGAAACCTGGGGTGGAAATTATATCTCACTGGATGATGTGATTGATTTCTCAACAAATACAAGCTTTCAAATCAAAGTCTACTCCCCAAGAGCAGGTGTGCCAGTTATTTTTAAAGTTGAAAATGACGATGATGCATCTGTTTCTTTTGAAGAAACCGTAAATACAACGGTAGCTAACGAATGGGAAACACTAACATTCGATTTCAGTACCATCGATACAAGTAACGAATATCAGAAATTGGTAATCTTTATGGATTACGGAACGGTAGGAGATGGAACAAGTGATTACACTTACTATTTTGATGATATTGAATTAGTTGACTAATTAGTTGAATCGATTTCTTTTGAAAAGAATCAAAAAACGAAAAATAATGATGAAGAAAAATATATTTTTATCTTCCTTGCTTTTAGGATTTCTGTTCCTTTTGAACAGCTGTGAGGAAGATTATCAGCTAGATACGCTTGTTGCGCCAACAAACCTTGAACTATCTTACGAGATTTCAGGAGTTGACGATGATAACTTGTATGGCGATGGCAGTGGAACGGTAACTTTTACAACTACTGCCGACGACGCCATAACCTATACTTACAATTTTAACGACGGAACCGATGAGGAAGTGGCTGCCGATGGAATTGTTTCGCATAATTTCACAAGCAATGGAATTGTTACATACGATGTAACTGTAACTGCTGTAGGAACAGGAGGAATTAGTTCAACTGCAAGCGCAACACTAGATGTTTACTGTAGTTTCTCTGACGAAGAAGCAGTTGAATATCTAACCGGAGGAAGTTCACGAACCTGGTATTGGGCTGCTGATGAGTCTGGGCACTTAGGACTTGGTTACAACAACACAGCTTATGGTGATGATTATACTTGGGCTTCTTGGTATCAGGCTAGTGCTTGGGAAAAATCAGCATCGAACCTTTACGATTGTGAATTCACATTTACCTATGCTGATGGTGAATTAACTTTTGAGCAGGTTAATGAATCAGGAACGGCCTATATTCAAGGCGACTACGTGTCTGATTATGGATACGATGAAGAGGGAAGTTATGAATTTGATATCGATGGAGTGAAGAGTGTTACCTTATCATCTGCAAGTTCTGTGGCTACTGAAGTAGGTGATTATTGGGGAACTACAATGAACTTTTCCGATGATGGATTCTTTGGTTTCTACATGGGAACTTCCGAATACGAAATTGTATCTATCTCTGATACCGAGTTGCAGGTAAGAGCAGTTCAGGGAAATAACTCTGACTATGCATGGTATCATACTTTTACAACAACCAAACCATCTGAAGATGATGAGGATGAAGTAGATGTTGAATATACTGATTTACTTTGGTCTGATGAATTCGATACCGATGGAACTCCGGATACTACAATTTGGACCTACGACCTTGGTGATGATGGCTGGGGAAACAGTGAAGAGCAAAATTATACTTCCGATGCCGATAATGTTTACGTATCGGATGGTACTCTAAAAATTGTAGCTAAAGCAGAGGATGATGGGTCTTATACATCAGCTCGACTAAAAACAGAAGATTTAAAAGAATTTACTTACGGTAGAGTTGATGTGAGAGCAAAACTTCCTGAAGGAGTAGGAACCTGGCCTGCAATTTGGATGTTGGGTGCCAATTATTCAACCAATACTTGGCCTGCTTGTGGCGAAATAGATATCATGGAAGCCGTGGGAAGTGATGTTGGAAGCATTTCTAGTTCTATTCATACTACTTCTAGCTCTGGAGATACCAGTAATACTGGCGATGCAAGTGTGGAAGATCCTACTAGTGAGTGGCATGTGTATTCAATGAACTGGTCGGAAGATGAGATCTCATTTCTTGTTGATGATGTGATTCATTATACATACGATCCAAGCACACAAGACGATGATACCTGGCCTTTTGACACAGACCAATTCATCATTTTAAATGTTGCCATGGGAGGTACTTTAGGTGGTACAATTGCTGATGATTTTGTATCTGGAACAATGGAAATTGATTACGTAAGAGTATATCAATAAGCTATATTTAAATAAATGTGCTGGTGCAGGAATGCATCAGCACATTTTTTTATGCCTCAAATAAGAAACAAACATAAAAATTTCTCTATCAATTTTAGAAATGCAAATGAGTGTTCAGAATTCTTCTTTTAGCACTTTAAAAGTAAATAATGTAGAATGAATTGTTGATACATGTTCTAAATGGGATGAATGATTGACAAAGAGATAAAATGAATTCGTCGTATTTTTTAAAAGATGGCGAAATCTGAAGAATTGATAAACCAGATTGTTTTTTTTTGAGAGAACGCAATAAGATTATATTTTACCAATGGCAAACATGCATTAGGGATACTGGAAATTGATATGATAACCTTCTTTTTCTAGGAATTGCATGGAAAGTAACATCCTAGGCTAGTAGTATTTAGATAAATGTAATTATTTGAAATTATTAGTTTTTAATTCGAAACGAAAATAATGATACACAAATATATCAGTCAATTGTGGCTGCTCCTTTTTTTATTGTTTGCTTGTAATTCTACAGCAAAAAAATCAATCCACCTAAAAGATAGTAGTACTTCAGATCGTGAATATCAATTGGTGTGGAGTGATGAATTTAATGGTACAGGATTGCCTGATTCTTTCAAATGGAAGTACGATACTGAAGGAAATTCAGTTGGATGGGGCAATAAAGAATTACAAGAATATACGATAGCAAAAAAGACAAATACTTGGGTTGAAAATGGCCTTTTAACCATTACTGCACGAAAAGAAAAGGCGGGAGGAAAAGAATACACATCAGCACGTTTAGATTCAAAAGAGAGTTGGTTGTATGGCAAAATTGAAGTGAGGGCTAAGCTGCCAAATGGGAGAGGAACTTGGCCAGCCATTTGGATGATGCCTAAAGATTGGTCTTTTAATGATGGTAATTGGCCAAATATTGGTGAAATCGATATTATGGAACATGTGGGCCATAATCCTGGAGTAATTCATGCTTCGGCTCATTCTGCCGATTATCAATGGCAAATTGGAACACAAAAAACAGCTGCAATTACTATTTCTGATTTTTCTGAGACATTTCATTCTTATATCTGGGAGTGGACACCTCAGTTGATGAGAGCTTATGTAGACGATCAATTATATTTTGAATACAAGAATGAAGGATTAGGAGAATTGAAATGGCCGTATACAAAACCATTTTATTTGATTTTAAATGTTGCCGTTGGTGGAGCATGGGGAAATGAAAAAGGAATAGATGAGGATTCCTTCCCTCAAAATATGCTGATTGACTACGTGAGAATCTATCAAAAGAAGAAAAATGAGGATTTTTTTGTTAGCAAGTAAGTTATGAAGTGGTGTTCTTGTAACTTATTTAAAACGTTTGCTTTTACTAGTAGTATAGGCGATTTACACCTGTTTTGCCTCTAAAATAAGAGGTAATAGTATATTGTGTGTTTTTACAAAAATGATGTATGTAGTATTAAAAAATTAATAATTGTTAAAAGATGTTAATGTCAAGATAATCAGAGTGATGCCGAAGCGTATAAGTCAAATGATGTAGTAATGATGTATGTAGTTTTATTCCTGATGAGTTTATGATGTATTGGCTTTGTTGGCTGTGATTAGGAAATGAACCTATATTGCAAACGATGTAGGTGATCGTTACCTTAATCAACTAACTAATTTTTTCTAATCTTTTAACAAAAAATTTATGAAAAAAACGATCTTGTTTTTATTTCTCTCATTGTTTTGCCTGACTACGTTTGCGCAAAATAGTGAAGTGACTGGTGTCGTTTCCTCAGGGGAGGACGATACACCAATACCATTTGCTTCGGTAGTATTAAAGGGCACTACTATTGGAACATCAACCGATTTTGATGGTAAGTACGTTATTAGCGTGCCTGAGGGTGCAACTCTTAGTTTTTCCATGATTGGTTTTGAAACTATGGAGGTTTTAGTTGGCGAGCAAACAGAGATCAATATTGTTTTAGAGCCTCGTACTACTGGACTTGATGAAGTGGTTGTAGTTGGTTATGGAGTACAAAAAAAGAGTGTAGTTACAGCTTCTATTAGTAGTGTGTCTGCTGAAGATCTTGAAAAAGGAAGTCCAGCACGTATCGAGGATGCTTTAAAAGGTAAAGTTTCTGGGGTACAGATTACTCAAAGTTCTGGTCAGCCAGGTTCTGATTCGAAAGTAAGAATACGTGGTATTGGTACGGTTAACGATAGTGATCCTCTTTACATTGTTGATGGAATGGCTGTTGATGGTGGTATTAACTACTTGAATCCTTCAGATATTGCATCTGTAGAGGTGCTTAAGGATGCAGCATCAGCCGCAATTTATGGTACTCGTGGTGCTAATGGTGTTATATTAGTGACAACAAAAACTGGTTCAAAAGGGAAAGCGGTTATTAACTATGATTTTTCTTTTGGATTTCAGAATCCATGGACTAAAAAGTCAGTTTTAAATGCTGAGGAGTACATGACCATCATGAACGAAATGGAATTGAATGATGGAAACTCTGCCACTTATTCAAGTTCCGAAATAGCATCTGCTGGTGAAGGAACCGACTGGCAGGATGAAGTCTTTAATTATGATGCACCTGTTCAAAACCATCAGGTAAGTATTAGTGGAGCTACTGATAAAACAAACTATTTTGCTTCATTTGGTTACTATACTCAAGACGGTATCATTGGTGGTGATTACGACAAATCTAATTTAGAACGTTACAGTATTCGTTTGAACAATACTTATAACGTTATGGAAGAAGATAGAAATTGGTTCAAAAGCTTAAAAGTTGGTGTGAATGCGGGTTATACTCGTATCGTATCGAGTAGTGTTGAAACAAACTCGGAGTACGGTTCTATTTTAGGAAGTGCTGTAGCTTTCGATCCTAGTGTATCGGTTTATTCAGATGATCCAGATGCAGTTTTGGCGGCTCACCCAACTGCTGTTACCGATTCTGATGGGAATGTATTTTCTCTTCCTCCTTCAGGATTTCAAGAAATCGTTAACCCTGTTGCTTTGCTAAATGCACCTTCTAACTCAACCGATAATTCGGATAAGTTTGTTGCCTCTTTTTGGGCTGAATTGGAGCTAATTCAAGATCTTAAATTCAAAAGTAGCTACGGTGTGGATTTGGCATTTTGGGGAAATGATGGATATGCTTATGAGTATTATTTAGGTACACAAAATACCAATGAAACCTCTACAGTTTATTCTACTATGAATCGTGGTTATAACTGGCAGTTAGAGAACACTTTGCACTATACAAAGACCTTTAACGAAAAGCATAATTTTTCTGCCTTATTAGGACAGTCTGCAAAGGAATATACATACCGATATTTGTCAGGTACAGATTACGATTTAGCTGATGATGATTCTAGCAAAGCAAATATTGATTATGCAACCGCTGATGAAGATGATTCAAGTGTTTCTGGAGGAACAGGTGGTTATTCTTCAAAAACTTTGGCTTCCTATTTTGCTCGTGCTGATTATAACTTCGATGAGAAGTACATGTTTCAGGCAACTGTTCGTCGTGATGGTTCTTCAAATTTCGGATCGAATAATAAATGGGCAACTTTTCCTTCTTTCTCGGTAGGTTGGAATGTTACCAACGAGACTTTCATGGATAACAGACCAGATTGGTTAGATTATATGAAACTACGTGCGAGTTGGGGTAAGAACGGAAACGAAAATATTGATGCTTTTGCTTACGCAAGTTTCTTAGATGGTGGTCAAAACTACTACTTCGGTTCTGGTGATTATTCAAGTATGCAATATGGTTATAGCTCAGGACGTATCTCTAATGCAGATGTAAAATGGGAAGAGTCAGTACAAACCGATATAGGTATCGACTTTCGTTTATTCGATTACGCTTTAACCATTGGTATCGATTACTTTAAAAAGGATACAAAAGACATGTTAACAACTTTACCAATTCCTTCTTATGTTGGTAAATCTGCTCCTTATGGTAATGCGGGTGACATGGAGAATAAAGGTTTTGAATTTGAAGTTACCTACAAAGATAATATTGGAGATTTCAACTATTCAGTGAGTGCTCAGGCCTCTTATATCACAAATAAATTAATTGATATGGGAAATGAGTCTGGTGAAACTGTTTACCAAAGTAATAGTACTTCAGGTTTGGGAGCCTATGTAAAAGGATCAAATGGGGAAGTATGGCCATATTTTTATGGATACAAAACCGATGGTTTGTTGCAGAATGCAGCCGAAGCGAATGCTTATAATACCGCTTACGGTGAAAGTGCTGTTGCTGGTGATGTTCGTTTTGTGGATTACAATGGCGACGGTGAGATTGGTGACGAGGATAGAACAAAAATTGGAAAAGGTATGGCCGATTGGACCTATGGTTTGAACATTAGTGCAGACTATAAAAATTTCGATCTTGCTTTATTCTTTCAGGGAACCATTGGAAACGATATTTTTGATTTCTCTCAAAGAACTGATATTCCTTCTATGAACCGTCCATCATGGATTTTAAATCGTTGGACTGGTGAAGGTAGCTCTTATAAAATTCCAAGGGTAACCTCTGAAGATCCAAATAGCAACTGGCGTTCTTCTGACTTGTACATTAAGAATGGATCTTACTTACGATTGAAAAATATTCAATTGGGTTATACCATTCCTTCTTCTATTATCCGTAAAGATATTGTTCGCAAGTTCAGAGTTTATGTTGCAGCTGAAAATTTACTAACATTTAGCGATTATGAAGGATTTGAACCAGAAATTGCTTCAGGTGATTACACTACAATAGGTGTAGATAAAGGTATTTATCCACAATCCCGTACCATTACATTCGGGGCAAATATTACTTTCTAATTCAAAATGATACTAACTATGAATAAATATATAAAAGCAATATTTTTTGCTGCACTAATAGGACTAACAGCCTGTAGTGACGACTTTTTAACCGTGGAGGCTACCGATTCGCAGGAAGCTGGTGGCACAGCTACCGAGGACGATCTATTATCTTACTTAGGCTCAAGCTATCAATTGTTACTATTTGATTCGTATGCCGATTATCAATACAATAGTGTGCCTTTAATGTCTGATCTTTTATCGGATGATATCTATAAGGGTGGAGGTTCTGCTGGTGATCAACAGGTTCTTTACAACATGTCTCAGTACAATTTGAATGCAGATTTAACTCCTACAGGACTTTGGAGTATTTACTATTCGGGTTTGAGTCGTTGTAATGAAACCATTGCAGCTTGCGAGAACTCTGTTGATGTTGACGAAGCAGATTTGTTACAATATAGTGCTGAAGCTCATTTTTTAAGAGCTTACTATGTGCATTGGTTATGGAAATTTTGGGGTAATATTCCTTATTTCGAAGAAGAATTGGAAGATCCATTCATGGCACCTCAATATACTGCTGATGAGATTTATGCAGAATTAATCGAGGATGTTGATTACGCAATTGCCGATGATAAATTACCAATGCAGACAACCGCTGCTAATGATGGTAGAGCATCTCAAGCTGCTGCCATGATGTTAAAAGCACGTATTGTGATGTATCAGCAAGACGAAACTAAATATGCTGAAGTCCTAGCCGATATGGAAGAAATCATTAACAGTAGTGAGTTTTCTTTAGTTGATGATTTCGCTTCAATTTGGTTGAGTGATGGTGAATTTGGTTCTGGTTCAATTTTCGAATCTAATCAATTATCAGAAGGAAAAGACTGGGGTGCTGCCTGGAGTGGTTATGGTACCAACTTACCAGCCTTTATTTCTCCTAGTGAATTATCGGGTGATGACTTGTTAAGTGATGTTACCGATTATGAAGGCGGATGGGGATTTGCTCCGGTTCGTGCTGCAACTGCTGCCATTTTCGAAGATGGTGATGAGCGATTAGCAGCTTCTATTAATCAATTTGAAGATGATGCATATTCAGCTCGTTTTCAGAACACTGGTTATTTCTTAGCTAAGTATGCTGCTCGTGAAGGATACAACGATGATCCAAACAATACTTCTTTGAACTACGATAATAACACAAGAATCTTTCGTTTATCGGAAGCTTACTTGAATGCTGCTGAGCTAATCGTAATGGATGGACAATCTCCAACTTCTGTTTCTGCTCAATCTTGTCTTGATGCTATTCGTACTCGAGCAGGTATGACTTCAATTGATGCAACTACTGACAATATTAAGTTGGAACGTCGTCGTGAATTTGTTGGCGAGGGAATGCGTTTTTGGGATCTTGTTCGTTGGGGCGACACAGATTTGTTAACCGAAAGTATTTCTGACTATTCTTCAGAAAGAACATGGGATGATACAAGAAAATATTTCCCTATTTCTCAGGACGAAATTGATAAAACATCTGGCGACTATTTATTGGTTCAAAACGATGGTTATTAATCTAATTTAAAAACGATAAAGAATGAAAAATATATTTATAGCCGGATTTGTATTGGCGATGCTTAGCATGTTTGTAGCCTGCGATCCAAATGAATTCGATAAAGATGAGTTGACTTCGAGTACAGCTCCTAGCTCCGAGGAAATTGAATTTACAATCTCTGAGGGTGATGATGATTTTCATTTTGACCTTGTAAACTTAACCGAAGTGGATGGAGTTTATACTGCAAAATGGAGTCTTGGAAATGGTTCGACAGCTACAGGCGATGAAGTGGAAGCTTACTATGCTTTGCCAGACACTTATACGGTTACTTTAACCATATCTGCTGCCGATGGATCAAGTGCATCAGCAAGTAAAACAATAACTCAAACTGAAACCGATTATTCAATTTTTACTTCTGATAATTTTATTTATTTGAGTGGTGGTATTGATGATATCGATGGTAAAGTTTGGGTAATGGATAGTTTGGTTTCTGGGCATATTGGTGTTGGACCAAGCCTCGACGATCCAGATAGCTATTGGTCTGCTTCAGCTCTTGTTAAAACAGGTGTAGGAATGTACGACGACGAAATCACTTTCACTTTAGATGGCTTTGGATTCGATTACGAGAACAATGGTTACAGTTATGTGAAAGAATCTGAGATTTCTAATTCTTACTATAGCGATGCAACGCAAATAAGTGACGATTATCGTGTAAGTTATACCGACCCTGCCTCAGGAACCTGGTTTATCGATGGCGATTACCTTACTATTTACAGTTCTGGAAATCCATTGTACCCAATCTTTGATGTAGGAGCTGTTGATGGCTTGTATAAAATCCTGTATTTAGATGAAAACAATATGGAATTGTCTTGTATTGGAGCTGATGGAAATGGTTGGGGCTTTAAACTTATTTCAAAAGGTTATGTTGCCGAAGTTGTTGAAAAATCATTGGAATCAAATGATATATTTGAAGACTTTGAAGGAAATGGTAATATCGATTGGACTGCTGACGTTACAGGTTTTGAAACCATAAGTAATTTTGCAAAAGTAGGAGTAAATACTTCCGATTATGTAGCTATGTATTCAAAAGGTACTGGTAGTTGGGAAAGTATTTATACTGAACTTGAATACAGAATGGATTTGTCAGTTAGAAATGTATTCACTATGAAAGTTTTCATTCCTAATTTCAACGATTATGAAACTCAATGTCAACCTTCCGATGTATCATGGTTATCAGAGTACAACCTAAAACCTCAGGTAGAAGTAAAACTTCAGGATGCAACTCTTGGCAGTAGCGCCTGGGAAACACAAGCGACTGTGATAAATACAATTAGCGAGGCTGATTATGGTACTTGGGTTGATTTGATATTCGACTTTAGTGCTTACAGTGATAGAACCGACTTTGACCAAATTGTTGTTCAGCTTGGTGCTGAAGGTCATTGCAACGAAGGAATCTTTTATATCGACGATTTTATATTGTCTGAATAGTAATTTTTTAATTCCCTGGAATCTGAAAAATGGTTCCAGGGAGTTTTTATATCTACTTAAAATTAAGAATGATGATTAAGATTGTTAAGTTTCTCACATACATTTCTCTGGTTCTTGCCAGTTCGTTCTTTTCTGCTTGTTCAAGCAGCAATGACGATGAATCAGAATACGAAGTTGGTTTCGACTACGAAATTGATTCAACAGATCCTAATACTGTAACATTTACAAATAATTCCACAGGCGATTATTTGTATGTGGAATGGGATTTTGGGAATGATGAAACGACAGGAAAGTCAACCGATAAATCTTCGGAAAGAACAGCCTACTACCCTTTGGCTGGTACTTATGATGTGACATTAACAATTTGGGGTCCATTAAATTCAATTGTCGACACTAAATCGATAAGTAAAACAATAACTATTGAGAGCGATGATCCCGATTATGATACTTCCGAAACTCTAGTCTGGAGTGACGAATTTAGTAGCTCTTCAGTCAATACTGATTACTGGACCTTTGAAACTGGTTCAGGTGGCTGGGGCAACGATGAATTACAAAACTATACCGATGGTGACAATGCTTCTATTGAGGATGGAGTTTTAGTGATTACCGCGGAAAAAGTAAATGATGATAAAACAGCCGGTTCTTATACATCAACACGTATGATTACTTGGGGAAAAAAAGAATTTACCTATGGACGAATGGAAATTCGAGCTAAACTTCCTTCAGGAACAGGAGTTTGGCCAGCCATATGGATGTTAGGAACAAACTTAAGCACAGCAGGATGGCCTGCTTGTGGAGAAATTGATATTATGGAGTATGTAGGCTATGATCCTTATAATGTGCATAGTTCACTGCATACAACCTCTAGTTCTGGATCTACAATTAACACATCAAACTTAACTGTTGAAAATTGTGAAGACGAATTTAATGTTTACGGAATGATTTGGACCGAAGATAGTATCAGTTTTTATGTGAACGATCAAGATAATCCATTTTATACCTATGCGCCTACAGTAAAAACCGATGATAACTGGCCTTTTGATGAACCTCAGTTTTTCATTCTAAATTTGGCTGTTGGTGGGACTTGGGGAGGAGCACAAGGAATAGATAATACTATATTTCCACAAACACTGGAAATAGATTATGTGAGAGTCTATCAATAAATAGAATTGATTAAAAGTGAATAAAGAGGTTAAAAAAACAAGCATGATAAAATACAAGGTTACTTTATTGTTAAGCAGTTTACTGCTTTTATTCAGTTGTAATTTTAAATCAAAAGAAAACTCAGAAAGCAATAAGAGTTCTTTAAGTAAAGGATATCAATTGGTTTGGAGTGACGAATTTAATGAGCTTGGATTACCCGATTCTACAAAATGGATGTATGATACCGAAGGAAATGCTACAGGATGGGGAAACAACGAATTACAACATTATACACATGCAAATAAAGAAAATGCATGGGTTGAAAATGGATTTCTCGGAATTACTGCTTTAAAAGAGCAATTGGAAGGGAAAGAATACACTTCGGCGCGTTTAAATTCAAAAGTGAGTTGGTTGTATGGTAAGGTTGAAGTGAAAGCAAAACTGCCTGATGGACGAGGAACCTGGCCAGCCATTTGGATGCTTGGTGCAAACATAGATACAGTTGGTTGGCCTGCTTGTGGCGAAATTGATATTATGGAGCATGTAGGTTATGATGCTCATAATTTGCATGGTTCATTGCATACACCTTCAAGTTATGGATCTACAATTAATACATCAAGTTTGATGGTTGAAAATTGTGCAGAAGAATTTAATGTTTACGGAATGATTTGGACGGAAGATAGTATCAGCTTTTACGTGAACGACGAAGGTAATCCATTTTATACCTATGCTCCTGCTGTAAAAACGGATGATAATTGGCCTTTTTATAAACCTCAGTTTTTTATTTTAAATCTGGCCGTTGGTGGCGATTGGGGTGGAGTAGAAGGAATCGATGAAGATTGCTTTCCGCAGAGCATGCAAATTGATTATGTGAGAATATATCAAAAAATGAAGGCTAAAGATGCAAATTAGAATCTAATAACATTTTACGTATAGATAGAAATTTTAAAATAATAGGGGAATAATATGAATATAAAATACACCGTTTACGTATCGCTCATAGTCGCATTGGGTGGCTTTCTAATGGGTTTCGATGCGTCTGTTATTTCAGGGGTGGTAAAATTTATCGAACCTCAGTTCGATTTAACGAAGATACAATTAGGTTGGTCGGTTAGTTGTTTAACGCTAACAGCTACATTAGCCATGTTGATGGCAGGTCCGCTTAGCGATAAGTTCGGACGAAGATCAGTTCTGAAATATGCAGCTATTTTATATTTTATATCTGCCCTAGGTTCGGCATTGGCACCCAGTTTTACACTGTTGGTATTGGCGCGAATGTTAGGTGGTTTTGGTGTTGGTGCTTCGCTGATTATTGCTCCTGTTTACATTGCCGAAATTGCACCTTCAAAGCATAGAGGAACAATGGTTTCCTTTAACCAATTGAATATTGTATTGGGAATATCGGTTGCTTTTTTTACCAATTACTTGATTTTGCAGTGGGGTAAATCCGATGCTAACTGGGCAACTTATCTACAATTTAATAATTACAATTGGCGCTGGATGCTTGGCTTGGAAGCTCTTCCTGCCATTATTTATTTCTTCTCTTTGTTTTTTGTACCTCGTAGTCCACGTTGGTTAGCCATGAATGGATTGAATGAGGAAGCCCTGCATGTGATGCAGAAATCATTAGGCGAAGAAGAAGCAAAAATACAGCTTGATTCAATTTGTAAAAGCATTCAATCGTCGCCCAAAAAAGAAAGAGTATCTTTTCGAGAGTTATTTAAACCCTCTATGAAATTGGTGATGCTAATTGGTATCGTAATCGCGGTAACTCAACAAATAACAGGAATTAATTCTGTTTTCTTTTATGCTCCTATGATTTTTGAACAAACAGGAATTGGCACCGATGCTTCTTTCTCTCAGGCAATTTTGGTGGGGCTTATTAATCTTGTATTTACACTTTTTGCAATTTGGTTTGTCGATCGGGTGGGAAGAAAACCTCTTTTGATATTTGGATTGGCAGGAATAGCCATTTCTATGTTTATACTTTCAACAGGATTTGGTCAAGCTACCTATCAATTAACAGAAAAAAATATTCAGGAATGTGTTTCCATAGTTGGAGCAGAGGATCTATCCTCTATGAAGAATGTGACATTTCAGAGCGATTTAGAATTTAACGAAGCACTAAAAAATAGTGTGAGTGCTCAGGTGTTTAAAGAACATCAAACCGAATTTATATCCAAAGCCATCAGTATTAACCCATGGTTGGTTTTGGTTGGTATTTTAGGCTTTGTAGCTTCATTTGCCATTTCAATAGGCCCTGTTATGTGGGTACTATTTTCTGAGTTGTTTCCGAATCGAATTCGTGGAGTAGCCATTTCTTTTGTAGGCTTGGTAAATTCAGGAATTAGCTTTTTGGTTCAGCTTGTTTTCCCTTGGGAACAGATGAATTTTGGGAATGCAACAACATTTCTCCTTTACGGGTTATTTGGGCTTTTCGGCCTTATATTCGTCTTTTTCCTTTTGCCTGAAACAAAAGGAAAATCATTGGAGGAATTGGAAGTTATTTTAGTGAAAGAATAGAGAAATACAACCGAATGAGGAATAATTATTGATTCGGATACTCTAATAGAAGTTATAAATAGTACAAGTGAAAGTAATTGAAGTAGAATATATTTTTAATTAAAATGAAGAAGAATAGCATTTATTTGGGAGACACAAATTTGAATTGCAGCGGGGCTGAAGTTGAGGGGAAATTCGTGGAACTACATAATGAAAAGTTTTACAAGATCAGCAATTCTGATCAAATGGCAGACTTCTTTATGAGTATTGTTAGCGACTCTGACCATTGGATGTTTTTGTCTAGTAATGGTTCACTCTCAGCAGGACGTAAGGATAGGAATAATGCTTTATTTCCATATTATACAGTTGATAAAATTCACGATTACAACGGAATTACTGGTAATAAAACCATTGTTCTTGTGCAAAAAAGTGACAAAACTTTCTTATGGGAGCCATTCTCGAAAAATTTGAACGATATCTATAAGATTGAAAGAAATCTATTTAAGAGTATTTATGGCAATAAAATCATTTTCGAAGAAATCAATCATGATTTAAAAGTGAGCTTTCAATATAGTTGGAGCAATAGCGAGAAATTTGGTTTTGTTAAAAAATCAAGTCTATCGAACTTAAGCAACAATGCCGTTCAAATGGAAATTGTCGATGGAATTCAAAACTTGCTTCCTTGCGGAGTAGATTATGCTTTCCAAAGCGAGTATTCTAATTTATTGGATGCATATAAAAAGAGTGAATTACTAGACGAAAGCGGTTTAGGTTTGTTCATGTTAAGTTCCATTCCTGTGGATAGAGCGGAACCAAGTGAATCGTTAAATGCAACTACCGTTTGGTCGCACGGTTTCAATAAAAAAGCAAAAATTCTTTTATCGGCACAGCAAATCGAAAACTTTAAAAAAGGAGAAAGCCTAACTAAAGAGCTAGATGTTCGTGCAAATCGTGGTGCTTACTTTATAAATGCAGAAGTTGAATTGCAATCGAAAGAAGCCAAAGAATGGATGTTTGTGGCAGAAATTAATCAAACAAGTGTTGATGTAGCAAATTTGAATGCCTTTTTACAAGAAGAAAAAAACCTTGTGGAACTCATTGATAAAGACATTCAATTAGGAACCGACAACTTAATTAAAATTGTTGCCGCTGCCGATGGTTTGCAGGTAGGAAACGATGATTTGTGTTCAGCTCGTCATTTTTCTAACACCTTATTTAATGTAATGCGTGGTGGAATTTTCACCAATAATTATAGTATCGATACGGCTGATTTTAAATTGTTTGTTCAGCAAACTAATAAATTGCTGGCCAAAGAATTCGAAGCGTGGATCGATCAATTGCCTGCTGAAATATCTTATATTGATTTAAATCAATCGGCTGAGAATACTGGAAATGCTGGCATCATAAGAATTTGTTACGAGTATCTTCCTCTTACATTTAGCCGTCGCCATGGCGATCCCAGTCGTCCCTGGAACCAATTCTCCATCGAAACCAAAAATGAGGATGGAAGTCCAAAATTAAATTATCAGGGAAACTGGCGTGATATTTTTCAAAATTGGGAAGCTTTGGGGCTTTCTTACCCTGAATTTATCGAAGGAATGATCAGCAAGTTTGTAAATGCATCAACTGCTGATGGATACAACCCTTACCGAATTACTCGCGAAGGAATCGACTGGGAATGTCCGGATCCTGAAGATCCATGGGCATACATTGGCTATTGGGGCGATCATCAGATCATATACCTTCAGAAGTTACTTGAGCTATCGAACGAATTTCATCCTGGAAAATTAGACGAAATGCTCACAAAAGAATCTTTTGTTTACGCGAATGTTCCTTACCGAATTAAATCTTACGAGGATATTGTAAAAAATCCGAAAGATACCATCACTTTCGATTTTGCTTTGAACGATGAGATTAAAGCTTTGGTGGACAAGATGGGTGCCGATGCAAGAATGATTCAAGGCAAAGACAATCAATTGTATCAGGTGAACCTTTGCGAGAAAATTTTGGTGACCATGCTAAGTAAGCTGAGCAATTTTATTCCTGAAGCAGGAATCTGGTTGAACACTCAGCGTCCGGAATGGAACGATGCCAATAACGCTTTGGTAGGAAATGGAGTGTCTATGGTGACGCTTTACTACTTGCGACGATTCCTTGCTTTTTGGGCTGATAAATTTGAAAGTATATCCGCTACGGAAATGCAGGTTTCTGAGGAAGTGAAAATTATGATGGAGAAAATATTCCAGGTTTTCACCGAAAACGAGAGCTTACTGGCAAGTGGATTCTCCGATGAAAACAGACGCCATTTTGCAGATGTTTTAGGTCAGGCCGGAAGCGATTATCGCAATAGTATTTACAAGAATTCCTTTTCAGGATCGAAAAAACCAGTGAAAGTAAGTGAGCTGGTTCAGTTCACAAAATTGGCATTGGCTTATATGGATCAATCCATTGTGGCAAACAAACGCCAGGATGGATTATATCATGCTTACAATCTAATTTCATTTGCCGACAAAAGCGTTTCGGTTCGTTACCTGTACGAAATGCTCGAAGGTCAGGTAGCGGTGTTAAGTTCCGGTTACTTAGATTCAAAAGAGAGTTTGAGTGTTTTGGATTCTTTAAAAGCGAGTGCTTTGTTCCGTGAGGATCAGTATAGTTATTTATTGTATCCAAACCGACAGTTGCCTTTGTTCAAAGACAAGAATAATATTCCTGCTTCTCAGGTGAAAGAATCAAAATTATTGAGTCACTTATTGGCTAATAAGGATGCTTCTATTTTGAGTGCTGACCAGGAAGGAGGCTATCATTTTAATGGTGCTTTTAGAAATGCAGATGTTCTGGAAAATGCTCTTGAGAATTTAAATTCAAGTGATTATTCCGATTTGCTGAAAGCTGAAAAAGAAAAGGTTCTGGCTATCTACGAAGAGATGTTCGATCACCAGTCTTTTACAGGTCGGTCGGGTACCTTCTACGGATACGAAGGATTGGGAAGTATCTACTGGCACATGGTTTCTAAACTATTATTAGGGGTACAGGAATCTTATTTTCAGGCTATCAGCGAAGGAGCCGATGCCGTGCTGTTGGGCAAGTTAAAAGACCATTACTACGAAATAAAAGCAGGAATCGGATTGTACAAATCGCCTAAATTATATGGTGCTTTTCCTACCGATGCTTATTCCCATACTCCAGGAGGAGCCGGTGCCAAACAACCAGGAATGACTGGTCAGGTGAAAGAAGATTTTATTACGCGAATGAGAGAGTTAGGTGTACAGGTTTCCAATGGTGAAATCTTTTTCAATACCAACCTAATGAATCATCAGGATGTATTAGTTCATAATGAGTCATTCGTTTACTACGATATTAATGGTGTTAAAAAGCAAATTAATTTAGGAAATGGTCAAGTTGGATTTACTTTCTGTAAAGTTCCTGTAATTTATAAGTCTGGAGACAAAAATGAGCTTAATCTTGTTATGAAACATGGGGAAACAAAAGTAGTCTCAGGTCATTTAATTGATCAAAAAAGCAGTGCTGCCATTTTCAATCGAAGCGGCGAAGTAGAAAGAATAGAAGTTTTAATTAGCATATAAATTAAATAAACCTAAGCTGTACAAGCACTCCTCAATCTGTGTTTGTACAGCTTACACCCTAACTCAAACCCTAAATAAGCAAATATAATGTCTGTTAGAAGCGAATACCTAATGTCCCTTGCCGGGATCGATTTTTCCAATAAGTCGGAGGACGATTTGTTGGCCTTATATTCTAAAATTCTTGACAGTGGAATGCATGGATTGTGTTTCAGTCCTTATTTGGATGGTCAGGAGCCTGGTGTTCAGATTACAGAAGAGCAGATTCGAAGAAGAATTGAAATCATCAAACCTCATACCCAATGGGTAAGATCATTTTCCTGTACCGAAGGAAATGAATTAATTCCCAAAATAGCGAAAGAGTATGGCATGAAAACATTGGTTGGTGCCTGGTTGGGGAAATACAAGAGTATTAACGACGAAGAGATAGAAGCTGTAATTGAAGTGGCTAAAGCTGGTCATGCCGATATTGTGGCAGTAGGAAATGAGGTGCTGTATCGTGAGGATTTAAGCGAGGAGGATTTGCTGGCCTATATCTACAAGGTGAAAGAGGCGCTTCCGGGAATTCCTGTTGGATATGTTGATGCTTATTACGAGTTTGGGAATCGTCCGAAAATTACGGAGGCTTGCGATGTGATTTTAGCCAACTGCTACCCTTTTTGGGAAGGTTGTAGTTTGGAACATTCCTATTTGTACATGAAGGACATGTACAACAGAGCCTATCGTGCCGGAAAGGGAAAAAAAGTGATTATCACCGAAACAGGATGGCCCAATGTAGGGGAAAGTTTCTATGGTGCTGAGCCTTCTCAGGAGAATGCCATGAAGTACTTCATCAATACGCAGGCTTGGGCCAAGGAGGAGGATATCGAGATATTTTATTTCTCATCATTCGATGAAGGCTGGAAAACTTCCGACGAAGGAGATGTGGGAGCTTACTGGGGAATTTGGGATAAGGATGAAAAATTAAAGTTTACCAAGCCTGCATTGGAGCCGCAAACATCAAAATAATGTGCAAGGATGGGTAGAAATAAAATATTGAATATAGAAGCAGGGAGAGCCATTTGCTACTCTGGTTTTAGAGAGGGGCAGAGTCCGGATACCGGCATATTTCCAACTTACGAACAGGTAAAAGAGGATTTGCTGATTCTTCACGAAAACTGGAAATACCTTCGTTTGTACGATTGCGACAAGCAAACTGATTTGGTTTTAGAGGTAATCCGAAACGAAAAATTGGATTTTAAATTAATGTTGGGAGCCTACATCGGTGCAGAAATGAATAATTTCGGTTGTCCCTGGGGTAGTTCGTATTCCGAGGAGCAATTGAAGGCAAATAAGGAGAGAAATCTCCGTCAGATTCAAAAACTGATTCGGCTGGCCAACGAGAATCCGGATATCATCTTTTCTCTTTCGGCAGGGAACGAGGCTTTGGTTCATTGGACCGATCATTTTGTACCCTTAGACAGAGTCGTGGACTATGTGAAGATGATTAAAGAGGGTGCCAAACAATCGGTTACATTTTGTGAAAATTATGTGCCTTGGTTGAACCAACTGGATGAATTGGTGGAAGCTGTCGATTTTATTTCCATTCATACCTACCCGGTTTGGGAGTACAAGAATATTCATGAAGCACTGGAATATACCAAACAAAATTATTATGGGATTGCGGATAAATATCCTCATAAACCAGTTGTGATTACCGAAGCAGGATGGGCTACCAACTCTAATGGTAGAGGAATTCCTCCAGAAAATGTTAGTGAAGTTTTTCAAGAAATTTACTATAACGATCTGATGAATTGGACGGACGAGGAAGAGATACTCACTTTTGTTTTTGAGGCTTTTGATGAACCATGGAAAGGTTCACAAGAACCATTAGAACCTGAGAAACATTGGGGATTGTTTACGGTAGACCGAAAACCGAAAAAACTGATGAAAACGATCTATTCCGAGAGATCCTAAAAGCTAATAGATACAATTTTAAATCAATTAAAAATCTGGTAATGATGAATAAATATAAGACTGTGATGATTACCATGCTGGTGTCTATCTTTTTATTTTCTTGCAATACAGAAAGTAAAAAATCGCAAAAAGAAACAACAGAATCTTCAAATATGGAAATTAAACAAAAACCAGAAGATCTTCTGGATGGAACAGCAAGAGCAATCAGCTATTCTGGTTTTCGATCTGGTCAGCATCCCGACAGGGGACAAGGAGCCGTAAATCCAAGCGATGAGGAGATCCTGGAAGATCTTCAAATCATGTCGAAGGATTCTTTGTTTAATCTGATTCGTTTGTACGATTCGGGTGAAAATTCAGAGTCTGTTCTTCGAATTATTCAGGAGAACAATATTGATATGAAAGTGATGTTAGGAATTTGGCTGAAAGCTGAATTGAGTGCACACGAAACCTGTTCCTGGCTTACCGAGCCAATCGCTCAGGATATTTTGGATCAAAATAAAATTGCAAACCAAAAGGAAATTGAAAAAGGAATTCAACTGGCAAAAGAATATGCCAGCATTGTTGTTGCTGTAAATGTTGGCAACGAAGCTTTGGTAGAATGGAACGATCATAAGGTTGATACCGATTCGATTATTTCCTACGTAAAGAAAGTTCAATCTTCAATTGAACAACCTGTTACAGTTGCCGATAATTACGAATGGTGGGCTGCTCATGGTGAAGAATTAGCAAAGGCAGTCGATTTTGTTTCCATTCATGTTTACCCGGTTTGGGAAGGAAAAGACATCAATGAGGCAATGTCTTACACCATAGAGAATGTTCAGAAAGTAAGAAATGCTTTACCCGATAGTAAAATTGTTATTAGCGAAGCAGGTTGGGCCACAGTAGCATCGGAGTTTGGCGATCGTGCCAGCGAAGAAAAGCAAGCTCAGTATTATAATGATATGATGAAATGGTCTGCAGATATGAATATCACAACCTTCTTTTTTGAGGCTTTTGATGAGGACTGGAAGGGAGAGACTGCAAATCCATTGGGAGCTGAAAAACATTGGGGTTTGTTCATGGTTGATCGTAAACCCAAAAAAGTAATGCAATAAATTTTTTATTCTAGAACCTCATAATCTCTAAATATATGACACATTATAAAACAGCACTCGAAGATGTAGTTCCCTTTGGGCAGAAATTGGCCTTTGGGTCTGGACACTTGGCAAATCAATTGTTTCCAGCAGCTTTGGGTGTTTTTATGGTCGTTTTGGTAATGTCCTTAGGAATGGATCCTGTTCTTGCAGGATTATTAGGAGCCTT
>NZ_JBFHJW010000047.1:0-33312 GCF_041595635.1 Labilibaculum sp.
AAAAAAAAAACGATAAGACTCTAACAATTAACGAGATAAAAATAGAAACACAATACCAACATAAAAGACACAATACCAACAGATTAAAACACTATATCTTGTACATATACGCACATAACGAAGACAGTTGAAGAAAAACTTATTAGAGCCATAACTAATTTTAAAAATCGCCTATCCTTGAAATAAAACAGGAATAAAGAATAATTAAAAAATATCATATTGTAAAACTAAATGTCAACTAATAGCTTTCCACCTTCATTATTCAACTGATTAATTTACCTTCAAGAAAAAAACAATTCACATTCTTTAATTTAAGGAAAAAACAAACCCAATTTTCGACCAAAATCAACCATTTAAGGGCTCAATAAAAACTTACAATCGTACTTTTTAAATGACCCTTTGCAATCCCATATTTAGACATTTTCGATCTCTTAATTCACCTTATAAATAGTACAAGAGAAAATTGTTGCATGCTTACTACCCCCCAAAAAAACTTTATCCTGTTCAATTTTTGCAATAAAAAAGCCCAAAATAAATTACCCTGGGCGATCAGTATACTGATATTTTTATGAACGAGGCTATTATTCTAGAAAAATCCCTTTCGGACTAACACTATCGCCGCAAATAATGTCCTTATAATAATCTTCAATATCTTCTCCCTCAATATCATCAATCAACCCATAATTACATTCAGAATAATCGTGTTCTTCATCTTCTGGAAGGTCACAGTTAAATACAGCAGTCCCACCATCGTCAGAAACAGGTGCTTTTCCTGTATACCCCCCAATGTAAACTTGTGATGGTGTTTCAGTACTGACAAAACTTCCTTGATTGGCAGAACCTGTGAAATTAACCAAGCCTGTTACGATTATTGTTCCTCCTGCTGCAATATCAACTTTATTACCAACATTTAAATCTCCCAATACAATCAACACACCAGTAGATTCTACATATAAATCGCCATTATTTCCAAAACCAAGATCACCATAAATAACCAAAGTATCCCTTACCGTTAACAAACCCTTACTAAAAAAAAGATCCACAGCACTACTAATCTCTCCTAAAACCAATACCTCCGAATCTGCATTGTAAGTTACTCCTGGTGAACTCCCTCCTTGCCAGGAGCTATCACTAGACCAATCGCCAGTGTAATTGTCATTAGAAGTGTATGCCTGAGCTGATAGGTCCAATGTCATAACAAGCATCAAAAAACACAAATAAAAGAATTTCATAATAGTGTATATTAGGTTCTCGATAATTATCAGGATACTAATTTATATAAACAATTGCAATACCGCTACCTACGAGTAAAAAGATAATTTGTTTATTTGTAAGACAATTAATCGTACTAAGCAATGCATAAAAAACCGTACCAACACATTTTCTTCGACCTCGATCGTACCCTTTGGGATTTCAATAAAAATTCTGAAAAAAGTTTACAGCAGCTATTTCGGGATTATCAGTTACAATCGACTTTTGGGAGTTTTCTATTTTTTAAATCTCGATACGAATATCACAATGGTAAATTGTGGAATGCTTACTACCAAAAAAGGCTCACAAAAAAAGAGCTAATGCACCGCAGATTTTACCTGACCCTGAAAGAGGCCGGAAATGATGACCTGCCTATGGCCAAAGAAATTGGGCAGGACTTTATCGATATCAGTCCCCTGCAAACCTGTCTTTTTCCCAACACCCACGAAACCCTGAGCTATCTGCAAGAAAAAGGCTACCAACTGCACATCATCACCAATGGCTTTAACGAGGTGCAATTTCGCAAATTAAAAAATTCGAAAATAGATCACTATTTTACTCATATCATTACATCGGAAGATGCTGGAGCCAGCAAACCAAACCCACAAATTTTTGATTATGCTTTTAAAATAAGTGGGGCAAATGCTGAAAATAGTCTTATGATAGGAGATGACCTATCCACAGATATAGCAGGAGCAAAAAGAGTTGAAATGGATCAAATTTATTTCAATCCCGTAAAAGCAAAGCACCAGGATAATCCCACTTTTGAAATCAACAACCTATCGGAAATTAAGGAAATTCTGTAAGCAAACCATTAAAATAGCCCCTTACGATCCGTAATGTAATTTTACATGTTATATAACAATTTATCACAAATAATTTACCCACTACATGTAATCATAAGGAAATAACACATATATTTGCAGAAGCAAACAACAAAACTTGACATGCAAACAGGTTTTTGTTGTTGGCATCAGATCTGTACCGTGACTTTCATAATAATTCTAATGGGTTAGCGAAGTTACCAAGGTTTATAGATTATAAATGGTTAATAATATATTGAGTACAACTAGGTACACTACTGATGTCATACAAAGGCTGCGTTTAGGGGACGCGGCCTTTTCTTTTTTCGCAATCGTTAGAATTTGTTAGCGGATAAAAACAACCATATAAATCACAGCCAACAACTATACCACCAAGCTAAACTGCGAACTGCATGAAGGGACAAAAAGAATTCAGATGAAGGGTAAACAAAGGATAAAAAGCCTTTTAAAAGTAGACCTGACGAACTTTTTTTTACTTTTCTAACTTATAACTCAATTTATGTTTTTCGTTTTTTCTTTTTGGCAGCAGGAAACAGAACGTTATTGAGAATAAGACGATAACCAGCCGAATTTTTGTGCAAATTCAAATCCGTAGGCGAATCACCTACCAGATGTTGATAATCTTCAGGATCATGACCTCCGTAAAAGGTCCAGGTACCTTTTCCAATGTTTCCGTGAATGTAACGAGCTTCTCCTGCAGACTTATTCTCACCCATAATTAAAACGCCAGGTTTAATCAAATCGTGCTTAAATGCTGTTGTCTGACCCATAAATCCTTTAATCATATTCTTATGATTTTGGCACAACATACAAGGAACGGGATCCCATTTTGCCGAGAACTCAAACAAGGTAAAGTAATCCTCTTCTGGCTTCAATTTCCTACTCAAAGTCACATCAATATCAGAAAACTCATATACGTTAGGATTTGTTTCGATGGTAAAATTTTGGAATGCTAAGGTATTGTCATAATGCAAGTGAGATTGAACATCAGACTCCATAGGATCGCCATCGAACACACTTGCACAAATATCATGATTACCAGCAGATAAAGCAATATCGAAAGTATCGGTTGCCGAACACATGGCAAATAGAAAGCCTCCTGCATCAATAAAATTTCTTATTTTGCCAACAATGGCTTTTTTCAAATCGGAAACCTTCGAAAAACCATATCGATTCGCCACCTCTAGATTTGTTTGTACCCCATCTTTGTACCATTTCATATGGCGATAAGAAGCATAAAACTTCCCAAACTGACCAGTAAAATCTTCATGATGCAAATGCAGCCAATCGTATTTCGATAACTTACCTGTCATTACCTCATCGTCGTAAATAACATCATAGGGAATTTCGGCATAGGTAAGCGCCATAGTCACTGCATCGTCCCAGGGTTTTTTCCCTTTGGGTGAATATACGGCAATTAAAGGAACCTTTTCGAGCTTAACAGCATCCATATTCTCTTCTTCGCTTGCAATTTTCGATAAAATCTGCTGACAAGAAGCATCAGAAAGCACCGAAAAGCTCACACCACGAATTTGGCATTCCTGCTGAATCTCTTTTTGAAAAGGAAGCAGAAAGGAACCTCCCCGATAATTTAAAAGCCACTGAATTTCATAATCCTTTTCCAAAGTCCAAAATGCAATTCCATAAGCCTTTAAATGATTTTTCTGACTGTCGTCCATCTGAATTAGCAAACTTGCCGAATGCGAAACATAGAACGAGAAAAGTAGAAATAAACAAATAGCGATTCTCCGAAAATATCTTTTGAAAAAGAATTGATTCATAATCGTGAAAATAAAATTGGATTTTTTGTAGGGCTCAAAATTGTAAGAAGCCATTAAAATGGAGGAGCCTCATCAAAATCGGTAGCACCACCCAAACCAGCATTAAAATCATCGAAACCACCAGGTTGCTCCTGATTCATACTCGAACTAAAAGTTTTCGTATCCTCCAATCCAGGAGTGGCAAAAGGATTGAGCGATTCCCCTTCAAGATCGGTAAAACGAGCCAATTGATTCCGGAATCGGAGTTGAATATCGCCCACAGCACCATTACGATGTTTTGCAATAATAATATCGGCAATACCGATTAAAGAATTTCCTTCGGCATCCTCGGTAATACCGTATCTTTCAGGACGGTGAATAAAGAGCACCATATCCGCATCCTGCTCGATGGCACCAGACTCACGCAAATCGGAAAGCATTGGTTTTTTCGCATCTCCGGTACGTTGCTCCACTCCACGATTCAGCTGAGAAAGAGCGATTACCGGTATATTTAATTCTTTGGCAATGATTTTTAGCTGTCGCGATATCAGAGAAACCTCCTGCTCACGATTTCCCCTCATATCGGAACCTGCGGTCATCAGCTGCAAGTAATCAATCACAATACAGCTAATATCGTGCTTTGCTTTTAGTCGTCTACATTTCGATCGCAACTCGTAAATCGACAAACCTGGGGTATCATCCACATAAATAGGAGCTTCTACTAAATCTTTAATTTTAACATGCAATTGTTCCCATTCAAAATCCTCTAATCGTCCACTTCTCAACTTCTCGGATCCCAACTCGGTTTCACTGGAAATTAAACGTTTCACCAGCTGATCACCTCCCATCTCGAGAGAGAAAATAGCAATTGGTGCCTTGTGTTCCACAGCCATATTTCTAGCCATAGACAGAACAAAAGCTGTTTTTCCCATAGAAGGACGAGCTGCAATAATCACCAAATCGGACTTTTGCCATCCCGAGGTAATCCGATCTAAAGCCGTAAATCCGGAAGGCACACCACTCAAGCCGTCGGGGCGTTTTCCTGCCTCCACAATCTGGTTGATCACCTCATCGGCCAGGGGACGAATATGAGCCGATTCTTTCTTGATATTTCCTTCGGCAATTTCAAAAACATCCTGCTGTGCCCTATCTAAAAGGTCTGCCACATCAACACTTTCATCGAAAGCCTGCGTTTGAATTTCAGAGGAAACACGAATTAGTTCTCTTTGAATGTATTTTTGTGCAATAATTCTGGCATGAAACTCAATGTGCGCCGCCGAAGCTACCCTATTGGTCAACTGGGTAATGTAAAAAGGACCACCAACATCTTCCAGGGTACCCTCTCGTTTCAACTCCTCGGTAACCGTTAAAATATCAATAGGTTCCTCGTTTGTTGAAAGCGTCATGATGGCCTTATATATTTTCTGATGAGCATCCTTGTAAAAGGTTTCTGCCTTTAAAATATCCCCAACCGAAATTATAGCATCTTTTTCGAGCATAAGTGCTCCCAAAACAGCTTCTTCAAGCTCTAAAGCCTGAGGAGGAACTTTTCCATAATCAAGATCTACCTTATTCTTCGATTGATTGTTGTATTTATTTAGCCCAGCCATAAATAGTAACTTCTAAAAATTCACTTTTTCTTCTATAAACCTGCATTCACTGCTCTATTTCAGGTCTAAATTTTGCCTTGAAAAAATCACAGAATGCAAAAACAAAGATAGAAAATAAAAATACGACTCATTGATTTTTTTTGCTCTTATAAATCGAGTATTTTTACTCTCCAATCATAAAACTTATTACTTGTGCTTTGCTTTCCAAATGCTAAAATAAATATCGGCTTAAATATTGTTGAAAAACGAGCTGATGGTTTCCACAATATTGAGACCCTATTTTATCCCATCCCTCTATTGGATGGTTTAGAAATTGTAGAATCAAAATCGAAAAAAACTTATGAATTCACTTCCTCGGGAATTCCCATCCATATCAACGATAAGGATAATATTGTGTGCAAAGCTTTTGAGTTGCTGCGCTCTCGATATTCAATTCCTCCCACAAAAATTCATTTGCACAAGAACATTCCATTTGGCGCTGGTTTAGGAGGAGGATCTGCCGATGCTGCTTTTATGATTAAAATGCTAAACGAGCTGTATCAACTGAATATCCCGCATGAGGAAATGGAGAATTTGGCGGGACAATTGGGCAGTGACTGTCCATTTTTCATCAAAAACCAAGCCGTTTTTGCGGAAGGGAAAGGAGATGTATTTACAGAATGCAAAATTGATCTATCTGGCTATTTTATTCTACTGGTTAAACCAGATATTCACATTGGCACTCCAGAGGCCTATGCCAACACAACACCAGCTATTCCCAAACAATCTCTAAAAATAGTGAGTAAAGAACCTATTAAGAACTGGAAGAACCTCATTTTTAATGATTTTGAAAATAGCATTTTCCCCAACCACCCTGAATTGGCAGAAATAAAATATAAGCTTTACGAAATGGGTGCCGTTTATGCATCTATGTCGGGAAGTGGATCCTCCCTATTTGGCCTTTTTAAAGAAAAACCAAATAAACCTGAGGAATGGAAGAAACATTTTTGTTGGATGAGCAAATTAGATTAAACAGATACAAAAAAGAGCCTGATTGTAACAATCAGGCTCTTTTAATTTATCTCTGTTCAGAGGAATTACTCAATTTCCACCATTAATAAATGATTGGGAATTTTTGTTCCTTCTGTTACGTGTATCTTAACAATTTTACCATCAAAAGGCATTTTAATCTGATTCTTCATCTTCATAGCTTCAAGAATCATGATTGTTTCGCCTTCCTTCATTTTCTGTCCTTCCTTAACGAATATTTCAACAACAGTACCCGGAATGAATGAATTGATATGCTTTGGATTAGGCTTAACCCAAGCTTTTCTATTTTCAAACTTTGCAGTTAATTCTGTTGTGTAAATAGTACCGTCAACGTTAAACTTTTTTAAATCTCCCATATCGAATACTTTTTAAAATGGAGGAATTCCGTGTTTCTTGGCTGGTCTTCCGTCCACTTTGTGATTAGAAACTTCGATTGCATGCAAGAGCATATTACGAGTTTCCTCTGGCTCGATAACGGTATCGATATAACCTTTGGCTGCCGCAACATAAGGATTTGCAAACTTCTCGCGATATTCTGCTACCTTTTCTTTTCTCATTGCTTCAGGATCTTCCGCTGCCATAATCTCTTTTCTAAAGATAATGTTAGCTGCACCATCGGGTCCCATAACAGCAATCTCGGCATTTGGCCATGCGAACATGAAATCTGCCTTCATATGACGAGAGTTCATTGCGATATAACCTCCACCGTATGCTTTACGAACAATTACTGTAATTTTTGGTACAGTAGCTTCGCTGTAAGCATAAAGAATTTTAGCTCCATGACGAATTACACCCATGTGTTCCTGTTCAACACCTGGCAAGTATCCTGGCATATCCTCAAGAGTTACAATTGGAATGTTAAAAGAATCACAATAGCGGATAAAACGAGCTGCTTTATCAGATGAATCACAATCCAACACCCCAGCTAAAACAAGAGGTTGATTGGCTACAAAACCAACAGTTTCACCATTCATTCTACCAAAACCAATTACAATGTTTTTAGCAAAATTCTCCATAATCTCAAAGAAATCGGAATCATCACTAACCGCTTTAATCACGTTACGGATATCGTAAGGTTGCGTAGGATCAGCAGGAACAATTTCTTCAATTTTATATTCTGGTTTTGGTGGTTTAGGTGGAAATGCTTTCGCCTTTTTAGCGTTGTGCCATGGTATAAAGGTTAGTAGCTTCTTAATTTGTTCGAAGCATTCGTACTCGCTAAGGGCGTAGAAATGAGCATTACCTGTAATTTCGCTATGTACTTTAGCTCCACCAAGTTCCTCCATACTAATTTCTTCACCCAAAACAGTTTTTATTACCTCAGGGCCGGTAATGAACATTTTAGAAATGTTTTCTACCACAAACACAAAATCGGTAAGCGCAGGAGAATAAACAGCTCCACCAGCACAAGGACCAAGAATAACTGACAATTGAGGAATTACACCTGATGCAAGCGTATTTCGGAAAAAGATTTCTCCATAACCAGCAAGCGAATTAACACCTTCCTGAATACGAGCTCCTCCCGAATCGTTAATACCAATCAATGGGACACGCATCTTAAGAGCATGATCCATAATTTTGGTAATTTTACGTGCATGCATTAGACCCAAAGAACCTCCAGCTACGGTAAAATCCTGTGCGAAAATACACACTGGCTCACCATAAATTGTTCCGGTACCAATAATAACACCATCGCCATGAAGTTCTTTCTTTTCCATACCAAAGTCGCGAGCCTCATGCTCAACAAACATATCGTATTCATGAAAAGAATCTTCATCTAAAATTGATGTTACTCTTTCTCTGGCAGTCAATTTCCCCATCGCAACTTGCTTCTGGATGGCTTTCTCGCCCCCACCTTGAAGCACTTTTTCTTTTCTCTTTCTGAGATCAAGAATGTTTCGTTTCAATGACATAATTTGTACATTTAGTTAAAAAATATATACTTGCATATATATAATGAATTTCATCAGCTCATGAAATTCCAAGATACAACATTACTAAATTTTAAAGTAGAAAAAAATTCTCCATCCTATCTACCCACATTTAGCCTTATATAAAATAAGCTCTTTCGTCTGATTATCAAACTAATTAAGAAAAAAAACTATTCGGATTTTTCTATTTCGGTGCAATACGGTACAGATATAAAGCAATAAATAAAAAAACAATATTCGGCAACCAAACAGCAAGAAGAGGATTCATACTTCCATTAGTTGCAAAAACTATGGATATCTGCATGAATAGGATAAATGAAAAACTAAGTAACAAGCCAATTCCAATATGCAAGCCCATGCCTCCCCTAATTTTCCGAGATGCCAACGACACCCCTATAAGAGTAAGTATAAAGGTAGAAAATGGATTTGCCATTCGTTTGTATTTCTCAATTTTATAGGCTTGAATATTACTATCACCTCGCATTGATTGCTGCTCTATGTATTCATTCAATTGTGGTAAATTCATTGCCTCAACAATATATTGTTTTGATCCAAACTCCTCCGGACCAAAATTGAAGGTAGTATCCATGGTTCTCCCTTGCTCAAAACTTTCTTTATCTCCGTCAATATTCCGAATAAAGTAGTCGTTTATTGTCCATTTCTTATCCTCTTTATTCCAACGAATAGATCGTGATGTTAATTTAGATACCAATTCTTTCCCATTAAATTTCTCCAACGAGAACTTATAACCTGTATTGCTTGATGTTTCGTAATTTATCATGTAAATAAAAACACCTGGCTCAATTTGCCGATGAATATTACGTTCTTTATTTCTGAACTGCTTCTTAATATAAGTCATTGTAAAATCAATGCGCTTCTGATTTGCAGGCGGAATAATATAATTACTCAATAAGAATGAGAACATTCCAATAATTAAGGCAGAAATAAAGTAGGGATACATCATTCGGCGAAAGCTGACACCACTGCTTAAAATGGCAATTATTTCGGTATCATAAGCCATTTTGGAAGTAAAGAAAATAACCGCAATAAAAGTAAACAGTGCGCTAAACAGATTGGCAAAGTAAGGAATGAAATTCAGATAATAATCAAAGATAATTGCTCGCAAGGGAGCTTCTTTATCTATGTATTCATCTATATGTTCCGAAAAATCGAAAATAACAGAAATACTTATTATTAGAACAATAGCAAAAAAGAAAGTTCCCAAAAACTTCCGGATAATGTATAAATCTAATTTTTTCAAAACCTGAATTTTAAATTCTTTTTTTCCTGAAAATTGTAGCACCACAAAAATCAAGATAAAAGTATTATTTATTCCTCAATTAGCAATCAAACTGAAGGCACACTATTTTCTTACCCCTACAAGCGATTGGCCAATTTTTTAACCATAATTTCTTTCCAGCAAGCAAAAGTTCCGGCGTTAATTTGCTCACGAGCCTCGCGCACCACCCACAAATAAAAAGCCAAGTTGTGAATACTGCAAATCTGAGAGCCCAATAATTCTCCTGAATGGATCAAATGACGAACATAGGCTTTTGAATAATTCTGATCCACAAAAGAAGTTCCGTTGGGGTCGATTGGTGAAAAATCATCATGCCATTTTTTATTCTTGATATTAATAATCCCCTCACTGGTAAAAATCATTCCATTTCTACCATTTCTTGTTGGCATTACACAATCGAACATATCTACACCTCTTGCAATTGCCTCTAATATATTTACAGGAGTTCCAACACCCATTAAATAACGGGGTTTCTCCTCGGGCAAAACCTGATTTACAACCTCAATCATTGCATACATATCCTCTACAGGCTCACCAACAGCCAAGCCACCAATGGCATACCCCTCTCGATTTAAGGAAGCTGCATGTTCGGCCGCTTTAATCCGCAAATCTTTGTAAACACAACCTTGAACAATAGGAAATAATGTTTGAGAATACCCATATTTTGGTTCCGTTTCATCGAATCTCTTAACGCATCGCTCCAACCATCTCTGTGTTAATTCCAAGGATGTTTTTGAATACTCGTAGGTAGATGTTCCTGGAGGACACTCATCAAATGCCATAATGATATCGGCTCCAATAGTTCTTTGAGTATCCATTACATTTTCGGGGGTGAAAAAATGCTTCGATCCATCAATATGAGAACGAAACACAGCTCCTTCTTCGGTTAACTTTCTATTGTCAGCCAGTGAAAAAACCTGAAACCCTCCACTATCAGTTAATATAGGACGTTCCCAGCCATTAAATTTATGCAAGCCTCCTGCTTTTTCCAACACATCTAAACCGGGACGCAAATACAAGTGATAGGTATTTCCCAAAATTATTTCAGCATTGATATCATCTCGCAACTCTCTTTGATGCACACCTTTTACAGAACCAAGTGTACCAACCGGCATAAAAATGGGTGTTTCAATTTTCCCATGATCGGTGGTAATCTCTCCTGTTCGTGCAGAAGACTTCGGATCTGTATTCAGTAATTTAAAATCCATATGAACTATTTTTATTTACTCACAAATTAGTCTTTCAACCAATTTGTAAAAAATCAGGCAGCAAAGATACTAATTAATCTTATTCTTGAATCATCCTATCTTTTCCTCCCCAAAAATCTCGATAATTCACTATAAACCCAAAGGGAACACACCATTACAAAATACCTAAAAGACAACAAATTATATATCAACATCAAAATACTCCCATTTTAAAGAGACAAAACAAAAGCACATTCTAAAAAATAAGAAACCACATTCTGTATTATATGTTAAGGAAATCAACAATAACAAACACATAATGGGACAGGTTAATACATGTAAAGCCACTTCTAATTACGGATATTAAACATCAAAACATTCTACCAAACAAAGTTTTTTAATTAGTAAGATTCTCTTATTTTTGAAAAACATAAATAAACCTAAACTTGGAAACAATATTCACCTTACCTACAACCATTAGCCAATGGGCTATTCTTACCGTCCTTCTTATCTCTTTTTGCATTCAGATCAGCTATTATATCCATCATACCCTCTTCTTTAAAAAGGAAAAAGAAAAAACTCACAGCCTATCAAAAGATGCAGTTTCAATTATTATTTGCGCAAAAAATGAAGCTCATTACCTGGAAGAAAATCTCTCAGGGTTTTTAAATCAGAATTACTTTAACTATGAAGTTATTGTTGTAAATGATGGTAGTGAAGATGAAACTGACAACATTATTTCACGCTATAGGAAAGATTACCCACACCTTAGGAGTACCACAATTCCTTTGGATGAAAAATTTCGGCACAACAAGAAACTTGCTTTAAGCATAGGAATAAAAGCTGCTAAAAATGAGAAACTTGTTTTTACCAACATCCAAAGCAAAGCCTCAAGCAATAACTGGCTGCAAAATTTTATGGACTCCTGGGAAAAAGGAGTACATCTGGGCTATGTTAATTTTGAAAATAAAAAAGGCTTATTTTATAATTTTTTGAGATTCGATCTGCTCACAAAATATAGCAGAAGTGCCATTTTTGCTTCATTGGGAAAAGCTCATTCGGGGAATGGTGCGAATTTGGGCTACAAAAAATCTGATTTTTTCAGCAATAAGGGCTTCCAAAAACATGCTCATTTCGAAGCTGGATATGATCATCTAATGGTTCTTCAGTTGGCCGGCAAATCTGGGGCTTCGGTCTGCATTAACCCCGAAGCAAAAATCAACCTACCTTCCGAAAATGCATATCAACAATGGGTTAAAATTAACCGCGACTACTATAAGTGCAGAAAATATATTCCGCTTGCCACACGATTAAAAATCGACTTAGAGCCATTTAGTGCATTGATATTTTATCTTTCTATTCTGTGTGCTTTATTTTTTCCACCCTTATATTTATGGGGCGTTGTTCTATTTCTAAGCAAAATTATTTTTACCGGACGGCTCTTTAAAATCAGTACCAGGCATTTGAAGGAAGAAAATTTATTTTTATCTTCGTGTATATATGATTTTTTAGTACTATTTTCAAAAATATATTTTTCGTGTACAAATTTCATTTTTCCTAAAAGAAACCAATGGAAATAAATCCTAATCTCTCAGAAAAAGCTCAATACGACTACAGACTTGTTTTATCTGCCATTAATGGAAATCAAAAATCATACGAAGAGCTCTTCAAAAGATACAAAGACGCGATCTTTTTCATGTTACTAAAAATGGTAAACAACAAAAACGATGCGGAAGATTTAACTTTTGAAGCCTTTGGAAAAGCATTCAGAAATATTAAACAATATTCTCCTAAATATGCTTTTAGTACTTGGCTGTTTAAAATAGCCTCTAACAATTGTATTGATTTTTTAAGAAAAAAGAAAGGTATCACAATCTCTATTGATGGAAAAGATAATGCCGAAAACGAAAGAAGCATTACCATAGAATCGAACACCCTTAATCCTGAACAAGTATTTATTCGGGAACAAAAAGCCAAAATAATGCGCAACGAAGTAGGGCGTTTAAAAGAACGCTACCGTCGATTAATTGAACTTCGTTACTTTGAAGAATTCTCATACGACGAAATAGCCAAGGAATTAAAACTACCCATTGGTACCGTAAAAGCACAATTGTTTAGAGCAAGAGAATTACTTTTCAATACACTTAAAGATTCGGAAGTAAAAATTGACAAAAAAAGTAAATAATGCATTTCCCCTTCAATCTTTTTTCATTAACAACTTCAAAATTTAGCCTATATTTGCCGACTCATTATTTACAATTGGCATGAAAATCATTGAAACATATTTTCCAAATTTAACTGAAGAACAAAATCAAAAGTTCTCCAAATTAAAAGACTTGTACCTTTTTTGGAATGAACAGATAAACGTGATCTCTAGAAAAGATATGGATTCACTATACGAACACCACGTTTTACATTCCCTAGCAATTGCAAAGGTCATTCAATTTACTCCTGGCACAAAAATTATGGATGTGGGTACTGGAGGTGGATTTCCAGGTATTCCTTTAGCTATTCTATTTCCAGAATGCGACTTTTATCTAATCGATTCGATAGGAAAAAAGATAAAAGTAGTAAACGAAGTTGCTAGTGCTTTAGACTTGAAAAACGTTAAAGGAGAACACATTCGGGTTCAGCAGGTTAAAGAAAAATTTGATTTTATTGTCAGCAGAGCTGTCACCGCCTTTCCTAAATTCGTAAATATGGTTTTTAAAAACAGTAAAGCTAAAGATCAAAATAGTTTACCCAATGGAATCATTTATTTAAAAGGTGGCGATTTTGAAGATGAAATCGCCTCTTATGGAAGCAGAATCAGTCTTTACGAGTGTTCAGACTATTTTAAAGAAGCCTTTTTTGAAACAAAAAAAGTGGTACACCTTGATCTTTAGTAAAAATAAAAGCGCTGATCTTTTTGTTAGATTAAAAAAAACCCTATTTTTGCAATCCGAAATCAACGCATATAATAACTTTATTCGATAAAAATTTTTCGCGATGAAAAGAACATTTCAACCTTCAAATAGAAAAAGAAGAAACAAGCACGGATTCAGAGAGAGAATGGCCTCTGCAAATGGAAGAGCTGTATTATCTCGTAGAAGAGCTAAAGGCAGAAAAAAACTATCTGTTTCTAGTGAACACAAACACAAAGCTTAATTTACATTAAGTTGACAACATACAGAAAGTAAAGAATATAGAATTCTTTACTTTTTTGTATTTTATAGATTAAGTATTTTCTATAATTGATAAAGATGGAGTTCCGAGGGAACTCTTTTTTTATGACCAAAGTTCAAATCAAGTATTTCATCTGCTTTAGCTTATTTTGTACCGTAATATAAAAAATCTCTGCTATTTTTGTAGAAAAGAAAATAACCTTCGGTATTTTCCAATTTACAGATAGTCGTTTCTAATGATCATTAAAGTCTAGAATGAAGATGAAATCAGCAAATTTCTTCAAGAGCAAACTATTTCTAATACAAATTATAATTGCTCTGCTAATTACAATTGTTTTAATTTGGGTCACCTTGCTTAGTCTAAAAAACTACACACATCACGGAGAACAATTAGAAGTACCCGACTTATATGGGATGAGTATTGAAAAGGCAAAAGGAAAAATTAAATCGGAGCACTTAAAGTTCTCGATTTACGATTCCATTTACAATCCCAGATATGCACCGGGAACAGTTCTAGATCAAAGACCTTTAGCTGGAGCTATGGTGAAAAGAAAAAGAAATATATTTCTTACCATAAATGCCTTTCAACCCGAACAAGTTCGCTTCCCCAATCTAGTAGATAATTCATTTCGTCAAGCCTACGAACTCTTGGTTACTAATGGATTCAAAATTGGGAAATTAGAATACATCGAAAATCAATTTTTAAATTTGGTTTTATTTCCAAAATACAATGGCGATACCATTTTTGCGGGAAGCATGGTTGATAAAGGTGCAACCATTGATTTGGTATTGGGAAAAGGACAACACAATGGTATTCTTGTACCCAATTTAATTGGAAAAACAAGCTCCCAAGCCAGAGAAAAGATCATTCTATCCAATCTGAATTACGGTCAAATAAGATTTGACCAATCAGTAAATAATCATTTTGATTCCATTCAGGCAAAAGTTTGGAAACAAAGCCCATCGTCGGCAAGCAATCAAAAAATTCTACTAGGATCTGAAATTGATGTCTGGCTAACACAAGATTCAATTAAGCTACAACAGGCTGATTCTATCTTGCAAAAAAGTTTAAGCAACTTGCTTTACTAAAACAATTCAAAAAAATGACTGAAAAAGAACCTATAGATAATTTCAATAATGACGAAGAGCTGGACGCAAATCAGGAGCAATTTGAACATTTTCGCTTCGAAGCAGATCCTGGACAAAAGCCACTCCGAATTGATAAATTTCTGGTTGACAGAATGCTAAATTCATCGCGCAATAAAATTCAAGATGCCGCCGACAATGGAAATGTTTTGGTAAACAATATAGCCGTTAAACGGAATTACAAGGTAAAACCCAAAGATATTATCACCATTGTATTAAGCTATCCACCCAGAGAAATTGAAATCATTCCCGAAGATATTCCTTTAAATATTGTTTACGAGGACGATGCTTTTTTAATTGTGAATAAAAATCCAGGAATGGTTGTACATCCTTCCTATGGGCATTATTCAGGCACATTAGTAAATGCATTGGCTTTTCATTTGCAAAACCTGCCTTTATTTAACGCAAAAGATCCTCGTCCAGGATTGGTGCATCGAATCGATAAAAACACCTCTGGAATTCTGGTTATTGCAAAAACCGAAGATGCTAAAACAAAATTAGGATTGCAATTTTTCAATAAAACCAGCGACAGAAAGTATCGAGCCTTAGTGTGGGGAAATCTTGAAGACAACGAAGGAACCATAACAGGACACATAGGAAGAAACCTAAAAAACCGTAAAATCATGGATGTTTTTCCCGACGGAGAACATGGAAAACATGCTGTTACGCATTACAGGGTATTGGAACGACTTGGCTACGTGAATTTAGTTGAATGTATTTTGGAAACAGGCAGAACTCACCAAATTAGAGCTCATTTTAAAAGCATTGGGCATCCTTTATTCAACGATGCAGAATATGGTGGAGACGAAATAAGAAAAGGAACCACCTTTACCAAATACAAACAATTTGTACAGAACTGTTTCAAAATATGCCCAAGACAAGCCTTACACGCCAAGACCCTAGGCTTTAAACACCCATTAACAGGAGAATACATCTCATTCGATTCTGAAATACCTGAGGATATGGCAACACTAATTCAGAAGTGGAGAGATTATACTTCAAACAGACCTACGGAAGAAAAAGAAGAATAAAATTAAGAACTAAAATGAAACGAACAATTGCCGTAATTGCAGGAGGAGATTCTTCAGAATTTGAAATATCCCTTCAAACTGCAAATCATATTTTCTCAAGTTTAGATAAAACAATCTACTCGCCCTTTTTGGTAATTTTTAAAGGAACAGACTGGAAGGTAAAAATCGATGATCAATATTACCCCATCGATCGTAATGATTTTAGCTTTACAACAAAACAGGGAAAAATTAAATTTGATTTTGCTTACATTGGAATTCATGGTACACCCGGTGAAAACGGTATTTTACAAGGCTATTTTCAACTTTTAAACATTCCATATTCAAGCTGTGATGTTTTTAGTAGCGCCCTTAGCTTTAATAAACATGCCTGCAATTCCTATCTCAAATCCTTTGGGTTTAAAGTCGCCGAATCGATTCTTTTAAAGCGAGAGCAAACTTATTCTGCACAAGCAATTGAAAAAAAATTAGGTCTGCCCTGCTTTGTGAAACCAAATGCCGATGGATCGAGTTTTGGTATCTCCAAAGTAAAAAAAAGCGAAGAACTAGAGTCGGCTATAGAAAAAGCATTTGCGGAGGGACAAGAAGTAATTATTGAAGAATTTATTGATGGGCTGGAATTCACTTGCGGACTTGTTAAAACCCAAAAAGAAAATCTTATTTTTCCAGTTACAGAGGTCTTGCCTAAAAAAGAGTTTTTCGATTACGAAGCTAAATATGATCCTAGCATGGCAGAAGAAATTACTCCTGCAAGAATTTCTGATGAGTTAAGTCTTCAGTTTCAAAACTTATCATCGGAAATTTACGACGCCTTAAAATGCAAGGGAATTGTTCGTATTGACTATATGCTTCGAAAAAATGAGGTTTTCGTTTTAGAAGCTAATACTGTACCAGGAATGACTGCGAACAGTTTTATTCCCAAACAAGTTGCTGCCATGAAAAGAGAGCTAAAAGACATTCTGACTATGGTGATTGAAAATGAATTTCGAAACTCTTAAACCACTATTTAATTTCCATTAAACTACTGAACCATTGCTTCTTAAGTTTTGAAATAAATTAAGAAAAAATATTCTTTTTTTTGATTTTTTTTCATCCATTGCAAAAGCAGATAACAAAAGGAAAGAGGTCAGTTTTATGAAAATAAGGTGAAGAATATTTGATATCGCTAAGCAAAAAAACAAGAACTTTTTTATGAGCTTTGCGTAATAGAATACAGATTTTAATGGATTAATTCAATTCGTTATTTTCATAGTTAAATTTTAGGGTTAGTAATAGAACAAAAAAGGAGACCAGGGCAGTCTCCTTTTTTGCGTCTACTAGTTTGGAATTATTTCTCAAAAAAAAATCCGCTGAGCATTTGCTCACCGGATTCATTCTTTATATTTTTTTGAACAGCTTCTTAATCTGCATCAATACATTCCTCTTTATAAACATTAAGAGATGCGCATGAACACATCAAGTTTCTATCTCCAAAAGCATCGTTAACTCTGCCCACTGAAGGCCAAAATTTATTGTCTGCTACCCAAGTTAGAGGATAGGCTGCTTTTTTGCGAGTATAGCTATGATTCCAGTCATCAGAAGTCATTACCAAATGAGTGTGAGGTGCATTTTTCAATACATTGTCCTTCACATCTGCCACACCATCTTCAATCTCCTTCATTTCCGCATTGATTTTTGCCAATGCTTCAACAAAACGATCCATTTCTTCCAATGGTTCACTTTCTGTAGGTTCAACCATTAAAGTTCCATGAACAGGGAATGATAATGTAGGCGCATGAAATCCATAATCCATCAATCGTTTAGCAATATCGGTATCGGTAATGCCCACCGATTTATTGAATTCCCTACAATCAAAAATCATCTCATGCCCAACGCGTCCTTTTGCTCCTTTGTAAAGGATTTTAAAACCTAGTTTCTCAAATGATGAAGCCAAATAGTTGGCATTCAAAATAGCCATTTTAGTAACCTCTTTTAGTCCTTCAGCACCCAACATGGCAATATAGCCATAAGTAATTGGCAATACACTTGCCGATCCGTAAGGAGCAGCAGCAACAGCAGTAATTCCATTGTCTCCACCCGTAGCCACAACTTTATGTGTAGGTAAAAATTGTGACAAATGCTCGGCCACACAAATCGGTCCAACGCCAGGGCCACCACCACCGTGAGGAATAGCAAATGTTTTATGAAGATTCAGATGACAGACATCGGCACCAATAGTTCCAGGATTGGTTAATCCAACCTGTGCATTCATATTTGCACCATCCATATAAACCTGTCCACCATTCTCATGAATCAGATTCATCATTTCTCTGATACCTGTCTCGAAAACACCATGAGTAGAAGGATAAGTAATCATATATGCACATAAATTTTCCTTATGTTTTTCGGCTTTGGACTTTAAATCAGCAAATTCTACATTTCCGTTCTCATCACAATTTACAATGACCACATTCATCCCCGCCATTGTGGTCGAGGCTGGATTAGTTCCGTGTGCCGATGCAGGAATTAAAACCACATTTCTGTGACTATCTCCTCTAGAAACATGATATTGGCGAATGACCATTAAACCGGTATACTCACCAGCTGCCCCTGAATTGGGTTGCAAAGTACAAGCTGAAAATCCAGTTATAACCGAGAGCCACTTCTCTAGATCCTGAATAATTTCCTGATATCCCAAGGCCTGATCAATTGGTACAAACGGATGAATTCCTCCAATTTCTGGCCAGCTAATGGGCAACATTTCAACCGCAGCATTCAGTTTCATGGTACACGACCCCAATGAAATCATAGAAGTATTCAAACCAATGTCCTTCTTCTCCAAACTTTTGATGTAACGCATCATTGCCGTTTCGGAACGGTAGCGTTTGAAAACATCAAGACTTAAAAATTCGCTTTCTCTGACAAATTTTGAATCGAAAGAAATCATTTCTTCGATAGTGTCAATAGAAGTTTCATTTTCACCTAGAGCCTTTGCAAAAATGCTTACAATTGCACTCAGCTCGGTGCTGCTAATTTTTTCATCAACAGAAATTCCAATGGTACTTTTGTTGCTATAATTAAAATTGAACTCAGCTTTTAATGCAGCTTTGCGAATATCCTCAACAGAAACACCTGCTGGAATCTCAATTTGTAAAGTATCAAAGAAATTATCGATTTTTTGTTGATAACCCAAATCTTTTAATGCTTCAGAAAGCATACTTGCTGCAGAATGGATATGAGTTGCAATTCTCTTCAATCCTTCCTGACCATGATAAACGCCATAAAAACCAGCCATTGTAGCCAACAAAGCCTGAGCTGTACAAATATTAGAAGTTGCTTTCTCTCGTTTGATATGTTGCTCGCGAGTTTGCAAGGCCAAACGTAAAGCACTGTTTCCCTGAGCATCTTTGCTTACTCCAATAATACGACCAGGAATATTTCTCTTATAAGCCTCACGACAAGCCATGTAAGCAGCATGAGGTCCACCATATCCCATTGGAATACCAAAACGCTGAGTCGTTCCTACCACAATATCGGCTTCCCATTCGCCCGGAGGTGTTAACAGTACCAAACTCATTAAATCTGCCGAAACAGAAACCAAAGCTTCTGCTTTATGGGCTCTTTCAACAAATTCAGAATAATCCTGAATACTTCCGTCGGAAGCTGGATACTGAACAATGGCTCCAAACACATTCTCGTTGAACTCAAATGTTTTGAAATCACCAATAATCAATTCAATTCCCAAAGGAATAGCTCGGGTTGTTAACACATCCAGAGTATGCGCAAAAACTTTCTCATCAACAAAAAATTGATTTGCACCTGCCTTTTTCTTAGCACGAGAACGAAGAGCTTGCATCATATACATCGATTCGCCCACGGCAGTAGCTTCATCCAAAAGAGAACTATTAGCCAATTCCATTTTGGTAAGATCCAAAACCATCGTTTGAAAATTCAACAATGCTTCTAATCTACCCTGCGAAACTTCGGCCTGATAAGGAGTATAAGGAGTATACCAGCCTGGATTTTCAAGCACATTACGTTGAATTACTGCAGGTGTAATTGTATCGTAATATCCTTGACCTATAAAAGTTCGAAATAACTTATTCTTAGAAGCAATCCCCTTAATTTTTGTAAAATATTCATATTCGGATAATGCTTTGGGAAGATCTAAGTCTTTTTCCAAGCGAATATCTGAAGGAATTGTCTCTTCAATCAATGCATCAAGGGAAGAAGCACCAACAGTTCCCAACATGGTTTTAATATCGCCGTTGCGAGGTCCAATGTGACGGAAAACAAACTGTTCAATTGCCATATTATTGTTTAAATTAGGTGTTGTTTATACTATTCTTGTGATTGTAAAATTAGTAAAAGATTTAAATTTACTAGAGGCTTATACATTGAATTTAATGCCTGTTATTCAACATTTATCCAAGCACCAACAACTCTACTTAACAAATTGTTTTACAAACGAATACAAATATGATTTTTGTCATACTCAATACGATTTATTGAAAATATTACCTACGAAAAAACCCTTCCGAGTGGAAGGGTTTTTTTAGCTTATTAATTACTTAGCTTAATCCTTTTAAAAACAAATTATTAGATCGCTCGTGTCCTATGGTTGTAGCTGGCCCATGCCCTGGATATACATCCACATCATCATCTAAAACCAAAAGTTTATTCTTGATTCCTTCCAGTAGCTGCTCGTAATTTCCATAGGGAAGATCGGTACGCCCAATGCTTTCTCGAAAAAGGACATCGCCGGCAATTACAAATTTTTGTGCTTCATTGTAAAAGACCACATGCCCTGGTGAATGCCCTGGAATATGCAGAACTTTCAGTTCTGCATTTCCAAATGTGATCACATCACCATCTTTAATTAACTTACCCAATGCTGGCGGTTCTACTACATTTTCAAGACCTAAGCGTAGTCCATAATTAGGAGCTTCGGCCAATAAAAACTCATCATCTTTATGAGCTTGGGTAAGTAAATTAAATTGATCTTTTGCAAATTGGTTTCCCAAAACATGATCGATGTGTAAATGCGTATTCAATTGTTTTACCAATTTTATTTTTTTTAATTCCAAAAAATCAATCAATCTTTTACCTTCCTCTTTAAAGAAAACGCCACAGTCGATAAGCACTGCTTCGCCCGTTTCATCGTATAAAATGTATGTATTTTCTTGCCAGTGATTAAACACCAATGTTTCTATCGTAATCATATTTGAATATTTATAAGTAGTTCAAATTTACATTTAATCCTTAATTTTTAAAACCATCTAAAGCAGAAAAGTATAATATTTAAAAAAATACCTCCCTTTTTCTAACTATCGATTTTATAATTTTGACATTTTTCAAGCTACAAACCTCTAAAACGCTATGCTTTTCTAGTTTTACCTCCTTCTTCCTTCATTAAAAAACATCGATAAAAATGATTTTGTTTGCAACTTGCAATGCTATAAATTCGAGCGGAATGAGCAGGTCTGTCGAATCTTCTCGTTATATCTTGCTCAATCAATTACACCTTAACTTTTCGTAAAACCTCCCATATTTGAACACTATTCTCTATCTTTAGTGTAAGAAATAATCATTACTTTTTCAACTTCTAAAGTTGAGTCTTTGGTTACTTACCGCAAAGAATTTGAAAAAGGCGATTTAAAAGCAAACAACTTAAATAATAAAATAAACGAAATCAAGATGAATTCAAAAAAAAAATTTGCAGTTATTCTTGCGGGTTCAGGTGTTTACGACGGATCTGAAATTCATGAAGCCACTCTATCTCTTTATGCTATTTCGAAAAATGGAGGAGATTACCAACTTTTCGCTCCCAATACCGATCAGTATCATGTCATCAATCATCTTACTGGAGAAGAAATGCATGAAAAAAGAAATGTATTGGTAGAATCGGCACGAATTGCCAGAGGAAACATAAAAGACTTGAAAGAATTTTCAGCTAAGGAATTCGATGCCATCCTGTTTCCAGGTGGATTTGGTGTGGCCAAAAACCTATGCACTTTTGCCATGCAAGGTCCCAACTGTAAGGTTAACGCCGATGTAGAAAATGCATTAAAAGCCATGCATGCAGCCCACAAGCCGATAGGTGCACTTTGCATAGCACCAGCTCTAATCGCAAAAATTCTTGGAGAGGTAGAAGTAACTATTGGTCAGGATAATGATACCGCAGAAGCGATCACTAAAATGGGTGCCGTTCATGTAGCTACCAAGCATGGCGAAATTGTGTTCGACAAACAGAATAAAATTGTGAGTACACCCTGTTACATGCTCGATTCCACCATCGCACAAATTGGAGAAGGAGCCGAAAATGTAGTAAAAACAATCATGGCTTTATAAAATTGACTTTGTGTTGGCTTTTGCTTCACACTTTAAGCCAACACTTTTTATTTCTATTTATGAAGAATCGAAACACAAAAGATGTAGCTGAAAACCACATCTACCCATTTATGATTGCCATTATTGTCCTTTTTGTAGCCATCTTTTTTTCCTTAAACTCGGCAAAAGAGGCAGCACTTTTACTCTATACAATTTCTATAAATCTAATTGTCAACTGGTTGTTTTTTTATGCCTCGAAAAAAAAGAAATTGACACATTTCTCAGAGTTTCACAACAATATGGTAATTGGAACCTTCACTACCTCAGCCATCTTGCCAGTATTTATAATCATTCCCTTGGTACTAGTCACTGCACTGCCCCATTTACTACTTCTTCTGCTGAGCCTGATTCTATCCTTTACTTTCAATAAAATTATTCTACTACAACATCAATGGGAAAGTAAGGCTGAACAGATTCTTTCGTACTACAGAATGAATATAGAAGAAAAAAAAGAGCTTGCCTTTCAGGATTTAAAAAAATTCATTGATCATTCTGGAGTGAAAAAATTTGAAGATTATATTGATAAAAATCAGATGTTTGATAAGAAGATGGAAGACTATTTGAAGAGCAAACGTGTTGAATAACTAAAGCTCTAACTTTTATAAAAAGTTCAATGTATTCAGTTTTTCTTAAGAGGTAATTTTTTTGGTGGACGAAGTTCATTTCGATTCATACGATCGAGAATTTCTTCCACCATCCAATCGTCGCCTAAAGGATCGTATTCTGCTTTTAAGGAAGAACCAAACATCGTGGCCACCGATTGCCAGAACACTGCTGTAAAAGATCCTTTTAATTCTTTCAAATGCCTATAACTTGTATTTCCAGTTTCCCTATCAACCAATTTCATTAACAACTTACCTTGCGAAATTTTCAGACGCATAAGTGGTTTTTTGTATTCTTTCATTAAACCTTTGTACTCAGCTCGAATCAATTTTCTTCTCTCTTTTTTGCTATCTATAAGCTCCAATTCATCGCTAAGTTGCTCGATGGTTTCACTTGCTGCTTGTGCGTAAGGATATACAAGCCGGATATTACGAACTGTTCGCCAATACTGACGGGTGTTGCGATAATGTTTGCGAGTTTTGCGTTTGTGTCGTAAAATTCGAACCTCGTCGAGATTGACATGCAAATTGGTATCCACAAAAACCGAAGTATCCTGCACAGGCATCCATACAGAACAATTCACGCTCTTTGCTTTTCCTGTATCAGCAAACAAACTAGCAATTACAATTAACACTCCTATTTTAAACCACTTATTCATAGCATTAATCCCTATCTAAAGATAATATTTCCTAGCGATAGCCTAATCAAAATAGTACATCTTTATTCTCAAAAAGCAGTTTGCTAAAAAACCAATTACACCAAAATCAGATTAATTTTCTAAAAAACAAGAAATTATTCAAAATCCGAAAAATACACAGATTCAATTATTTCATTCCATTTTAATTAAGCACAGTGGTTGAAAAATATAGAAACGAAGAATAGCAGAGGAAAGTGCGATTATCAATCATTTAAAACATCAAACAAAAAGGGATTAATTAACATAGCATGATAACTTAAATGCGTATTCAAATATTCCTAGTTAGCATGACCATAAGGATTTCAGATCACTTTACTGAAAAATGAAATTTACTTAACGCAATTCTTTTCAATGCCCTAAATTTTCACTTCTTTTGCAAATCGGAAAACATGTTTTCTGGATACCAACAACTAATAATAAATGATACTTTAATTAAGAGGTATGACAAAGTATGTAGAATTAAATGTTAGATCAGAGATCGGAGAATTAGAGGGAGTAATCCTTCATACTCCTGGCTCGGAAGTTGAAAACATGACACCCGAGAATGCAGAAAGAGCCCTTTACAGTGATATTTTAAATTTATCCGTTGCAAAGGATGAATACAAACAGTTGAGTGGTGTTCTTTCAGAGATTACAGAAACCTATCAGGTAAAAGATTTACTCGCAAATGTTTTAAACAACGATACGGTAAAAGAAGATATTGTAGACCAAGTTTGCAGTATGGAACCTGAAATTAAGATAAAAGGCAATACCTACAGCATAAAAGATTTACTTTTGGATCAAAACGCCGATGAATTGGCCTCTTTGCTCATAGAAGGAGTTCCTTTGAAGAGAGATAATCTTACCAAATTTATGAGTAAGGAACGCTACGCAATGCGCCCATTACATAATTTCTTCTTTACAAGAGATGCATCAATGTCGGTACTTGATCAAGTACTAATCGGCAAAATGGCTAATTCGGTTCGTGATAGAGAATCCTTAATTATGCAGGCTATTTTTGACAACACACCAGGCTTTAATGCTAAAACAATTAATCCGATTGACAATCCATCAATGGATCCAAATTGTACAATTGAAGGTGGTGATGTGTTAATTGCTCGTGATGACATTTTAATTATTGGAAATGGAGCACGCACAACTACTCAGGGTATTGACTTTATTCTAACGCAACTTCTTACTCAAAATGAGAATAAACAGCGTCATATCTTAGTACAGGAGCTTCCAAGCCATCCAGAATCGTTTATACATCTCGACATGGTATTTACCCTTTTAGATGTAGATAAATGCATGGTTTACGAACCCTTAATCATTCATCCTAACAAATATCAAACAGTACACATAACCATTGAAGATGGCAAAGTACTTTCCATTACTCGCGAGAACAATCTTCTTCAGGCTTTGAAAAAATTAGGTATGGATTTAAAACCGATCTATTGTGGAGGTAGTGGAGATCCTTGGAATCAGGAAAGAGAACAATGGCACAGTGGAGCTAACTTTTTTGCCGTAGGACCGGGAAAAGTGATTGGTTATGGACGAAATATCTATACCATGGAAGAAATGAATAAGAATGGGTTCGAAATTCTTCGAGCTAAAGATATAATCCGTCATAAAGTTGAACTTTCCGATTACAATAAATATGTAATTACTCTGGAAGGATCTGAGTTGCCACGTGGTGGTGGCGGTGCACGATGCATGACCATGCCGGTTCGTCGTAAAGCTGTTAATTGGTAATCATTCAAACAAAATAAATCAAAGGAATCCCCAAAGGGTTCCTTTTTTTATATTTTTGTAGCAAAATAAATCAAGACCTGAACATTCTGTTAAGAAAATGAGAAAATTAAAGAATAGCGAGCTACACCGAAAAAGTATTGATGAGTTTAAAGAATCGAAGAAAACGCCTATCATTATCGTTTTGGATAATGTGAGAAGTTTAAATAACATTGGTTCAGTATTTCGTACATCCGATGCTCTTTTAGTAGAGGCAGTTTACCTTTGTGGAATTACTGCAACACCACCACACAGAGAGTTGCATAAGACAGCACTAGGAGCTGAAGATTCTGTTTGTTGGGAATATTTTGAACAAACAGAAGATGCTATAACGAAACTAAAGCAGAAAGGCTTTTCTATTTTCTCGGTTGAACAGGCTGAAAACAGCACTTCTCTTGATGCGTTTGAAATGGATTCGGAAAAGAAATATGCCCTAATTTTTGGCAATGAGGTAAAAGGCGTACAACAAAAGATCGTAAGTCAATCGGAAGGATGCATTGAGATTCCTCAATTTGGGACCAAACATTCCTTTAATATATCGGTAAGTTGTGGAATTGTACTCTGGGACCTATTCTCTAAACTACAAAAGCAGCAAAGTGATCGTTAATTCTCTAGATTAAATTCTAGTGTGACCACTGATCCTGGAAATTCTGTCTCATACAGTTTCGAGAAGGTTCGGTGTTTCACTTGTTTCCAAATACCGTTTCCCGATACAATTTGAATTCTACCCTGATTCTGCTTGATAAACTGACGAATTGTGTACAAGCCCATTCCTTTTCGAGTTTCAGGTTGAGTGGTAGTGCCTTCGGCCACAGACCATTCAATACCTCCCACACCATTCAGGTTTTTGGAAAGGTTTTTATTCACAAGCAGGTGAAATGGTCTACCTTGACTAACAACACTTACCATTAGCTTCTTATTGTATACCGAATAATAGTGTGCTATAAAAACCTCCTTGCAATTGCTATGAGCAAAAGCATTTCGGAACACCTCGGCCACACACAATTGAATGGCCATTTTTATTTGCGGATTGATCGTAATCTCTGGACGTTCTGGAAAAATTCTTGTGGTAAGATAATCTGACAAAGCTTCTTCAGATTCAGATGCAAATTGCTGACACTTCACAAAACTTTTCCATAAATATTTTCGTGCTGAACCACGAATCAACTTAGTAGTATTGAAAAGATTTTGAATGGATTCTTGCACATTTAAGAGACGAATTTTATTCTTTCTTCTCTCCATTCCTGCAATAAGGCTTCCCATAATTGCAAACAAATTTGATTCGATCACCTTCGTATTAGCAAAATCTAAAACAATCGAATCCTCAAAACAATCTTTTGTTTGCGCATGCATTTCTGAAAAAAAAACATAGCCTTGAAAATTGTTAACAAGTTTATAAGGGAATTTTATTTCCATTTTACCATCAATTAAGTTCAAAATGACTTCCTTCAGAGAATAGACGAAGATAAAAATTCTATAGAAAAAATCACTTTTCAAGCATAAAAAAAGCGACTCATCAATGAGTCGCTTTATTATATCTCTGAATTATGAATTACTCCACAATCGCTTTAAATTTAGCATCTTCAAAAACTTTTGCAAATTCCATATCTGTTTTTGCAGCTGTTTTAATAGAAGCATCTTTAGAAACAGCAGTCTCAAGGTTGGTGAAGATCAAATTGTTATTATCTGTTCTTGCACCAACGATAGCTTTCAAATAGTAAACCATAGCAGCATCGCTAGTATTAGCATTTAACTTGTCTAAAGCAACATTGTATTTTCCAACAAGGATGTTAGCCAAAGCAGCATTAACAGCAGTACACTCACCAAATTGCTTAACAGCAGTATCGTAATCTGCTTTTTTCACAGCAACAATACCTAAGTTAAAGTTTACTTCGTTACCAGCTCCGGTTGCAGCTCCAAAAAGAACTTCAGCTTCGCTTACATTACCGTTAATTAATTCTACTGCACCTAAGTTATTTTTAACAACTGGGTTGTTAGCAGAAAGTTGGTCAGCTTTATCAAAGTTTGATTTAGCTTCAGAAATTTTATCCATACCGAATAAAACCATACCAGCATCGTTAAAACCTCTCCAGTCGTTAGCGAATTGTTTTTTAGCCGTTTCGTAAATAGCTAATTTCTCATCAGCTGATGAAAACAAAGTAGCTGAAAACAATAATTCTTCAACGTTTAATTCTGCAGGGTTACTTTTAGCTAAAGATTTTAATTCTGCATCAGTTTTTCCAATCAAATCAACGTTTACAGTAAATTTAGATCTTCTTAATTTAGGAAGAACTTCTTTCTTCACTTCGTCGAAAGCAGCAGAAATATTTCTAATTTCTTTTTCACGTACTTCAGGATCTGAATACATTGAAAGAACACGTAGAATTAATTCTTTATCTTGAATGTTCGAAGCTTTCATTAATTCTTGAAATCCAGCCCAATCTTCAGGAGTTACTTTTGATTTGAAGAATTCTGAAGCAGCATATTCATTCATTTTAGCTTTCTTCATTTCTTTTTTGATAAAAGAAGTAGAAGTACCTTCACGTTTAGTAGCTAATTTCTCATTCCAGTCTTCTTTTCCGTCTGGAGAAGCATAAGCAGCAACTTCAATTCCTTTGTATTCTTTATTTTCATCCATCTTAGCAGCATCAAGATAAGACTTAAGAGCAGCAATATCTTCTGCTTTCATTTCTGACCAACGTACTTGAGAGCTGTTAATTAAATAATGAACGTCTGCATCTTTGCTTTCTGCAATAACTCTTTGGAAAGCATCTTTTCCAACGATATTACGTGGCGCATTTTCAACCAAAGTAGCAGTGGCAATCACACCATCAGCAATTTTGTAAGGGTCAAACTCTTGCGATTTAGTACCTTTACTACCCACCATTCTTACTTCAAGATCAGAAATTCTCATCGCTTGCTCGTAAGGAATTTTGTCTTCGTAAGTGATTGTTTTACCTGTTTCGTAAGGAACTACTGTATTGTTTCCTTGAACTTTTTCACCTTGTAAAGTTTTAGAAGGGAAAGCTTTTTCTCCTGATTCATATTTTAGAACCGGAGTTGCAACCAAAACAACATTCTTGTTGAAATACTTTGCAGGAATATTTACAGTGATTTTCACATCAACCATATCTGCGTGAGCTTCCAAAACTTCTGGAGTCACCTGATATTTGATATTACTTGCTTCTTTCTTCATTTTACTCAATCCTGCACAGCTAGTAAGAACTGCAACTGATAACAGCAAAGAAGCTAGGGAAATAACCTTTGATCTTTTCATAACAACTACTTAATTATTTTAACTTTTAACATTATAATCTAGTTCAAAACAAATTTAAGAAAATTTTATGCAAATTGAATCGATTCTATCTTTTTATTTAGTATAACAGGAGTTTAGAGTATAATTCGGGTAAGTCCTTTTTTGCATTCACAAGAAAATATAGCCTTAGATAGTTTTTTAAAATCTTCAGTATTATTTACGAAATCAATATTATTCGTATCAATAAGTAAAAAGCTCAACTCTTGCTGTTGCTTAAAAAATTCAAAATAACTATCCTGTATTTTATGCAGATAATCAGCGGTAATATCTCGTTCGTATTCTCTTCCTCTCCTTCTTATATTTTTAAGTAATTTATCTACATTGGAGTGCAAATAAACATATAAATCGGGTTTAGGTAATGAATTATATATAATATGAAAAAATTGCCGATATAGATTATATTCATCATCCTTAAGAGTTTGCTTCGAAAAAATCAAGGATTTCATAAAATAATAATCTGCAATGGTAAAAGATTTAAAAAGATCCCTCTCACTTAATTCTTTTTTTAATTGATTGTATCGATCGGCTAAGAATGACATTTCAAGAGGAAAAGAATACTTCTCTTGATCCTCATAAAATTTAGGCAGGAAAGGATTATTTGCAAATTGCTCTAAAATTAGTTTTGCATTGTATTCTTCTGCAATTTTATGAGAAAGTGAGGTTTTTCCCGCACCAATATTTCCTTCTATTACAATAAATTTATAATCCATTAATAATTCGTTACAGATTTGGAGAGATAAAAATAGCTAATGAAGCGCAAATATCAGTCTTTTTTGAAAAAAGGAAAAGCCATTCTTAATAAATATCCAAACAATCGCTTTTAACCAATACATTTTGACTTGGTTTTCTTTTAAATATCTAGCTAATATTGGATCCTATTTAAAATTAAATTTGTTTGCCATTCCGAAAACAGTCGCTGTCTTTTCGGCTTCCTAAAATATTACCAATAAACATTCCCACCCCTGCTGATAGGAAAAAAATAGTTGGATGAAAGCGGTAAAATAAACTATAGGATAGAAGCAATCCTATAACAGCACCCAACAAGGTGAAAACAGCAGAATATGTATAGGTGAAATGATAAGCCTGAAAAACCTGATGTTTACTTTTTAAATGTTCCAGTAATTTTTCAACTCTTTTCTCATACTCCGATTTATTCACACCAGATTTATTAATCAATCGGTCTAAACTTAAGACAATACTTTCCAACTCCTTTTTTGCGTATTTGCAATCCAAACACTGCTTTTCTTTATCGAGATGCTTAGCGATTTTTTTTAATTTTTCAATTTGGTAAAAACGATAATCCCGAACTGATATATAGCGCTCTATTTGCTCATCTATTTCATTTGCAATAGAATCAACCCAATTTTCTTCCATATTTTAACTTTAATAGTAAGAAGTTTCTAAGTTATACATTCAACTGATATCAAAAAAAAATCCCGGAATAAATCCGGGATTTCAAATCATATATTTGATAGACTATTTATCGTTTTTTTCAGGTTTTGGAAGTAATGCTTTTCTTGAAAGTTTTAATTTTCCGGATTTAGCATCAACTTCTATCAATTTAACATCAATAATCTGACCTTCTTTCAGTACTTCATCCACAGTATTCAATCTTCTGTGTTCAATTTCAGAAATATGTAGTAAGCCATCTTTACCTGGTAGGATTTCTACAAAAGCGCCAAAAGCCACAATCGACTTCACTTTGCCTTTATAGATTTCGCCAACTTCAGGAACTGCTACAATACCTTTAATACGTGCTAAAGCAGCATCAATTGCCTCTTTATTATCAGCAGAAATATCAACTACACCTTTATTGTCTACCTCTTCGATTACAAGTACTGCACCTGTAACTTCTTGTATTTCTTGAATGATTTTTCCACCTGGTCCGATTACAGCACCAATCATATCTTTTGGTATTTCAATTGATACAATACGTGGAGCATGAGGTTTCAAATCTTCTCTTGGTTCTGCAATGGTTTCTTCTACTTTTCCTAAAATATGAAGACGACCCTCTCTAGCTTGATCCAATGCTTGTGCCAACACTTCGTAAGGAAGACCATCTACTTTAATATCCATTTGAGTAGCAGTGATACCTTCTTTTGTACCTGTTACTTTAAAGTCCATATCACCTAAGTGATCTTCATCTCCTAAAATATCAGATAGTACAGCATATTTCTCAGCTCCTTTAGTTGAGATCAATCCCATAGCAATACCAGTTACCGGACTTTTAATTTTAATACCAGCATCCATCAAAGCCAATGTTCCGGCACATACAGTAGCCATTGAAGATGAACCATTTGATTCTAAGATATCTGAAACCACACGAATAGCGTATGGAGAATCAGTAGGAATCATTCCTTTTAATGCTCTAAAAGCCAAATTACCATGACCAACTTCTCTACGACTAATACCACGATTAGCTCGAGCCTCACCAGTTGAGAATGCAGGGAAATTATAATGAAGAACAAATTTCTCTTTTCCTCTGTACAAAACGTCGTCCACCATTTTCTCGTCTAACTTAGTTCCTAAAGTAACTGAAGTTAAAGATTGAGTTTCACCTCTGGTGAAAATAGCAGAACCATGAGCTCCTGGTAAGTAATCAACTTCAGACCAAATTGGACGTATCTCATCAGTTTTACGACCATCCAAACGAACACGATCTTCCAATACCATTTCACGAACAGCATCTTTTTCTACATCGTGGTAGTAACGACCAATTAGAGACATATTGATTTCTGAAGCTTCTTTACCCTCAGAATATTCAGCAATAAATTCCTCTTTTACCGCAGCAAAAGCAGCTGAACGTTCGTGTTTATTTGGGTTTTGCAATCTTGCAACTGCTAATACTTTATCATATGTTTTATCAACGATTAACTGACGAAGTTCTTCATCATTTGTTTCGTGACAATATGTTCTTTTTTCTGTTTTACCTACTAGTTCAGCCAACTCAATTTGAGCCTGACATTGAACTTTAATAGCTTCATGTCCAAATTTGATAGCTTCTAACATTTCGGCTTCAGAAACCTCAGACATTTCACCTTCAACCATCATGATGTTATCCATGGTAGCTGCAATAATCATATCAAGATCGGCTGTAGCTAATTCTTCACGACCAGGATTGATTACCATTTTGCCATCGATACGAGCCACACGAACTTCAGAGATTGGTTCTGCAAATGGCACATCAGAAACTGCAAGAGCAGCAGAAGCAGCTAATCCAGCAAGTGCATCAGGCATATCATTTGCATCCACAGAGATAAGGTGAATGGTAACAAATGTCTCTGCATGATAATCTGCAGGAAACAATGGACGTAGGGCACGATCCACTAAACGACAAACAAGAATTTCATAATCAGAAGGGCGACCTTCACGTTTCATGAAACCTCCTGGAAATCTACCTACAGCACTAAATTTTTCTTTGTATTCTACCGATAAAGGCATAAAGTCAACATCCGCTTTTGCATCCTGTGCAGATACAACTGTAGCCAACAACATGGTCTTACCCATTTTAACTACTACAGATCCATCAGCTTGTTTCGCTAATTTCCCTGTTTCAATTGTGATGGACCTTCCATCACCTAATTCAATTATTTTTTCGATCACTTTCATCTTTGTGTAGTTTGTTACAAACTCTTTTTTGGATAAGCAACAAGATGTCGCTATATATTATAAAAAGCAATCCCGATTGCTCGGGATTGCTTCAGTATGATATTATTTACGAATATTCAAAACTTTAATAATAGCTCTGTATCTTTCAATATCTTTTGCTTTTAAGTAATCAAGAAAATTTCTTCTTTTACCTACTAACAATTGCAGTGCACGTTGGGTACTGTAATCTTTTCTATTTCTTTTTAGGTGGTCAGTCAAGTGACTGATACGGTAGGAAAACAAAGCGATTTGAGATTCTGCAGCCCCAGTATCTTTGTTAGACTTCCCGTACTTTTCGAAAAGCTCTTGCTTTTTCTCTGCTGATAAATACATAATTTTTTATTTAAAATATTAAACTTATAATATTTGATTGCATAAGACAACCAGTCCGCAAAATTAAGCAATATTTTCTACAAAGCAACAAATCACATTAAAAACATCGCCTCAAAATACTGAAATCATGCGATTTACTTACTCTTACCTACAGGCAATACCATGAAATCATGGTTAACCATTCTTTTCTACTTTGATCCCCATTGGCTTCAGGGCAAAAAAAAAGAGTCTCACTCCACAAGGAATAAGACTCTTTTAAAGGTTGGCATCGACCTACTCTCCCACATCTCTGCAGTACCATCGGCGCTAACGGGCTTAACTTCTCTGTTCGGAATGGGAAGAGGTGGAA
>NZ_JBFHJW010000048.1:0-31110 GCF_041595635.1 Labilibaculum sp.
AAAAAAAGCTTGTTCTCTTGTTCCTACTAGTGTTTTAAGTAAATGCAGGTTTGTCTGTTTAGTGCAGTTCAACAATTTTTCCTATTTTTAGCTGCACTCAAACAAACCGACTAACTCTCATTCTGTTTTGAAGAAAAAATTTCCTCATTTCCGCCAATTAGATGCCATGGATTGTGGCCCAACATGTTTACGCATGATTGCCTCTCATTTTGGAAAGAACTTCAGTCTTCAGTCTTTACGAGATAAATCGCATATTACCAGAGAAGGCGTTTCTATGTTAGGAATTGCCGATGCGGCCGAAAGCATTGGCCTGCGAACCATGGGCGTGCGCATTAGCTACAAACAGCTGCAGGATGACGCTACGCTGCCAGCTATTTGTCATTGGGGACAGAATCATTTTGTGGTGGTGCACAAAATCGAGGTAAAAAAGAAGAAAACAACGGTTCATGTGGCCGATCCGGCATCTGGATTATTGAAATTTACCAAAGAGGAATTTATTAAATCCTGGGCCAGTACGCAGAGTCAGGGGGAGTTGAAAGGCTTGTGTTTACTGGTGGAAACCACGCCCGATTTTTACCAGCAAAGCGGGGAAGAAAAATCCAATAAGCAGAGCATTGGCTTTCTGCTGCAATACCTAAAACCATATCGAAAATTCCTGGTGCAACTGGCCTTGGGAATGCTATTTGGTTCTTTGCTGCAACTCATTTTTCCTTTCCTTACCCAGTCCATTGTTGATGTGGGAATCAATACCCAAAATCTGAGTTTTATCTATTTGGTTTTGATTGCTCAACTGGTGCTATTCATTTCCCGCATGTCGGTGGAATTCATTCGCAGCTGGATATTGCTACACATCTCAACCCGAATTAATATTTCGCTTATTTCTGATTTTCTGATCAAGCTCATGAAATTGCCCATTGGCTTTTTCGATATCAAGATGATTGGGGATTTATTGCAGCGGATACAGGATCATACGCGAATAGAAAATTTCCTGACATCATCTACCCTTAGCATTCTGTTTTCCATGTTTAATTTGGTGATTTTTGGAATTGTTTTGGCCATTTACGATTTGCAAATCTTCTTTGTTTTTGTGTTGGGATCTGCTCTGTACATCATCTGGATCAATCTTTTTCTGCGCAAGCGAAGAGAACTCGATGGCAAACGATTTGCACAACTTTCCAACAATCAGAATTCATTGGTGCAGCTCATTACCGGAATGCAAGAAATTAAACTCAACAACTGCGAAAAGCAGAAACGTTGGGAGTGGGAACAGATACAAGCCGAACTTTTTCAGGTGCGCACCAAAGGTTTGGCTCTGAATCAGTATCAGGTTTCGGGCTCGGTTTTCTTCAACGAAACCAAAAATATCATCATCACCTTTTTGGCGGCCAAGTCGGTTTTAGATGGCGGTATGACTTTGGGTATGATGCTGGCGGTTTCCTACATTATGGGACAACTAAATTCTCCGCTTGATAATCTGGTGCAGTTCATTCATTCCTGGCAGGATGCGAAAATCTCGCTCGAGCGATTGGGCGAAATCCACGACATGAAGGAGGAAGAAATGCCAAATGAGGACCGACTTACCGAACTACCAGATGAAAAGAGTCTTGCCATTGAAAAGGTGTTTTTTCAGTACGAAGGACCGCATTCCGAGATGGTTCTTAAGGATGTGAATTTGAATATCCCGCAAGGGAAAACCACGGCCATTGTGGGAGCTTCGGGAAGTGGAAAAACTACGCTCATCAAGTTGATTTTGGGATTTTATCCGGCAACGAAGGGAAGAATTGCTTTGGGCGGCGTTTCGCTCGAGAATTACAGCTCGGCCATGTGGCGGCAAAATTGCGGTGTGGTCATGCAGGATGGTTTCATCTTCTCGGAAAGCATCGCGAAAAACATTGCGGTGGGCGATGAAAATATCGATAAAAAGAGGTTGCTGTATGCCGTTCAGGTGGCTTGTATTGTTGAATTTATAGAGGCCTTGCCTTTGCGCTACAACACGAAGATTGGCGCCAATGGTCATGGGCTCAGTCAGGGACAAAAGCAGCGTATTTTAATTGCTCGTGCCGTTTACAAAAACCCCGAATTCTTGTTCTTCGATGAAGCTACCAATGCCCTGGATGCCAACAACGAGAAAGCCATCATGAATAATCTGAACGAATTTAGTAAGGGAAGAACCGTAGTGGTTGTTGCCCATCGATTGAGCACCGTTCGTAATGCCGATAAAATTATTGTTCTCGATAAAGGAAATATTGTGGAGGAGGGAAATCATCAGGATCTGACTAAACTAAAGGGTGCCTACTACCAATTGGTGAAGAATCAACTCGAACTTGGGAATTAATTCGACGCAGATTGATATGATATTTATGATTTACACTGATATTAATTAAAAAGAAATGAATTATCTCCATTCTGAAACAACAGGATTGATTTTAAAAGCATTTTTTAATGTTTATAATGGGTTAGGCTATGGATTTTTGGAAAAAGTTTACGAGCGAGCAATGATTCTAGAATTAAATAGTCTAGGTTTGAAAGTGGAAGAGCAAAAGAAGATAACAGTATTTTATAAAGATGAAAAAGTCGGCGATTATTTTGCTGATTTGATTATTAACGATCAAGTTATTATTGAATTAAAAGCAGTGGAAAGAATAGCACCAGAGCATGAGGTTCAGCTTGTAAATTATTTAAAAGCCACTAATATTCAGGTGGGATTACTTCTCAATTTCGGTGCAAAACCACAATATAAAAGAAAAGTATTCACAAAAAATTATCATATTTAATCTTATTTTTCTGCGCAATCAGCGTCTACATTTTATGGAGAAGGATACAAATATAGAATTACGGTCGGATGAAGTGAAGGAAATTTTGCAGCGCATGCCCAATTGGATCATTCGCAGTGGAACAACGCTTTTTTTTGTGGTGATTTTTGGACTGCTGATTGGCTCCTGGTTTTTCCGTTATCCGGAGATTATTGATGCTAAATTGGTTCTGACAACGCTGAATCCGCCAGCCGAATTGATGGCGCGTAGCTCGGGGCAGATTCAAAAGCTGAATGTGAGCGATAATCAGGAGGTGACAAAGGGAGAAATTGTGGCTATTATCGATAATCCGGCTGTGAATGAGGATGTGTTTCTTTTGAAACAAAAACTACGAACTTTCCAAACGCACTTGCTTGCAGATGAGGGAATACCTGCCGATTTGATGAAGGGTACTTTTCGATTGGGCGAAATTCAATCCTACTACAATCTATTTTTAAAATCCTATGTTGACTTTCAACGCCATTTCGATTTGGAATACCACGACAGGAAAATTGCATCCTATCGCGATCAGATTAGCAAATACAACATGTATTACAATCGGCAGTATCAGCAAAAAAAGATTTTAGCAAGTGAGTTAGCTATTTCAAAAAGTCAGTTTTTTCGAGATTCATCCCTTTTTAATCGTGGGGTCATCTCTAAATCTGATTTTCAAAATTCAAGAAAAAGTTATTTAGAGCAATCCTACTCATTTCAGGGAGCTCGCTCTTCTCTGGCTTCCACTCAAATTAGTATTTCGGAGGTGAAGCAGGAAATAATCGATTTGGAATTGCTGAAAGAAAACGAGCGCAAGGAGTTGCAGAACCTATTGATTCAATCCTTCGACAATTTAAATGCTCAAATTGATATTTGGGAACAAAAATATATACTCCGCAGTCCCATAGCGGGTAGGGTTAGCTTTACGCGATTCTATAGTCCCAATCAGAATGTGATAGAGGGAGATAGAGTTTTTACTGTGTTGCCAGCAGATTCTACTCAGATAGTAGCTCGTTTGGAATTGGATGTTCAGGGAGCCGGGAAGGTAAAAGTTGGGCAGCGGGTGAATATAAAACTCAACAATTATCCCTATCTTGAGTATGGAATGCTGGAGGGAACGATTCGTTCCATATCCAGGGTGCCCGAGGATCAGAAATATAGTTTGGATGTTGATTTACCCAAAGGTTTGCTCAGTAATTATGGTATCGAACTTGAGTTTGCTCAGCAGATCGAAGGGCAGGCTGAAATCATTACTGATGATTCCCGTTTACTGCAAAGAATATTCAATCCAATCCGTTCTCTTTTAAAAGAATAGCTGTGGACAGCTTAGGTTATTTTTGAGATTAGTGCACTTTCCTTTATCAATTGAGGAGTATATTCCGATTCACCGTTTAACTTAATTGGCCATGAGAAAACTTGCTGTAGGGATAGACATAGGTGGAACGAATACTGTTTTCGCGCTTATTGATGAGAAGGGAAACTGTTTTGCTCAAGATTCTATTTATACTCGAAAATATGAATCATTCGACCTATTTATGTATGATTTGTGTAGGGGAATCCAAAAATTAAGTGAATCTGGAACTTGCGAAATTATTGGAATAGGTGTAGGGGCTCCTAATGCTAACTTTTACGATAATTGCATTCATAATGCGCCCAATTTACTTTGGAAAGGAAAATTAGATTTGGGTAAAGGACTCATCGAAAAGTTTCATCTTCCTGTGTTCGTTACCAACGATGCCAATGCAGCTGCTATGGCCGAAATGTTATTTGGAGGAGCTGTGGGCATGAAAAATTTTATGGTGGTTACTTTGGGTACTGGATTGGGTTCTGGTATTGTTGTGAATGGGGAAATTGTCTACGGGCATTCCGGTTTTGCTGGTGAAATGGGTCATATTATTGTTCGTCCTCAAGGACGTTTATGTGGATGCGGTAATCGGGGGTGTTTGGAAACTTATGTGTCGGCAACTGGCATTAAACGAACAGTTAGCAAATTAATTGCAAAATATCCTATGGCAAGTGAATTGCGAAATGTGGCCTTTTCTAAAATGAGTGCTAAACGCTTGGCCGATTTAGCTCATGCGGGAGATCAAATCGCCATTGAAGCTTATGAATTTACGGGTAAACTTTTAGGAATGGCTGTGGCAAATGTGGTGGCACTGAATCATCCTCAAACCGTTTTTCTATCAGGAGGTTTATCCAAAGCGGGCGACCTACTGCTAAAGCCTTGTCAATATCATATGGAAAAAAATCTATTTGGTATCTTTAAACATAAAACTGAAATTAAAATTTCTGGTATCAGTGGAAATTCCGGAATATTGGGAGCAGCCGCTATGGTATGGAAGTTTGTTTTATAATTTATAGCTTTGTGCTCTCGTTCCATTAAATTTCCATAATATATTTATGAGAAGTATATCAATAAGTTTTTTAGTAGGATTGCTGGTGATGACTAATCATGTTTTTTCTCAGCAACAGGTTAAAGCTTTCCAAACCCATAATCAAAGTCCCTTGATTCATTCTTTTGGTTTGCCAACCAATTCTGGAGGTAGGATATTAGATCGTAAGTCTTTTTGGCTTGGGGACTACTTTAATATGGTTAACAATGCAACAAGTGTCAGCTTTTTGGATGGAACTCTCTATTTTGATGGGGAAATGTATCGAAATGAGCTTTCTGTATCCTATGGGTTGTTTTCTAAATTAGAAGTGGGATTGGTGATTCCGATTGTGAAACATTCCACTGGAATAATGGATACTTTTATTAGCAATTGGCACGATTTGTTCGGATTACCCGGGAAGGCCAGAAGTTACATGCCTAAATATGATTTGGATTATTATTTGATTCAAGACCAGGAATTGGTTTTTCAAATGAACGAAAGCAAATTGAATGTTGGAGATATTAGTTTTTCTTTGGGAACTCCGATTTTAAAACGACCCAATCACGATTTATCTTTCCGATCCTACCTGAAAATTCCTGTTGGAGCTAAGGAGGACCTAATAGGAAGTGGAACTTTCGACTTATCTTTTCAATTGAGTGGAACTGTTCACACGATACCTCGTAAAAAACAGGTTTCAATTTATTATTCTGGCGGTTATCTGCACATAGGCAAGGGTGCTTTGCTTTCCGATTTAGTGAGTACAAATGTAGGGTTTGGTAATATCGGATTGTCATACAACTTCAACGATAAATGGTATGTAAAGTCTCAGTTTGATTTCCACACTAGTTTTTACGAAAAATCCGACACAAAACAATTGGGAAAATCATCAGCTCAATACGTGCTTGGGTTTGATTATATTATCGCTAAAAATACAAATCTGTCTTTTTGTTTTGTTGAAGATATTATTGTGAATACAGCACCTGATTTTTCACTTCAGTTTGGCTTATCGCATCAGTTTTAATTAGTAATTAAGTAAACTATATGAGTATTATTGGTAATATTATTTGGATCATTTTTGGAGGAATATTTATTTTCCTAGAATACATTATAGCAGGCGTTTTAATGTGCTTAACCATTGTGGGGATTCCTTTTGGTTTGAAAATTATTCAGCTGTCGGTTCTTGGTTTGGCCCCTTTCGGACAAAGAGTGCAGTACAATGAACATGCTGGTGGATGCTTAACTATTGTTTTAAATGTAATTTGGGTTTTTATTGGCGGTTTACCTATTGCATTAACTCATTTGTTTTTTGCCTTGCTATTTGCCATTACAATTATCGGAATTCCTTTTGCCAGTCAGCACATAAAATTAGCAGGATTTGCCTTAATACCTTTTGGTAAAAGCATTCGGTAAAGGAAGATACTGATGGTTAATTCCCATAAAAAAGAAAAATCCTGACCGAGAGATCAGGATTTTCACAAAATACTTAAACAACAAACACTAACATAAACGTTCCTTAACGTATATGTCAGCAAATGTGAAGAAAATATTTCTTATAAAAAAGTGTTTCATAGGGATTTACGAGTTATTTTTTCTGATTATTTAATCGAAATCGTTTGTGAATGCTTATTTATATGCATTGTAAATACTGAAGAATTATTTTTTCTAGCTAAGAATAAAATTGCTTCACGTGGAACATGTAATTATTCATTTTCAGAAGGTTTTAAAAATTAAAGAGTCATAAAAATCATATATTTGCTTTTTTAAATCTCATTAATATTCAAATTTTGAATCCTCTTAAAAAACTTGCCGGAGAAACGGCTATATATGGGGTAAGTACCATATTGGGTCGATTGTTAAATTGGTTATTGGTTCCCCTTTATACTAATGTTTTTTTTCCTGAAGAATATGGAATTGTAACTAATTTAATGTCCTACATTGCCATATTATTAGTGGTGTTAACCTATGGAATGGAGACTGGATTTTTCCGTTTCGCCAGTAATGAGAAGGAGAGTGCTACCACTTTTTCAACTGGATTTATTTCCCTGCTTTGTACCACAATTTTATTTTGGATATTAATTGCAAGCTTTTTAAGTCCTCTTTCTCAATTTTTAAATATTGCTGATCATAAAGACTATTTAATTTTACTGGCTCTTACATTAGGATTTGATGCCATTACCGCCCTCCCTTTTGCAAATTTACGCCAGCAAAATAAAGCCTTCCGTTATGCTGGCTTAAAATTGATTAATATCGGCATCAATTTGGGAATTAATCTTTTCTTTCTTTTGCTTTGTCCATGGATTCAAGCAAATTTTCCTCATTTTCCAATCGTTCAAATTTGGAATCCAGAATTTGGAATCGGTTATATTTTTCTTGCCTTCTTTATTTCTAGTTTGGCAAATTTAATATTGCTTCTACCAGATATCTTGAAGCTTAAATTTATTTTGGATGTAAAATTACTGGGTAAAATCCTCAAATATTCTGCCCCAATTTTGGTGGTTAGTATATGTGGAATGCTGAATATTAATTTGGATAAAATGATTATGCCTGAGCTGATTCCTGAAGCTCAAAATCCACTTTACCAAACGGGTATATACGGGGCGAATTATAAATTGGCAGTTATCATGACTTTATTTATTCAGGCTTTTCGGTATGCTTTTGAACCCTTCTTTTTTGCTCAGGCAAAGCAAAACAATTCAAAACAAGTATATGCTGATGTGTTGAAGTATTTCGTAATCTTGGGTCTGTTTATTTTTCTTGGGGTAATGTTCTATCTCGATATCGTTAAAATTTTAATTGATTCTCGATATCACGAAGGTCTTATAATTGTGCCTTACGTGCTTTTCGCAAACTTATTTTTTGGTATCTTTTTCTCCTTGTCTCTGTGGTACAAACTTACGGACAAAACCCGTTTTGGAGCCTATATTGCCATACTTGGAGCTTTTATTACCATCAGCCTAAATCTTCTGTTGGTACCTCAATTTGGTTATATGGGAGCTGCTTATTCCGTTCTCGCTTGTTTTGTAGTAATTACTCTAATTTCTTACATTGCAGGTCAGCACTATTATCCAGTTCCATACGATTTAAAACGCATTCTCTTTTACATCGCTATTGCCTTACTATTTTATGGTTTAAGCACCTTTATTAGCAATGAAAACCAATGGGTGAAAATGGCTGCAAAAACTCCTTTGCTAATCTTTTTTGCCTTTGTTGTCATCCAAAAAGAATCTTTATGGAAATCTATTGCAAAAATACTTCGAAGATAATAAGAGCATAAATAAGTGTTTGGCTCAGGTTTTTATAAGAGTTCTGAAAAATGTATCTTAGCACTTCGAAAAAAACAAGCACATTCATAAGCAAAAAAGAATTAAATGAAAATAAAAATCGTCAACAAATCGAAACACGATCTCCCAAAATACAGTACAGAATTGTCTGCAGGCATGGATTTGCGAGCCAATTTAGATGCTCCCGTTTTTTTAAAATCATTGGAGCGTAAACTAATTAAAACAGGTTTATTCATCGAGTTACCAGCAGGATATGAAGCGCAAATTCGTCCCCGTTCAGGGATAGCCCTAAAAGAGGGAATTACCGTTTTAAATTCACCGGGTACAATTGATGCAGATTACCGAGGAGAAATAGGTGTTATTCTTGCTAATTTGTCTAACCAAGAGGTAGAGATTAAAGATGGCGACCGAATTTGTCAGATGGTTATTGCCGCTCATGAAACTGTAAATTGGGAAGCTGTAGAAGATCTTGAGAAATCGGAAAGAGGAGCAGGTGGATTTGGCCATACAGGAAAATCTTAATGCGTTAAAAATTATTAATTTGAATCAAAACAAATACCAAAACTGTACATTTGATTCGTTTTTTACTTATTTTACAGAACACTACTTACTACAAATAGATTTTAATAGATGAAAATTATTGTTCCAATGGCTGGTATGGGCAAGAGAATGCGTCCTCATACCTTAACAGTTCCAAAACCATTAATTCCTATTGCAGGAAAACCGATTGTTCAGCGTTTGGTTGAGGAAATTGCAAAAGTTTCTGATGAAAAAATCGATGAAATTGCTTTTATTATTGGTGATTTTGGAAAAGAAGTAGAAAAGCAATTGTGCGATATTGCCACAAATTTAGGTGCTAAAGCAAGCATCTACTATCAGGAAGAAGCCCTGGGTACAGCACATGCAATTTATTGTGCAGCTCCTTCTTTATCTGGTAAAGTGGTTGTTGCTTTTGCGGATACTTTGTTCAAAGCAGATTTTGTTTTGGATGAACAGGCAGATAGTGTTATTTGGGTACAAAAGGTAGATGATCCATCGGCATTTGGGGTTGTGAAAATCAATGAAAGTAATGTTATTACTGATTTTGTTGAAAAACCGAAAGACTATGTGTCTGATTTAGCCATTATAGGTATTTACTATTTTAAGGATGGCAATAATTTGCGCAATGAATTAAAATATTTAATTGATAATAAGGTAATTGTTAATGGGGAATACCAGCTGACAGATGCCTTGGAAAATATGAAAAACAAAGGGCTTTCTTTCATGCCCGGACAAGTTATAGAATGGATGGATTGTGGCAATAAGGATGCAACAGTTCATACCAATCAACGAATATTGGAGTATCATAAAAAAGATGAATTACTTGGTTCTAATTACATCGCAGAGAATTCCATTATTATTCCTCCTTGTTTCATTGGGGAAAATGTAAATATTAAAAATTCGGTAATTGGACCTCATGTGTCAGTAGGTGCAAATACCACAGTAACTAATACTTTGGTTCGTAACTCGATCATTCAAAGAAATTCAAAACTTGAAAATTTGAATCTTGAAAATTCCATGATAGGTAATTATGTAGATATTCAAGGTGATGTTTCAGAATGGAATGTGGGCGATTTTGCGACCTTTTCAAAATAAAGTTGGATGAAGGTGGGAAGTAAATTTTGGATGGCTATTCTTTTGAGCTGCTTAGTAGCGGTTCCTGTATTGGCAGGTGCTGTAATGCCAGGATCAAAAAAAGAAAAAGTGCAGAAAGAAGTAAAGTTAACGGAGGAGCAAAAATTAGAGTTCGATTATGCTTTTGCTGAAGCTACGAAGGCGGTTTTGCTAAAAGAGTTGGATAAAGGGATTTCTTTGTATGCTGCATGTCTGAAAATTGATCCAACAAGTGCTGTTGTTCGATACGAATTGGCAAATATTTATATGAGTCAGGATAATTTGAACAATGCATTGGAGCTGTCTAGGGGAGCCGTTGAATTACAACCCAAAAACCTTTGGTATCAGATTCAATTGGCCAATATCTATCAAAAAAAAGGCATGATGGATCAGGCATGTGCCGTTTACGATAAGTTAGTCGAATTGTATCCCGATCGAACTGATTTTTACTACTTGCAAGCCTCTATATTTGCATCTGTTGAAAAATTTGAGGAAGCCATCGAGGTTTACAATCGATTAGAGAAAAAAGAAGGAATTATAGAAGGGGTTTCTTTAGAAAAGGAACGCTTGTATATCGCTAGTGGAAATCGAAAAATGGCCTATTCCGAACTTGAAAAACTAATAAAGAAATTTCCATATCGCGCCGAGTTTTATGGTATGTTAGCCGATTTATATATCGCCGATAAAGACGAAAACAAAGCATTTCAACAGTACGAGAAGATTCTTAAAATAGATCCTGAAAATGGGTTGATTCACTTTTATTTGGCTGATTTTTATCGACGCAAAGGTGAAATTGAAAAAAGCAATGCGTCTCTTTCTAAGGCTTTTGCGAATCCAGGAGTAGATTCCGATCAAAAAATTCAATTTCTTATCTCTATTTTAATGAATGGAGACCAGGAAGGAATGACTGATGAATATCTGAAAGGATTACTTGATAGTTTAGTGAAGCTGCATCCGGGAGAGGTGAGGGTTCATGCTCTTTATGCCGATTTTCTGAGAAAAAGAAACGATAATGAGGGAGCTCGTTACCACTTGCGTAAAGTTTTGGAAAATGAAAAAAATAATTATGTAGTTTGGGAAGAGCTACTTTTAATTGAAAATAGTCTGCTCGATTTTGATAGTATGTTGAAAGAGAGTAGCGAAGCATTAAATTATTTTCCAGCACAACCACTTCTTTATATTTTTAAGGGAGTTGCTGCAGCACAAAAAGAGGAATTTAAAATAGCCATTGAAAGTTTAGAGGAGGGAATTTCCTATGTGGGTGACAATGTAAAATTACGAGTTCAATTTAAAATGTACTTAGGCGATGCATACTATCAAATGGGTGATTCGGAAAAGGCATTTAAAGCGTACGACGAAGTTCTGCTGTTTGAACCTGAAAATGTGATTGTACTTAACAATTACAGCTACTACTTATCGGTAAAAAGAGAACAGTTAGAGAAAGCGAATAAAATGAGTTCTTTGTGTGTAAAACTCGAAGCTGAAAACTCTACCTATTTGGATACTTATGGATGGGTTTTGTATCAAATGGGAAAATACGAGGAAGCGAAAAATATTCTTGAGAAGGCTTTGCAGTATGGAGGTGAAAGTTCAGCTGTTATTGTCGAGCATTATGGTGATATATTGTTCCGCTTGGGTCAGGGCGATAAAGCTCTTGAAGAGTGGAAAAAAGCAATTGAAATAGGTGATGGTTCGGAGTATCTGGCAGAAAAAATTAAATCAGGTAGTATTCCGGTGGAGATAGAAAAAAATGAGCAATAAAAAATATTCAAAAATTGTACTTAGGGCTTTGATTATTATTATTGCCCTTTTTCAGTTTTCTTGTAAATCGTTTTATGAGTTAGGAATTGCAAAAGCAAAACCGATTTCAGATGCTAAATTGTATAGTGGTTTAGTCGACAGTAGTTTAAATTATCAGAGTTTATTCATCAAGCGTTTTACGGCTAACTTTTCGGTGGATGGCATCTCTAAAAGTTTTAAAGGATCTATTAAAATTGAAAAAGACAGTCTTATTTGGATTGATATTACGGCATCCGTTGGAATTCCTGTTGCTCGACTGCTGATTAGTCCTGATTCTGTAAAAATGATTAATCGTTTGAAGAAGAATTATTTCGTTGATGATTTGGACTTTTTCTCGGAGAAATTAAATGTCGATTTGGATTTTTATGCCTTTCAGAGTATTCTCACCAATTCCATTTTTAGAATGGATAATGAAGAGAAAGAAAAAGCATTTATTCGATCTTTTAATGGTAAGATCGTTAATAACAAGTATGTGTTCATTTCCGAAAAATCGAGAAAAATAGATCGTAAATTAAAAAAAGATAAGTTAAGGAAACTAAATAACTCGAATTACCAGAGGATTGATATTGACCCATCTCTACTTAGAATCACCGATATTTTAGTGAAAGAGTTTGATGATTCAAGAGAGATTTCATTGAAGTATCGTGATTTTACAGTGTTCGAGAATCAAAAGTTTCCCCAACGGCTGATTTTTAAAGTTAAGGATCCAAAACATTTATTATCTTGTAACATTAAATTTAATAAGCTAGCATTTAGTGAAGATCTTAAGTTTTCGTTTACAATCCCCGAAAAATACGAAAGAATTTATCCATAAAACGACTATGGGAATTAGCAAATTAACAAATAGTAAATTAGTTTATCTTCTTTTACCACTTTGGTTTCTGTTTTTAACAGACACACATGCCCAAACTAAGATGTCTACTCTTAACAAAAAAAAAGAGCAGAATGAAAAAGACATTGCCTACACAAATACTCTTCTTAGTAATACTCTAAAGAATAAAAATGTTAGCATAGGTCAATTAAATCTATTAAATCAGAGAATAAAAGCCAGGCAAGGATTACTTGAATCTATCGAAAACGAAATCTCTTATTTGGGTACTCAAATCATTAGCATTACCGACGATGTGAAAGCTTTGGAGGCGGAAATGGTGGTTTTAAAACAACAGTACGCGAAAGTCATCCAATACGCATACAAACAAAGAAATTCTCACGAAAAATTAATGTTTTTACTTTCTTCTAAGGATTTTAACCAAGCTTATAAACGATATAAATATCTTCAGCAGTTTTCAGAATACAGTCGTAAGCAAGGGAAATTAATTGCAGAAAAGAAGAATAGCTTAGATACAAAACTTGCCGATCTGCAAAATGCCAAAAGCGAAAAACTTGTTTTGTTAGCAGAGAAAACTAAGGAGAGCAATAGTTTGGCAGAAGAAAAATCGCAGCAGGCAAATGTACTTGTAAAACTGCAGAAACAGGAAAAGCAGTTGCGCGAAGATCTAAAGAAACAGCAAAAATATGCCAAGACCTTAGAAAAAGAGATTGAGAAAATCATAGAAAATCAAGCTAAATTAGCCACAAAAAGTAGCAAAGGGACAGGAAAGTATGGCTTAACCCCAGAAGAAAAAGTTCTGTCCGATTCGTTTGATCAAAACAAAGGAAAGCTTCCCTGGCCTACAAAAACAGGTTTTATTTCCGAAAAGTTCGGAGAACATAAGCATGCTGTACTTAAGCATGTTAATGTGCGAAACGATGGCATTAATATTACCACCGATCATGATGCTGAATGTCGCTCTGTTTTTAACGGCGAAGTCACACATATCCTTTCCATGCCAGGACTTAATAATGTGATTATTATTCGTCATGGAGAGTTCTTTTCCGTCTACTCGAATCTTTCTAGCGTTAGTGTTAAGAAAGGAGAGACGGTTACTTCTAAAGAGAAAATTGGTGTTGTATTTACCGATCAGACCCAAAATCAGACCGTTTTAAAATTTCAACTATGGAAAGGCAGTACAAAACTAGATCCTTCCTTATGGTTGTATCGGAATTAATTCTATTACGTAGTACCCGGTATGGAATATAGTCAGGAAATATTCATCGAAAAATTAGATCGATTTATTCGGAAATATTACCAAAATCAGCTCTTACGAGGAACACTCATAAGTATGGTGTTGATATTGGCCTATTTGCTTGTGCTTTCGTATTCAGAATATTGGTTCTATTTTTCAGTTAGAGTACGAACCGCTTTAGCAGTATTTTCTATACTAACGATTTTGGCAGTACTCATCAAATGGATTGCACTGCCGATTATTGGATTGCTTCGAATTGGAAAAAGAATTAGTTATAGGCAAGCCATTAAGGTAATTACACAATATTTTCCTGATTTGCAGGATGGGTTGATTAATATACTAGAGTTAAGCGAACTGGCCTCACAAAAGGAGAGATCGCAAGATTCTCTTTTAATGGCAAGTATTAGTAAGAGAATTGAAGCAATCCGATTGGTGCCTTTCCGAAAAGCAATCTCTTTTAAAGCAAATCTGAATTATTTAAAATATTTGGCATTTGTACTCCTTGCCATTCTTTTTAGCTATATGGCTTTGCCAGATATGTACCAAACTAGTGGGACTCGCCTGGTGCACTTCAGACAGGATTATCTGCCACCAGCCGACTTTACATTTATTCTGGATCATCAGAACCTGAAGGTAGTAAAAGGTGCGGATTTCAAATTAAAAGTGCACACAGAAGGGAAGTATGTTCCAGATGAGGTTTACTTGGTTTCTGGAGGGCAACAGTTCCTCCTAAAAAAGGAAGTAAGTAATGGTTTTAGCTATCATTTTCGGAATGTAAATAAAGACATTTCCTTTTTCTTGAAAGCAGGCATAATTAAGTCGCCAACCTATCGTATTGAACGATTGCTAAAGCCAGGAATAAAATCATTTGATCTCTTGGTGAAGGCACCTTCCTACACGAAAATTCCAGATAGGAAAGAGCAAAATTTAGGTGATATTAATGTTCCTGAAGGTTCTTTTTTGTCATGGATGATAGAAGGGGAAGATGCTGATGAACTAGAGCTTGTATTTAACGATACGCTAATGAAATTTAAAGCTAACCATGAAGCGGCCATATTTCATTTTTCGAAGGATATCTTCAAGAAAAAGTCATATCAAATTTATCTGAGCAATTCGAATTATGAAAAGGAATTGTTGGCTAGTTACACGGTGGATGTAATTCCTGATCTTTACCCACAAATACAGATTGAAATCATTCAGGATTCTTTGTTGGCAGCTGCCTACTATTTTAAGGGAATAGTAAAGGATGATTATGGATTTTCAAAATTGCGTTTTTGTTATCTATCAAATGATAATCTACCGGTATATATTCCATTGCAAGTGAGTAAAAATTTAACTACTCAGGAATTTTATTATGCTTTTGATTTCGCCAGTGTTGAGAACAGTGAGGGAAGTCAAATTCAATACTATTTCGAAGTTTTCGACAACGATGGGATCAATAAACCTAAAATGACTCGCTCTCAACAATTTTCACTTTTAATTCCTGATTCAAAACAATTGTATGATTTAAATACAAGCATTCAGGATAGTATCTCCAATCGAATTGAAAAAGGCATGGATCTGAGCCAATCCATACAGCAAGACATAAAACGACTACAGAAGAATTTATTGGATGGAAATGGGGATCAATGGCAGCAAGAAAAAATTTTTCAGGATATAGAGAATAAAAGAAAACAACTGGATGATTTGCTCGAAAATATCAAGAATGAAAATTTGAAAAAAAATCAAATGATGAATTCTTCTGGTCAACAGGATTCACTTCTCCTCGAAAAACAAAAACAAATCGAAAAGCTTCTTGATAATGTAATGGACGACGAGTTGCAAAATTTGTTTGATGAATTTAATAAATTGGCCGAAGAATTTAAATCTGAAGATCTAAACAAGCTAGGCAATCAATTAAACATGTCGTTTGATGATTTTCAGAAGCAAATGGATCGCAACCTAAGATTGCTGGAACGATATGATATTGAGGTTCGTATGAATCAAATTGTTGATAGAATAGAAAAAATAGCCGATAATCAGGAACAAATTAGTACCCTAGGTAAGAAGGAGGATGAAATATTAAAATCTCAGCAAGTTAAGGACATCCAAAAATGGGATGATGTAAAGGAAGACCTAGAAAAGTTATTGGAAAAAAATTCCGGCATTAATGATCCGTATCAAATTGAAAATCCTTCCGATGATTTTCAGGAAATTTCGGAGATGATGAAAGAAAGTGAAATGCTCTTGCAAGAAGGGAAAAATTCCAAAGCTTCAAAAAACATGAAATCCAGTTCGCAAAAACAAAGAGCACTCGCTCAAAAGTTGGCGAACAATTTAATGACCAGCGAATCTGCTCAACTTAGTGTGGATATTGATCACTTAGTTCACTTGCTAAATAACCTAATGGAACTTTCTTTTGAGCAGGAAGACATATTAACCGATTATAAAACGGTGAACTATCAGAATCCTTTGTATGTAAAAATGATTGAAGAGCAGGCAACAGTTAAGGAAGAATATGCTTTGGTACAAGATTCCTTACTATCCTTATCGGCTCGTTCTCCTCAAATAGCCTCATTACTCGGAAATCGTATTTTTGATCTTCAGAATTACTTGGATCAGGTGCTAGTAAGTGCCAACGAACGACGAAAATCACAAGTAAATGTAATTCAGCAGAAAGTAGTAACAGAGCTTAATGAGCTTTCCTTGTTCCTTTCAGAGGCATTAAAGCAACTAATGGAACAAATGGCCAATGCCATGCCCGGCGATCAAATTGGCGATCAGAAGGGAGGAGCTCCATCCTTCTCGGGAATGCAATCAGAACAAGAATCGCTCAAAAAAATGTTGGAGCAGATGATTCAGGATATGAAATCGGGAAATGGTAAAAATAATTCAAAGGAAAGGCTCGGTCAATTTCTGCAAAGACAGGAAATGTTTCAGCAGAATTTGATGGATATGATGCAAAAAGGTGGTGTGGGAGATGAAACCAAGAAAATATTACGTGAAGTAATGAAAATGATTGACGAAACAGAGCGAGACCTAGCAAATTTTTCTATAAATTCGGCTACAATTACGAGGCAGAATAGGATTGTTTCCCGATTATTAGAAGCAGAAAGAGCTCATAATGAGAAAGACTTTGATAAAAAGAGGGAAAGTAATTCCGGAAATATTATTAAATTAAGTAACCCTACAGAAATTTTTGAGTATAAGAAGGTACGAACAGATTTCGATGGCGTGTTTAATGACTCTTATGTAAAGATGTTCGATTATTATAACAAATTGTATTTGGACTACATGATCAAAATTAATAATGACTAAATCTGAAAAATTGCTAATATTCCCGTCTGAACTAGAGAACATAAGTAGAGTGGAGAAAATGATTGAAGAAATTTCATCTTCTCATAATTTAAGTTCTGAGGTCTATGGGAAAATTTCAGTTGCCATTATAGAGGCAGTGAACAATGCAATCCTGCACGGCAACCAGCTCGATACCACCAAAAAGGTGAAAATAAGCTATAATATCGATGAAGAGTCGATCAGTTTCTTTGTAGGTGATGAAGGAAAAGGTTTCGATTTTGCCAATATACCCGATCCTACGCTTCCAGAGAATATAGAAAAAACACATGGAAGAGGGATTTTCTTAATGAATCATTTAGCAGATGACATAGAATTTGCTGAGAATGGTGCAACAGTTGAAATGAAATTTAGATTTGGATAAATAATGTTGATTACTTACGATACGTGTGAAACTAAACTTCCCGCGATTGATCAAAAACGCCTTGGCGAATGGATCAGTCGCGTTGTTGTAAATAATGGGTTTCAAATAGGAGAGATAAACTACTACTTTTGCTCCGACAATTACTTACTTGCAATGAATCGTGAACACCTTAATCACGATTATTTTACAGACATTATCTCCTTCGATTATACCGTCTCTGATATGATATCTGGCGATTTGTTTATTAGCGTAGATACCGTTCTCGATAATTCAAAAGAATATGGATGCGACTACATGGAGGAATTGCATCGTGTAATGATTCACGGAGTTCTTCATTTAATGGGAATAGACGATAAAACTGATGAGGATCAGGAAATAATGACCCAAAAGGAGGACGAATCATTAGCATTACTTTCCAAGATTGATTAAATTTGTAAAATTTTTTTAAGTTATACACTTGAATTATAGAAGGTTAGCCTAATTATCAAAGGTTTATTTTCATGATATTCAGAGGTTTAGATAAGATTACTATCTTTGTGAAGAGATAAGGAATAACGAATATAAATATCTTTTATTATATGTTGCCAAAGTATGATGTTATAGTAGTTGGTGCCGGTCATGCCGGATGTGAGGCGGCAACAGCTGCGGCAAATCTGGGATCCAAGGTCCTTTTGATCACCATGGATATGAATAAAATTGCTCAAATGTCGTGTAATCCTGCGATTGGAGGTATTGCAAAAGGGCAAATTGTTCGAGAATTAGATGCATTGGGTGGTTTCACGGGTATAGTAACCGATCGTTCGTCCATTCAATTTCGTATGTTAAATCGATCTAAGGGACCTGCTATGTGGAGTCCAAGAGCACAATGCGACCGAATGGTTTTTTCTGCTGAATGGCGTAAGGTTGTTGAAAACACTGACAATTTGGATATGTGGCAAGATGCTGTGATTCAGGTTATTATTGAGGATGGAAAAGCAGTAGGTGTTCAAACTAAATTGGGGATAAATATTATGGCTAAAACTGTAATATTAACCAATGGAACCTTTCTAAACGGACTGATGCATATTGGTCGGAAGCAAGAAAAAGGTGGTCGTTCTGCTGAACCCGCATCATTAGGAATTAGTGAGCAGCTCAAAGAAATAGGCTTTGAAGTAGGACGAATGAAAACAGGTACACCTGCTCGATTGGATGGTCGTAGTATTGATTTTTCAGTCATGAAGAGACAAGATGGGGAGGAAGGATTCTATCAGTTTTCATATTTAACTGATCATGTTGAACGAACTTTAATTCAGCGTCCCTGTTACATCACTTATACAAATCCCGAAGTTCATGAGAATTTACGGGAAGGATTTGAGGATTCACCAATGTATAATGGAACCATTCAAAGTACAGGTCCAAGATACTGTCCAAGTATAGAATCTAAGCTGTCTACTTTTGCTGAAAAACAAGAACATTTACTTTTTTTGGAACCAGAGGGCGAGCATACACACGAATACTATATTAATGGATTTTCGTCAAGTTTACCTTGGGATGTTCAGTTAAAAGCACTTCAAAAAGTACCCGGTTTAGAAAAAGTAAAAATGTATCGCCCAGGTTACGCAATTGAATATGATTATTTCGATCCTACGCAACTGAATCACACCTTAGAGACAAAACTAGTGGGGAACTTGTTTTTTGCTGGTCAGATTAATGGAACTACAGGTTATGAAGAAGCTGGTGCGCAAGGAATGATGGCAGGTATTAATGCTAGTCTATCGGTGCAGGGAAAAGAGCCTTTTACTCTGAATAGAGACGAGGCCTACATTGGCGTTTTAATAGATGATTTGGTAACCAAAGGTGTTGATGAACCTTATCGGATGTTTACATCGCGAGCCGAATACCGCATTTTATTGAGACAGGACGATGCTGATTTTCGTCTTTCTCCAAAGGCATTTAAGTTGGGTTTAGTAAGTCAAAAGCGAATCGATTTACTGGAAGAGAAAATTGAATATAGAGATAAATTGGTTACCTTTTGTAAAGAATTTAGCTGCAAGCCAAAATTCTTAAATCCAATATTAGAGAAACTAGGAACATCACCATTAAAACAAGGAGTAAAATTATACGATATCATTTTACGTCCTCAGGTGCAAATTAACGATTTGATTGAGCAGGTAACTCCATTGAAAGAAATAGTGGATTTGATCCCAAATAGGAGAGAAGAAATTGTTGAAGCGGCAGAGGTGTTAATAAAATATTCAGGATATATTAATCGTGAAAAATTAATGGCAGAAAAGTTAACTCGTTTAGAAAATATCAACATAAAAGGTCGATTTGAATATGCGAGTCTGCAGTCTATTTCAACTGAAGCACGACAAAAATTAAATAAAATTCAACCACAAACCATTGGTCAGGCATCACGAATATCGGGTGTTTCACCTAGTGATATAAACGTTCTTTTGGTGCTCATGGGAAGATGATGTTCCACGTGGAACCCAGGAGTAAATTGAAATATTCACTCCTTTAAAACGCCCGAAATCGTCTTTTTTCTTATTGAGAAGTTGATTTCGGGCGTTTTTGAAGGTGTCAGTAGTACTACTTGTATCGTGAATTTCTTTTAAACGAGCTAAATAATAATAGATAAGAGATGACAAATACTAATTTTTTAATTTCCGGAAAATTAATAGATATAGTCTCACGTGAGATTATTAAAGCAGAATTGGAGATAAAAGAGGGACAGATTGTTTCCATTAGAAAGAAAGAATCTGTTCCGGATCGTTATATTTTACCTGGACTTGTGGATGCACATATGCACATCGAAAGTTCTCTTTTAATTCCTAGCCGGTTTGCAAATCTTGCGGTACAACAAGGTACTTTAGGAGTGGTAACAGATCCGCACGAAATAGCCAATGTGCTAGGAGAAATAGGTGTCGATTTCATGATAAATGATGCGAAAAAAGTACCTATAGAAATTCGATTTGGTGTTCCATCTTGTGTTCCTGCAACCAAGCATGAAACTTCAGGTTTTGTTTTGGATAGCAATATTGTTGAAAGTCTTTTGAAACGAGAAGAGGTTGTTTGTTTGGCCGAGGTGATGGATTTTGTGGGGGTGGTTGAAGAGGATTTGGAAGTGCTTCGAAAAATACGAGCCTGTAAAAATCTGGGTAAAAAAGTCGATGGTCATGCACCAGGATTGAAAGGGCAAAATTTGAAAAAGTATGTTGCAAGTGGAATCTCTGCCGATCATGAATGTTCGAATATCGAAGAGGCTCTGGAGAAGATTTCTTTGGGAATGATGATACAAATACGAGAAGGAAGTGCTGCAAAAGATTTTGAGGCATTGTATCCACTTTTTGATTCTCATCCAGAGAAAATCATGTTGTGTACAGATGATTTGCACCCTGACGATTTGATTGAAAATGGTCATATCAATTACCTCATAAAACGAGGACTCAAGAAAGGCCTGGACTTATTTTCTTTGCTTCGAGCTGCAACTTACAACCCGATTCAGCATTATGGTTTGGATTTAGGAATGCTTCAGTTGGGAGACCCTGCCGATTTCATAGTTATAGATCATCCTGAATCTTTTGTGGTGGAACAAGCTTACAGAAAAGGAAAATGTATTTACAAAGATAGAAAGGTTTTATTCGAGACAAATAATGATATTATTTTGAATAATTTCAGTCGAAAATCCATACTCTTATCCGATTTGCAAGTGAAACCACAAAATGGTTCATTGCACGCGATTGTTGTAAAGGATGGTGATTTATTAACAGATTCATTACTGTGCGAGCCGAAGATAGACAATGGAAATGTGGTTTCTGATGTGGAGAATGATCTTTTAAAAATAGTGGTGATGAGTCGCTACGACAATGGCAAACCAGTGATGGGATTTGCAAAAGGATTTGGATTCAAGAAGGGGGCAATAGCTGAAAGTATAGCTCACGATAGTCACAATATTATTGCCGTGGGAACAAGTGATGAAGATTTACTGCATGCAATTAATACTTTAATTGATATGAAAGGTGGTATTGTTGCAGTTAATAATGGAGATCGCGAAGCGGTTCGTTTGGAAGTTGCTGGTTTAATGTCGAACAAAACAGGAGAGGATTTGATTTCGGATTATACCAGATTAAGAAAATTTGCATCAGGCTTAGGATCATCTTTCGAATCTCCATTTATGACACTTGCCTTTATGTCATTGCTGGTAATTCCAAAATTAAAATTGTCCGATAAAGGTTTATTTGATGTTGAGCAATTTAAAGTTATTAATCTCTTTAAGGACTTGTAAGTTTTGTTTATTGAAATTTAGGATAGGTGATAAAAAACAAAAATATTGAGCAATTAAAATCAATGGTAGCTGCTTTGCCAGAAGAGCCAGGAGTCTATCAGTTTTTTGACGAGAACAAAACAATTATTTACGTAGGAAAAGCAAAGCGACTCAAAAGAAGAGTTGCTTCCTATTTTAATAAGGTTCACGATTCGGCGAAAACCAATATCATGGTTCGCAAAATTGTAGATATTCGACATATTGTGGTTGAATCGGAAGAAGATGCTTTGTTACTCGAAAATAATCTGATTAAAAAACATCAACCTCGTTACAATGTTCTTTTGAAAGATGACAAATCTTATCCCTGGATTACCATTCGAAAGGAGAATTTTCCCAGAGTAGAGGTGACGCGCCATTTGCTAAAAGATGGATCGGAGTATTTTGGCCCTTATACAAGTGTAAGGATGGTTCGGATTTTAATGGATATGATTCGATCCTTGTATCAGCTACGAAATTGTAATTTGAGTTTATCAGAAGAAGCAATTCGTAATGGAAAATTCAAAGTTTGCTTGGAATATCATATTGGCAACTGTAAGGCACCATGTGAGGGAAAGGAAAGTAAAGAAGAATACGAGCAAACAATACAGGATATTCGAAATATTCTGAAGGGAAATATTGGCTCCGTTACTTCTCATTTGAAACAGAAGATGCAGGATTTGGCCGAAAACTTTAAATTCGAGGAGGCTCATATTATCAAAGAAAAATTGAACCTTTTATCGAAATATCAAAGTAAATCTACCATTGTAAATCCTTCCATTAATAATATCGATGTCTTTACCATTATTGATGATGAAAATTCAGCTTACGTTAATTTTCTAAAGGTGGTTAATGGAGCCATTATTCAAGCTCATACCATCGAAATGAAAAAGAAAATCGATGAGAGTAGAGAAGATCTGCTTTTATTGGCCATCACAGAAATTCGACAGAAGATATTTAGTACAGCGAAAGAGATATTGGTTCCTTTTGAACTTGAATTATCCATTGAGAATGTCAAATTTCTAATTCCTCAACGTGGGGACAAAAAGAAATTACTGGACTTATCGCTTCGTAATGTCAAATATTACCGTCTCGATAAGTTAAAGAAGGGAGATAAATCTTTAAAACAATCCAATGCCGATCGTATTGTAGAAACCATGCGAACCGATTTGCGTTTGAAAGATGCTCCTGTTCACATTGAGTGTTTTGATAATTCCAATATTCAGGGAACAAATCCAGTTGCTTCCTGTGTAGTTTTTCGAAATGCTCGTCCTTACAAAAAAGACTATCGACATTTTAATATTAAGACGGTTGTTGGTGCTAATGACTTTGCTTCCATGGAAGAAATTATTTACCGTAGATACAAGCGCTTATTGGAAGAAGAGAAAAGCTTGCCACAATTAATTGTAATTGATGGAGGAAAAGGGCAGTTGGGAGCTGCTTTGAATAGTTTGGATAAATTAGATTTAAGAGGTAAAATTTCAGTGATTGGCATCGCAAAAAGATTGGAAGAGATCTATTTTCCAGGAGATCCTTACCCTTTGTATCTGGATAAAAATTCAGAGACACTTAAAATCATACAGTATTTACGAAATGAATCGCATCGTTTTGCCATTACTTTTCACAAGCAAAAACGATCAAAAGCATTCATCGGATCGGAACTCGATAGAATAAATGGGATTGGTCCTAAAAGCGTTCAAAGCTTAATTAAAAGCTTTAAGTCCGTCGAAAACGTGAAGAAAGCAAGTCTTCCAGAATTGGAAAAAGAAGTTGGATTTTCAAAGGCAAATTTAGTTTTCAACTATTTTCATCGGTAAATTTTAAAAAAATGCACTAACTAGCTGATTAAGGCTTATATTCTTAAAGTAAGAGTCTATTGAAATGGAGCTAAGTTGTTTTAAGATAGTACTCTTATTGTGAAGAGAACCAATTAGCTTTGTCTGAAAGTCTGATATTTGGTCAAATTGAATACAATTTCCATCTAAATCCACATTTTGGATGATTCCTTTTACAATTTGCATTTTGATTTCTAAGATAGCGCCTCCAGGAAAATTACTTAGTTTTTCGAATAGGTAATTGGGAGAGTAGCCATAGTTCCAATCCCAATTATTGTATTTTTCAGCCATTAGTAATTCAATTTTCTGTACGTCTTTTTCGTCGAGAACAAATTCTTGTGCTTTGGGAAACTTCAGCTTCACTTCCTCGATAATTAAATCAGCAAAGTTGGAAAGACTAATGCGAGAGGATAGAGAATCAGAAATGTTCGTAACTCTGCTTCTAATGGATCGTACGCCTCGATCTTTAAACTTTAGTGGATTCACCTTTAGAAGCTGATTGAGTCGCTTCAAATCGCTTGAAAAAAGCATTGTGCCATGTTGCATCACTTTGTTTCGATATACATGCGAGGCATTGCCCGAAAATTTTTTTCCATCAATGGTTAAATCACTTTTACCTTCAAATTTTGCATTTACCTTCAACTTTTGGAGGGTATCAATAATGGGGCTGCTGTATTTTTTAAAATCAACAAGTTTGCCTTTTTCTCCTTTTGTAATGAAGCAGTAATTCAAATTTCCCTCGTCGTGGAAAACAGTTCCACCACCCGATAATCTTCGAACAACAGGAACCTTTTCTTGCTCGGCTTTTTCCAGGTTTATTTCGGCCAGGGTATTTTGATGTTTCCCAACAATTAGAGCTGGCTTATTGCTGTATAAAAAGAAAAAATCCTCTTCGTAGTTTTTGAGTAAATATTCTTCGCAAGCCAGGTTAAAGGCAGGTAAATTCGATGAACTAATGAAATACAACATAAAAGGTATATTATTTTTAGAATGAACAAAGATGATGATAATTTTGGAAAAGTAGTAATCTTGAATTTTTAGAATTCAGGATGAATTAATAGATTTTATCTGTGAAAACTAATGTTTATTTCCCTGTCTTTTGAAATCAGAACTCTTTACCATAACAAGCAAATTCTTACCTTTGATTTCTAGTTTTTTTATTACTGTAAGACATATTTGTTTATGAGAGTGGTTGTTCAGCGGGTTAGTGAGGCTCAGGTGAAAGTAAAATCAGAAATTATTGGTCAAATCGAGCAAGGATTAATGGTTTTAGTGGGAATTGAAACTGAAGATTCCGAGAAGGATGTTCAATGGTTGTGCAAGAAAATAGTTCATCTACGTATTTTTGACGATGAAGCAGGGGTAATGAACAAATCCTTATTGGATGTGGATGGAAATATTCTTGCCATTAGTCAGTTTACTTTGCATGCTAAAACAAAAAAAGGAAATCGTCCATCCTATATTGCTGCTGCAAAACCCGAAATTTCCATTCCTTTGTATGAGAAGTTTGTTGCCTGTTTGGAGAAGGAATCGGGTAAAAAAGTAGAAACAGGTAAATTTGGTGCCGAAATGCAGGTTTCCTTGATCAACGACGGCCCCGTTACCATTGTTATGGATACAAAAAATAAAGAATAGATGAAAGAGATAGCAATTCGTGAGGCACAGGAAATGGTCGATTTGTGGATCAAAAAGTATGGGGTTCGTTATTTTAACGAACTTACCAATATGGCAATTCTTAGCGAAGAAGTAGGAGAGGTGGCTCGCATTATTTCCCGAAAATATGGGGAACAATCCTTCAAGGAAAGCGATAAGAAGCATGATTTAGCAGATGAAATGGCCGATGTACTTTGGGTCTTGATGTGTTTGGCCAATCAAACGGGTGTTGATTTGAACGAAGCTTTTCAAAAAAATCTCGAAAAGAAAACTATTCGCGATAAAGACCGACATAAAAACAACGAAAAACTGTAGTTTTTCCCTTTTTTTTGTAAAGTTTTTAGGTCTGCTTATCAAAAGTATACCAGACTTGTTCAAATAGATTCATAATATCAGGATAAGTTAACTTGTGAAAATATTATTTGATTATTTTTACTTCCTGTAACTTTACAACGATTAGCTTACTTTAAATGAAACTGAAATTCTTCTTCCTCTTCATAATTATACCGATTTTTTCCTACCCTCAGAGCAAGGGTGAATTTGAACAAATTTATAGCAAAGGAGAGGAGTATTTGCATATCAATTACGATTCCTGCATAAACTGTGTTCTGGATTTAAAAAGGCTTACTAATAAGAGCGAACTACAAATAATTAGAATCGATTTACTCGACTTGCAAGCAAATTATCAGATTTTAAGTATTGATTCTTCCCAAAAGATCGTTAACAACTGCCTGAAAAGGCTTTCCAAAATAGAGGGAGATCATCACGATTTAAAAGCCCGTTTACTTATTCTTATTGGGGCAATAAACTCGGCTAATTCGAATGTGTACGAAGGCATTCCTCAGTTGATGGAGGCGTGGACTTTGCTTGAAAATTCCGAAGACAACAATTTACGGGAATATTGCAGAATTAGCATTGTAGAAGCACATCGGGTAAAAAAGCAATTTAAAATAGGATTCGATCTTTTGTACACAACATTAAAACAGCCTGAGCTATCAGATCGAAATAGAGCTTTTGCCTACAGTCGCTTGGCAGCCTACTATGAGGAATGTGGAACCGGCGAAGTAGATTTTTCGAATACATCGTGCAATCCATTAGATTCTACTCTGTTCTATTCTGAGCGGAGCTTAGAGCTAGCCCAGAAATGCGATCACCGAGATCTAATGGCCTTAGCCTACAATCAAATAGGGCACTACATTCTTCACAAAACCACCAAATATGATTCTGCTATAGTCTACCTGAGCAAAGCCGTAAAAATCTTCAAAGAATTGGGCTATTATGCAGATTATGTAAATACATCTAACAACCTAAGCAATGCCTATTTAAAAAAAGGGGATTTCACCAATGCTATCCTTATTGGCGATCAACTTTTATCGGAACGACAGGGAAAAGAATATCCTCAAATTTATCGAAAGACTTATCAATTTTTATCCGATTCTTATGATTCTATAGGGAACTATAAATTGTCAAAAAAATATTTTAAGCAAGTATATTTAATTGAGAAAAACCTGTTTAAAACCTACTTAAATAAGGAGGTAACCGCTCTAAGTACGAAATACAATTACCAATTAAAGGAAGCACAACTCTCCGAAGAAAAGCAAAAGAGCAATTACAGACTGACTTTGTTTCTGGGCATTTTCATAATAATCATAACTTTACTTATTATTGCTATTGTAATTAATCGCATGCGTAAAATGAGCTTTATGCAAAAGCAGCAGCAGTTAAAAAGTAAAAATGCGATTTTACAAAACAACATCATACATCAAAATAAAACGCTGACAATGAACACTTTGCGTTTTGTAAAGAACAATAGTTTACTAAATGAAATATCGCAGCAGGTAGGAGCCATGGAATATCTGAACAAAGCTGATTTGAAAGCTGCCATCCAGAAATTGATTTCGGAGATAAGGGTGAGTAAGAAACAGGAAATTTGGAAGGATTTTGAGAAGAGTTTTCAAGAAGTTCATCCCGATTTTTACAAGAACCTTACTTTAAAACATTCCGATCTTAGTGCAAAAGAGTTGCGATTGAGTGCTTTCCTAAAATTGAATTTAACCAGTAAGGAGATTGCGGTGATCAATGGCAATTCTTTACGTACCGTGGAGACTGCCAGACACCGTTTACGAAAAAAAATAGATGTGTCCGAAGAGACTGACCTTAATAGTTATTTTCAGCAATTCTAAACTTATCTCAATCCACCTTTTTTTCTCCTCCTAATTTCGAGTATGCGAAGAGAAGGTGGTTAAATTTTGTAAGAAAGTTACCACAAAAAACACCTTTGTTTAATCCTGACAGCTTTGATATTCATCTCGTAAGTAAACCTGTCAGGATTATTAGCTTGCCTTAAAAAAATGACCTTCACTTTTTTAAAAACTTCAAAATAGGGACTACGTCATATCTACTACATTGGCTTTATAAAACAAATAATCAGTAATTTATGAAGGATGTTTTTCTCCCTTACATCGAAGGGTATTCCTAGGAGATCTTTTATTTTTAGGCTTTTATTGGTGGCTTATTTTAGCTTATGTGAGATGAATCATTCCAATTTGATTTTTTAGCAGCACAATGTCCCAGTAGGTTTAAGAAAATTTAAAAATCCCTAAATACAATTATATGATGAAACGTTCTACTCTAATTCTTACTGTTTTACTTTTTATGTGTATGGCTTTTAGCAGCCAGGCGCAACAATACACTCTCACCGACGATGATGTTGTGGTAACCGATGGGGAAATTATGAGTTGTTCCTACGACTATAGTAGTACCGATATTATTATTCCTGATACTCTCGATGGGCAGACAGTTATTTCTATTTGGGGTGATCCTAGTTCAATAAATTCTGTTTTTCAGAATAAAGGATTAACCTCAGTACAATTGCCGGAAACCTTACAGGAAATTGGTCGTTATGTATTTAATAAAAACAGTCTGACTGAGATTAGCCTTCCGGCTGGCCTAACAACAATGGGTACAAGTGCATTTAGCAATAATCAACTAACAAGTGTTACCATTCCCGAAGGAGTAAGTACCCTAGAATATCAGGTCTTTTGTTACAATAAATTAACCAGTCTGCTTATTCCTGATGGTGTAACAATTATTGAAACGAATGCTTTTAGTAATAATGAATTAGTTAGTGTAAGTTTACCCAATAGTGTTTATAAAATTGAGGATGCTGCTTTCGCGTTCAATACTGATCTAAGCTCATTTTTTCTTCCTTCTGTTTCAATTTCGGGACAAACTTTTCTGAATTGGATCGATAATGAAGGGAATACCTACGAAAATGGAGAGGAAGTATTCAATGTAGCTAGTTCTTTTGTGGCTCAGTTTGCCTATACCCTAACCAGCGATGATGTTGAGGTAAGCAATGGAGTAATTATTTCTTGCAGTTTACCAGATTACACGAACAATATTACGATACCAGAGGTTCTGGATGAACAAACAATTATTGGTTTGGGAAGTGGGTTATTTTTAGGTAAGGATTTAACGGCAATTGATTTACCACAGACTTTGACTTCTATTGATGATTACGTTTTTTATTTTTGTATGCTTACCAGTATTGATCTGCCAACAGACCTTACTAGCATAGGTCAGTATGCCTTTGCCGCCAATAATTTAAGTGAAGTTTTGTTTCCTGAAAGCCTGACAACGATTGGAGATGGCGCATTTACTGCCAACTCCCTAACAAAGCTGGATATACCTGATGGTGTGAGTCGGATTGAATCGAGCACATTTCGTCAGAATTACGATTTAGCCGAAATTAGTTTTCCAGATAGTTTAAGTTATATTGGTAATTATGCTTTTTCGTATTGTTACGACCTATCGGCAGTAAGCATTCCCAGTGCAGTAAGCTATATTGGATCGTATGCCTTTTATAATTCAGGTTTATCGTCATTTACACTGCCAGCATTCGAGGAAAAAGGTTATACAGCTTACTGGCTAGGTAGTGATGATGCCGAATATGCTGCTGGATCTGAGGTAACTGATATATCTCTTTCGTACAGTTTAAATGTTACAATCAATACCTATGCAATTTCAGGTAGCTTAACCGGAGCCGATGATGTACTACTTTTTTTAAGTGGGGATTACACAGATAGCTTAACAATTAGCAGCGGTAATGATTATAGTTTCGATGTGGACTATAACAGTAATGTGGTACTTACGGCCGAAAAAATAGGCTATCAGTTTGAAACAAGGGAATATACATTTGAAAATGTGTATGGAGATCAAACGGAAATTAATTTTGTCGCCACAGAAAGTGAGAATCTGTATCCTCCTACTATTGCTGATGAGAAACTTTACATTGAGGAGAATTCTGCAATTGGAACGGAACTGGCAACACTTACCATCGAAGATGAGGATGTGCTTGCTGAAGACTACTACCTCTTTGCGCTTACCGATACTACGGGGATGTTCGAAATCAATACGGAAACAGGTCTCGTTTCGCTAATTGACAATCAAAAACTTGATTATGAAACTTATGCGAGCATCCCAATAAGTGTATCAGTATATGATTACAAACATGATACTGTGAGCAAAGAAATCAGTGTGATTCTTGTTAATGTCAACGAAGCTCCAACAGCAATTCAATTGTTAAATAATAGCATAGCCGAGAATTCAGCAATAGGAAGCGAAGTAGGAACATTAACTGCTACTGATGAGGATGCTGATCAGACTTTAACTTACAGTATTTCTGAGAATGAGAATTTTGAGATTTCCGGCGACAAGCTATTTTCAAAATCCGATTTGGATTTTGAAACCCAAGAATCTTATGAGCTCGAAATTACGGTGACCGATCAGGACGGATTGAGCTATTCGGAGAGTGTAAGCATCGAAATTACTAATGTAAACGAAGCTCCAACATCTATTTCTTTGTCAAATGCCATCATTGTAGAAAGTTCAGTTTCGGCAATCTTGATTGGTTCTTTTACAGCAAGCGATGCAGATGCCGATCAGACTTTCACTTACTCAATTGCCGAGAATGAGAATTTTGAAATATCGGAAGATATATTATTGAGTAAAAAGGTTTTAAGTTCCGATACAGATTACTCCGTTGAAATTACAGTTACCGATCAGGGAGGATTAACTTTTACCGAAACATTTACAATTCAGGTGATTGCGAACGATTATGTTCCTGTTATTTTGTCTTCTGAATTTTTCGTAGATGAAAATTCAGAAAGTGGAACCTTTGTGGGGCAAATTGAAATTGAAGATCAGGATGAATTCGAAAATCCGGTAGTTTACAGTTTCGAAAGAGGTAAATATTCAGATTACTTTTCTATTGATGAAACTAGTGGTGAAATTACAGTTAGAAGTTATAACTCTTTAAATTACGAGGACAAATCATCCTATGATATCTCTGTTTATGTGGAGGATACTCGGCACGTGGTGAGCAAAGACATCATTATTTATCTTAACGATGTTAATGAAGCTCCTTACAACCTTAGTTTATCCAATTATACTGTTCCAAGCGATGCAGCAGTAGGAGATGAGATTGCCGAATTTTCAGCTTCCGATCCTGATGATGCTGCTATTTTGACCTATTCCATTACAGAGAACGACTATTTTTATTTGGAAGGAACCTCCTTATTGCTTAAATCGGCCATAACTTATGAGGAGGGGCAGAGCTATACAGTGAGCCTTACAGCTACCGATGAAAACGATTTGTCAACAAGTAGTGATTTCACCCTTACT
>NZ_JBFHJW010000049.1:0-30953 GCF_041595635.1 Labilibaculum sp.
GCAGTTTGCTTCGGGAGATTATTCAACGGCGAAAAATTCCTATTCCGATGCCTTGAGTTTGAAAGGCGATGAAGTTTATCCACAAACACAAATTGAAAAGATAAATGATATACTAGCGCAACAGCAAGCAGAAGCTGATGAAGCAGCACGTTTGGCTGCTGAGCAAAAAGCTTTGGCCGATAAATATGCATCCATCATAAGTTTGGCCGATTCGCAGTTTGCTTCCAAAGAGTATGAGCAAGCTAAAACAGCTTATGGAAATGCGCTTCGCTTAAAAGCTGATGAAGTTTATCCAAAAGCTCAAATTGAAAAGATTGATGAATTATTGGCCAATTTGGAAAAACAAGCTGAGATTGAAGCACGCTTAGCTGCTGAGCAAAAAGCTTTGGATGACAAATATGCATTAATCTTGGCAGAAGGGGATGCTCAATTTAAAGCTGAAGAATATCAATCGGCTAAAATGACTTATTTAGATGCTTTGGAATTGAAATCGAACGAGATATATCCTAAAAACCAAATTCAAATAATTAATGATTTACTTGCAGAACAGGCTCATGTAGCACAAGAACAGGCTCGATTAGCAGCCCAGAATCAAATTTTGAATGAGAAATACAAAGCATTTATTGTTTTGGCAGATTCTCAATTTTCTTCTGAAACTTACGAATTGGCAAAAAATAATTATGAATTGGCATTAGATATTAAAGAGGAAGAGCCATATCCTAAGAATCAGATTCAGAAGATTGATGAGATTTTGAAGGCAATTAAAGCCAAGGCAGAGGAAAATGCCAGAATAGCTGAAGCTATGCAAGAAAGCGAACGTTCGTATCGAAATCATATCGATCTTGGTGATGGGTTTTTCAAGAGCAAAAAATGGCAGTCGGCTATGCAGGAATACCAAATGGCATTGCAAGCTAAGCCTGGTGAACTTTATCCTTCCAATCAGATTGAAGAGATCAAGCGAATATTAGATGAGATTGAAAGGCTGGAGAAAGAAAAATCGACTTTACAATATCAGTACGCTGCTTTAATTACAGAAGCTGATGAGTTCATGAGTCAAGAGGATTATGATTCCGCAGCTAGTAAATATCAGGGAGCATTGGATTTGAAACCTGAAGAATCCTATCCGAAAAATCAGTTAAAAAGGATTGAGGTTTTAAGAGAAAGACAGGAAATTGCTGATCGAAAACAAAAGGAAATTGATCAGAAATATGCCAAAGAGATAGAAGATGGTGAAAAATATTTGAAGGAGGAACAATTCAGTGTGGCTCGTCATCATTTTCAAACTGCATTAACAATTAAACCAGGGGAAGAATACCCTCAAGAAAAATTAGATGAGATCGCAGAGAGAATTGCAGCCCTAAAATCAGCCGAAGAAAATGATTTAGCGAATAATCCAGCTAATTTTGAAAAGAAATTATCAATTGCTCGAGAACGAGAATATGCAGATATGATTGCAAGTGGTGATGATGCTTTTAAAGTTTCGCATTTTAGTGTTGCAAAAGTGATGTTTGAAAGAGCACTTGTTTTATTTGAGAGAGAATATCCTAAAAAGAAATTGAAGGAAATTGAAAAATTGATACGTGAAGGAAAGGATTTGAGCCTTTCAAAAGAATACCATCAATTGATAGCTCGTGCTGATGCTGCTTTGACTAAAGAGAACTATTCAGTAGCAAAATTCTACTATCAGAAAGCGAAGAATTTAAATCCTTCGGAAGCATATCCAGAGAAGCAGATGCAAAAAATTGAAGACTTGATTAATTCTATCAAAGATCAGAAAATAGATGCAGAGTATAAAGGTTTGATTGATCAGGCAGATCAGGCATACGATAAGGGAAATTATACCGTAGCAAGGTTTTACTACAGGAAGGCAAAACTTTTAAAATCGGAAGAATCGTATCCAAATGAAAGACTGAACTTGATTCAAAGCATGCAAAATAATAAGTAGTATTAACAATTCGTTTATTTAAATAATAGTAAGTATATGGCCTTAAATTACCTGTGGATTTTCTTCTTTGTTGTTGCTTTTGTAGTTGGATTAATTAAAATGATAATTTGGGGAGATATGGAAGTATTTCCTGCTATGGTGAATTCCACATTCGATATGGCCAAAACTGGTTTTGATATTTCTTTGGGCTTAACCGGAGTATTAACATTGTGGTTGGGAATCATGAAGATTGGCGAAAATGGTGGAATTGTCAAAGTGTTTTCCCGATTGATTGGACCTTTTTTCAACAAATTGTTTCCAGAGATTCCCAAAGATCACGAGGCTCATGGTTCCATCATGATGAATTTGGCCGCGAATATGCTTGGTTTGGATAATGCCGCCACACCCTTAGGTTTGAAAGCGATGAGTCAGATGCAGGAGGTCAATCCAAATAAAGATGTTGCCTCTAATGCGCAAATCATGTTTTTGGTCTTGAATACATCTGGGCTTACCATTATTCCTATTTCCATTATGGTGTATCGGGCACAGTTGGGGGCAGTGAATCCTTCCGATATTTTTATTCCCATAATGTTAGCAACTTACTTTTCTACCATTGCTGGTTTAATTAGTGTAGCTGTGGTTCAGAAAATTAACCTTTGGAATAAAGTTATTCTAGCCTATTTGGGTGGGTTAACCGCATTTATTGTGAGTTTAATTTTCTACTTTTCCTCCTTAGATAAGGAGCAAATCACACAAGTTTCTACTTTGGTAAGTAATGTGTTCCTGTTCTCTATTATTATCTCATTTATTCTTTTGGCCGCACGAAAAAAGGTAAATGTTTACGAAAGTTTTATCGACGGAGCGAAAGATGGTTTTGCGATTGCCATTAAAATTATTCCTTATTTGGTTGCTATCTTGGTTGCTATCGGAGTGTTTCGAGCTTCGGGAACCATGGATTTGGTTATTGAAGGAGCGCGAAGGTTGTGCAATTTATTAGGCGTTAATTCTGATTTTGTTGAGGCTTTGCCTACAGCCTTAATGAAACCTTTAAGTGGATCAGGTGCAAGAGGCATGATGGTGGATGCCATGCAAACTCACGGAGCCGATAGTTTTGTGGGAAGGCTTGCTTCTACTCTTCAAGGAGCTACAGATACTACTTTTTACATTATTGCTGTGTATTTTGGAGCCGTTGGAATTAAGAACACAAGATATGCTGTTACCTGTGGATTGATTGCTGATTTTGCCGGAATTATAGCAGCCATTGCTATTGCTTATCTTTTCTTTCATTAGTAGCAGAAAAAAAGCTATTTTTGCGACTCACATTAGCTGATAGTCATGATAAAATTTAAAATAGATACAGAATACATCGAATTGATTAAGTTGATTAAAGCAACAAGTATCAGCGAAAGCGGTGCGCAGGCAAAAATTTTTGTTGAAGACGGTGTGGTGTTTCGAAATGGAGAAGTAGAGACACGCAAAAGAGCAAAAATTCGCCCTGGCGATAAAATAGAAATTTTCGACGAAGTTATTATTGTAGAATAAATAAGAACTTAGCGAACAAAAAAAGCAAGTAATTTAGTTTACTTGCTTTTTTTTGTGCTTAATTTTTTCTTTTCAAGTCAATATTTTTAATAAAATTCAAGAAAGCTTTTTAAGGATCCTAAATAGTAATCTTCCCAGCCTTCAGTGATTTCGTCGTAAGCTTCCTCTGGAATATTGGTGTGATGTAAATCGATTCTTGTTTTAGAACCTGCCTTTTTAATCAGGAGAGTTACTATGGAAGGATTCTCAGTTTCTCCAAAAAACCATTCCTGTACAATTTTATAATCTTTTACAATTTCCAGATTGCAACCCGTAATGTCTCCTTCCCACAGAGAGAATACGGTTCCTACTTTTTCATCCATTACAGCAGGATAACCAGTCCAAAGTTCAATTTGGAAGGGGTTGACTAAAGCATTGTATACTTCCTCTTGTGAGGAGCTGATTTCCAGACTAAATGTGAATTCTTTCATTTTTTTTAAATTTTTCGATTTCAAAATTAATCTGATTATTAAGAAAATGGTAACTTTTAGGGAGGAAAATTTCGCCTATCAATGAAATCGATAATAAAATAAAAAATTGCTATCTCGAGATTGCAAAATATTTTGTTTTAAATCAGTCTAAATAAGAATAATTTTTTATATTTGTGTCGAAACATTTAAATATGATTATAAATATTAAACTATAAGTTATATGTCTAGCTTTGAAATCATAATGCCTAAATTAGGTGAAAGCGTGCAAGAAGCTACTATCACGAAAATGTTCGTGAAGTTGAATGATCAGGTGGAAGAGGATGATATGCTATTTGAAATAGCAACCGATAAAGTAGATTCTGAAATTCCTTGTCCGGTAGATGGGAAAGTTGTTGAAATCCGATTTAAGGAAAATGATGTCGTTCCGGTCGGAGAGGTTGTAGCTATTATTGCTCTAGGCGATGCTACTGATGTTGAAGCTCCGCAAGAAGCCAGTTCGACTGTTGCAGGTAGCGAAAGCCCAGCGGAAGAGTCGGCCGAAACCTTAAGTGCATCCGATATTCAATCGACTTCTGGCCGTTTTTATTCTCCTCTAGTGAAAAGCATTGCGAAAAGCGAAAACATTTCGGTTCAAGAATTGGAAACCATTGCAGGTAATGGTACCGATGGCAGAGTTCAAAAACAGGATGTTTTAGATTATTTGTCTCAACGCAATGGTTCTGCTGCATCAGCAGCTCAGGCTAAAGAAGTTCCTGCAGAAAAACCTGCAGTAGCACCAGCTCCCAAAGCAGAGAAACCAAAAGTATCCATGTCCATTGGTGCTCAGGATCAGATCATAGAAATGGATCGAATGAGGCGGATCATTGCGGATCATATGGTGATGTCGAAACAAACGTCTCCTCACGTAACTGCTATGGTGGAAGCTGATGTAACCGATATGGTAAATTGGAGAAATAAAGTGAAAGATGCCTTCCAAAAAAGGGAAGGAACAAAAATCACTTTTATGCCAATTATTATAGAGGCCGTTGCGAAAGCCCTGCGGGAATTTCCTGGAGTAAATGCTTCGGTTGATGGTTACAATCTTATTTTACGAAAGAACATAAATGTAGGCGTTGCAGTTGCTCTTCCAAGTGGGAATTTAATTGTTCCGGTGATTAAAAATGCCGATCAGAAAAATCTAATTGGCTTGGCCAATGATATGAATCGTCTGGCAACCGATGCCCGAAATAATAAATTAGGTCCTGATGATGTTTCAGGAGGAACTTTTACAATCTCTAATTTTGGATCCTTTAAAAATGTAATGGGGACTCCAATTATTAATCAACCGCAAGTGGCAATCTTAGCGGTAGGTACTATCGAAAAGAAACCTGCTGTTGTCGAAACTCCTGCAGGAGATGCAATTGTGGTTCGTCAAAAAATGTTCCTTTCTCTTTCTTACGATCACCGTGTTGTAGATGGAGCTTTAGGAGGAGCTTTCCTAAGAAGAATCGCTGATTATTTGGAAGATTATGATACAAACAGAGCATTTTAATCATGGAAACAATAGAAATATCATCGGTGGATAGCACAAACAAAACGAAGAAGATGACTGAAAGTAAAAAATTTAGTATAAAGAAAACCTCGAAGGAATTGCTGAGTCGTTGGTTTCATATGATGACTTTGGGTAGAGCATTGGACGAAAAAGCACCAAACTATCTAAAGCAGGCAATAGGATGGTCGTATCACGCCCCTTATGCCGGTCATGATGGCATTCAATTAGCAATTGGTCAGGTATTCGATCGAAAAAATGATCACCTTTTCCCTTACTATAGAGACATGCTTACTTCTATTTCTGCAGGATTAACTGCAGAAGAAGTAATCTTTAATGGGATTTCAAAAGATACTGATGTAGCAGGTGGCGGTCGTCACATGTCGAATCACTTTGCAAAACCAGAATGGAACATTCACAATGTATCATCTTGTACGGGAAATCATACATTACATGCTGTTGGTTTGGGTCGAGCCGTAAAAAAATACAAAAGTAAAGGAGTTGTTTTTAGTTCTCAGGGAGAATCGTCGGTGTCGGAAGGATACGTGTACGAGGCAATTAATGGAGCAACAAATGAACAACTTCCAGTTGTATTTGTATTTCAGGATAATGGATACGGAATTTCTGTTCCTAAGAAAGATCAAACTGCCAATAGAAAAGTTGCAGATAATTTTCGAGGCATGAAATACCTGAAAATTATTCATTGCAATGGAAAAGATGTTTTTGATTCGATGAACGCAATGACTGAGGCAAAGAAAATTGCGTTGGAGACTTCTACTCCAGTAATTGTTCAGGCCAACTGTGTTCGGATGGGCTCACACTCTAATTCCGATAAGCATGAATTGTATCGCGATAACGCAGAATTAAATTACGTAACCGAATATGATCCTTTGGCGAAATTTCGCCGATTATTGGTTCGTTACAAGCGTTTTACCGAAGAGGAATTAGTAGCCATAGAAGCAGAGGTGAAATTGGAAGTGAAAAAGGCGCACAAGGCTGGTTTAGCTGCACCCAATCCTGACCCTGCCTCTATTCATGATTTTGTGATTCCAGAAGCCTATGTTTCTGAAAAGTATCCAGAAGGTCTTCATAACTTTGAAGGAAATAGCAAGAAATTGATTGAAGGATTAAATGAGACTCTAAAGGCAGAATTTCGTCGCAACCCAGATACTTATATTTGGGGACAGGATATTGCCAATAAAGACAAAGGTGGAATTTTTAATGTTTCCAAAGGAATGCAGAAGGAATTTGGTAAGGAACGTGTTTTTAACGCGCCAATTGCCGAAGATTACATCATGGGAACAGCAAATGGGATGAGTCGTTTTAACGATAAAATTAGAATTGTTGTGGAAGGAGCTGAGTTTGCCGATTATTTTTGGCCAGCGATGGAGCAATTTGTTGAAACTACTCATGAATACTGGAGAACAAAAGGGCAGTATTCTCCAAATATTACCGTTCGTTTGGCATCAGGTGGTTACATTGGCGGCGGCTTGTATCACTCCCAGAACATCGAAGGAGCTCTGTCTACGTTTCCTGGAGTTCGCATCGTTTACCCATCTTATGCCGATGATGCAGCTGGTTTGTTGCGAACAAGTATTCGTTCCAAGGGAATGACTGTGTTTATGGAGCCAAAAGCTTTGTACAACGATCCTAAAGGAGCTACTCCGGTGCCCGACGATTTCGAGGTTCCATTTGGAAAAGCAAGAGTAAGACGAGAAGGAAGCGACTTAACAATTGTAACCTATGGAAATACAACTCACATGTGTGTTGAGGTGGCCGATAAATTGGCCGAAGAAACCGGAAAACAAGTTGAAGTGATCGATCTTCGTTCTTTGGTACCGTTGGATACGGATACAATTGTGAAATCAATAGCAAAGACCAACAAAGTGATGGTCGTGCACGAGGATAAGGTATTTTCTGGTTTTGGAGCTGAAATATCGGCAACAATTACCGAAAAGGCTTTCGATAAACTGGATGCTCCGGTAAAACGTGTAGGTTCTGAATTTACTCCAGTCGGATTTAATCGTATATTAGAAAAAGCAGTACTTCCTAATAACGATAAAATTTACGCAGCAGTTAAAGAGCTAATAGAGTATTAAATCTTACCTTCTAAAAAACGACACATGAAAAAAATAGGTTTATTCTATAGTTTCAATACGAATAAAACAGCTAAGAATGCTGAAAAAATAAAAAAGGCTTTTGGTACTTCCGTTGATATTGATAGTGTAAATGTTGAGGAAGTGGATGAAGAAATTTTCCTAGCCTACGACAATATGATATTGGGTGTTCCCACCTGGTTCGACGGGGAATTGCCGAACTACTGGGACGAGTTTATGCCGGCAATTGAAGATCTGAAATTAAAAGGCAAAACAGTTGCTCTTTTTGGCCTAGGCGATCAGGTCGGATATCCCGAAAATTTTGTGGATGCCATTGGTCTTTTAGCCATAGCTCTGGAAGAACGAGGAGCCAAAGTAATAGGTTTAACTTCTCCTGATGGCTATAACTTTGAAAAATCACGTGCTCTGCGAGATGGCAAATTCTTAGGCTTAGCTCTTGATATTGAAAATCAAGCAGGCTTATCAACCGAAAGAATTGAGGCTTGGGTAGAACAACTCAAAAAAGAATTTAAGTAGATTTTTTTATTCTAAATTAATTAGTTGATAGGCTTCCTCGAAAGAGGAAGCCTTTTTTGTGTTCTAAAAAGGATTTGGCTGCTTTAAAAGCGTTTTACTCGGATGTAAAATAGGGTATACAAAATTAATACTAATTCTGGTTTTGTGTTGGACGAACGTAGAGAAAGGGTAGTATGGAAATCTGCCAATAGAAACAATGGTTGAAATTACAAAAATGGCTTGCAGCAAAGAAAAATAGGATGATTTGTTAATTTTAGTACTTTTGGTACTGAGTGAACAAAATTAAGAACCATGATAAAAAAAATACTCAGCTTTTTCATTCTTCTTATTGTAACAGGTAGTTTATTTGCGCAAACGCCCTTTATTCGCAATTTTTATTCTAAAGAATATAAGGCTGAACTTCAAAATTGGGCCTTAACTCAAGATTATAGAGGTGTCATGTATTTTGGAAACAATAATAGCGTTCTAGAATACGATGGTGTCAACTGGCGAAAAATAGGTACACCGGGTATTGTGCGATCACTCGACGTAGACAATAATGGACGTATATTTGTTGGTTTAGGAGGCGATTTAGGTTTTTTACAAGCAGACGAAATAGGTGTTGTTAACTATGTATCATTGTTAGATAAAATACCAGAAGAACACAGAGAATTTAATTATATAGATGAAACAATTGTTGCAAATGAAAATGTGTTTTTTAGAACGAAGGGTAAGATTTTTATACTTAAAGAAAATAGTATAAGTGTTTTACAAGATGAGCGATTTGCTAAATCTTTTTTGATACGAGATACACTTTATATTAGTGTAATTGGTGAGGGCATCATGTACTACGAAGGTGATGATTTTCAACTTTTGCCTGGCTCTCAAAAGTTTGTTGATAAGAGAATTCAGGTAATGCTTCCTTACGGTAAAGATAAAATACTATGCTACACAGTTGGTAAAGGCATCGAATTTTTTGCTCCGAATGAATCTGATGGCGCAGAATTAGCGGCTCGTTTCGAAAAAGTAAGTAAAATTATTGATGAGGCGAGAGGATTGTCTGGTACCGTACTTCCCAATGGTGATTTTGCTATAGGGACCATAACGAATGGTATTCTTGTTTTTGATAAATGGGGTAGGATAAAAAATCACTATCGACAACAAAATGGTTTGCAAAATAACTCTGCATTAGAACTTAGCTCAGATATAAACGGACAACTTTGGGCTGCTTTGTTAAATGGCATTAGTTTAGTTCATGATAATTTACCTTTTCTTGATTACTCACAACAAGATAATATAAAGGGACCTATTTTGTGCGTACAAGATTATCATGATCGATTGTATGTCGGAACAGAACAATTTTTATACGTCAAAAATAGGGGTGGTAAATTCAAGCCTGTAGAAGGCCTTAAAGGCCAAAATTTTCATTTGCATAAAGCAAAAGATAAGTTGTTGCTGGCTCGCTTTTTAGGCATATTCGAAATAAAAGAAGAACAAGCAACTTTGATTCCAGAAACAGAAAATATGAATGCTTATGTTTTTTGTCCTCTAGCTGAGAAATCAAACTATTTGTTATCTGGCTTACATGAGGGGTTACTTTTATTAGAATATAAAAACGATCAGTGGAAATATAAACATCATATTAAAGGTTTTGACAAGCCTGTATATACTTTAACCGAAGATACCGATGGGAATTTTTGGGCATTTACCTTCCCTCAGCTTTACAAGCTGCGATTAAACGAAAATTTGGATAGTGTAACTTTCGTACAAAATTGTTCTACAGATAAATATAATTTACCAGCTGGCTGGGTAGTGCCGTATCAATTAAACAGTGGAGAAACCGTTTTTGGAACGCAAAAAAATGGTGTTTACCGTTATATTCCTAGTAAAAATAAATTTGAACCACATCCTGATTTCTCTATGATTAAAGGAGGGGTTTACCCTCTAGTGCAAGACAAAAATGGATATATCTGGTTCGATGAATTAAAGAAAGATGGTACCTATGAAAAAGGGTTTTTAAAATGGAATAATGGAAAATATGAATCTTATAAAACTCCCTTTTATAAATTCAATGATAGAAACATTCCCAATACTTTTGCACTTTATCCCTACTCTGATAGTTTAGTATATTTTGGTACCGACAATGGTCTATTGGCATATTTCCCCAAACAAAAAGTAAATTACGATATTCCATTTAACACACTCATCCGTAAAGTATTTGTGAGTGATAGTTTGATTTATGGAGGGGCTGAAAATAATTCTTCCTCAATATCAAATGAGCCTGTAATTCTTGAATACAAGAAAAACAATTTGTATTTTCATTATTCTGCTACTTTTTACGAAGATTCAGAAAAGAACTTATTCTCTTATCGTCTTAGAGGTTCTTCTGATACTATGTGGTCGGCTTGGACAAATGATCATAAAAAGGAATATACAAACCTGAATGAAGGGAGGTATATTTTCGAAGTGAAATCACAAAATGTATATCAAAAATCTGGTGCTGCCGTATCCTTTCCTTTTGAAGTTCTTCCTCCCTGGTATCGCACATTATGGGCTTATGCTTTATATGTAATCTTATTAAGTATTTTTGTTTGGTTACTCATTCGTTTAAATTCAGCTCGACTGAAATATCAAAATGAATTATTGAAACATACTGTAGAAGAACGTACTGCAAATATATTACAGCAAAAGGAAGAAATTCAGGTTCAAGCTGAGGAATTGAAGGTTACGAATGAAAAACTTGTAGAAATAAACGCTACCAAGGATAAGTTCTTTAGTATTATTTCTCATGATCTTAGGAGTCCGTTTACTAGTATTTTAGGCTTTGCAGATTTGTTAAATAATGAATATGATACGATTGATGATGCCGAGAAAAGAGAGATGATAAATGATTTGAATAAATCATCGCGACATGCTTATAATATGTTGGCTAATTTACTTTCCTGGGCTCGATCACAAACCGGACGAATCGAAATTTGTAAAGAAAGCCTCGATTTAAAAGAGTTGGTTAAAAAAAGTATTGCTCCCTATTTGCTTAATGCTTCTGGAAAAAAGATTAAAATCGTAAATAATGTTCCTTCGGAAATCATGTTTTCAATCGATAAAAATACCTTCTTAACATTCATGGGGAATTTGGTAAACAATGCGATTAAGTTTACTCCTGAGGGGGGAACTATTACAATCAATTATCATGAAAATAGTGATGATATTGAGTTGCATGTTATTGATAATGGTGTTGGTATGACTCCTGAATCTATTGAAAAATTATTCCGTATAGATCAGAATATTTGTACTAATGGAACCAAAGGAGAAAAAGGTACTGGATTGGGGCTTATACTTTGTAAGGAATTTATTGAAAAAAATGGAGGAAATATTTCCGTTCGTAGTGAAGTAGGAAAAGGCAGCGAATTTATCATTACTCTTCCGAAATAGAATGATTACTCATTTTTTAGCTCTCTGGTGAAGGATTTGGCTAACAAAAAATGTATTTCTAAAAACATGCAAGTTCGGTGTCTGATACTTGAGGTTGCAAAATACGGACTAATTAGAGTAAGGGTAGGAAGCTATAAATTGTTGTTTTACAAAATAAAAGCACACCATTTGCTACTGTTTTTTCAATTTACCAAATCGATAGTCACACTTTACCAGACAATCGCAGAAATACTTTATTCCTTATTTGGAACTATTCTGAGGATCTAAGTGTAGTCTTGTTAGTGATGTTTACTTATTTTTGAAATTGATATAGAATAAAGTACTTTTTCACTTCAATAAAGTATAAAACAAAATATAATGAAAATAGCAGTACCAGTAAAAAGCAACAGAGAAGTTGATAGTCATTTCGGTCATTGTGAGTTTTATAATCTATTTACAATCTCAGAAGATTCCAAAATTATCGATGTACAAAAAATGGAATCACCACAGGGTTGTGGCTGCAAATCGAATATTGCACCGATATTGGCAGAAGCAGGAGTAACTGTTATGCTAGCGGGAGGAATTGGAAATGGAGCCATTAATGTGCTTAAGAATTCAGGAATAGAAGTGATTCGTGGCTGTTCAGGAAATGTTGATAATCTTGTTGCTCAGTATGTTGCCGGAATGGTAGCTGATAGTGGCTCTAGTTGTCAACAAAATCATGAGGATGGACATACTTGCAGTCATTAAAAATATCAGAATTCGCAGAGAGGTTTTCAAAATAAGAGCTAAAGTGGAGAAGGTTCAATTGGGGATAAGAAGTCTAATGACTTATGATTTTAGAACCAATGAAATAGAAATAGTTCATTGAAATGAAGAACAAATCTTTTCGCAATGCTTTGCATAAAATTACTTTCATAGTAATTAAAGTAATTTTTGCCAATTGAAAGTTACATTTAAAAGGAAAAGGTTTTAGAATTAAAATGATTGATAATCAGGTGTTAGTGCTTGTTGTTTAGACTTTATGAAGATTAAAAATAGCAATTGGGAATCGTAAGTTTTTGAAATTTGTGATTTTTCCTTTTAGATTAGTCATATAGATTTGTCGGTGTAATCAGACCGAAAGAGAGATTGTAAATGTTCGTTGACAAGTTTTAAAAACAATAGGATCTTAAGAGATTCAATCTATAAAATAAAAACAATATGCATTTTAGTTCAGTCATTATTATTAGTGTCATTATTCGCGTCCTTCTGGACACGATTCGAGGCTGAACATATTTAAATTAAACGAAATTAGTTTTACAAAATATCAAAGGCCTCTTCCAAATTGAAGAGGTTTTTTTTTGATCTTTTTACTGTAGTATCTCAAGTAAGAGAGTTTTTATGGGCATTTTTCTTCTTTTCAGAATGGAAAGAAAAATTAAACCAAACAATTTTCGAAACAAATGAAACTATTTATCGCTCTTTTTTAAGAGGAGCATTTTTTTATAAAAACATAGAAACCACAATGTATAAAATCAAATTACGCAGCAATCAGACCACTCAAGGCCGAAGAATGGCTGGAGCAAGAAGTTTGTGGAGAGCAAACGGAATGAAAGAAGAGATGTTTGGAAAGCCGGTGATTGCGGTGGTAAATTCTTTTAGTCAATTTGTACCAGGGCATGCACACTTGCAAAATGTTGGTCAAATGGTGAAAGAAGAAATCGAAAGAGCTGGTTATTTTGCTGCAGAATTTAATACCATTGCTATTGATGATGGTATTGCGATGGGACATGATGGAATGCTTTATTCTTTGCCTTCGCGTGATGTAATCGCCGATAGTGTTGAATATGTATGCAATGCGCACAAAGTAGATGCGATGATTTGCATTTCGAATTGTGATAAAATTACTCCAGGTATGCTGATGGCTGCCATGCGATTAAATATTCCTGCTGTTTTTGTGTCGGGAGGACCTATGGAAGCTGGCGAATCGAAAGGAGAACGACTAGATTTAGTTGATGCCATGGTGAAAGCTGGAGATGATAAAGTAAGCGATGAGCGGATGCAGGAAATCGAAGAATCTGCCTGCCCAACCTGTGGTAGCTGTTCAGGAATGTTTACCGCGAATTCAATGAATTGCCTCAATGAGGCTTTGGGTTTGGCTTTACCTGGGAATGGAACCTTACTTGCAACTCATAAATTGCGTAAAGATTTATTCTTAGATGCTGCCCATTGTATTGTTGATATAACTAATAAATATTACAAAGAAGGTGACGATCGTGTGTTGCCTAGATCAATTGCAACAGTAGAAGCTTTTAGAAACGCCATGACCTTGGATATTGCCATGGGAGGATCAACAAATACTGTTCTTCACTTGTTGGCAATCGCTCATGAAGCTGGAGTTGATTTTACCATGAGAGATATGGATGAACTATCTCGTATAACTCCGAACTTGTGCAAGGTAGCACCTAATTCGCCAAACTATTATGTTGAAGACGTGAACAGAGCAGGGGGTATCATGAGTATTCTTGGCGAGTTGGATCGTGGTAATCTATTAAATACCGATGTGTATAGAGTAGATTCAAACAATCTGCGTGAAGCCATTGCACTAAATGATCTTAGTTCTGAAAAATTGACAGCTAAAGCATCGGAAATATATCATTCTGCCCCAGGTCAATCGGGTCGGAATTTGACTTTTGCTTCTCAGAATATGGCTTTTAAAGAGCTTGATCAAGACAGAAAGAATGGTTGTATTCGAAGCATGGAGAATGCTTACACACAGGATGGTGGATTAGCTGTGTTGTTTGGAAACATTGCCCCTCATGGAAGTATCGTAAAAACTGCAGGTGTAGATCAATCAGTTTTTGATTTTACAGGTACTGCTAAAGTATATTATTCGCAGAAAGATGCTTGTGAGGCAATTCTTACCAAGCAAATTAATGCTGGTGATGTTGTTGTGATTCGATACGAAGGTCCAGCAGGAGGACCAGGAATGCAGGAAATGCTTTACCCAACATCTTATCTTAAGTCGATGGGGTTAGGAGCCAAATGTGCATTGATTACTGATGGCCGTTTTTCTGGTGGAACTTCTGGTTTATCAATTGGTCATGCCTCTCCCGAAGCAGCAGCTGGAGGAGCCATTGCATTAATTAAAGATGGAGATACCATAGAAATAAGCATTCCTAAAAGAAGTATTAATGTACTTGTTTCGGAAGAAGAATTAGCACAAAGAAGAAAAGAAGAGGAAGCCTTTGGTGAGGAAGCCTTTGTACCTCGTGGACGTAATCGTCAGGTTTCAAAAGCACTTCAAGCCTACTCTAAACTTGTATCTTCAGCAGATAAAGGTGCAATACGAGTTTTATAACAGTTAAAAAGGATAGGGCACGATCTTAAAATGATCGTAGCGGAAAACATTCTGATCCTGTTAGCTGTTTACACAGTAGAATTGGATTTTATAGGGCTTGTACGACGGAAGAGGAGATGAGTCCAATTACCTATAAGAGAATAAAGCAAAAGCTTAAAAGCAAACAGTATGGGAATAGCAGCAAAAACAAAAAATACAAATGGAATGAGTAAGACAATAGAACGAATATCGGGAGCTGAGATATTGGTCCGAACGCTTATTCAGGAAGATGTAGATACCATGTTTGGATACATTGGTGGAGCCATCATGCCTGTTTACGATGCTTTGTACGATTATCAGAAAGAATTGAAGCATTATATGTCTCGACATGAGCAAGGTGCAATGCATTCGGCTCAGGCTTATGCCCGAATCAGTAAAAAACCGGGTGTTTGTTTTACAACTTCAGGCCCCGGAGCAACCAATGTAATCACAGGGTTGGCTGATGCATATTTGGATTCAACTCCAATGGTTGTAATTACCGGACAGGTTGGTAGTGGACTATTGGGAACCGATGCTTTTCAGGAAACCAATATGGTTGGTTTGTCGATGCCTGCAACGAAATGGAATTATCAGATTACCCGTGCAGATGAAATTGCTGAAATTTTAGCTAAAGCATTTTACATTGCTAAATCGGGTCGTCCAGGACCCGTTTTAATTGATATTACTAAAGATGCGCAAATAGCAGGTGCAGATTTTATTTATGAGAAATGTGAGAAAATTCGTTCCTACCAACCAGTTCCTAAGGTGAAAACATCAGAAATCGAAGCTGCTGCAGCTTTGATTAATGGAGCTAAAAAACCAATGCTTTTGGCCGGACAGGGAATCTCACTTTCTGGAGCCGAAAAAGAATTGATGGAATTTGTTGAGAAAACACAGATTCCTGTAGCTTGTACTTTACTAGGATTGTCTTCGTTTCCTACCGATCATCCTTTGTATGTAGGGATGTTGGGAATGCATGGTAATTACGGTCCGAATATGAATACCAACGAATGTGATGTTTTGATTGCCGTTGGAATGCGTTTTGATGATCGAGTAACTGGTGATACAGCTAAATATGCCAAACAGGCAAAAATTATTCATATCGATATTGATCGATCGGAACACAACAAGAATATTATTGTTGATGTACCCATACTTGCCGATGCAAAAGAAGCTTTAATTGAATTGAATAAATTGGTTCATGGTGAAGCTAAGGATGAATGGATGAAATCCTTTAAAGATTACTATCAACTTGAGTTTGATAAGGTGATTAAGAAACAAGCTTATGCAGGCAAGGAGAATATTAATATGGCCGAGGTGATCCGTGTTCTATCGGAGCAAACTAAAGGAGAAGCTATACTATGTACTGATGTGGGACAACATCAAATGACAAGTGCCAGATATTATGGATTTAGAAAATCTAATTCACAGGTTACATCTGGAGGATTAGGAACCATGGGGTTTGGATTGCCAGCAGCCATTGGAGCTCAAATTGCAGATATGAATGCTCAAGTTGTTTCGGTTTCTGGCGATGGTGGTTTTCAAATGACCCTTCAGGAATTGGCAGTTATCAAGCAATATAAGTTACCAGTAAAAACAATTGTTTTGAATAATTCATTTCTGGGAATGGTTCGTCAGTGGCAAGATTTATTCTTCGAACAACGATTTTCATATACGCAATTAGAGAATCCTGATTTTGTGAAAATTGTAGAAGGATATGGTATTAAAGCCAAGAGGGTATCGAAACGTGAAGAATTAGATGCAGCCATTCAGGAAATGTTGGAAACTCCGGGAGCTTTCTTTTTGGAAGTAGTGGTTGAGACTGAGAGTAATGTGATGCCTATGATTGCTCCAGGTGCTGCAGTATCAGATATGCGACTTGAATAAAAAATCATTTATTTGATTATAAATTGAATGGTTTAAATGTTTTAGTAGATTAATTTTGAATCTACTCAGCAAGAATGATTTGTACTGGTAACAAAAAAAAGTAAAATGAAAGAATATACAATAACCATATTTTCTGAAAACGACATTGGTTTGTTAAACGAAGTAACCATCGTTTTCTCGCGAAGAAAAATAAATATAGAAAGCTTAACGGTTTCCGAATCAGAAGTAAAAGGCGTATCACGATATACTATTGTTGCTTTTATGGATGAAAAGCGGGTTGAGAATGTTGTACGTCAAATCGAGAAAATTATTGGTGTATTCAAAGCCTTCTATTTCGAAGCTGAAGAGATTGTTCATCAGGAAGTGGCCTTGTTTAAAATGGCAAATACTGTGGAGCTAAATGGTGATTTAGAGGCGCTGATGAGAAGTCAGAATGCCAAGATATTAACCGTTCATCCTGAATTTCTAGTCATCGAAAAAGTAGGATATAAGGCCGAAAATCAAGAGCTTTTTAACGAATTGGAAAAGTATGGTGTACTTCAATTTGCTCGTTCAGGAAGAGTAGCAGTTTCCTGTCAGCATAAAGAATTCACCAGTTATTTAAAAGAATTATCAAATTAAAAATAGATTTGAGAAGGTGGAATTAAGATGTGGGAAAATAGAAAGTTTACATTTTAATCCAGAATCGAAGATCTAAAATCTAATATCTAAAATAGAAACAAAATGGCAACAATAAACTTTGGTGGCGTTGAAGAAGAAGTAGTTACACGTGAAGAGTTTTCATTAGAGAAAGCACGTGAAGTAATGAAAGATGAAACCATTGCTGTAATTGGCTATGGTGTTCAGGGACCTGGACAGTCTTTAAACTTGAAAGACAATGGTTTCAACGTAATCGTAGGGCAACGTAAAGATTCTAAAACCTGGGACAAAGCAATTGCTGATGGATGGGTTCCAGGAGAAACATTGTTCGAAATTGAAGAAGCTTTGGATAGAGCTACTGTTATTCAGTATTTACTATCAGATGCAGGACAAATTGCTGTTTGGCCTACAGTAAAAAAATATTTGAAACCAGGTAAAGCACTTTACTTTTCTCATGGTTTTGGTATCACTTACAAAGAGCGTACAAACATTATCCCTCCAAAAGATGTTGATGTTATCTTGGTTGCTCCTAAAGGATCAGGAACTAGTTTACGTAGAATGTTCCTAGAAGGTCGTGGGTTGAATTCTTCTTATGCAATTTTTCAGGATGCAACAGGAAAAGCTTTCGATCGTGTAGTTGCCTTAGGAATTGGTGTTGGTTCTGGATATCTATTCGAAACAACATTTAAAAGAGAAGTTTATTCTGACCTAACAGGTGAGCGTGGAACTTTAATGGGATGTATCCAGGGTATTTTTGCAGCGCAATATGATACTTTGCGTGAAAATGGTCACTCTCCATCTGAAGCTTTTAACGAAACAGTTGAAGAATTAACTCAAAGTTTGATGCCATTAGTTGCTGAAAATGGAATGGATTGGATGTATGCAAATACTTCAACAACAGCTCAACGTGGAGCTCTTGATTGGTGGAAACCATTTAGAGATGCCACTAAGCCTGTATTTGAAAAATTATACAAAGAGGTTGCTGCAGGTAACGAAGCGCAACGTTCTATCGATTCAAATAGTCAAGGTGATTATCGTGTGAAGTTAGATGCTGAATTAAAAGAACTTCGCGAAAGTGAAATGTGGCAAGCAGGTACTGCTGTTCGAAAATTAAGACCAGAAAATAACTAGAGATATCAGTAAAACCCAACAGGAATTTCATAAAACCTGTTGGGTTTTTTACTTGCTTGGATATCCCATTTCTGTGAAAACAATGTGTGTTTTAAGTAGCAGGTTAATAGGTGTTTGTGTTCTATTTGTGTTTCTGTAAATGTGTTTGGAATTAGTTTGAATATCGTAGTTGTAATTGATAAATTGTTTTTCCTAAACGCCTTAAGTTTATAGGTTTGTTAAGGATTTGGAGATTTCTCCTAATTTTCAAAAAAACAAACAAAACTTTAGAACGATGAATAATGAAAGTATTCTTTTTGATGGAAACCTGATTATTGATCTCATTACTGGAGAATCAAAAAGGAAGACCGTGTAATATTCTAACTAAAGAGATGTTGATGCAAGGTTCTTCCAAAGACAGGAAGAATTTTTTTTTGCAATAAAAACTAATAAAAGCATACGTAAAAATACAAGTAGAATGAGTGATAAAATTTTTATTTTCGATACCACACTTAGAGATGGCGAGCAGGTCCCAGGTTGTCAATTGAATACAATAGAAAAGATTCAAGTGGCCAAAACATTGGAAGCTCTTGGGGTGGATGTTATCGAAGCAGGTTTTCCTGTTTCTAGTCCGGGGGATTTTAAGTCGGTCGTCGAAATAGCCAAAGCAGTTAGTGATCCTACTATTTGTGCGCTTACACGTGCTGTAGAAAAGGATATTGATGTGGCTGCAGAGGCTCTTAAATTTGCGAAGAAAGGACGAATACATACGGGAATTGGTACTTCTCCCTATCATATTAAATCAAAATTAAATTCCAACCCCGATGAAATCCTCGATAGAGCGGTTCGAGCGGTAAAATACGCGAAACGTTACGTTGAAGACGTAGAGTTTTACGCTGAAGATGCAGGACGTTCCGATAATGAATATTTAGCTCGAGTAGTGGAAGCAGTAATCAAAGCCGGAGCAACGGTTATTAATATTCCAGATACAACAGGATATTGTCTGCCAAGTGAGTATGGTGCTAAAATAAAATACCTAATGGAGCACGTTTCCAATGTGCACAAAGCAATTTTATCCACTCACTGCCATAACGATTTAGGAATGGCTACTGCTAATTCCTTGAGTGGGATTGTGAATGGAGCTCGCCAGGTAGAGGTAACCATTAACGGAATTGGAGAGCGAGCAGGAAATACTGCATTAGAAGAAGTGGTAATGGCTATAAAAACGCATCATGCGCTTCCTTTTCATACCGATATTAAAAATCAGGAAATTTTTGGCGCTAGCCGATTGGTTTCCTCTTTAATGAATATGCCCGTTCAGGCAAATAAAGCCATTGTTGGAAGAAACGCATTTGCTCATTCCTCTGGAATTCATCAGGATGGTGTTCTTAAAAACAGAGAGAATTACGAAATTATTGATCCCGTAGATGTTGGGATTAAAGAATCGGCTATTGTTTTAACAGCTAGAAGTGGTCGTGCAGCACTAAATCACCATTTAAATCAAATGGGGTATAGCTTAAGTAAGGATCAGTTGGATGATGCATATGCTCGTTTTTTAGTGATGGCCGATAAGAAAAAGAATTTGAGTGAAAAAGATCTTTCCGAATTAATGGGAGATACCGACGATCTTCAGAAATCAGTTGAACTGGAATTGTTGCAAGTTGTCTCTGGAAAATCAACCACTCCAATGGCTACGGTTCATCTGAAAATTAAGGGTGTGAGTTGTGCTGCAACAGCAGAAGGAAACGGACCTATTGATGCTTCTTTTAATGCTGTAAAAAAGCTGATCGAGCAAAAATTTATTTTGGGTGAATTTCTAATACAAGCACTTACTCGTGGTAGTAACGACATGGGAAAAGTTCACGTGCAGGTAGAACACAAAGGTTGTGTTTATTACGGATTTGGTGCAGATGTGGATATTGTTACCGCTTCGGTAGAGGCATTAGTTGATGCACTATCAAAAATAGTATAACAAAGATTAAGAAAAAATATTCAAATACAGAATCGTATTAAAAGAGTAATATGGAACCAAAAACACTATTTGATAAAGTATGGGATGCTCACGTAATTGAGAAAATTGAAGGTGGTCCTAGTGTATTTTATATTGACAAACATTTAATTCACGAAGTAACAAGTCCGCAAGCATTTTCAGGATTAGAGGCAAGAGGAATGAAGGTGTTTCGTCCTGAAAATACCATTGCAACCCCTGACCATAACATTCCGACAGAGAACCAACACTTAACCATTAAGGATGAGTTGTCGAGAAAGCAAGTGGAGACTTTAACGGCCAATTGTAAGAAAAACGATATCACTCTATATGGTTTAAATCACCCATACAATGGCATTGTGCATGTTGTGGGACCAGAATTAGGTCATACTCAACCAGGAATGACTTTAGTTTGTGGAGATAGTCATACTTCAACTCATGGTGCTTTTGGTGCTGTGGCTTTTGGTATTGGAACTTCCGAAGTGGAAATGGTTCTTGCCACTCAATGTATTTTGCAGCCTAAACCTAAAAAAATGCGAATTACCGTTGATGGTGAATTGCAAAAAGGGGTGACAGCAAAAGACCTTACACTTTACGTGATTTCACAACTGGGCACTGGAGGTGCAACTGGTTATTTTGTGGAATATGCTGGAACTGCAGTAAGCAGTTTGAGTATGGAAGGTCGTATGACTGTTTGTAATATGAGTATCGAAATGGGTGCTCGTGGAGGTATGATTGCTCCCGATCAAACAACTTTTGATTATGTAGAAGGTCGCGAATTTGCTCCTAAAGGAGAAGAGTGGACCAAAGCTCTTGCCAAATGGAAAGAGTTAAAAACCGACGAAGGAGCTACATTCGATAAGGAGTATGTATTTAAAGCTTCCGATATTGAGCCTATGCTTACTTACGGTACCAATCCAGGAATGGGTATTGGTATTTCGGGAAGTATTCCAAGCGAAAATGCAGTAAAAGCAAGCGAGTTGCCAACTTTCAAAAAATCCTTAGACTATATGGGTTTTCAGTTGGGCGATAAATTACTGGGCAAAAAAGTAGATTACGTTTTTGTAGGTAGTTGCACTAACGGTCGTATTGAGGATCTTCGGATGCTTGCCTCTGCAGTTAAGGGTAAGAAAAAGGCAGATTCAGTAACTGCATGGATTGTTCCTGGATCGAAACAAGTAGAGAAACAAGCCATAGAAGAAGGTTTGGTAGAGATTTTAGAGGAAGCTGGTTTTAAAATGCGTCAGCCTGGATGTTCGGCATGTTTGGCCATGAACGACGATAAAATTCCAGCAGGAAAATATAGTGTTTCTACTTCCAATAGAAATTTTGAAGGAAGACAAGGTCCTGGAGCCAGAACAATGTTAGCTAGTCCATTGACAGCAGCAGCAGCTGCAATTAACGGAGTTGTTTCCGATCCTAGAGATTTGTTTTAATCAAAATATCATTAATATTTTTAACCAATGGCGATCCCGGAAGCTATCGGGAGCCAAACGTTAATCGCTTAAAGTAAATTATTATGCCAATAGATAAATTTACCACATTGGAATCGAGCTATGTACCGCTTCCTGTTGAAAATGTGGATACAGATCAAATTATTCCTGCACGATTTTTAAAAGCTACCAGTCGTGAAGGTTTTGGTGAAAATCTTTTCCGTGATTGGAGATATACTTCCGATGGAAAAGAAAATCCTGATTTCATTTTAAATCAATCCGATTATTCTGGTGAGATTTTGGTGGGAGGAAAAAATTTTGGTAGTGGTTCCTCAAGAGAGCACGCAGCCTGGGCCATTCACGATTATGGTTTTAAAGTAGTTGTGAGTAGTTTTTTTGCGGATATTTTTCAAAATAACGCACTGAATAATGGTGTTTTGCCTGTTACAGTATCTCCTGAATTTTTAAGTGATCTATTTGCTGCAGTGGAGAAAAATAAGGCACAAAAAATAATTGTCGATCTAGAGAAGCAAAGTATCAGCTTAAATGGAAAAAGTGAAAATTTTACCATTAATCCATACAAGAAAAATTGCTTGCTAAACGGATTCGATGATATCGATTTCCTTCTTGCAAGAAAAGATAAGATAGAAGCTTTTGAAGCTAAAAACTAATAGATTATTCAAAGATGAACGAACTGCGTAGCTTAGAAATAATGGACACCACTCTTCGGGATGGTGAGCAGACTTCTGGGGTAAGCTTTAATTCGGAAGAAAAACTAGGAGTCGCAAAATTATTGCTGAAATCCATTAAAGTTGATCGAATTGAAGTTGCCTCGGCAAGAGTATCTGAAGGAGAATTTCAAGCAGTAAAGCGAATTACTAAATGGGCAGAAGAAAACAATTGTTTGGACAGAATTGAGGTTCTGGGTTTTATTGATGGAACTGCGTCTATTGATTGGATTCATGCAAGTGGAGCCAGAGTGGTAAATTTGCTCTCGAAAGGTTCGTTGAAACATTTACAAGGACAGTTAAAAAAATCACCAGAACAACATGTTCAGGAAGTTAAAGAAGCTGTAACCTATGCAAATAAGTTGGGAATCAAAGTGAATTTGTATCTCGAGGATTGGTCCAACGGAATGCTCACTTCTCGAGATTACGTTTGGTACCTTCTAGATGAATTACAAGGAGAAAATATTGAACGTTTTATGTTGCCCGATACTTTGGGGGTTTTAAATCAGGTTCAGGCTTTTGATTTTTGTTATGCTTGTCGTGAGCGATATCCTAAATTGCACTTTGATTTTCATGCTCACAACGATTACGACCTGGCTTTGGCCAACGTATATTCTTCGATTTTAGCGGGAATGGATGGTATTCATACAACTGTAAACGGATTGGGCGAAAGAGCAGGAAATGCTCCTTTGGCTTCTGTGGTTGGCGTGATAAACGATCACTTAGCTCGTAAAATTAATGTCGATGAGAAAAAAATAAATACAGTAAGTCGTATTGTGGAGACCTTTTCTGGTATACGTATTCCTGCCAATAAACCTTTAGTAGGGGAGAATGTTTTTACTCAAACTTGTGGCGTTCATGCCGATGGTGATTCGAAGGATGATTTGTATTTTAATCGTTTAATGCCAGAAAGATTTGGTAGAGAACGCAAATATGCACTCGGAAAAACTTCTGGAAAAGCGAATATCAAAAAAAATCTGGAAGAATTAGGTATTACTCTAGAAGAGGAAACCATGAAACTGGTTACCAAACGAGTGATCGAATTGGGTGATAAGAAAGAAATGGTCACTATTGATGATCTTCCTTACATTGTTTCTGACGTTTTAAATCAGACCATGGAGGAAATGCCCATTCAAATAAAACATTACTCATTGTCTTTGTCCAAAGGAATGCGACCTTTTGTATCCATCAATTTAGAAGTGAACGGAAAAATGCATGAGGGAACTTCTTCTGGAGATGGTCAATACGATGCTTTTATGAATGCAATTTGGTCTATTTACGACGAGTTGGGTAGAGATCGACCTGTACTGACCGACTATTTAGTGCGAATACCACCAGGAGGAAATACAGATGCTTTGGTGGAAACTTTTATTACCTGGAATTATAAGGGAAAAGAGTTTAAAACCAAAGGTTTAGATCCCGATCAGATTGAAGCAGCCATAAAAGCTACTCTTCGAGTGTTGAACTTAATTGAGCAACACGACCAAATAGAAAGCAAATCAGTAAAAACAGAATAAGAACAAGTAGAATGACATACAAAATAGCAGTACTAGCAGGAGACGGTATCGGTCCGGAAATTGTTGCACAAGCACGAAAAGTTACCGATGCAATTGTTGAAAAATTTGGACATGAATTTGAGTATACAGAGGCTCTTGTAGGAGCGGTTGCCATCGATAAAGTTGGAAATCCTTACCCCGATGAAACTCATGAATTGTGTATGAATTCAGATGCCGTATTATTCGGTGCAATTGGTCATCCACGATTCGATAACGATCCAACAGCAAAGGTTCGTCCAGAGCAAGGTTTGTTGGCTATGCGTAAAAAATTAGGTTTGTACGCTAATCTTCGTCCTGTAAACACTTTTAAATCATTGATTCACAAATCACCATTAAAAACGGAATTGGTTGATGGTGCTGATTTTATGTGTATTCGTGAATTAACTGGTGGAATTTATTTCGGTCGCCCTCAAGGACGTACTGAAGATGGACAAACTGCTTACGATTCTTGTGTTTATACAGCTGAAGAAATTGAGCGTATTGTGCGTTTGGGTTTCGAATATGCAGGAAAGCGTCGTAAAAAATTAACTGTTGTTGATAAGGCAAATGTATTGGCTACATCAAGATTATGGAGAGAGGTGGCGCAAAGAATCGAACCTGAATTTCCAGATATAGAAGTGGAATATATGTTTGTGGATAATGCGGCAATGCAACTAATTACCTGGCCAAAACGTTTCGACGTAATGGTGACTGAAAACATGTTTGGGGATATTCTTACCGATGAGGCAAGTGTAATTTCCGGGTCAATGGGAATGTTGCCATCGGCATCCATTGGTGTGAATACATCGGTATTTGAACCTATTCACGGATCTTATCCTCAGGCAGCAGGTAAAAATATTGCCAATCCATGTGCTACTGTTCTTTCTGCAGCCATGATGTTTGAATATGCATTTGGTTTGATGAAAGAAGGTGCTTTAATTCGCGAAGCTGTTGATGCCTCTTTGGAAGCAGGAGTAGTTACCGAAGATATTGCAGATGGTAAAAAAGCCTACTCAACCAGTGAGGTAGGTGATTGGTTGGCAAATTATATTAAAAAATCTTAATTAACACATCATTTAGTCAGAATAAGCCTGAAAGAATTACTAACTTTCAGGCTTGTTTATTTTATCGAATTCCTAAAAATAACTCACACTTGCAGGGCTTTGTAAGCTTCTGATTATGAATAGCATCGGAAAAGATAAACACAGAAATAATTCATTGGCTTATGCTTGCTTGTAAAGAGTTGTAAGGGTCGAATTCGACGCAAAGAAAAGGGGGAAACATGTTAAAAGAAAATTATTATCCGCTAATGGCGGATATTGTAAAGGCAAATAAAATAGTTCAAGAGGTAGTACACGCATCTCCTTTACTAAAAAATTTAAATTTATCGGCCAAATACAATGCAAGTATCCATTTAAAACGGGAGGATCTGCAGTTGGTTCGTTCCTATAAAATTCGGGGTGCTTTTAATAAGATATCGAGTTTATCGAAAGAATTACTTGCCAAAGGAATTGTTTGTGCAAGTGCTGGAAACCACGCGCAAGGAGTTGCCTATTCTTGTCATAGGCTGAAATGCTTTGGGAAAATTTATATGCCCGAAACAACACCTCGTCAGAAAATTAAGCAGGTGAAAATGTTTGGGGGCGATCAGGTTGAAATTATTCTTACCGGTGATACTTTCGATGATGCTTCCGCTCAAGCCAATGCCGATGCTAAGAAACTGGGTCAAACCATTATTCATCCTTTCGATGATCCTAAAATTATTGAGGGACAGGGAACCATTGGCCTGGAAATTTTACAACAATTTAGCGAACCCATTGACTATCTTCTTTTGCCTATTGGTGGTGGTGGCTTAGCCTCAGGAGTTGGCTCCTGGATTAAAGAATTTAGTCCGAATACTAAAATTATTGGTGTTGAGCCCGAAGGAGCAGCTTCCATGAAAACGGCCTTCGAAAGAAAGGACAATATTGCCCTGGAAAGTATCGACCGCTTTGTGGATGGCGCTGCAGTAAGAAAAGTAGGAGATCTTACCTGGAAAATCTGCGAGAAAGTTTTAGATGGAATTGTGGTGGTTCCCGAAGGTTTGATTTGCTCCACAATCTTGCAATTGTATAACGAGGATGCCATTGTGGCTGAGCCGGCAGGTGCTCTGTCGATAGCCGCACTTCACCTGATGCAAAAAGAGATCAAGGGAAAGAATGTAGTTTGTGTGCTAAGTGGTAGCAACAACGACATCACCCGAATGGAAGAAATCAAGGAGAGAAGTTTGCTGTTTGAAGGTTTAAAGCATTATTTTATGGTGCGTTTTCCACAGCGATCTGGTGCTCTAAAAGAATTTGTGAACGATGTTTTAGATCCGGGAGATGACATCACCCATTTTGAGTATTACAAGAAAAGTAGCCGCGAAAAAGGACCTGCCGTTATTGGAATTGAAGTGCAACATCCTGAAGATTTGGAGCGAATTCAACAGAGAATGAGGGAGCGTAATTTCATTTTCGAATACTTGAACGATAAAACCGATCTGTTTCAGTTCATCGTTTGATATTCCCATTTTTAGGAAACAAAAAAGCGATATTCTTTCATGAGAATATCGCTTTTTTATTTCGCACCAATGGATTTCCTCTGCTAGCGCGAGCTTGTAGCTCGTGCTCTGCGCATGCAGTTAAAATACTACGAGTTGCAGCTATTTTATTTTTACTTCTAATTTTTATTTTGCTTTGCAAAACACGAGCTGAAAGCTCGCGCTAGCGGGGGGTATGCAGAAAAAAATACTATAATAATTCAACTGATATTTGCCCTCTTTCTCCTGCATAATTCTTTGCACTGCTATATTTCCAATGAATTGCTTCTTCAACAAAGCCAGCTTCAACAGGATTATTGTGAATGTAATTTAATTTCTGAGAGATAACTTTATTGCTCCATAATTCGATAGGCTTGTTGTTTTGCTGCCAAAATTGTCGATTCTTTACATTACTATTCATTTTGCCGGCACGCTGCATCATCCAAAGCATCCACTCTTTTCTACTCTCTTGTGCATTTTCTTCAATTAAGCTTTGAATTCGTTTCGAGGTATAGCTTTTAAACTCCTTTATAATTTTTCCCGGATCTGAATTCTGAACATTAAATATCAAATGAACATGACTTGGCATAATACAGTAAGCATATATTACCATTCCCTTGTGTGTACAGCAATACTCTAAACTATTTGCGAGAGCAGTAAAATATTGCTCTCTTACAAATACATCAATCCAATAGACCGTGGCAAAACTGATAAAGTACAGACCTTCTTTATTATGAAATTTATATTTTCGACTCAAAACCTTTTGCTTTTTTCATCATTTCACTTCTAGAAAGCACTCTTTTGCTAGCGCGAGCTTGTAGCTCGTGCTCTGCGTATGCAGAAAATATACCAAGAGTTGCAGCTATTTTATTTTTACTTTTAATTCTTATTTTGCTTCGCAAAACACGAGCTGAAAGCTCGCGCTAGCGGGGGTATGCAGAAAATATACCACGAGTTGCAGCTATTCTATTATTACGTCAATTTCTTATTTTGCTTCGCAAAACACGAGCTGAAAGCTCGCGCTAGCGGGGCTCAGACTTCTAACTTTCTAAATTTTCTTGTCCCAAATAGGATGAATAAGCCAATAGGAAAAAAGAATATACATAGAATTGCAATTAGAATAAATTTCTGCTTTGTTAGCTTACTATTGAATTGCACTTTTGTTAAACTTCTTCCGGCAATCCAACTACACATTAATATCGCTACCGAAGAAGGTGTATATGGAATCATTGCATCCAGAGCATTTACAAAGCTTTCTGTACTGCCCAAAAAATAAATAAACTGGAGGGAAATAAGAGAAAAGCCCCAAAGTATCGATAGGGCAAGAATCAGTTTCGAATGGTTTTTTTCTGCTTTCATCATATTCTTTTGTGTTTTACTTGTTGCTAACTACTTCTGCTAGCGCGAGCTTGTAGCTCGTGCTCTGCGTATGCAGTTAAAACCTTTAATTTTTACTTCTAATTCTTATTTTGCTTCGCAAAACACGAGCTGAAAGCTCGCGCTAGCGTGTGACTGGCTAATTTACTTCAAAATCAGTTATATACATCACCGTACTTAAGCCACCATCAAAACCATCATATTCATCAGGATAGGAGCCTGAACACTTAACCTTTATTGGATAATAATACTTTTCATCGTATTCAATCTCAATGTCAGCTCCATCCATTATGTTATCAGAAGAATTAATAGCCTCATTGCAGCTTTCTACAATATTATCTATGTAATCAAATACTTCATCCATTGTTTCACAGTGTACAAAATATTCTATCTGATCTTCATTTTCGCTTGATTGACTATAGATTGTATCTAATTCTCCATTTTTGACTACTGTTGTTAATTCTGGTTGGGGTCCAGTAGAGATTGTAGAATATTCTTGCGAAAAGCTATAGTTTACGATTCCACTGTTTTCCCATAATTCACGATTCGTATCATAGGAATCCTGATCAAAAACTAATCCAGTAGAATCGTCCGTATCACTACATGATACAATTGCTAATAACATAAATAAAAATAAAGTGTTTTTCATGATATAATTATTTTTGATTTTCTTTTAGGATGTAAATTTTTCTGCTAGCGCGAGCTTGTAGCTCGTGCTCTGCGTATGCAGTTAAAACCTTTAATTTTTACTTCTAATTCTTATTTTGCTTTGCAAAACACGAGCTGAAAGCTCGCGCTAGCGGGGGATTACTTCTTGTATTCAGGATAAGCTGCAAGTAATTCACTTAGCCTTTCCTGGTCATCCTCACCAAAATTATCTGCATATAATTCCTCTCCATTCGGTCCGTCTAATTTTTTTACTTTTATTGTTAGTACGGCATCCTTAGGTGCATCTATTTTACCCCAATCACTGAACATATTTGGTGCTAAATACCAAGTCACTTCTTCTCCAGGTTCAAGTCCACCTGAAATTTCATAATTAAAATCGTCTTTTATCCAGGGAACACTCCTAGCTGGACTAGCTAAAGTTCCTAGGAAGTAAGCTCTAGAAATAGCTTTGTCTGTTCCATTCTTTACAGTTAGTTCAATAATTGGTTCTTCAGTAACGTAATATGTACCTTTTTTCCTTTTGTAAAATCGAGAGCGTTTTACTTCGAATTTGGCGAGTATTACTTTGTCTTTTTCAACTTGCTCTATTTTTTGATATAGTTCTTCAATCTCAATTTTTGCTTGTTCTTCTTTTTTTCTTTCGTTTTCAGCTTGGATTTTCTCACCTTCTGCAATAATCTCATCAGCGGTTTGTCCGTCAATTTTCGATTTCATATCAGAAACGGTTTCTTCCGTTCCACCTTCTTGCAATATTTTTCCAAAATCAAGTTGGTGGAACATTATAAGCCTCATTGACTCTTCAAATTTTTCCTTTTTCTCATCATCTAAAGAATTCTTAATTTCTTCAATTGATGATTTCATTGCTTCTTCACTTGAACCGTCTATTTTCTTCGCACAAGAAGAAAGAAAAATTACGATTATCCCTAAAATGAGTATTGTTTTTTTCATAGTGGTTATTTTTAATTGTTGTGGTTAGTTATTTTCTTCTGCTAGCGCGAGCTTGTAGCTCGTGCTCTGCGTATGCAGAAAATATACCACGAGTTGCAGCTATTCTATTATTACGTCAATTTCTTATTTTGCTTTGCAAAACACGAGCTGAAAGCTGGCGCTAGCGAGGGATCTACCTAAATCTCAACCAAAACCAAAGGGCCTCACCTTTTAATGAAACCCTTTGTCTTTGCTTTAAAGCTCCTTGCTGTCAGAATTGTTTGTCTTGCGGCGTTTTACCAACTCGTTATTGCCATCAATTAGCTCACCGATTGTTTTAGCGGTTGCCTTGTAAGTATCTGGCTGTACTTTTGCCATGGTGTTTAGGTAGCCCACCAGATTGGAATTAATTTCGGTGATGCACTCTTTTTTCAACTGACTTGCCGAACTTAGATCCTTCTTCACGCTTTCCCCTTCGGCTTGTTCCAGTGCCATATTCTCAAATTCCTCTTGTTTGGTACGTATAGCGCTAATTGTTTTTGTTACCCCCTGCAGTTTGTCGGCAGCAGCTACTACATCGGCACTGGCTAAATCCTTAAGCATCGATTGCACGTCTGCCGATTCTGCGGCAAAATCTTCATACTTAATGCCTAAGCCGTATTGCTCCAATACATTTTTTATAATCAGGTTAGTTTCTTTCACTTCATCAAAGGGCATGTACGAATAGCCTTCAATCAACTTAAATAGGCTAGTAATTTCCAAATCGCGTTCACTGTCTTTACTTGCCATTTCAGAGTAATCAACCAATCGTTTCAGTGCTTCGGTTAGCGACGTATTTGCTGGGATTAAGTTTTCCAGAATAGAAGTCAAGTAGGTATCGGCACTCCAATCTGTTTTTGCCAAAACTTTCAGAATAAGTGTTAGTAACGAACTAAGGTCGCTATTGCGACTCGCAGGGGCTATTTTTTTAATTAATGCCATGGCTTGTTCTTTAAAGGGTTAGTATTAATTATTTGAAAAATCGTTTTTTGCTTTGTAAGTTTTGTTAGGGTCCGAAAAATCAATTTTTCTTGCTTTGTAAGTTCTGTTATTGGCCGAAAAATCAATTTTTCCTGTTTTGTAAGTTCTGTTAAGCTTCGAAAAATCGTTTTTTCATGCTTTGTAAGTACTGATAAAGCCTTAAAAAGTCATATTTCAGGATCTATGGATATGTTTATTAATCAAAATTAATCTACTGCGGTTTTCTATATGTA
>NZ_JBFHJW010000050.1:0-30616 GCF_041595635.1 Labilibaculum sp.
AAAATTTTAGAGGAGTTTAAAAACTTCTCTTTTTTTATCTTAATAGAATACCGGAATGAGAATTTCGGGGTGTAGCGTAGCCCGGTCATCGCGCCTGCTTTGGGAGCAGGAGGTCGCAGGTTCGAATCCTGCCACCCCGACAAAAGAGAGAAATCGTATGATTTCTCTTTTTTTGTGCCGTAAAGTTTTTAATTCATCTTTTTATTTTTTGATGGCAAATTAAAGATGATTTTGCTTTACTAGGGCTTTTATATTTATCGGTAGTAATGTGCAGGAATAACTGAATATGGAATCAATTAAGGAAATTTATCGTATTGGCTGTGGTCCTTCTAGTAGTCATACAATGGGCCCCCAAAATGCTGCAGAGCAATTCTTGCAGCGTCATCCTAATGCAGAAAAATATGAAGTAATTTTAATGGGAAGTTTAGCTGCTACTGGCGAAGGGCATTTGACTGGTGTTGCAATTGAATCCGTTTTTCAAGGTAAGAAAATGGATCTAATTTGGAAACCCGAAAAATTTTTAAAAAGACATTCGAATGCGATGTGCTTTAAAGCTTTTTCGGCTTCGGGAAACCTTGTTGAGGAATGGACCGTCTATAGTATTGGTGGTGGTGCAATTGTTGATGATTCATCTGTTTTATCTACAAAGAAAGTTTATAAACTCAGTACCATGGATGAAATAATTGCTTGGTGTAAAGTCAATGAGAAACAACTATGGGAGTATGTAGAATTGATGGAAGGAGAAGAGATATGGAGCTTTCTAGATGAGGTGTGGTCTGTAATGAGGAGTGCTATAAAAAGAGGGGTAAATAAGGAAGGTGAACTTCCAGGAGGACTGAAGTTATCGCGAAAGTCGCATTTGTATCACCTAAAAGCCAAAACTTATGGTGGCCCAATGCGAAAACGTACGATGTTGTATTCGTATGCCTTGGCGGTTTCCGAAGAGAATGCAGGAGGTGGTGTTATAGTAACTGCTCCAACGTGTGGGGCGAGTGGTGTTCTCCCTGCTGTCCTATTCTACCATAAAAAATTCTATAAGTTTAGTAAAATGGATGTTTTAAAAGCATTGGCTACGGCTGGATTAATCGGAAATCTAGTGAAAACGAATGCTTCTATTTCTGGTGCAGAAGTTGGTTGTCAAGGTGAGGTGGGAACTGCTTGTGCCATGGCATCAGCGGCAGCTACCCAATTGCATGGAGGAACGGTTTATCAGATTGAATATTCGGCAGAGATGGGTTTGGAGCATCATTTGGGCTTGACCTGTGACCCAGTGCTTGGTTTAGTTCAAATTCCTTGTATCGAGAGGAATGTTTTTGCGGCAGCTCGTGCTTTAAATCACAATACCTACGCCTTACTTTCCGATGGTAGGCACAGAATTAGTTTCGATCAGGTTACAGAAACCATGATGAAGACTGGTCTTGATTTATCCTATTCCTATAAAGAAACTTCAATTGGAGGTTTGGCTTCCTTAAAGGGATTTGGTTATCGTTAAAAAAAAGAGCTTGATTCAGTATTGAACCAAGCTCTTTTATTAATTAGTTGTTTTCTTTTAAACTGCGTTCTCGGATTGCTTTAAATTCTGAACCATCTTTCCATTTTGGGATTGCATCTTGATTGGCCAGTTCCCATCCCACTCGGAAAAGTAGTTGTGCATCTTCGGCAACTCCTTCTAAATTCCACCAATCTTCATACTCATCGGTAGGTTTGTGGTAGTAATTTGCTAGCCAGTCTTTTTCTTTTGCCGACATATATTCGATGCCTTTTTCACGATGATCGTTATTTCCACGTGCAAACAATGCAGGAACACCTACACGTGCAAAGCTGAAATGATCGGATCGAAAATACATGCCTGATTGTGGATTTGGATCGGGAAGTAAGTATCGATCTTGTTTCTCGGCTGCTTTTCTTACGTATTCATCCAGATCGGATTGTCCATATCCAGTAATCATTACATCTTTCATGCGTCCGTAGGGTAACATTAAATCGTTGTTGATGTTTGCTACCGTTTTGTTCAAAGGGAAAATAGGATTATCCACATAAAAACCGGAACCATTTAAACCAGATTCTTCTGCCGAAGGAGCCAAAAACACAATTGATCTGCGCGGTTTTTGCGGCATGGCTTTAAAGGCTCTGGCAATTTCAAACATCCACGCAAGTGATGTGCCGTTATCTACAGCGCCATTATAGATCGAGTCGCCCTCCATTTTTGGACCAATGCCCAAATGATCCCAGTGAGCAGAGTAAAAAATGTATTCATCGGCTAAATCAGTTCCTGGAATAAGTCCGAGTACGTTGTGTGTTTTGTCGAAACGAGCTGAATTTTGAAAGGCGAGACTTATTTTTGTTTTTAAATTGAAGCCTGTGAAATTTTTTTGTTTAGCTGATTGAATTGCTTGATTGAGATTTTTGTTGGCATTGGAAAAAATGCCTTGAGCAGCAGTTAAACTCAGCCAGCCTTCAACCAGACATCTAGATTGATAATTGTCTTTAGCTTGCTGATATAGTTTTGGAACTGAAGCAGAATTCAGAACAACTGACCATGGGTATCCAGCAGGTTTATCTTGATGAATAATTAAAATTCCTTCAGCTCCCTGACGTGCCGCTTCTTCATATTTATAGGTCCAGCGTCCATAGTAGGTCATTTCGTTGCCCTTAAAAAAAGTTCTATCCGAAGATCCAAAACCGGGATCGTTTACTAGTACAATTACTGTTTTGCCTTGCACGTCTAAATTTTTGTAGTCATCCCAATTGTATTCTGGCGCTACAATTCCATATCCAGCAAATATGACTTCCGATTCGTTAAGTTTAATTTCATTCTGTATTCGTCTGGAAAAAGCAACAAAATCATGTCCATAGTTAAGTTTTGTAAATTTAGTAAGAGACTCAACGTTCAGGTGTTTTGGCGCTGTAAGTGATATTTCAACTAAGGGAACTTCTTGAAAATAGGAGTCGTTTTGGATAGGCTCAAGACCAATTTCTTTGTATTGATTTGCGATGTAATGAATGGTTTTAGCTTCACCGTCAGAGAATGGTTTTCTTCCCTGATATTCATCGGAAGCCAATTCTTGAATGTAATTTGTCATTCTTGTGGTAGAAATTACTGCTTCTGCGTTTTTTAGGTTTTCTTCTGGAGAGCTACAGGCCAATGTGAATATGGCCATGATTAGAGTGATTAGCGTTTTTTTGAGCATGTGGTTTGTTTTGGCTTAAAGGTAAAAAAATATGCGAAATGATTGCGTTTTTTTTAGGTAGTGAAAGCACTATAAATAGAGGATATTTTGATATTGTATTCGCTTTTTGATCTAAAATGATCATCTTTAGCTTTCGAAAGGAAATGATGGAATACAGCTCTACTAAGTGAGAAAAATGAAATTGGAATGAAGGCAAAACGAAAATACAAAAATTTTGAAATGTTGCTTCGAATCGTAACTGCGATTATACTTATTCAGACTTTACATTTTAAATTTTCTGGGCATCCCGAAGCGGTCTATATTTTTTCGGAGATTGGTACAGAACCCTGGGGACGAATAGTGATTGGTGTTATTGAGTTGTTGATCGGAATTTTGTTTTTTTTGCCCAAATGGTGGAAAGTGGCAGCGGTAGCTTGTAGTGTATTAATGCTGGGAGCAATTGGTGTTCATTTGTTTACGTCGGTAGGTGTTGTGATTCGTTATGATGGAAATTCTGATGGAGGACAATTGTTTGCAATGGCATTAATAGCTCTTTTGTTTAGTTGTATTTTAGTAGTTCGGGCATTTATGAATGGGATGTATCGAATTGCTTTCACAAAAAGAGAATAAAAAATGAGGCTTGTAATTTTTTGGACTAGCTGTAAATCTTTTTATTAGATTGGCAGAAAATGATATTTTCTAATGTTATTGAGAGTTATTGTTACTTTCATTTACTTTGCATTAGCTTGATTATAATTATTTTTTAATGAAAAACAGAAATGAATAAAATACTGATAATAATTGTTTGCATGATAGGATTAACTTTTTCAGGAATGGCTCAGGATGATGAGGCGAAAGGATATATTGTGAAGGTGGGAGATATAGCTCCTGATTTTGAAATGAATTTGCTTAATGGTCAAAAGGTTAAGCTTTCTGAATTGAAGGGAAAGCTTGTGATGTTGCAGTTTACAGCAAGTTGGTGTGGGGTTTGTCGCAAAGAAATGCCTTTTATCGAGAATGAGATTTGGCAGGAACACAAAGACAAGGATTTTGCTTTGTTTGCTTTGGATTTAGATGAGCCCAAAGAAAAGGCAGAGGCCTTAATTGCTGCTACTGGAATTACTTATCCGATTGCCTTGGATGCGGAAGGAAAAATATTTACCAAATATGCGCTTAAAGAAAGTGGTGTAACTCGTAATGTTATTGTGAATAAAGAGGGTGAAATTATTTTTTTGACTCGATTGTTTAATCGAGAGGAATTTAATGAGATGAAGAAGGTAATTGAGGCAGAACTAAACAAATAAATTTATTCTCAATATGTTGGTGTTTTTTGAATTCTTTTAGCTTCTATTGTTCATTCAAACTACAGGTTCTTATAATCTGATATCCTATTCGTATTTAGGTTTAGCTCAATTTTATGGCTTTTCTATTTATAAAATGCAAAAGATTAAAATCTTCGTTTGTTTTGTCTTGACAAGTGAGAAATGCTTAATTTTATGCCTATCTTGAGAAAGTAAAATAAGATTTTAGTTTAGTTTATTTATTTTTTAGCTGTAAGGGATTATGGATAAGGATTTTGTTCAAATTATTGAGAAGGTACGAGCTTATTTATTTAAAAATGGCTTGAGTGGCTTTTCTCTTGAAAAAGTGAAAGATTTTGGCATAACTCTTTCCGATGTATCAAAATATGTTGGTTCAGTGGAAGAGTTGGTTGAAAAAATTCTTGAATACGAAAGGAAATCATTTGAATCTATATTTACTCGATATAATTTTGAAGGTCAGAATGCAATTGATATCCTATTTATTGTCAGTAAGGAAATGAATAGTCGTTTCGAAGATTTGACTCCTTCAGTAACCATGGAATTTGAGAGTCATTTTCCGGAAGTGTATAAAAAGCACATGGATGAGCGAATGACTTTTATATACGAGAAAATAAAAATTAATATCGAAAAAGGAATGGCTCAGGGAATGTATCGTGATGATCTGAGTAGTGAGATGGTTGCGCGCATGTATCTTTCCCGATTGGAAGATATGCACAACCCAGAACTGTATCCTCCTGAAAGATTTAAATTCGGGACTATTTATGATACCATGATCGATCAATTTGTAAAAAGTATTGGTACTGAAGATGGAATTAACTATTACCGTCAACGGAAACAATTATTGGGAGTACTTAGTTTTGGAAGATAATTGTAAATAAGAAAATTTTATTAAATGAAAATTTCATTAGCGCCCCTTCAGGGATATACTGATTGGGTGTTTCGACAAACATACGAAAAATGCATTGGGGGCATAGATGAATTCTATACCCCTTTTCTTGTTCTGCAAAATACAGGTGTAGTTCGAACTTCACATAAAAGAGAGGTGGAACCATTTTTAGAGCGGAACAATAAATTAGTTCCTCAGTTTTTAGGTGGATCGGTAGAAGAATTTCAATTTTTCGAAAGTTATTTTTATGACTTGGGATACAAAAAAATGAACTGGAATTTAGGCTGTCCATTTCCTATGCTAACCAGAAAACAGAAAGGTTCTGGTCTGCTTCCCTATCCTGATAAAGTAAAAGAGATTCTAGAGAAAGCTTATTGCGGAAAAATCGATTTATCGATTAAAATGCGTTTGGGTTTAGAGGATGAATCTGATATTATTCCAGTTTTAGATGCCATAAAAGATATTGCTGTTGATGAAATTATTGTTCATCCCCGCATAGGCAAACAGATGTACAAAGGTAGTGCTGATTGGGACTTGTTTGAGCAGACACAGCAACAATTTACTAAGTTGCTTGCTTTTAATGGGGATATAGAAACCCTAGAAGATTTTAAGAGCTTGGTATCTCGTTTCCCAGATTTGAAACATGTAATGATAGGGCGTGGTATTTTAAGGGATTATTGGTTGCCTGCAAAAATTAAAGGAGGTGAAATTCCTTCTGCCAGCGAACGCAAAACGATTCTGCGAAAGATGCACGATGAGATGTTTTCATCTTATTCCTCTTTTTTGAGTGGTGACACTCAGATTTTGCAAAAAATAAAGCCTTTTTGGGAGTATTTTTCGGCTCATTTCGAAGATGAAAGAAAAGTGCACAAAAGAATCAAGAAATCAGGTGGACTCAGAAAATATCAGGATGCTGTTTCTTTTGCTTTTCAACAAGATATAAAGGAGTAAAGAATGAATTTTTCAGTTGAATTAACCGAACAATTTCTTCACGTAAAGTTTGATAGTTCGGTTCGGATGCTTAGTTCTGCGATATTAAATGGTGGCTTTCAAAAAGCCGATCATTTTTTGAATACCAAAGTGGACGCTAATTTTCGTGGCGAAAAAACTGATTTTGAAGCGCCAAATGTGACTCTGCGAAGAATTGCTCATTCTGAAAGTTGGAAGGGCAATTGTGTTGGCATGATGACTGCGGCTTTGATGAGTTCATTTCGCAGAGTTCGAATGGAAGCACAGTCTGTTTGGATTGAGGTTCTTGTTACATCAGGAGTGTCGAATGCGCGCAGGGCAGGAGATTTGGCTGACTACCAATTTATGAATGAGGATTGCAGAAAAGTGGGGACTATAAATATTTTGGTTTTAACCAATGCCCAGCTGTCCGATGCGAGTATGGTGGAATGTATTATGATGGTTGCTGAAGCAAAAGCGGCTTGCTTGCAAGATTTGCAGGTGAAGAGTCCTGTTAGTGGGCTCTTGGCGACAGGAACAGGAACTGATTCTACAGCAGTTGCTTGTGGCACAGCCTCTCGGGTTGAGTATTGTGGAAAACATGTTTTGTTTGGTGAATTGCTTGCCAAAGCAACCTGTCAGGCAATTTACAAATCATTAGCACCTGATAGATAGTTGTTTATGAATTTAACTCGGTGTTTTATTGAAGATTTTGGAAGCTCAATAACCCTAAAGCCTAGTTCTTCATAGGTGTTTTTTAGGAAAAGAGAAATTTCCATAGAATCTTCGAAAGATTCTGGTCGTTCGGCATCGTTGATAAAAATTTCTTTCCATGGGGGTGCAAGAAAAACTGTTTTGTTGTACTGTTTCGAATGTTTAAAATATCGTTTGGGTACATCACATCCTCTTCTTCTTAGGTAGGCAATAATATCCGGCAAGCCACGATCAAAAAAACAGTTTTTATCTGCAGTACATTCCAAAAGTTGTGCACTCATTCGCTGAAAGCAAATTTCTGCAAAATCTGGTAAGTTACGCCAGGGAACTTTATCGCCTCCAATTTGGTGTTGTTCCTGAATAACAATTCGAGAAATTTCTTCAAAACAGCAATATCCATGATCTGATAATTGGCTCAAAAGAGTCGATTTTCCTGATCCGGGTCCACCCGTAATTATAAAACGATTGTTGATGGTATTCATGTTCAATTAGTCTTCTTTTAAATGAGAATAGAACAAATTCATATCAATGTTTTCCCTGATTAAGTCGGCCAATTTGTTGTACTGTCTGTCTTTAAATTCTTTGTAGTTAAAGTTATTTTCCGATTCTAGGCTAAAGCCGGATAAAAGGTCCTGAATTACGACCTGATTGTCTAAAATACCATGAATATAGCTTCCCCAACAATTTTGATTCAAGGAATAACCATCGCTTTTCCCATTAGATAGTTGAGTTAAAGGATTGTTTGTGTTGCAAGCTTTTGTTTCTCCCATATGAATCTCATATCCGGTACAATCTTCTTTAAATTCCTTAAATTTAAAGGTGCATTGCTGGGTGAGTTTTTCGTTGGTAATGGTGGTTTTAATGGGTAAAATTCCAAGTCCTGAAATGCTAGCTATGTCTCCTTCTATTTCAAGAGGATCCATAATTTCTTGTCCCATCATTTGGTATCCACCACAAATGCCGATTACTTTTTTTCCATTTTTATGAGCTTTGATGATGGATATGGCAACACCATTTTGTTTGAGTTCCTGAAGATCCGAAATAGTATTTTTGCTTCCGGGAATAATTACGATATCGGCTGATTCAATTTCCAGAGGATTATTGGTGTAAAAAAGATGGACTCTCGGATCGTGTTCTAGTACGTTAAAATCAGTAAAGTTGGCCATTCTGGGAAGAATAACTACAGCACAGTTAATCTTATCATTGCTCGATGTTTGGGTTTTCTTCTCGAGGCTTACCGAATCTTCTTCCTCAATATGAATGTTTTTAAAATAGGGGAGAACTCCCAGTACTGGTTTTCCTGTGAGTTCTTCTAAAATTTTTTTTCCGCTTTCAAATAATTGTAAATCGCCTCTAAATTTATTGATCAGAATTCCTTTGATCTGTTTGCGTTCGTCTTTGTCCAATAATTGAATGCTTCCGTAAACACTTGCAAATACGCCACCTCTGTCAATATCGGCAATTAAATACGTAACCGCATTGGCTTCAATAGCCATTCGCATGTTGGTAATGTCTCTGGTTTTTAAATTTAATTCAGATATGCTTCCTGCACCTTCGAGAACAACCGGATTGTATTTTTTATTTAATCGGTGAAAAGCTGATTTTGCTTCCTCGAATAAGGCCATTTTATTGTTGCCCATAAAATAGTCAACTGCCGATTGTGTGCCTACGGGTTTGCCGTTTAAAACAACCTGAGAACTTTTATCATTGGTTGGTTTTAATAAAACAGGATTCATGTCGGTATGGCATTCTAATCCGCACGCTTCTGCTTGAACTGCCTGTGCCCGACCAATTTCAAATCCTTCGGGAGTAGCATAAGAGTTAAGAGACATGTTCTGAGCCTTGAAAGGAGCTGGTTGGTAGCCATCCTGTTTAAGAATTCGGCAAAATCCAGTGTTAATAATGCTTTTCCCGACATCCGATCCAGTGCCGACAAACATTAAAGGTCTTAATTTTATCATAAAGGTCTTATTTTCTATTCAAATTGGATTGTAGTGAGATTTAAATCCAGCTTCTACGCCGCAAAATTACTCTTTTTTTGCCGAGTTACTTTGGTTGTAAAACAGTATTTCGAGGGAATAAATTCTGTAGGCTTTGTTTAACTTCGTTGTGCTCTAGTGTGAATTGGTTCTAAATTTAGAAAATATGATGTTTTTTCATCAACTTAGCTTATGATTTATTAATATATTTGCTACTATTGTAATGAATTGTAATAAGAAGGGGCTAATTAGCCTTTTGAGGACATAGCTTTCATCAATTTAACTGTTGAGGTGAGTTCCTATCTCATTATTTAAATCTAAATAAAAAGCCTAATGAAAGTTCAGATTGATGAAGTAGATCAGAAGATTTTATCTTATTTGATAAAGAATGCACGCATCCCTTTTTTGGAAATAGCGAGAGAATGTGGTATTTCGGGTGCGGCAATTCATCAAAGAGTTAAAAAACTTGAAGATGCAGGAATTATTGATGGCTCTCGTTTTATTGTAAAGCCCAGAGCTTTAGGGTATGAGGTTTGTGCTTTCGTTGGCATTTCTCTCGATCATGCACATCAATACAAAATGGTGGTGGAAAAGATTGATGCTATTTCTGAAATCGTAGAATGCCATTTCACAACAGGTAATTTTACTTTTTTAGTGAAAATGCTTTGTCGCGATAATCAACATTTAATGGATGTGCTGATTAATACCCTTCAGAATATTCCTGGTGTCTCAAAAACAGAAACTTTTATTTCTTTAGATCAAACAGTAGATCGGGAAATTACATTATAGAGTTTAATTATTATATGAAAGGCTTTCCTTAGGGAAAGCCTTTTTTGTGATAAAAGTAACTGTATTATGGGCAAATAGTTCTGATTTTTGTACCTTCCCGTCTCTTTTTATTAAAAACATAAAATACACATAGAAATGTTTCCAAAAGAAGTATACGTTAAAAGACGTAAGCAATTACGTGAACTAATGAAAGATGGAATAGCCTTGGTTTTAGGAAATCCAGAGGCTCCAATGAACTTTGCTGATAATGTTTATCACTATCGTCAGGATAGTACTTTTTTATATTTTTTTGGTATTGATCATCCTGGTTTTGCAGGTGTTTTTGATATCGATAAGGATGAGGATTATATATTTGGTAACGATGTAGATATCGCAGATATAATATGGATGGGACCACAACCGACTGTTGTCGATCAGGCAGCTGCCTTCGGAATTGAAAATACAGCTCCACTTGATAATTTAAAATTTGTTATTGAAGAGGCTGTAAAAGCTGGAAGAAAAGTTCATATTTTACCTGTTTATCGTGCCGAAAACAAAATTACGATTCATGAGCTTTTGGGGATTCCTTTTAATGCCATTAAAGAGAATGCATCAGTGGAATTTATGAAAGCTGTTATTTCTCTTCGCGAAATAAAAGATGAATACGAGATCAAAGAATTAGAACGTGCGGCAAAAATAGGTTATGAAATTCATACTACAGCTATGAAAATGGCCAAAGAAGGTGTTTACGAAAGAGAAATTGCTGGCGAGTGTGAAGCGATTGCTTTGCGTGCAGGTGGGTTACTTTCTTTTCCTCCTATTGTTTCGAAACGGGGTGAAACCCTGCACAATCACGAACATGGCAATTTGTTGAAAACAGGTGATTTGCTCTTGATTGATAGTGGTGCTGAAACAGATACTCACTATGCTTCGGATAATACACGTACAATACCAGTTGGTGGAAAGTTTAGTGCCAAACAGAAAGAGGTTTATGAAATTGTTCTAGCCGCTTTAAACAAAGGACACGAATTAATTCGTCCTGGGCTAAGCTACCAAAGTATTCATTTGGAAGTTTGCAAAGTAATTGCCGCTGGATTAAAAGAATTGGGTTTAATGAAGGGAGATGTTGATCAGGCAGTTACAGCTGGAGCTCATGCTCTGTTTATGCCTCACGGACTTGGACATATGATGGGTTTGGATGTTCATGATATGGAAAATTTTGGCGAGGATTTGGTTGGATACGATGAAAAAACTCAAAGAATCGAGCAGTTTGGTACGGCTTACCTTCGTTTGGGAAAAGAATTAAAGCCTGGATTTGTGATTACAAATGAACCCGGAATTTACTTTATTCCTGCCCTAATGGATAAATGGAAAAAGGAAGGCCTGCATTTAGATTATATTAATTACGATAAAGTAAATGAATATCGTGATTTTGGGGGCATTCGATTGGAAGATGACGTATTGGTAACCGAAAAGGGAAATAAGTTAATAGGAGAGCGAATTCCTGTTAGTATTGAGGAAGTTGAGGCTATAATGTGTTAACTATTTCACTTTTATCATAAAAAAGGCAGTATTCCCAGTGAATACTGCCTTTTATGTTATGGTTAATTTGTTTAATTTTACTTAAATTAGAGTTTTTATTGTAAATATGTAACAAAAATTAAGTTTTATCAGTTTAAAGATATACTTTGTGTAGTTTTTGTAGGAGTACACACAAGTGATAAATTGATTAAATGTATTGTGTTGTTTAAATCTTTTTAAACTAGATACTTGGTGGTTTATTGAATTGTAGTTGGTGTTGTTTTTTTATGTTGTTTTAGAAAATGTAGAATGACCCTTACTACTTATTGGTTTGGTTCTAACTTGAATTTTAAAGATATGAAAAATGGTGAGATTTTTACCCAATTAAAAAGATTGTTTACCTTAAGTTTCTTTATATTATTGTTTACTATTCCTTTTGCGGGGATGGCGCAGTACGATTACGAGCATTATGTGCCGCCTTTTTATAATGGATCTTCAGCAAGTGGGGACATAGGTTATCATAGGGCAATATTATCGACCAACTCAGTTAGTGATGTTACCGTTCAAATCTTTAAAGGATATGATACCTCATTTAAGACTGTGACAATTTCTGCGGGTTCTCCTGCAAAAATTGAGTTTCCAACCACAGATGGCCAAGATATGGGTACTATTAGCTCCGTCTACGATTATGATTTTCCTTTAAACGTTGTGGGTCCAAAAGAGTTAAATGTTGTTTTGCCCAATGAGGGTTTGCGTTTTTACTCTTCCGATGCTCCTTTTTTTGTGAATATTAGGCACTCAACAAGCGCTCAGGGAACTTCTTTAACCACAAAAGGAACCTATGCCTATGGTACGGATTTTTATTCTGGCCATGTATATACCGATGGAGTATATAAGGAAGAAAGAAGGAGTCACTTTATTTCTGTTATGGCTACCGAGGATAATACTACTGTGAGTTTTTCTGGTATTAAAGTACCTGTGCTTTCATCCTATAATGGATCTAGTTTAGAAGCAATGAGTGTCACTTCTACAGATGTGATATCGGCTACTTTAAAACAAGGAGAAAGTTATATTATAGCAGTAGATCATGATCTTTCTGGTTTTACTACTTCTAATATGAATGATTTGAATGGTACCCATATTACTTCCGATAAGGATATTGTTGTGAATAGTGGATCGTGGACCTCTGGAGGTGATGGGAATATGCAAGATATTGGAACGGATCAAATAGTTCCTGTGGATCAAGTTGGTGATGAGTATATCCTGATAGAAGGACAAGGTGATAATACAACGGAAAGACCTATTGTTGTGGCAACCGAAGCGAATACTGAAGTTAGTGTAAACGGTGTTTCGGTAGGGACAATTACAAATAAAGGAGACTATCTCATATTATCTGATGCCTACACGGTTGCTGATAGTAAAAACAATGTTAATGTCAGCTATATTACATCTGATAAAGATATATACGTATACCAGACGCTTTCAGGGAATAGCGATAAAATTGGTCCAACAGTGGGAATGAATTTTATTGCTCCTCTTTCCACCAGTGGAATTAGAGAAGTTAGTGTTCCTTATGCAAGTTTGTTAGCGGAGCAAAGTGTTACCGGAGTTGTCACAATTTTAACACAAACAGGAGCTGTACTTAGCTACTATAAGGATGATAGTGAGGAGAAGAATTCCATTGATCTGCTTGATCCTGATGGTCCTTACTATATTGATGGTGTTGATGAGTGGGCAATTTATCAATTATCTAATTTGGAAGGGAATTATCGTTTTTACAGCAATAAGGCCATCAATATTGCCTGGTTGGTAAAATCTACTATTATAGGCGCTGCAGGCTACTATTCTGGTTTTACCAAAGAAATTTCGAAAATTACTGCTGATGTAGAGTTTGATTCTGATACTGATTTGGAATTTATTTGTGAAAGTTACGATGATAATATATCGGTTTCCCTTAGCGAACCACTTCCTGATTTTTACGAATGGTATGTAAGTGATTTTAACGATGATCCGATAAGTGAAAATGGTCCGCTAGATATAGAAGCCCCTGATGAAGAGACTTCTTATTTTGTGGTTGGTTACTATCGTGATCCGGATTTGGATCAATTGTTTAATGGCAATTTTTGGACAAAATCATTTACAATAGATTCTGATTACGAAGAACAGACAGATAATCTGCAAAATCCAGGTGAGTTTTGTTTAGTCCTTCAATCAACAGATGCCAATCCTGCTTTTAAGTACCCAAACTCTTTTACCGATATGAATAATGATTACATGTTCATGGCTATTTCGGATGAAAAAGGGGATGTGATGTATCAGGGATCTTCGGTTGATGTTGTGGATGGATACAATTATATTATCAAACTTTTTGGTCGAGCGGTGAGTGATAAAGGTGCCTATACCAAATCACAGAACCTAAAAATCTTGGTTAATGAGGATACTGTTGTTGATAATTTTAAAATAGACGCGACTGATTCTTGGCAATCTGTATCTGCTTTATGGAAGCCAGGAACTGCAGAGTCTGGAGTTATTAAAATAGTGAATAATAATAGTGGAGGCATTCATTCTGCCTTTGCTCTCGATAGCATTACATTTGTTCAGGCAGTAGCGGATACTGCGGAATTTGTAGCTAAGGTAATTCCAAGTTTTAGTTACGGAAGCGATGGTGAATATGTTAGTTTTTGTGCAGGAGTTAAAGACTCCATCGACATTTCTAATGGAGATACCAGTTGGTATGATTATTCATGGTCGAAAGACAGTGTCGATTTGGTAGATGGAGATGTATATTCAGGTGTTGATTCCTGTAAATTAATCTTTTTAGATCCTCAGGATGCATTGGAAGGCGATTATGTTTGTACCATTTCATACAAAGAAGAATATCAGGATTGTGGAGTAGGAGAAAGCATTGATGTGACCTTGCATGTTACAGTAGATGATGCTGCTACGGTAAGTATTGACACTACGAATCTGGTAACAAGTTTTTGTTCTGGATCAAGTACCTCTTTATATGCTTCGGTTACAGGTGATGCGGGTGATGTAGAATGGTATATTAATGATGAAACCTCTCCTGTTTCACTAGAGAATCCTTATACCTTTAATATTGACAGTTCTGGAGTATATACTGTTCATTGCGAGGTTGAAAATGGTTGTGGTGTTTCTGCAGACACTGTTGTTATTAATGTGTTATCAACTCCTTCCTTAAATGGAATATCCTCAAATGATGATTTGTGTGTTGATGAAGATATTATATTAGTGGCAGATGCAAGTGGTGATGGAACTTTGGTTTATACTTGGTTACGAGGTTCTGAAGTGTTATCAGAAACTGGTGATGTACTGACTTATACAGCTTCCATGGACGATCGGTATGTAACTTTTAAGGTAAAAGTGAAAAGTGTTTACGAAATAGATGGTGAAACATATACTTGTATAAATAACTTGGGGCTGGCTGCTTTCGATTTGGATATTTATCCTTTGGTAGAATTTGACGAACCCCTGGTTAACGATACAATTTGTGAAGGAGATAATCATACATTTAGTGTTAGCATGGTGTATCCAGGAGAGTATTACACATATAGCTGGGAACACGATGGTGTGGAATTTACGAACAATAAAACTTCTTATAGCCTATATGATGTAGACACAGATGATTCAGGAAATTATAGAGTTGATGTTACCAACAGATGTAATAGTGAATATTCTTCGGCTGATTTGGTGGTAACACCAGGAATTGTAGTAAATGGTTTCTCTGTTGATCAAAGTGGACCTTTTTGCTTAGCAACAGATGTAGCAGCAACTTTTGATGTTGACAATAACGGAGCAGACTATGTGTATCAGGTCACTGATCCAAATGGATTGACTACTACCATTACAAATCCTTACACTTTTACTGTGAATGATAGTAATGATGGAGATTGGAAATTTCAGGTAAGTAGTACTTGCGATGATCCAGTTTCTTTTACTGTTTCCCTGGATATGTATGAAGATTTTGGTGACTTAGCGGTAACTGATATCGGAACTTGTTTAGGTGAAAATGTGACTTTCGAAGCAGTGATATCTTCAATACCTTCTGAATCGACTTTAGAATATGCATGGACCGATCCTAATGGAGATTCAATTGGAGAAAATTCAGATCAATTAGATATAAATGATGTTCAAGATGAGGATCTTGGTGTATATACTGTAGTTGTTACCGATCAATGTGGAAATATAAAAACAGCAAGTGCAACCTTATCCAAAGAAGAAGTGACTTCTCCTACTACCGCTGCTGCAACTCCAATTTGTGAGGGAGATGATTTTACCACAAGCGTAAGCTATTTGGGAGATCCTACTTTTGTATGGAGATTTAATGATCCTGATAATGGTGAAGTTGTTGGAACAACAGAGACATTAAGTTTGACTAATGTGAGTGTTGATCAGGCAGGTATTTACTATTGCACAGTAACTCTTGTTTGCGGAACAGATGTAACCATACAAAGAGAACTTATAGTTAATTCACATATTTTGGTTGACGAAAGTACCGTAACAGTTGATATCTGTCAGGGTGAAAAACCTATACTTAGTGTGGAGGTAGAGGGTGATTCTAATGACTATACCATAGAATGGAAGAATCAAGGTGGAACAGTTTTAGGAACTGGTTCTCCTTTTCCATTGAGTAAGTACGAAACAGCAGGAGAATATACATTTTATGCCGAAATTGTTGGACTGTGCGAAACTTTTAATAAAACAGTCATTGTAAATGTGCACGAAAAACCAATCATTACTTCTGTTGACCCTATTGAAGCCTGTGAGGGAGATATCGCTCTTTCGATTTCTTTTGATACTGATCCTGATACCGATTACAATGCTATTAATTGGTATAACGAAGATGGTTCTTATTTGGGTGATGGCACAACTTATACTATTGCTGATGCTGAATATCCAGATGCCGAAGGAACTTACACTGCAATAGTAACTAGTGATTATTGCGATGATGTTAGTACGGATGTTGAGGTCAGTATTTATAATCCCATAACTGCTACTACTTCTAGTTTAAATCCAACAGTTTGTGAAGGAGAAGATCTTACAATGGTAGTTACTGCCAGTGGAGAATATATTGAGTACAATTGGTATGCTACTTCAGATCCAAGTACTAATTTGTCAATAACGAATACATTACCCTTACTTTCTGTTGATGCAAGTAATGCTCAGGCTTACACTTGTGAGGTAACAAGTTCGAAAGGATGCGATGGGGAATTATTCGAATTCAATGTAAGTGTAAATGAACTAGCGGAGATTACGAGCCAACCTGCAAATGTAGATATTTGTGAAAGTGAATCTACAGCCGAATTTACAATTACAGCAACTGGTGACGATTTAACTTATACTTGGTACGATTCTGATGATAATGCTGTTGGTGGAAATTCAGCCACACTTAGTCTTACAGGTCTTAGCATTGCAAATGATGGGGATACTTATTATTGTATTGTTTCAACAGGTGATTGTGGATCTGTTACATCTACAAAAGCAATTTTGAATGTGATAGATGAGGTTATAATTACTTTAGATCCTGAAAGTATTACCATTGCCGATGGTGGTAATGCAACATTCTCGGTTGTTGCTAGTGGTGATCCTACAATTACTTACCAATGGCAAGAATCAGTAAATGGAACTGGAGCTTGGACAAGTATTACTACGTCGGTAGGTCTTTCAGGCGCAACTTATAGTGGTTATACAACAGCAAAACTGACTATAGAGGATGCTTTAATTGGAGATTACGACGGCAATCAATATCGTTGCGTTGTTGACAATGCTTGTACTCCAGCAACTAGTGACCCTGCTACTTTAACAATTAATGTGAATGTGAAAATCACAGTACAGCCACAAGATTTTGATGCTTGTACCATAGGTGGATCTGGTTCTTTTACAGTGGGAGTTACAACGACAGCTGTTGTTGATAATTATGTTTGGGAATATCGTGAAAATGATAGTGATGTTTTTGAAGATGTAACATTGGGCGGTTATATAAATGGAAATGAAACACTTACTATTCCAACAATTACGGAAGCGATGAGTACTTGGGAGTTTAGATGTGTTGTTGATCCGCAAACAGGTTCTAATGATACCACAAGTATAGTGCAAGTGAATGTATTTACTCCTGTAACATTCGATCCTATTGCTGATGTTACACTTTGTAGTGGTTCAGGAACTCTTTTTAAAGTGGAAAATATTTCAGGAAGTACTCCTTATTCTTACTCGTGGGAGCGCGTTGCAACAAGTACGAATCTGGGAACAAATTCTCAATTAAGTTTAAGTGCTGCAAATGCTAGCGATGGGACTTACCAAGTGAGTGTAGGTAATGGTGTTTGTCCTGATGTAACCGATGATTTCGAGATTGATCATTATGAAGATTTAGCTCTTGATGCATGGATTAATACTAGTGAGACTTGTGTGGGAGAAGTTCCTGCCGAAGAACTTTCTGTAACTATTTCAACAATTGATGCTGCTTTAACAGCTACTTATTCATGGACCAAAGATGCGGATGCTACTGAAATAGGAAGCGGTGCAACCTATACTTTACCAGGTTTATCATCCGATGAAACAGGTTTATACAATGTAGAGGTATCCGATGGATGTTCTACAGAAACAGTATCTGGTTACGTAAATGTATACGATACAATTGTTAAAAATAATACTTGGGATGCTACTAAGAGTCTTTGTTTGGGAACAGATCTTTCTCTTACAGTTAAAGTGAGTGGCGATAACCCAACTTATACATGGACTTATCCGGGTGCAACAAGAACAAATCCAGGGAATACTTCAAAACTCAAATTTAATAGTGTAACTCTTGATGATGCAGGAAAATATAAATGTACTGTTGAAGGTACTTGTGGCGATCCAGTCGTTTATACCATTGTTCTAAGTGTTTGGGAAGCTCCCGTAATTACTACAGGAATTGATGCTTTGGATGAAGTTTGCGTAGGAGATGCTTTGGTTCTTGGACCGATTGTGGTAACAGGTACTTACGATGATCCAATATGGACTTTAAACGACAATGCCACTCAAGTTACTACAGACGTTGATTATTTAGATTTAGGTACAGCGGAATTGGCTGATGCTGGTACTTATGGTGTAAGTGTAAGTAATATTTGTGGTGATGATACTTCCTATGGTACTCAGGTAGTAAACGATACTTTATCCTTAGAGCCAATCGATGATCAGACCATTTGTGAGGGCAACGATGTTGTATTTAGAGCCGATGCTAGTGGTGAGGAATTAACTTATGAATGGTTGGTTGACGGTGACGATCAGAATGTAGATTCAGCAATATTTATTATGGATGCCGCTGATGTTTTAGCAGATGACGAAAATACATCTAAAACATACGAGGTTGTTTGTAATATAACCAGCGCAACAGGTTGTGGTAGCGCTACTCAATCCACTACCTTATTGGTAGAACCAAATACAGTATTGAATGCAACCTATAAGAATGTTGTGAAATATGTAGGCGATACGCTTACAATGACTGTTGACGTGAGTGGAGTGAATTTAACTTACTTGTGGGTTCACGAATCAACCGATGGAACAAAAGATACGCTTGACGAAACAAGTGCAACAATCAATATTTATGATCTTACCATGGATGATGCAGGATACTATAATTGTATAATTATAGGTTCTTGTGGGCAAAAATTTGCTTCTGGTAAATTAACCGTGAAGGAACCTGTTACAATTACTTCAGGTTTGGATGAACTGGCTGAAAAATGTGTAGGCGATCCATTAAGTCTTTCCATAACTGCAAGTGGCCAAATTTCATCCATTCAATGGTATAAAGATGATGTTGAAATTTCTGGTGAAACAGATCTTAATTTATATATTTCTTCATTAGCTGTTACCGATGCTGGAACTTATAGTTGTGTTATTGAGGGAGAAGGAATTTCTCAGATTGAGGAGGAAATTATCGTTCGGGTTTATTCTCTAACGGTGTTGAATTCAACAATCGAGGATCAGGAATTATGTGAAGGTGAAGAGTTGGAATGGATTCCAGATGTAGATGGAAGTTCAGACATGACTTATTTATGGATTTTGAATGATACAACTGAAGTTTCTACCGATAAAATATTGCAATACGATTCAATTATCATAAGTCAGGAAGGGAATTACGAAATTCAGATCACAAGTCTTTGTGGTGATGTAAGTACTAATGCAAATTTGGAAGTAAATGCTTTACCACAATTTATCTCAGTTTCTAACGATACTGTGGTTTGTGAAAATACTTCTCTTGTGGAATTTACAGCCTATTTTACAGGTGATGATCTTACTTATCAGTGGATGAAAGATGGTGTGGAGATTTCCGGACAAACTAGCGAAACTTTAAGCCTGTCAAATATTGATATTTCCGATGATGCTGTTTACACTTGCCAAGTTGAATCTGATTGTGGTAGTGCAATTAGTACAGAGGTTAGCTTGACGGTTACAGCTCAATTAGAGGTGATGTCCGATCAGGTTGACATGGATGTTTGTGCAGGAGAACAAGTGATATTTACAGCTGATGTTGTGGGGAATGATGTTACCTATCAATGGAAAGTAGATGGTGTGAATATTACTGATGTTGCTGGTGAAATTACCGGATCGAATACCGCAACTTTAACCATCGATTCTGCTACACTTAATCATAGTGGTTATTATTCTTGTACTTTATCCGATGAATGCACAAGTTACCAATCTACTAAACCAGTTGAATTGGTTGTGAATGCTCTTCCTGATGCCGGAATTTATGGTAGAATGATACTTTGTGCATACGAAGATAGAGTGACCTATGTAACTAGTGATCAGTCTGAGATTTCTTATTCTTGGGGTGTTGATGGTGGAATATTTGCTGGCTCCGAAGAGGGAATTAAAACAAGAATCACTTGGGATGCAATTTCCCCAGCCGGTCTGTCTCTAACAATTGTTAATACAGAAACAGGTTGTGAGTCAAAAGTCGACTCAGTGGTCATACTAAATTCTCTACCAACTGTTGAGCTAGAAGATTTAACATCTAAAGGTGTTTGTGAAGGTGAATACGAATTAACAGGAGGTTATCCCGAAGGTGGAATTTATTGGGTGAATGGAATTTCTCAGACTGAGTTTAATCCATCTGAAAGAGGTGCTGGAACTTATTCTATTTACTATTCCTATACCGATGAAAATGGATGTTCCAATGTAACATCGGTAGATGAGCTTGTAGTAGATATTTTACCGGTAGTTAGTATTCAAGACTCAATAAAAGTAGGTAGTTGTGTTGCAACACAGTTAACGGCTACTACTACTGAAGATAATATTCAGTGGTATAAAAAATTGGACGAAAGTTGGGTGGATCCAACCGATTTGGATGATGCTTACTCAATGACTCCAATCTTTACGCCTGGTGAAACTCAGGATTTAAAAGCGGTTGTTATTGATGAACATTCTTGTCAGGGAATTGGAATCATGAATATCGAGGTTGATCCTCTTCCTACCATAACAACCATTAGTGATACAACGGCAGGACAGTGTAATCAGCTTGAATTAACAACTGATATTGCTGGTTCGAATGACGATGATGATTTTATTATTAGTTGGACACATGCCGATTATTTGGATTATTCCGATATCAGAAGTCCTAAAATTGTTGATGCGCCGGAAGGAATATTTACTTACGAAATTAGCGTGACCGATATGTATGGTTGTGATGCTAACGAGGAAGTTACCGTTACTACTGTTGCTGATCCTGTTCTTGGAGATGATGAGAATATTTGTGAAGGGGATGAGGTATATGAACTGAATATGCTCGAGTTGGAAAATCCTTTATGGTCGAATTCCGATTGGGGAACAACCGAAACTGATAGTGTTAATGCTTTGGATGTGGTTACTTTTTCTGATCCTGGAGACTATCTACTAGAAGTTTCAAATGCTTATGGTTGTGGCGATGAACAATTAATCGTTATTAATCCCGTTCCTGTATTAGGCTTAAATGATACCTTAATTTATGTTGGACAATCGGTAACATTAGCACCAAATCTTCCTTCTAAATATGGACCTTACTACTTTCTATGGCAAGATGGTAGTATTGAGCAAAGGTATGAGGTGACTGAGACAGGAACTTATACACTACAAGTGGAAGATAATATTGGATGTACTGCTACTGATTCGGCCTATGTTGAGGTAAAACAAGTAGGAATTGAATCAGCAAATGCTTTCCTTCCAACCTCTAGTGGAGATAATCGTAAGTTTTACTTGCAACAATATCAATTGGATGAATTAGGTGTTATACAGGATTTTGAAATGTATATCTACGATCGTTGGGGCGAATTATTATACAAAACCGACAGTGTAGATCAGGATTCAGGATGGGATGGGATGTACAAAGGAAAACTTTGTCCGGCCGGAGCTTATGTATACATCGTATTCATAAATGGAGAACTTACTAATAAAGGAACCTTTATGTTGATAAGATAAATGGGAAAAAACTTTTGATTAACAATAAAATAAAGTTAATTTACAGCTGTGTTGGATTTCTAATGAGATGGAAAGCCAATACACTGTAAATAAACTATCCTTACTGATATCTGATTAAATTTTCACTTAAAAGAATTGGTAATGATTAGAATAAATAGCTTGGCTTAGGCGCTGAATGTTTGTTTTGATAGATACAGTCTGAATTAATCATGAATTGAAAATTCTCTTAGAGAAATAATAACCCTAATATTTATGAAAAAGGCACTCTTTGCTTTTTGCGTTTTGATTGTAGGAAGTGTTTATCTATGTAAAGCTCAGGATATTCGATTTTCGCAATTTTATGCTAATAAACTTTATTTAAATCCAGCTCTTGCTGGGTCTACAAATTATTCCAACGTTAGTTTAAATTATAGGAATCAATGGCCAAATCTTGATTTGCCATATGTTACCTATAGTGTTTCATTTGATAATTTTTATGAAAGTTTAAATGGCGGAATTGGAATTATGGTGATTCAGGATGATCAGGGAGATGGAGCACTTACTACGACTACTTTTGCCGGAATGTATTCCTTTTACTTAAAAATTAACGATGAATTAGTTGTCCGACCTGCTTTACAAGCTGCATACATGCAGAAAAAGATAGATTGGGAAAGTTTAGTTTTTCCAGATCAGGTTTCGGCAATTTATGGAAATGTTTATCCTCACAATACCAATGAAGATCCAACAAATAGGGAGAAAAGTGGATGGGATTTTTCTTTGGGTGGAATTGCTTATTATAAAGATTTTTATTTTGGAATTGCAGCTCACCATTTGGCAAAACCAGACATGAGTTTTGATGATGAGCAGGAAGACCAGTTAGAAACAAAATATACGATACATGCGGGAGCCGAATTTGAGTTAGGAGGAACTAGTTATAGATATGCTAATAATTGGACTATAGCTCCTGCTCTGTTATTTCAAAAGCAAGGGGAATTTACCCAAATGAATTACGGATTGTATGCCAGTAAAAGCTCAATGGTATTTGGATTGTGGTTCAATCAGAATTTTGAATTGGATTACGACTCATTTATTGTCATGGCAGGTTTTGTTACTCCCCGATTCAAAGTTGCTTATAGCTACGATTATGCAATAACCAAATTAATTGAGACTAATACGGGAGCACATGAAATATCCTTCTCATTTCCTCTTGAGTTTGATACTAGTGGTCGGAAAAGAAAGATAAAAGCAGTTCATTCTCCTGTTTTTTAGGAAAGAAAAACTCGTAAAAAAAAAGGGGCTATCGATTATTTTCGACAGCCCCTTTTTGGATCAATGTGTTTTATTTTATTCTCTCTATAAATTTAGCTTTAATTTTTTTTAGCAAATCAAGATCCAGATGTTCGGCATAGATACGAATCATGTCAATGGCTTTAAAATTGTCATAAATAAAGCCTAATGAGGCATCGAAATGAAACATATCCATATTGTACTTCACTTGCTGAGTTAGGTATTCAAACTGCTTCCAGTTTAGCTTATGCGAAATAGTGAAGTATCCATGATTGGGTTCGATATGATCTAAGAAAAATCCTTCCCCTATTTCCTCCATGGCAAAAAACTTATCTAACTGTATCATTGCTTTGGAATTATGCGGAATGCTAGCATTGGTTTTTAAGATGATTCCTTCCTCCTTGTAGCAGGATTGTAATTCTTTTACCTGATCATATTTGCAGAGTCTTCTAATTCTAATTACATGGTAAATATCATTAAAAATGGTAATGGTACCCATTGCGGCATGAAAATTCACTTCAAAGTAACTCATGATTTTTTGAGTAGCTCTTGTAAATTTCTCCAAATCACATTTTTGGTCCATTACAAGATAAATGTAGTGTGGCTTTACATCCTTTTGAATTCCTTCATAATATTCATAGTAACCAGGGAAAGGATTTGTAGCTTCCAAAACAATGGTATTGGGTAAAATTTTGCTATCAATAACTTCAAGGGTTTCCTCTTTAATTAGGCTTCCGAATTTTACGATAAAGTTTTTATCTGTCATAGGTGAAGGATTTTTCAAGTTTGTATTGGTTTTGTCACATTTAAACATAGTGAAAATTGCAAGCAAAAACAAGCTTTGAAATTCCTTTTAATAAGGTATTATTTCTCTAATGATCTCTTGTGAAGACTGGTGTATTTTCTTTTGAAAGATTTGAGTTGTAATTGTATCCTTCTAAATCAAAAGCTTTTATTTCATCTGGATTTGATATTTTATTCTGAATAATGAAACGAGTCATCAATCCTCTTGCCTTTTTAGCATAAAAGCTGATTGTTTTGTAATGGCCATCTTTCAAATCCTTGAAAGTAGGAGTGATGATATCAGCTTCAAGTTTCTTTTTATTGATGGATTTAAAATACTCATTCGATGCCAGATTAATCAATTGATTGTGCTGGTTTTCTTTTAAGTCGGTATTGATTGCTGAGGTAATTTTATCTCCCCAAAATTGATACAAATTGCTTCCTTTTGAAGTAATTAGTTTACGTCCCATCTCTAAACGATAAGCTTGTATTAAATCCAGTGGTTTTAAAATGCCATATAAGCCTGAAAGTATTCGTAAGCTAATTTGTGATTGTTTAAAATCTTCATCAGAAAAGCTATCCGCATTTATACCTGTGTATACTTCTCCTTTAAAGGCCAAAAGAGCCTGTTTTGCATTGTTTGTAGTAAATGGTGCTTGCCATTGGTGGAATCGCTCAAAATTGAGTTGTGCAAGTTTAGGGCTAACTCCCATCAGTGCCGAAATGTCATCTACTTTTAATTTGCGGAGTTCTTTGATTAATTGGCTCGATTCTTTTAAAAAATTAGCTTCGGAATGTATTGTTGTGCTAGCCGGACTTTCGAAATCGAGAGTTTTGGCTGGTGAAATTATTACTAGCATAGTTTGGTTTTTAGGTTTGAATTTAAAAATAGGTATTATTGATTGAAGCATCAATAGTCATTATGATTATTGATGTAGAATTCGTTTTTCTCTATGAGAAAAGGGTGTTCTGCATGAGAACACCCTTTTAGATCTAGTTACATTGGGTTTATTGAGGAATTCCGTATCTGAACCAATTATAAACTCAACATTTTATGGCTTGTATTGTACTTATAGGTTCTTATCTGGATACAATTCATTCCACCAGGCATCTTGTTTTTTTAGGTGTTTAGCGAAATAAGCAAAAATAGTATTGTTCCAAAGAATTCGTTGGGAGTAATTGGTAATATGATGATCCTGATCTTTAACTAGAACGAAATCAACATCTTTTCCCAAAAGCTTAAGAGCCTGATACATCTGTATGCTTTCGCCCAAAGGAACATTAGTGTCCACACTTCCATGTATGAGCAACATAGGAGTTACCACTTTATCGGCATTAAACAAAGGACTTTGGTCGACATACAAGTGACGGTTGTTCCATGGAAAGGACTTGGCAGATGCATTCACACTGTAGGAATATCCCCAATAGCCTTCGCCCCAATAGCTGCTGATATCGCTAATACCTGCATGAGAAATTGCGGCAGCAAAAATATCGGTTCTTGTTTGTAAAAGCATAGTCATAAATCCACCATAAGAGGCGCCAATACATCCAACATGATCGGCATCAGTAAATGGATGAGCTTTAAGGAATTTTGTAGTGCCTTCAATAATTTCATCAGCAGTGCTTATTCCCCAATTATTTTGGTGTTCAGCCGAAAATTCTTGTCCAAAACCGGTTGCGCCACTTGGTTGAAGCAGGTAAACAACATAGCCCATGGCGGCATACAGATTTAAAGGATATCTACCGCCATAACTTCTTTCAACAGGAACTGTTCCTGCGTAGTAATTCACTATAACCGGGTATTTTTTGCTGGCGTCGAAATTTGGTGGATAGTAAATGCGTCCTATAATCGTTTTTCCATCTTCTTTCGTGAAATTCCAGTCTTCGGTTTTCCCAAATTGTACATTTTTCAGATTTTCCTTTTGAGGATTGGAGATGAGCAGGTTTTCTCGTTTACTGATGTTGTAAACAAAAGCTTGATAGGGAGTGGAAATACTGCAGGCAGTGTAGGTGATTTTTTCCCCGCCAGCAGAAAGATTGAAGTTTCGTACGACATCGGAATTGATTGCTAAAGGTGAAAATTCCTTTGTTTCAATCTTGTACTGAAAAAGGCGCACATAATCTTTTACCTCTGCTTTAAGGTAAATGTTACCATCCTTTTTATTCCAAACAGCTTGATCAACCGATGGATCGAAATGATAGGTAATGGGATCTACTTTTTGTGTTGATAGATCTAAAATATAAAGCTGTCCATCGTAATTGTTGGCGATGGGTTGTTTGCCGATGTTCTCACCAATTTTACCAAAGCACGAGGGTCCGGCTTGAATAAGTAGTTTCGATCCATCAGCAGAATATTGCGCATAGCCAGCAAATAGCTTGTCTTTCCAAATTGTGTCTAGTTGAAAGTTTTCCAGGTTCATCTGATATAAATCTTGCTTGTCGTAAGGATATTCCTTATAATCAGGACGAGATTGAGAGAATAATATATATTTACCATCTTTGCTGATATCGTGCAGCTTGGTGCTGATAGAACCATAGGTTAATCGCTGACGCACGCCATTTTCAACATCTAATTGGTACAGAAAACTTCGTGTTCGGAACCCAGGTAACCGATCTTCCATACCTTGTATTTTTCTGATTTCCCATTTTTCAGAATGATCTTTCTGAACGGAATAAATGATTTTTTTCCCAGTAGGAGACCAGGAGTAAGAATCAAAATTTTCAATTCCCTCTGCAATTTCCTTTTCACTGCCATCTTTGATATCAAAAACAAAAATAGAGGTTTTATCTTCGTAATTTTTTGTGTAGGACAGTTGATTACCTACAGGTACCCATTGCAGATTGGATAGCTTACTTCCTCGAAAGCTATGTGTGATTTTTCCGCTGGCTATTTCCTGAATTTCCTGCCATTTTTCATTTTTGTTAGATGGAGGAAGTGTTCTGCTGTAGCTGATCAAAACAAATTTTTCATCTGGAGAAAGTTGGGTGTTGTTTACTTTTGTACCATCCAAAATTTTCGAGATGCTAATATTTTGTGTGGGCGATAGGGATAAGCTGTATTGATCGGTCGGCATTTTTTCATTGGCAAGGAGACTTAGTTGAAAGCCATTTTTTTCTTTTCCAGACAGAAATTTCACCAGAATACAGTGTTTGCCTTGTTCTAGTTTAATTTCTTCGCTTAATTCTTTGGCATCTTTAAGTTCTGCCTGATCTTGTGTAATTAGTTTTACACCATCTACATAAACTTCAGCCATAGAATAGCTCTTAAAAGCGAATTTTACTTTGCTCCATTGTTTGCACGAAAGGTAACTTACAAAATAGGAGAGGCTGTTTTCAGGTAATGAAAGGCTGGTAAATCCTTTGGAGTTAACAGTGGTTTTTTTCCAGTTAATTTGTTGGTCGGGCCAGAGAAATGTGTCCTTTTCTATGGGTTGAATTTTTTTGGGATCCACTTGATTTTCCTGAAGGAAGTCTTTTAACTCATAGGTGTTTCCGTCTAAGTTTTCTTGCTTTGTAAAGGCAGGTAAATGTGTATTAATTGGTCCGCAAAACAACCAATCGGAAACAGATAGTTTGTTCCCGTCGGTTTTTTGTGCAGCTTTGGTTCCAAGGGTAAATATCATGATTAAAGACAGTAAAGAAATTGATTTTTTCATGTGTAGAACGTTTACATTGTAAGCTTCAATACTAGTAATTTTTAAGGCCAAAAGAAAGTCTATTCGATGTTGTATTCTTTTTTCGCGAAGAACAATCGTATTCTCGGGTTATTTGTAATTGCCCGAGTTTTCCTGATGCAACAAGCCCCAAACCTAGGGTTTGGGGCTTGTGTTTTTATATCCCGGAAGGGAGTAAAAAGTATTATCTTCTTTCTAATTGCACAATATTCTCCACATGATGGGTATGTGGAAACATATCAACAGCCTGTACTTTGTTTACTTTGTAGGCTTCGTCCATCATGGCTAAATCGCGGGCTTGAGTGGCCGAGTTACAGCTAACGTACACAATGCGTTTGGGTGCGGCGTGCAAAATGGTTTCTACCACATCGGCGTGCATCCCTGCTCGTGGTGGATCAACAATAATGGTATCGGGTTCGCCGTGAAGAGCAATAAATTCTTTGGTGAGTACATTTTTCATGTCGCCAGCAAAAAATTCGGTATTGCTGATTCCGTTGATTTCGGAATTCACCTTTGCATCGGCAATGGCTTCGGGAACGTATTCAATTCCAATGACTTTTTTGGCTTGTTTAGCTACAAAGTTGGCAATGGTTCCAGTTCCTGTATATAAATCGTAAACAACTTCATCGCCTGTTAATTCTGCAAACTCACGTGTTTTGCAATATAAATTATAGGCTTGATCCGAGTTGGTTTGGTAGAATGATTTTGGGCCAATTTTAAAGCGCAAATCTTCCATTTGCTCAAAAATATGATCGACACCCTTATACAGAATGGCATCCTGATCGGTAATTGAGTCGTTTGCTTTTTCGTTGATGATATACATTAACGAAGTGATTTCAGGGAATTTTTCGGCTAAATGATCGAGTAATCCTTTTCGCTTTTCAACATCTTCATGATAGAAAACAACAATGACCATATTATCGCCTGTTGATGAGGTTCGAATGATCAATGTGCGCAAAAATCCTTCTTGGTTTCTGATATCGAAAAAAGACAGATTGTTGGCAAATGCATATTCCTTAATGGCTAAACGTACCGCATTGGATGGTTCTGGTTGAAGGTGGCATTTGTTAATGTCGACAACCTTATCGAAAAGTTTAGGAACGTGAAAACCAAGAGCAGGAGTTCTTTTTATATCATCGTCAAGCGCAATTTCCTCGTTGGTTAGGTAGCGTTTGTTCGAAAAAGTATATTCCAATTTGTTACGGTAAAATTCAGTTTTAGCCGAAGCTAAAATATCATTTACACCATTAAGTTCTACTTTGCCAATTCGTTCTAAATTGTCAATGACTTCTTGTTGTTTGAATTTTAATTGTTCTATGTAAGGTAAATTTTGCCATTTACAACCACCACAAACTCCAAAATGCTCACAAAAAGCATCTATTTTCATTGGAGAGTGCTTGTGAAAAGCAACTGGGTAGCCTTCCATAAAATTTTTCCGCTTTTTGTTGACTTGTACGTCGACAATATCGCCGGGAATTACACCGGTAACAAATACAATTTTATCTTCAACTCTACCAATCGCCTTGCCTTCGGCGGCTAACTTCTCTATTTCTACTTTTTCCAGAAGTGGTTTTTTCTTTCTATTTCGTCCCACGCTTACAATTGTTTTTAAATAAGGCTACAAAGATACAATTTCAAATGATATTGAATCAATTTGTTGATTAGGGAATGAATAAATTCATCTTTGCGTATATTTAGTGCGAATTTTAAATGCCTATTTTAATTTAGAAAGAATAATTATGAATAAACTACTTGCTGTTTTTGTACTTTTTGTGTTTGTTTCTTGTGGAACAAAACAGAGTTCAAAAGTGCCGTGTTCTGCATGGATGCGTGGGCCAGGTATGGCCACAGATCTTGAGTTACAAGAGAAATTTACAGATTTAAAAGAGAAAGGAATTGATGCCCTAATGTATAGTGCCGGACACGATCCGGAAGTTTACAAACGAGTAGGGGAGATTGCTCATAAGGCTGGTTTAGATTTTCATACCTGGATTCCAACTATGGTACAAGGAAGAGGTGAAAATATTCCCGCCGAATTTTATGCTGTGAATGGAAATGGAGAATCGGCTTACGATAAACCAGCTTACGTCGATCATTATACTTTCCTTTGTCCTAATAAGGAAGAAGTGTATGAGTATTTATCTGATTTATATGGAAAAATAGCAGCTTTGCCTCAGGTTGATGGAATTCATTTGGATTATATGCGATTTCCGGATGTGATTTTGGCAAAAGGCCTTTGGGAGAAATACGATTTAGTGATGGATAAGGAATACCCAGAGTTTGATTATTGCTATTGCGATAAGTGTAAGGCTGATTTTAAAGCGCAAACAGGTATTGAAATTGTGGATCAGGAGCAAGCTTCTAAAATTCAGGAATGGAAACAATTTCGACAAGATTTAATTAGCAAATTGGTAAATCGTTTAGCTAAAGATATTCATATGCAAGGAAAAGAAATTACATCAGCAGTATTTCCCGGTCCTTATTCTCATGCAGTAAAAATGGTTCGTCAGGAATGGAATAAATGGGATTTAGATGCTTTTTATCCGATGAATTACAACGACTTTTATTTGGAAGGAACCGAGTGGGTTGGGGAAATGTGTAAGGAATCTACCGATTGTGTTGACAAAGAAACTCCTGTTTATAGTGGTTTATTTATTTGTCCAAAACCAAATTCAAAAGCAAAAGAAGCAGATCCTGAAAATCATGGTTTACTGCCCGAGGAATTGGGCGAAGCAATTCGTGAATCGATGGAAAATGGTGCTGCAGGAATTTGTTTGTACACCCCCGACAGAATGACGGATGAACATTGGGTGGAATTTAAAAAGGCCATTTATAAAGATTATGCTCAGAAATAAGATGGGTATTGTGTTGTGAATTTTAAGAAGCAGGTTCAAAAAGTAAGATTTAGAGCAATGTTAAAATTGACGATATACTTTTTGGACCTGCTTTTTTTCGATGCTTGCTTTTTTAAATTTTGTAAGTGTTGACTTTATAATATTAATGCTTATGCCTGTGCGTAACCAGTTTGTTGCAAATTCAATGGAGCTAAATGCTTTAATGGGTAAGTTCAATTCTTTTACTCCATCAATAAATAGCATGGTTTTAGTAACATGCGTAGGTGTATCGGTTA
>NZ_JBFHJW010000051.1:0-29847 GCF_041595635.1 Labilibaculum sp.
ATAATGGAATGGTTAAGTGGACTTTCCAGTAGCTCTGGAACAACAGTAAGTATATCGATTCTCATTCTAAAAATTTTGCGTAAAAGTATGTAACCCAAACTTGGCTTGCAAGAAAATTAAAAATCAAAGCATGTATTTGTATAAAATAGACAGAATGGCATTATTTCGAGTGTTAAAGTGGACATATTGACATGTGTCATGTGCTTTTTGCTGCCAAATATCTAGTAAATATTGCTTGGTATAAACTTTGGAATTGAGAGATTGAAAATAAAATTTAATTCTTAGGATCCGGAACCTAAACTAAAAACATATAAAAAATAAACGTTATGACAATTTTAAGATATTCAAAAGGGGCAAATAATTTTTTCGCAAATCAGTTAATGAATCAATTTATTAAAGAAGTAAATGGTGGAGCTCAAGAGTTAGAACAGGATAATAGCTCTTTTTTCCCTCGTGCTAATATTCTGGAAGAGGATGATCGGTTTTTAATAGAGTTGTTTATACCTGGATTTTCGAAAAAGGAAGTTGCTATAAAGGTAGAAGACGGTTTGTTGAAAATTACGGGGGAAAAACCTGAGCTTGAGGGGCGTAATTTTGTAAGAAGGGAGTTTAGTGCTTCAAAAGTGAATAGGTCATTTAAATTGAGTAAACAAATTGATCAGGATCAAATTTCGGCAGAGTTTTGTGATGGAATTTTGTTGGTGAATCTACAGAAAAAGAAAATGGATGAGCCAAAAATTAAAGAGATTCCAATTCTGTAATTGCTATTTTTAATGCATGTTTCGTTATTTTTAATGGTTTGCAGGAAGTGATTCTCGTTTGGAGGAAATGTTTTCTTTATACAGAAGTTGATCATGTAAGTTTGGTTAATTGACTAGTTTTGCTGAAGGGGGTTATGTTTTGCATGAACCCCTTTGCTTTCTGTTGAAAGAAAAATATTCAAAATCTTTGAGGATTAACACATAATTAGTTAAATTCGTAAGGAATGGACCAAAAATTCCTTCTTAAATTGTATTGTTAACAGGGAACTTAAATTGGTGAGTTACCCATCTAATGCAAACTACATGAAAGCAAAAGATCTATCAAACCTCTCACATGAGAATGAAATGAATGAAAATTTAGAAAAATCTGAAGTGAAAAATGATTCTCATGAAAATGATTCTGTGGAAGCGAAAACAATAGCTGATAAGTCTGCAGTGTCTGAAAATACTGAAGTTGTATCAGAATCAGTCCAGGTGGATAAGGCTGAGGATGAATTCAATAAGGATTTGTCGGAAGCTAAACTCGCTAAGCAAAAAACTGTTTCGGATACAGAAGATGAGATTCCGGATGATGCTGGGGTTGAAAAGGTCTCGGAACTACAGACTGAGCCAGATTATACAGTGATGGAGAAAAGTGAGTTAGTAGATCGACTGACTCTTTTGCTTGAAAATAAATCGTTAAAAGGAATTAGAGATCGATTGGTGGCTATTAAGCACAACTTTTATAAAAAACACAACGAGGAGGTTGCTGAGGCCAAAAGGAAATTTTTGAAAAATGAGGGTAAAGAAGAGGATTTTGATTTTGGGACGGATGAGCTTGAATTGAAAATGAAGGAATTGCTTCATAAATACAGAGAGAGTCGGGTAGTTTATACTCGGAACTTAGAGCACGAGAAGGAGGAGAATTTGAAAATAAAGTACCAAATTATTGAGGATATTAAAGATTTGGTGAATAGAAAGGAAGCATTTGATAAAACCTTTAGTGAATTTAGAGCTTTGCAAAAGAAATGGCACGACACGGGAATGGTGCCGCAGTCTGCACTCAAAAATTTGTGGGATAATTACCATCATCATGTTGAGAATTTTTACGATTATATCAAAATAAATAAGGAATTACGTGATTTGGATTTAAAAAAGAACTTAGCTGCCAAATTGCGTTTGTGTGAAGAGACTGAAAAATTATTGGATGATGTTTCTACTGTGAAGTCTTTCAATACTTTGCAGAAATATCACGAACAGTGGCGAGAAATTGGGCCAGTTCCTCGTGAGCAAAAAGATGAAATTTGGGAGCGCTTTAAGAAAGCCACAACAATTATAAACAGAAGACATCAAGAGTTTTATGAAGGCTTAAAATCGGAACAGAAAACAAATCTTGAAAAGAAAGAAGTGCTTTGTGAAAAGGTCGAGTTAATTGCCAACAAGGTGTTCGATGCACATAAAGATTGGAATGCAAGCTCGAAAGAGATTCTTGATTTGCAAAAAGAATGGCGAACCATCGGATTTGCGCCCAAAAAAGACAACAATAGAATCTATCAGCGATTTAGAGCTGCTTGTGATTTGTATTTTGATAAGAAACGCGCATTTTATTTAAAATTGAAGGATAAACTTGGCGATAATTTAGAAAAGAAAACGAAGTTGTGTCAACTTGCAGAGGAACTTCAGGACAGTACAAATTGGAAGGAAACGACAGATAAACTCATTGCAATTCAAAAAGAGTGGAAGACTATAGGTCCTGTGCCTCGTAAAGTTTCGGAGGAATTGTGGGTAAGGTTTAGAGCCGCTTGTGATAAATTTTTCAGTAACAAATCAGATCATTTTGATCATGTTGATACAGATCATGTTGAAAATTTAAAATCAAAAGAAGATCTGATTCGGAAAATTAAAGAGTTTAAACCAACAGGGAGTGATGAGGAGGATTTATCTTTGCTTCGTGGCTTTCAGAAGGAATGGGTGCAAATAGGTCATGTGCCTTTCAAGAAAAAGGATAAAATTCAAGATGAATTTCGGAAAGCTTTGAATGGTATATACGATAAATTGAATTTGGAAACGGAAGATAAAGAGGTGCAGAAGTTTCAATCTAAAATTGATAATTTCTTGACGATGAATCATTCCGAGGATAAAATAATTGTTGAGAGAAATAAAATTGTTTTTAAGATTAAGCAATTGGAAACAGATATTGGATTATGGGAAAATAATATTGGTTTCTTTTCCTCTTCGAAAACTTCTGATTCTATTGTTCACGAGATTGAAGAAAAAATTGAAAAAGGAAAACAAAGTTTACAACTTCTTCAAGAAAAATTAAAAGTGATTGATGGATTGGTCTCTTAGAATCCTGATTCTCTAAAATATAAATCCTTCATTTTTTTAAAGATGAAGGATTTTTTGCGTTAAACACTAGTGAGTTTCACCCTTTTTAAGTTTCTGAAAGTGGATTCTTTTTTGGTATAAACAGGAATAAAATTGTGTTTTAAATTTTTCTATTGTTTGGCAGAAATTGATTCGGAAAATCGGAATGTATAAATTTGATCTTGTGAAACATGGAAATAGTTTCTTAAAAAGGCATAAATTAACTACTTTTGCAGCTTTAATAATCCATAAAACGTTTACAAAGTGTCAACAACCAAATACATCTTCGTTACAGGTGGGGTAACCTCCTCATTAGGAAAAGGAATAATAGCGTCGTCATTGGCTAAATTACTACAGGCCAGAGGCTATTCGGTTACGAATCAAAAACTGGATCCTTATTTGAATGTAGATCCCGGAACATTGAATCCCTACGAGCATGGAGAGTGTTATGTGACGGATGATGGGGCAGAAACAGATTTGGATTTAGGACATTACGAACGTTTTACTAATTATCCAACCTCTCAGGCAAACAATGTAACTACGGGTCGAATTTATCGCAATGTTATTAATAAGGAACGAAAAGGTGACTTTTTAGGTAAGACCGTTCAAATTATCCCTCATATAACAGACGAAATTAAGCGAAACATTAAATTATTGGGTTCAAAGCAAAAATTTGATGTGGTGATCACTGAAATTGGTGGTACGGTTGGTGATATTGAATCTTTGCCATATATCGAGGCGGTACGCCAGTTGAAATGGGAATTGGGGCGTGATGCTTTGGTGATTCATTTGACACTAGTGCCTTATTTAGCTGCTTCTGGTGAATTAAAAACCAAACCTACTCAACATTCTGTTAAATCATTACTAGAAACGGGTGTTCAACCAGAGGTTTTGGTTTTGCGTACAGAGCATGAATTGCCTAATGATGTTCGTCGCAAAGTAGCCTTGTTTTGTAATGTGGAACCTAATGCTGTAATTCAGTCGATAGATGTGAAAACAATCTACGAGGTACCTTTGAAAATGAGAGAGGAAAAATTGGATGTGATTGTTTGTGAAAAACTAGGTTTGGATTTGAGAACAGAACCGAAGTTGAAGGAATGGACTAAATTTTTGTCGCGTTTACAAAATCCTAAATCAGAAATTAAAATTGGTTTGGTTGGTAAGTATGTAGAATTACATGATGCTTATAAATCAATTGTTGAGTCGTTTGTACATGCAGGATCGGTGAATGAATGTAAGGTTAATATAAAATGGATACATTCAGAGAAATTGACCGATAAAAACTATCTAAACGAGTTGAAAGACTTGAAGGCTATATTAGTAGCTCCTGGTTTTGGTCATAGAGGATTGGAAGGAAAAATTTTGGCTGCAAAATATGCTCGTGAAAACAATGTACCATTTTTAGGAATTTGCTTAGGAATGCAAGTTGCGGTAGTTGAATTTGCACGTAATGTTTTAAAATTAGAGGATGCAGATTCTTTGGAAATGAATCCTAAAACTCCTTACCCAGTGATCAATCTGATGGAGGAACAAAAAAATGTAACCGAAAAAGGTGGAACAATGCGCTTGGGAGCTTACGATTGTTGTCTTAAGGATGGATCGAGAGCATTAAAAGCTTACGGACAAAAAGAAATAACAGAACGTCATCGTCATCGTTACGAGTTCAATAATGAATTTCTAGAGCAATACGAGGCAGCAGGAATGAAAGCAACAGGTATTAATCCAGATACTGGTTTAGTCGAAATTGTTGAATTGGAAGGTCATAGATGGTTCTTGGGTGTTCAGTTTCATCCTGAGTACAAGAGTACTGTTATTAAGCCACATCCTTTATTCGTAGAATTTGTGAGAATTGCAATGCAAGATAAATAGTAAAGGCTAAAGGGTGTAAAAAACCTGAGCGTAGTTACAATATATATTCTAAAAACGAACTACTTTAAGTTAAGATTAAAAAATAGAAAATGGATAGAAATTCGATTTTTGGTTTGTTACTAATTGGAGCGATTTTAATTGGGTATACTTACCTGACAAAACCATCCGAGGAAGAACTTAAGGCCATAAACACCCGAGATTCAATTGCACGAGTTGATCGTTTGCGCAATGAACAACTTGAAGCAACTCGGATTGAAAGCTTGAAGGCTGCTCAGTATGCCGAAGTAAAAGAAGATTCTGTAGCATTAAAAGCTACTTATGGTTCTTTTGCGGGAGCAGTGAATCAAAAGGAGGAATTGATCACGCTTGAAAATAAGCTGGTTAAGCTAAGTATTAATACCAAAGGTGGACGTATTAACAATGTTCAGTTGAAGAATTTCCAGACTCATGATTCTTTGCCTCTGCTTTTGTGGGCCGAAAACAACTCCAAGTTCGGATTGACATTCTATGCTGAAAACAAACCAGTAAATACTGAGAACCTATTTTTTGTAGAAGAAAGTGGTGCTAGCCTTGTAGATGCAAGTTCTTCTCAAAAGGAAGTAAGTATGCGATTAATGGTTGGTGATGGTCAGTATATTGAGTACAAATATAGCCTGGCTCCAGATTCTTATATGGTTGATTTTACTGTGAACATGGTAGGAATGCAAGATATTATTTCTCGTAATTCAAACTTTGTTACCTTCAATTGGCAAGCCGATATTCCAAGTCAGGAGAAAGGACGTAAATTCGAAGATCAATACACTGCCTTGTATTATAAATTTTTCGAAGACGATGTAGAGAGTTTATCTGCAACAGGTGAAAAAGAGGAAGAACTATCAACCAAGGTGAAGTGGATTGGATTTAAACAACAGTTTTTCTCTTCAGTTTTAATTGCTGATGAAGCTTTCAAAGGAATTAAATTGAAGTCAAACACTATGGATGAGACTTCTCCAATTCTGAAGAACTTTTCCGCAGAAATTTCATTACCCTATCAAGGAAGTCAATTGGAAAACTATCCAATGCAATTCTATTTTGGACCCAATAAATTTAAAACCCTGCGTAAGTATGGTAAGGATATTCAATTAGAATCAATGATCAATTTAGGATGGGGAATTTTTGGTTGGATCAACCGATATTTTGTTATTGAAATATTTAATTTCCTTGAAGGATTCATTGTAAATTATGGTATCATTATTTTGATTTTAACCATCATAATTAAATTGCTTTTGGCACCATTGACCTACAAGTCGTATATGTCCACAGCAAAAATGAAGGTGTTGAAGCCGCAGATAGATGCTATCAATGAGAAGATTCCGAAAGATAAAGCAATGGAGCGCCAGCAGGCTACTATGGCTCTTTATAAAAAGGCTGGAGTAAACCCAATGGGTGGCTGTTTACCTATGTTGGTGCAGTTTCCATTCTTAATAGCCTTGTTTCGTTTCTTTCCAGCTTCTTTCGAATTGCGTCAGAAAAGTTTCCTTTGGGCCACCGATTTATCTTCGTACGATTCAATATTGACATTGCCATGGGACATTCCATTTTATGGTGATCATGTTAGTTTATTTTGTTTGTTGATGGCAGGAACCAACTTGGTATACACAGTTATGAATGGACAGATGCAATCTTCGAATCAGATGCCAGGGATGAAATACATGATGTATTTTATGCCAATAATGTTCTTAGGATGGTTCAATAATTATGCATCGGGTCTTTCTTACTACTACTTTATTGCAACTTTATTTACCATTCTTCAAACTGTTGCTATTCGTAAATTTATGGTAGATGATGATAAGGTGTTAGCCATGCTAGAAGCAAATAAGAAAAAGCCAGTTAAGAAATCAAAATTCCAACAGCGTTTGGAAGAGGCTGCTAAACAGAGAAGTAAAAAATAAGATCACACGTTATAAGATTGATCAAGGAAAAGAGCTCCATTTTGGAGCTCTTTTTTTTGTCTGTTTTTTTTGAAGGGAAAGTAAAAATTCTACTTATTGAATGGATTTTTGGTTTATGTTGATGGGGGCCAAATGAAACATGTAATTGCAGCAGGTAATTATGTAACTTTATTTTAATCATAGAGGATTGGTAAATGTTATTTTTAATTTTTTTCTAAGCTAAATTATACGGAAATTATAGAAGCAATATATAGGGGTTTAAATCCAGTATTATTCGGGATATTGCGATGAACTTCTCAAGTTTTTGACTTTTAGTTCTCTTTTAATCTATGCAAAAGGATCAGTCATTACCTTCAAAAATCAATTAGCCATGGCTAAATTTACCAAAACAGATGCTCTTCGGTACCACGAAGCAGGTCGTCCAGGAAAAATTGAAGTAATTCCCACAAAATCTCACTCTACGCAATTGGATTTATCCTTGGCTTACTCGCCAGGAGTTGCATTTCCTTGTTTGGCTATTGAAGCCAATCCAGAAGATGTTTATAAATATACCTCAAAAGGAAATTTGGTAGCCGTTATTTCTAACGGAACTGCCGTTTTAGGCTTGGGTGATATTGGCCCTGAAGCAAGTAAACCCGTTATGGAGGGAAAAGGCTTGTTATTTAAGGTGTTTGCTGATATCGATGTGTTCGATATAGAGGTGAATAGTAATAATGTAAGTGAGTTTGTGAATATCGTAAAAGGAATAGCTCCCACTTTTGGAGGTATTAATTTAGAAGATATCAAAGCTCCGGAATGTTTCGAAATTGAAGATTGTCTGAAAAAAGAGTTAAGGATTCCTGTTATGCACGACGATCAGCATGGAACCGCTATTATTTCGGCTGCAGCTTTATTTAATGCTGCTCAATTACAGAATAAAAAATTGCCAGATTTAAATCTGGTAGTGAATGGAGCAGGTGCTGCTGCTGTTGCTTGCACTCGACTTTATATTTCGATGGGAATAAAAAAAGAGAATATCATTATGATCGATAGTAAAGGGGTGATTCATGAGTCTCGGACCGATTTAAATTCGATAAAAAAAGAGTTCATTACCGGGAAAAATGTACATACCCTTAAGGAGGCAATAGTAGGCGCAGATGTATTTGTTGGTTTATCAGTAGCGGATGTGTTAACATCGGATATGATACGTAGCATGGCAGAAAAGCCTATTGTATTTGCTATGGCGAATCCTAATCCTGAAATCGCTTATGAATTGGCCATGAAAACACGAAAAGATTTAATTATGGCTACAGGCCGATCTGATCATCCCAATCAAGTTAATAATGTTCTGGGTTTTCCGTTCATTTTTCGAGGAGCTTTAGATGTGAAAGCTTTGGCCATTAACGAGGAGATGAAAATAGCTGCAGTTCAGGCAATTGCTAGCTTGGCAAAGGAAGATGTACCTGATGTGGTGAATATTGCCTACGGAGAAATGAATTTTACATTTGGCAAAGAGTATATCATTCCTAAGCCTTTAGATCCACGTTTGCTTACAGCAGTTGCTCCTGCAGTTGCAAAAGCTGCTATGGATTCAGGAGTCGCTCAGGTATCAATAAACGATTGGGATGCCTACAAAATGCAATTGGAGGAACGAATGGGGCGAGATAATAAGCTACTTAGGGCTTTGACAGATCGAGCCAAAAGAAAACCTAAACGTGTAGTTTTAGCCGAAGGAGCAAATTTAAAAGTTTTAAAAGCTGCTCAAAGCGTATTAAATGAAAGGATTGCATGGCCTATTTTACTGGGAAACCCTGAGCATATCGGGAAGCTAATCAAGGAAAATGATTTGGATTTAGAAGGTGTACCGATTATTAATTGGCGAGCTAGCGAAGAGAGACTTAGACGAGAGGAATATGCAAAAATTTTGTTTCAGAAAAGAAGCAGAAAAGGGCTAACCTATAGTGAAGCGTTAGATAAAATGTCGAATAGGAATTATTTTGGAGCCATGATGGTGGAGACTGGAGAAGCTGATGCCTTAATCACAGGATTGACTTCGAAGTATGCAGATACGATTCGACCCGTTATTCAAACCATTGGAATTAAGTCTGACATCAATCATATTGCTGGTATGTACTTGATGATGTGTAAGAAAGGAGCAATTTTCTTTTCAGATACAACTGTGAATCCTCGTCCTGATGTGCAAACACTGGTGGATACTACCTTACTTACGGCCGAAGCGGTGCGAAAATTCAATATAGAACCAGTTATAGCCATGGTTTCCTACTCTAATTTTGGATCCATTAGAACAGGGAGTCCTGTGCGGGTTCAGAAGGCGGTAGAAATATTACATCGAGATCATCCCGAACTCATTGTTGATGGAGATATTCAGATGAATTTTGCGGTAAATAATGAACTGCGTAGTAAGATGTTTCCATTTTCGAAACTTGGAAATAGAAAAGTGAATACCATTATTTTCCCGAATTTAAGTAGTGGGAACATAGCCTATAAGATGATGCAGGAATTGAGTGGAACAGAAGCCATAGGTCCCATATTATTGGGATTGAACAAGTCGGTTCATATTCTTCCTCTCGAAAGTTCGGTAAGAGAAATCGTGAATATGATAAGTATTGCAGTTGTTGATGCACAATTGTAAATTACCATTTAGCGTTAAAGGAGTGGAGGTGTTAGGTGTGTTTATAATGTTAAATGAGTAAGGGCTTTTTGATGCGATAAATTGTATGTTGGTTGGCAAAAAGAAATATACATTTAACGTACTGGATGTTTAACTATAATTAATGTGTTTATTTATAATGGTCATCTGTATTGATCATATGATGGGGGGTAGTCGATTAATGTCTTTTTGTTTTTTTATTGAAATTGTTAATTGAAACGTATAAAATCGCCTAGTTTAGCATGGGTGATTTTTTTAAGCAGTGATGAATTACTTGATTAAGATAATGTAAACATGTGATTGTTATTTAATAAAGATTATTATTCGTAATCAAGTAAAAAGCTACGTTAATCAGTTAATATTTTCAATTCGCCAAAATTGTTTGAATTCCCCTTAAGTAAAAGCTGTGTAAATTTGTTCATTACCAATTTTGTGACGAAATTTTAGTTGTGTTAGAAAGAATATTTACGGTGCTCAATATGATTTAAACTACTGTTTCTTTTCGAGAATAGATTGCTAAATAGTCTTCAACCAACTATGATCTATTTTTCTACAGAAACGGTATTCATTAGTTATAACCTTAACTCAACCATGTATGCAAGTTTTAAAAAGACCTTACTTCTGGCATGCGATTTATACTCGATCTCGTGCAGAAAAAAGGCTCTATCAAGAATTGTGCTCGAAGAATATAGAGTGCTATCTTCCTTTGTGCAGAGAATTAAAGCAGTGGAGTGATCGTTCCAAATGGGTAGAAGAACCCCTTTTGCGATCCTACTTATTTGTAAAAGTCAGCGAAAGAGAATACTATAACGTTATCAACACAAATCTTGCCGTTAGGTATGTAACTTTCGAAGGGAAAGCTGTGCCTATACCCGAAGGACAAATTGAAGCTTTACGTATTTTTTTAAAGGATAAAAATCGAAAAGTAGATCTTTGTTCAAATCAACTAAAAAAAGGAGAGTCTGTTGAAGTTGTGGCAGGACCTCTAAAAGGCATCCGAGGTGAAATCATACAAATAAGAGGAAAGAATCGAATATTGATTCGTTTTGATTCATTAGGAACCTGTGTATTTACTGATATTGGTCTCGATAAAATTAAACAGGTTGAATCAGTAGTGCTCTAAAATTTTAAATTTTATGAGAAAACCACAAATGATCGGTCAAAACCCTAGTAGAGGATGCTTTCTTTTGGGTTTTTCTGGCTTGCAGTTCAGAGAAATGGTTTCCCAGCAATATTAATTAAGAATTGGAAATAAAATGGTCTGGATTTTTATTCAGATCATTTTTGTTTAAGAAATTTAGATAAAGAATAAAATATTTTGATATTTTTATAAGTCATTGATATATAATACTCCCCTTTATGATTATCGCTGTAGATTTTGATGGTACAATTGTACAACACAAATATCCTGAAATTGGGAGTGAGATTCCTTTCGCCATTGCAAGCCTTATTGCCTTGCAAAAGGAGGGACATCAACTTATTCTGTGGACCTACCGAATTGAAGATATGTTGTACGAAGCCGTTGATTTTTGTAAACAAAGAGGTCTCGTTTTTTATGCCGTAAATAGCAATTATCCTGAAGAGGAATTCGATGATTCGGTAAGTCGGAAAATTTATGCGGATTTGTACATTGATGATCGAAATTTTGGTGGATTACCCGATTGGAGATACATTCACAAAAGCATCTCCAATCAAAACATCTTTCACGAAAGAGAAACTAAAACAAAAAAAATGCTTATTCGATTTATTGATAAGATTTTTGGCGATTAGTCGAAGATCTAATTAGTAGGAAACCTGAATTTTTACTTTCTTTTTTTTAATGAGTTCATTTTTTAGTTTACGGGTCAGCTTTTCTCCAATTCCTCGTTTTACAGCAACAAAGGAAGAATGATCGAGTACATCGATTTTGCCCAATTCACTTTTTTCAAGTTTACCTACTTTACAGAAGAAACCAACCAAATCAACTTTATTGATTTTTTCTTTTTTACCCAGACAAATATATAGGGTTTCCCATTCAGGTTCTGCAGGTAAAGGCAAATCTTCTGAGAGCTCTAAAATCTCAATGTTTTCAGGAATAAATTCCGGAGCTACTTCCTCCTGTGCAAGTACTAAATAGGAGTTTCCTTCGGCATTCATTCGGGCGGTTCGTCCATTTCTATGGATAAATGCTTCCTCAACACGCGGTAGTTGGTAGTGAATTACATTTTTTATTTCGGGAATATCGAGTCCTCGAGAAGCTAAGTCGGTAACAATTAATAAATTATGACTTCCATTTCTGAATTTCAAGAGTGCTCTTTCTCGATCATCTTGTTCTAATCCACCATGGAATACATCGCATTGAATGCTTTCATTTAGTAAATGTTTGCCAATTCGTTCTACAGATTCGCGGTGATTACAGAAGACCAAACTTGGCTGGTTTCCTAGATGACAAATCAACTTGAAAAGAGTAGCTAGTTTGTCTTTTTCCACAGAAATGACCTTTTTTTGAGCCAGTGCAATCGGTTTTGCATTCGGGATAAAATTCAATTCGATAAGTGAATTCAATTTTGCAAATTCAGGAATGTCAATGTTATTGGTTGCAGAGGTAAGTACCTTTTTTATTCGACTAGGCAAGGCATCAATCACTTCCATCATTTCTTTCTGAAAGCCTAGTTCAAGCGATTTATCAAATTCATCCAATATCAGAGTTTTGATATTTCTAAGGTCAAAATTTTCTCTTCGAATATGATCGGCAATTCTTCCTGGAGTACCAATAAGTAAAGCTGGAGGTGTTTTTAAATTGTTCTTTTCGGTCGACATGGGATGACCACCGTAGCAACAATTCACCTTAAACGGTGTTCCCATACTTTTAAAAACAGTCTCTATTTGTAAGGAAAGTTCTCTGGCAGGAGTTAATATTAAGGTTTGAACCGCATTTATATCCGGATCTAATTTAGCAAGCATAGGCAACAAAAAAGCGAGTGTTTTTCCCGAGCCAGTGGGCGACACTAGAAGTATATCTTTATTTTGAGGATAGGCTTTTGCACATTCCTTTTGCATCTCATTCAGTTCCTGAATCGATAACTTCTTTAAAATTGTTTTTTGGTCCATCTTTTTTGTTTGCATGCCGCAAAGGTAATAAAAACTACATGTATAAAAATATTGGGTTATTATTGTTCACTAATTAAGTGTAAATACAACTTTTTATATAACTATAAATAAAAAAAGCTTAGTGTGGTGTTTGTGTAAGTGGTAGATATATAGGCAATTAATAATTAATATAATGACACAAAAACGAATGTATCACTTTGAAGAATCCAATTTGCCTGGCCAGCTTATTTATCTGCGTTTGGATTCTGAAAATTAATTTTAAAGAGAAATGTTGCCGGAAGCTTTATCAGATCAGGTTTATTTGCTTCGGATTAGAGGTAACAATGAATATTGTGGGAAAATTATTATTTGTACCGAACTCTTAAAAGCTGTCAAGTGTTAAAATGTAATATTTGTTTTTTTGTTCGGATGTCTACCAAATGTTATTTTTCTTGCCAGTCCAATTTGGCTGCCGGCGAATAAAAAGGGCTGCAAAGTCATATTTTGATATTGAAACTAGTTTTAATTTTTTTTGATTGAGAAGGCAGGCTAGGACTTTCGAGCTTGCTAAAAGAATATTTTTATCCATGGGGCTTTGTAAGTCAATCGATTATTCCGCAATCTAATTTTTATGACGAAAAGGGTAAAAAGTTATTGAATAACCAATTTAGTTTTCATACTTTCGAGAAGGATTAGTCATTATTTCAATGCTCTTATTGGTAATGAATTAAATCCGAAACACAACACAACATAACAAAAAGAAACGATGACTAAAATGAAAGCTCTTGTAAAATCCAAAGCTGAAAAAGGTTTGTGGATGGAGGAAGTAGATGTTCCTAAAGTTGGAGTAAACGATGTTCTGGTGAAAATTAGAAAAACCGCAATTTGTGGAACTGATTTACACATTTACAAATGGGATGAGTGGGCGCAAAAAACCATTAAACCAGGAATGACTATTGGCCACGAATATGTTGGCGAGGTTGCTGAAATAGGAGCTGGGGTTACTGGCTTTTCGATTGGCGATAGGGTAACTGGCGAAGGCCATATTGCTTGTGGACATTGTCGAAATTGTAGACGGGGGCGTAAACATGTATGTGAGAATACCGTGGGTATTGGTGTGAATATAGATGGAATTTTTGCCGAATATGCCGCTATTCCTTCTTCTAATTTGATGAAAATGAGTAACCAGATTGAAGATGAGCTTTTGGCTATTATGGATCCTTTCGGAAATGCGACTCACACCACACTTTCTTGGCCAATAATTGGTGAGGATGTGCTGGTAACCGGAGCTGGACTAATTGGAAGTATGTGTGTGGCCATTGCAAAATTTGCAGGAGCACGCTACGTAGTTGCAACCGAAACCAATCCTTATCGAATCGAATTGGCAAAAAAAATGGGAGCCGATCGGGTGATCAATCCAATGAAGGAAAACTTAGATGATGTGATTAAGGAATTGGGGATGATTGGTTTTGATATCGGATTAGAATGTTCTGGGGCTCCTGTTGCATTTGGCGATATGTTGGCTCACATGTACAATTCGGGGAAAATCTCTCTTTTGGGTATTCTACCAGGAGAAACCAAGGTAAATTGGAATGATATTATTTTTAAAGGACTCCAGCTAAAAGGAATCTACGGACGGGAAATGTACGAAACATGGTACCAAATGGAACAAATGCTAATGAGTGGATTGGATTTGTCTCCAATGATTACCCACCGTTTTAAGGCGGCTGAATTTCAAAAAGGATTTGATATTATGGAAGAAGGAAATTGTGGAAAAGTAATTCTCGATTGGGAATAATCTTCCATCCAAATAAACGATGTAAAGCTCAGGAATTCCCTGAGCTTTTTTTGAAAAAATAGAATACCCATCTATTCAGTCTTAAATTATTTACTCAGAGTAAGTATCAAAAGAGACTGGTAATTTGATAAATCCATATAGGAGATCTATTTTAGAGCTCTTAAATTAATAGAATCAGAAATAAAAATATCATAATAAAAGAAAAATTTAGCATGAGTATTGAAAAAGAGGGAATGATAAAAGAGCGATTTTCCAAGGCTTTTTGGGTTGCGAATTCGGTAGAATTACTGGAACGAGCAGCTTACTATGGAGTTTTTATTGTAATCACCATTTATTTATCGAGGATATTGAGCTTTAGTGATGTTGAGGCTGCTTTGATCTCCGGATTGTTTTCTGGTGGTTTGTACTTACTTCCTACTTTTAGTGGTGCTTTGGCCGATAAAATGGGCTTTAAGCAAGCTCTTTTGTTAGCCTTTTCGCTTTTAACAATTGGTTATGCAGGATTGGCCATTTTACCAAGTTTATTGGCAAGTGCAGGCTTGGTTGAATATTCTCATATTACTGAGTTTACAGGTTTAGAAGATAGTTACTACAAATGGTTCATCATTCCTGTTATTGTTTTAATCATGATTGGTGGTTCCTTTATTAAGTCGGTAATTACAGGAACCGTAGCCAAAGAAACGACTGTTGCCAACCGTGCTCGTGGATTCTCCATTTTCTATACCATGGTAAATATTGGTGCTTTTTCGGGAAAAACAATTGTGAAACCATTGCGTGAGGCATTAGGAAACGAAGGATTGATTACCTTAAATTATTTTTCTGCAGGAATGACTTTATTTGCATTGGTTGCAGTTTTGTTCTTTTTTAAGACTACGAGTCGCGAAGGAGAAGGAAAAAGCATGTCGGAAATATGGGCTGCTTTAATTAAAGTATTGACCAATGGTCGATTGATTACTTTGATTTTGATTGTTACCGGATTCTGGATGGTGCAACATCAGCTGTATGCAACCATGCCTAAATATGTATTGCGTATGGCAGGGGAAGGTGCTTCTCCATCGTGGTATGCCAATGTAAATCCATTAATCGTATTTTTATTTGTGGGTCTTATAACACAGATGATGAGAAAGAAAACGGCGCTTTTTTCTATGACCGTTGGAATGTTTATCATGCCAGTGTCTGCTTTGTGTATGGCAGCAGGAAATTTGCTCGATGTAGAATCAATTAATTTAGGTATTTTTAGTTTGCATCCTGTTGCATTTATGATGATTATTGGTATTGTTTTTCAAGGATTTGCTGAATCATTTATCTCACCTCGATTTTTGGAGTATTTTTCTCTTCAAGCTCCTAAGGGAGAAGAAGGTTTATATCTTGGATTCAGTCATTTACATTCTTTCATTTCTTCTATTTTAGGTTTTGGATTATCCGGATTTTTGTTGTCGAAATATTGTCCTGATCCAAAATTATTTAATAATTATGCAGAATGGAAAGTAGCTTCAGCACATGCACATTATATATGGTATTATTTTGTTGTAATTGCTGCGGTTTCGGCAGTAGCTCTGATTATTTATGGGCGAGTTACCAAAAAACAGGATGAAGAAAATAAAGTAGCTGCTTAAGATGAATCGGAATTAAACAGTTTAAAAATACGAAAAAACCACCTTTGCCAAAAGGTGGTTTTTTCATATAAATATGAATCGTCTTACAAATTTTTTTTATTGTTGTCTTAGTAGGTAAAAAAAATCAGTATTTTAAAGTGAAATTTTATAGTTGAGATAAAACAGAATTGGAGTGTTTACTGCCCAAAATTTTGAAGTTTATGGAAGAGAGATTTTATCGTATACCAATTGTTGCAATCGAAAAACCAATACAAGAAGCAACTACATTAAGTTTTCATATTCCTGAAGAATACTCAACTATTTTCAAATTTTATGCAGGGCAATACCTTTGTTTTAGATTTTTTGTAAATGAGAAGGAAGCACTTCGAATGTATTCGTTGCACAATTCTCCTTATAACAACGAATTGTATCAGGTAACTGTTAAAAGACAAGACAAGGGACTGGTATCAAATTATATTTCTGAACATCTGAAAGTGGGCGATTTTATTGAAATTTCCAAGCCTCTTGGAGATTTTAAAATTCATGTGGATTCTAAGGCTCAAAAGTGCTATTATCTATTTGCGGCAGGGAGCGGAATCACGCCTATTTATTCCATGATAAAATCCATTTTATTGATGGAACCATTGAGTCAGGTATTTCTACTCTACGGAAATAGGAGTTTGTCAGATATTTTATTCTACGAGGAACTCATGGATTGGAAGTCGCGTTTTCCTGATAAATTTCATATTACTCATACTCTTTCTAAACGATTTTTGGATTTTTCGCAGACTCCATGGGATGGGAAACGTGGGCGAATCGATGAGGAGATGCTCGAAAACTTTATTCGTGAAAATCCGTCCGACATTAAAAATTCAGAATATTTTAGCTGTGGACCTGGGGAGATGAATCAAATGATTCAGAAATGTTTGATTAATCGTGGCGTTTCCTCTAAATTTATTCATTCCGAATATTTTTTAGCTCCAGAAATAATAGATGAACAGAAGGAGGAAAGCCTCGCTAAAGAGGCAGATGTTAGTGCCCGTATTGGAAGTGTGTTGTATCAGTTAGATTTAAAAATTGATGAGACTATTTTGGAGGGGTTAAAACGAATTGGAGCACCGGCTCCCTATTTTTGTCAGTCGGGCATTTGTGGTACTTGTAAAGCTCATTTGAAAGACGGAGAGGTGAAAATGAAGAGCTCGATGGCTTTGAGCGCTGATGAAAGAAAAAAACGGATGATTCTAACTTGTCAATCGCAGGCAATAAGCAGTAAAGTTAAAATTGAATTTAAGTAGTAAACTGAGTCCGCTATCAATTGTTAGCAGACTCAGTTAAAATTAATCGGTTAGCAATTGTGAAGCTTCCTGGAATAATTGTTCGGTAACTTCAGCAATATTGTAAAGAAGCACTAATTTTTGGCGTTCGCTTCCTTTTTCCATTTCACTAATCTTTTGGCCTAATTCTTCCAGAAAACTTTTCATGCCAACAGGAACCTGGCAAGCTTTTTTGTCATGCAATGCAAGAGCAGCTTTGGAGAGTTCTTGTTGTACTTTACTAAACATTTCAAATTGCTCTTGGGAAATGTAGTTTTTAGCTTCCTTATGTGCACCAAGAGCTGATAAATAGGAAAGTAATGCATGATTTAAGTAAGTCAATGAAAAAGCATGTTTCTGAAATTTTTGTTGTTTTTTGGGTTCTAGTTTCATGCCTTGCCAGGCGAGAGCTAAGGAGCTATCTGCCTGATGTGCCCGATATCTCGCAATTCGATAATCTAAATCATCTATGGAGTTTTCTGAATACACATCTAACACAGCTTTAAAGTAAGTGTTGTTATTTTGAAGGGCGGTAGCAAGCAAGTTCGGAAGTTTTTTGTACTGCCAATCTGGCCACAACAAACGAACCACAGCAATGGCCAATATCGAACCAATAATAGTATCTACAATTCGGGGGCCCATTAGTGCAACTCCTTTTCCAGCCAATAGGTTAAAGGCTGCAATCACTAAAATGGTGATGAAAATGACAGAGACTGAGTAATTCTTTCGGAGCCATGCAAAAAACGCATAAGCAGCAACAAGCATTAGCATGGTTTGTCCTGCTTTTGTGGGTAAAAGTTGTACGAGTAAAACACCAATTACCACCCCCGTTAATGTTCCCAGAATTCTTTGAAACAGACGTTTACGTGTTTCGCTATAAGATGGCTGACAAACAAATAAACTGGTAAGAAGAACCCAATCTCCTTTTTCCCAATTTAAGTAACTAATAAGAATGTAGCCTAATAAAAAGCAGGTACTTAATCTGATGGCATATCGCAAACGTGGATGATTCCAATTTAGTTGTTCTTTTAAACGCAACCAAAGCGAACGTGAATCTCTATCAATTTTAGGGATGATACCTAAATCAGCATTGAAATTCATATTTTGAAGAGACAGGTGTGATTGAGTTAGGTTCTGTAGCAAAAGAGAAAAGTCATTTCTTTGGTCGTTTTTTTTCTGCTGTTTTATTCGATCCTTTAATGCCGAAACTGTCCATTTTAACGATACAGGATGATGATAAACAGTTCCCATAATTAGACTTTTGGAAACTTCGTGACAGGCTAGTGAAAGCTGAACGAGCAATTGGCCTAATCCTTCTAAGATTTCATAGTTTTCTGGATCGTTACTGAGTAAATCGTAGCGTTCATGACTTGATGCTGCTCTTTCGTGCAGACTCTGAAGAAGAAGGAATTTATGAAAATAGCTTCGCAAAGCAGTGTGGTCTTCTAGAGCATCGGCATAGCTGTTTAGAACATTTTTGCAGCGTTCTAAGCTGTTAACCAATTGGATATTGGCAGTAGCCAGGTTGTTACGAACCTTTTTTTGTATTTTAGCATCGCTGGGAAAAAGGCGAGACTTTTCTTTCATGTATAGCGACAGATCCTCAAAGCCTTGTGAGAGCTGTTCTTCCAGCAAACGAGAAGGATGAATACTAAGAAACAAGTAGGATAGCAAGCCATAGCAAAGAGCGCCAGCAGGCAAAAGTAAGGGTTGCGAATACCAGTGAGGAGCAAGATTTGATCCTAACATGGTGTAAATTGCAATTAGAAGTGCTCCAAAGGTTACTCCACGGTATCGTTCGCCCAGTCCACCCAGAACAATAAAACTTACGGTTGAACCGATAAGACCTACTCCGAAAAGAATAGGGAAAGGACGTAATATTTCAACAGAAACACTCGAAATGGCAAAGCTGATAATGGTTAGTGCCAAAGCTTTAATTCGACCTTTGGGATGGTCATCGGTTTCGGATAGAGCGCCAGCTAAAGCACCCAAAGCCAAAGTTACTCCTATAAATGAAGAACCTAATATTATAAAAGGAATTAAAAGAAGGCTCATAGAAATGGCTGCTTTTAATGCAAATAAACGGTTTGGATACCGCCATAAATTCTTGATCCAGAATTCATACCATCCTTTTCCCTGAAAACGATCAATTTTAGATTTGTTCTTCATGTGATAGTCTTAATTGTAAAAATACAAATATAGTAGAACCATACGTTTGAAAGGTATAGAAGAAAGGATAAATCCTATAGACTGGAAAATAATTTTCTGAGATTAAATTCATTATTTGTAATAGTGAATAAGGAATTGAGATGGTCATCTGTCATCCATTTTAAGAAGAGGAAGAAGCTTGTTAATTTTAGGTAGAATAATCTTATTGTTTCCTGAGAATTTGTATCAGAAACTATTGTACATTTATTGTTGTTGTAGTTTTTGAATTGCATAATGACGATTTATATATCTTATTTATCAACTTTATTATTTATTGTAATATTTTTTGTATTTTAAAGAATCCCTAATCTAGAGCTAAAACCTATGTACACTAAATATTTGTCGCAATTAGCTAGTTCTCTTCAACCAATAGAGAGTATGATTTCTACTTTACAGAAAACGCTTTATTCTATTGAAAATAGTCAGGAAAATACTGATGCTTATTCAACCTATCGGAAAAATAGTGAAGAGTTCAAAAATTACGTTCATGCTTATTTTCATGAGGATAGTAAATTTGATGTTTGGACTTTTTTTGATCAATTCGAAGAAATTAAAGAATATATTTCGAGTTTTGAAACAATTGCAGAAGAAGAGCAAGATAAGGATCGCTTTTATGCATTGCCATCGGATGGGATTATTCTGAAAGCTAGAAAATTGGTGAAACGATTCGTTCTTAATTTAGATTGGATGTTTCTGAGCGTAAGGAATAAATTTCGTGTGCTCTTTAAAAAAGAAGCCTTACCTAAAAAACTATGGAAACATAAAATTCCTCGACAGCAACTGGCCGAATTGGTTTATTTTGTTCGTTTTCTTAAGTATGCAGAACCTATAATTGAGGATATTCTTGTGTTTCGACATGATGTTTTTCAAGCGATAAAGGAGGTCGATCGGCAAATTGAAAATAATCTTCTTGTTAGTAATAAATGGGTTGAGAACAATTTTAATCAGAATCTAGTAGAACTAGCTCAACGCTTAGGAGCAAAAAAAATAGAAATTGAAGTAAATTTTAAGGAATTGCACGAGAGTTTGGATTTGCAGTATTCTGAATTGCATGATAAAGTGGGGACTCTTGAATTTCCTATGCGTAGAATTAAGACTAAAAAACTAAATAAAAAAACATCAGTTATTATTAAAAGACAGTCGAAATTATTCGATAACTACAATCGCAGGACATTTGCATTGTTCGAACATTGGCGACTCATTTATGATATTCGTTTTTCAAATTTAAATCTTACCAAGGCCTTTGATAAACACGAAGTTCAATTGCAAAAGCTCCTCGAAAAACTTTTAGTAACTGCTGATACTTCTTTTGTGAGTATTCTGGAAAGTGCATTGGTTAAAATTGAGAATGAAATTCAGATCCAGGAAGTTCAAGACAATCTTCTTTCCAAGAAATTGCTCAAAGAGCAAATTCCTAATTTCATGGACAAATTAATGGAAACGGATTTTGCGCCTCATTTTGATCATTTGATAGAAACTTGCAATCAGGAATTTGAAGGTGTAAAATCCAGCTATTTACTGCCCTCGAAAAAGAGTTGGGATAAGGATGTAAAGTTGCCAAAGCTTCGGGAAACGCATGTGGGCGAGATTGTTAGTGGCTGTTTGAATGAGTCGGTGGAAATGCCTGTGCTTCAACAAAAAGAAGATTTTGTAGCTGGAATACGCAAAAGTATATCCAATGCAAATGAACTTTCGGGTGTTGTTGAATATGCCATGGAATATTACAATGCAAAAGATGTTGAACATGCAGATAATCAACACTCCGAATTTGTAGATGGAATTGAGCGGGCAGTGCACAAAGCGAAAGAAAATGAGCTTTTCAATCGTGAGTTGATGAAGAATGTGGTTGATCAATTCAATCAGATTGACCGTCTGTTTATGGAAGAAATTACTGGGGCAATTACTCCAGATACTTTAAATCAGAAGCAGTCGGAAATGATTCGAAAGAAACGAATCAGGGATGCAAAAAAAATGGTCTTGCGAGGACAAGCTTTTGCTAAAGATAATACCAAGAAGGCTTATTTGGGAATTCTTGCTTTGATTCACGGAGTTCGGTTGAAGTACAGCGCTTACCGGGAAGTCTTGGGTTTATCCGAGAAGTCGGAAAGCATAGGTAGTGAATTGGCCAATTACTTGTCTGAGACTGAAATAGTAGTTGGTAAATTGCCTTTAATGTATCAGCGCTTATTTAAAATTGCTCCGCTTACCAATGCAAAATATAGAATCGAAAGACCGCATGTGATTCATCAACTTGAAATAGCTTACAGTAATTGGACCAGTAGAAAATTTGCTCCAACTTGTTTGGTGGGAGAGATGGGCAGTGGAATAACGTCTATGATTAATGTTTTTGAGGAACAATTTGGGCATCAATATCCGGTTACCCGAATTAGTTTGGATCATAAAATAGATGGAGAAGAGAGTTTTATTCAATTTTTGAAAACTATTTTTACCGATTTGAAATTTGAAACGGTTGATGATTTGATTTTGAGGATAAAAGAAAAGGAGGGAAGGCGCATCATTATTATTGAAAATCTTCATCAGTTATTCTTACGGAAAATGCATGGGTTTAAAAATTTAATGCAGTTTTTTCGATTGATTTCACAAACCAATTCTCAGATTTTTTGGTTGAGTACTTGTTTACTTTACACATATAAGTATCTCGATTATACATTGAAAATGAATACATATTACGGATATGTAGTAAGTTTAGATCGTTTGGATAAAGATCAGTTAACCGAAATAATAATAAAAAGACATAAGTTTAGTGGTTTCAAGCTTAATTTTATCCCCCCCAAAGATTTTCATCCAAAGCGTTCATACAGGCGTATGTCGGAATCGGAGAAACAAGCCTATTTAGAGGTGGATTATTTTCACCGGTTGTACAAATTTGCTCAAAGTAATCTTTCGCTGGCTTTGGTTTTTTGGATGCGTTCGGTAGTTCGTGTAGATGAAAATAATTTCTATTTGCAATACAAACATCTTGAGTATTCTTTTTTCAGCACATTAAGTACAGCTCAAATTGTCACCTTGCATGCTTTGATTCTTCATGGAAGTCTTTTGCTGAAGGAACATGCGGATATTTTTTCCTGGGATGAGGAGGAAAGTTTCTCTCATTTAATGGTGTTTACGGATGATGGAATATTGGTTGAGAAAAATGGGCGATATTCGATTAATCCTCTTATTTATCGCCTGGTTGTGAATCATCTTAGCCTATTAAACTACATTCATTAAACGGGGTTCGAATCAATAATAATTACAACAAAATGAGAAAATACTTAAATATATTATTTGTTCTTGGCTGTCTTTTTATAGGATCTCAAGTTTTATTTGCACAAAACCAAATTGCGGATACTATTGTTGAAACTGCTACTGTTACGACAGATTCAACTACTCTTTCCAATGATGATATGATCAAATCAATAGGTGAAAAATTGGAGGCTCCAGATGTATCTAAAATTGTATCTTTTTCGAAGATATTTTGGGCCTTGGTTTTTATTGCGATTGGATATTTTACCGTTCGATTTTTAACGCGAACAATCGAAATTTGGTCAGAGAAAAGTCCGGATAGACGTGTGAAAGGCAAAGCGATAGTGCCAATTGTAAAGATTGTTTGTTGGTCGGTGATTGCCTATTTTATCGTTAAAGGAATTTTCAATCCTCCTGTAGAATCACTGATTGCTTTTGGAGCATCGGTTGGGGTTGCGGTAGGTTTTGCAGCGCAGGATATTCTAAAGAATATTTTTGGTGGATTTGTGATTATTATCGACAGACCTTTTAAAGTGGGAGACAAAATAGAGGTTGGAAGTACCTATGGAGAGGTACTTGATATGTCTTTACGATCAACACGAGTACAAACAGCCGACGACTCTATTGTTACTTTGCCTAATGGCGATTTGATGAATCAATCTATTTCCAATTCAAATTCAGGCGAAACAAATTGTCAGGTTGTTGCTGAAATTTATTTGCCCATTACCATTAATACGCATCAAGTAAGGAAAATCGCAATGGAAGTGGCTAGGGTTTCCAACTATGTATATCTGGCAAAGCCTGTAGCAGTTATTTTTGTAAATGATATTAAATACAACAAATTATGCTATAAGATGAGATTGAAAGCTTATGTGATGGACATTCGTTTTGAGTTTGCCTTTAAAAGTGAATTAACTGAAAATGTGATAAAAGAATTATTGGCTTGCAAGATCCTGAGCTCTGAAAATTCTATATAGAAAAATTGTAATGTTATTTGGTGAGCTATTTCTATAAATAGCTCACTTTTTTGATGTTACCAATAGGAAGATAAGGATGTATCTTTAGCTTTGGGTGATTTGTAAGGGTTTTTCCTGTCGTAAATATACAGTTTGATGTGGAAATGGAATTTCTATTCCGTTTGCTTCAAATTCTTTCTTTATTGATTTGAATAAATCACATTTCATTACGAAGGCTTTCCCTGAATCTTGAGCCCAAATGTAGGCTCTAAGTGTGACGCATGAATCAGCCAGATTAATTAATCTTACCACAACCAAATCCTTCTTTTGTTCCAAATCTTCAGCTGTTCTGTTGTCTAGTATGTTAGGGTGTTTTGTGGCTTCTTTTTGGATGATCTCAATTGCTTTGTCAACATTGGAATTGTAGCTGATTCCAATTTCTAAAAAAGAACATACTTTGGGATCCGAAATGGATGAATTCAAAATGGTTTCGGAGCTGATTACAGCATTGGGAATAATAATTCTCCTGTTTTCAGGATTGTTAATTACTGTATGTCGCAAGGTGATATCCTCGACAGTACCGTGGTGTAGTTCGCCTATTTTTATAAAATCGCCAACCCGAAAAGGTTTAAAAATAACAATGAAAATACCGCTAATAATATTCGAGAAGGCTTGTTGTGAGGCAAATCCAAGAATAGCAGCCAAGATTCCGGCACTGGCCATTAAACTAACCCCAACGCTTTTTAATTCCGGTATGGAATAAAAAATAATGATTACCATAATGGTAAATATCACGAAACTAACAGCATTTTTTAGGAAACTATAGTTGGTCGGATCAACTTTTAAGGTATCGGAGGCTTTTTTCAGGATTCGATTCATAAAGAAATGAACCAGTTTTGATAAAATAAGGCCTGAGATAATGGTGATTATTATAAATATTAGTTTGTAACCTATTCCTAGGTTTTTTAAAATAGTTTCTAGTGTTTCGATCATTGGGCTAAGAATAATTGTTAATCAGTAAAGGATTTGTTTAATTTAAAGATACAATTAATCAGTTCTACTTTGTTATGGGCAAGAAAAAAAACAGTCGTATTTCACAAAAAACTGGAATGGCTCCGGGTACATTAATGCATATCGGGCAGAAAGAAATTAGCGATGCATCCATTCAGATTTTACAGTATAATTTTGAGAAAACGAGAACGACCGAGTACAAAATAAATTTGGATCAGATTAAATACAAATTTGAAGAGGAGGATTATGTGTACTGGGTTCATTTTACTGGAATCGATATTCCTGCTTACGAGAACTTAGGCAGTCAGTTGAAAATCCATAACTTGAGTTTGGAAGATGCCTTAAATTCTCATTTACGACCTAAATTTGAGGATTTAGATCATTATAGTTTTTTATCTCTGCAACTGCTGATTCCCCAAAAGGATAGCTACAAGTTTATGGCCGTACCTGTGAATCTTATTTTGGGGGCTAATTATGTGATTTCTTTTATGGATTCGAGGAATCCTATTTTGTCTTCGCTTATTAATCGTATTGAAAATAGTACTCGTAGAATTCGAACAAAAGGAGTCGATTACTTGTTTTTTGCTATTGCCGATACTATTGTAGATAGTTATTTTCATCTTCTCGAGAATTGGAATGATCAATTGGATGAATTGGAAGATCTTATTGAGACCGAAAATTCGGAACTTGTGCCACGAAACATTCAGGATTTTAAGAAACAGTTGATGAAGGCGCGACGCAGTATTCTTCCCTTGAAAGAGGCCTATGATCTTTTAAGACAGAATGACTTGGACTTGTTACAGGAGGAAAATATCAAATACTTTCACGATACACAAGATCATATTTTGTTTGTTATTGATCAACTAGATTATCTTCTTGCTTATCTTTCAGATATTTTGAATACTTACCAGTCGGTACAGAATAACGAGATGAACAAAACCATGAAATTACTGACTCTAATTTCCACAATTTTTATTCCGCTTACCTTTATTGCGGGAATTTATGGGATGAATTTTAAATACATGCCAGAATTGGAATGGCAATTTGGTTATTTCATTGTGTTGATTATTATGTGGTTAATTGTCTTTGTGATGGTTTGGTATTTTAGAAGGAAGAAGTGGTTGTAACGGCTTCCACATCTTGAAAGGAATAGGTATTTAAATTGTGTTTCCTTATTAGAAACAGCAATATAATGAGGAAAAAGAGGGAGGTAAGCAGAAGTAGAAAGTAATGTTTGAATGAATAGAAAATTGAGAGTTATACAATCTCCTTTGGGTAATAATAAGTTAATATGTAGATATGAACAATCAGGAAAAGAGCTTGTCCACGAATTCGTTAACAAATAGTAAGTTGATTTTAGTAACAAAAGCTTCTGGAGATGAGGAGCCTTTTGAAATAAAGAAGTTGGAGCGTTCACTAATTAACGCAGGAGCGGAAAGGTCTGTTATCGATAAAATTCTGGCTGATATTTCAAGTTGGATATATTCGGGAGTTACTACACGGCAAATTTATTCCAGAGCTTTTTCCATTCTACGTCGCAATAAAACCAATTCGGCCATGCGTTATCGCTTAAAAAAAGCAATTATGGAACTTGGCCCCACTGGATATCCTTTTGAGCAGTTTATTGGACAAATGTTTAAGAAGCAAGGTTATGATGTGATTGTGGGAGTGGTGGTAGAAGGTTCTTTTGTAACTCATGAAATGGATGTGATTGCCACATTAGATCATAGCCAGCAACTGGTGGAATGTAAATACCATAAAGACCAAGGGAAGCATGTTAGTGTACAAGTGCCTTTGTATGTTCGTTCGCGAGTGAATGACATTATCGACAAAAGAAAGAATGAAGTGGCCTATAAAGGTGTTTCCTTTACCGGTTGGATCATTACCAATACCCGTTTTTCTGATGATTCCATTCAATATGGAACTCGCAGTGGATTGCGTTTATTAGCCTGGGATTACCCTAGGAATAAGGGTTTGAAAGAAATCGTTGAAAGTTTGTCTTTGTATCCAGTTACCATATTGCATCATCTTACTAAAAAGCAGAAACAAGAATTGCTTAATAGTGGTGTGGTTACCTGTATTCAGCTAAATGAAAATCAGAATATTTTGGAATCTTTTTCATTGAACGAAAGGAAGAAAAGAGCAGTTAAAGAAGAATTACGAAAGATTTGTTCATAGTTTATCTAATCACAATATATTATTTGCAGTTCTTTATTTTGGTGCTGCTAATTTTATTTATGTAGCCTTCGGAAAAAATGGTTTTTACTTCTGCTTTAGTTCTTTAAACTTATCAACATTATTAAGTGGAATAGTAAATGTAAAGCGAGAGCCTTCTCCTGGTTCCGATTCAACCCATAAATTTCCGCCCATTAATTCGGTAATTTCTTTTGAGATGGATAGTCCCAAACCATTTCCTCCAAAATTTCTGGTGGGGTTCTCTTCTATTTGACGGAATCGATCGAAAATCATCTTTTGGTATTCTTTGGAAATTCCAATCCCTGTGTCGCTTACCGAAAAAGTAAGGCAATCGTTTTTATATTTAACTTTCAGATGAATGCTTCCTTTGTTGGTGAATTTTATAGCATTTCTGATCAAATTATCCAATATTTGCCGTATTCTTTTTCGATCGGATCGGATATTTTCTGCCATGTAGGGTCCCATAGAAATTGTAAACCCTAAATTTTTTTTCAAAATTTCGGGTTCGTAGAATAGTGCAATCTCGTTGAGAAACTTATTGATGGAAAAGGAACTGATTCTGATGCTTAGTTGTTTGGCTTCAATTTGAGCAATCTTCACTAGATCGCTTACGATCATCATTAATTGTTCGCCAGATTCTTGTATGATAGTACCGTAAGTTTGTTTTGTATCATGATCGCAATCACTGTTCATTAAAAGGTCGGTAAAACCCATAATTCCATTGAGTGGTGTTCTGATTTCATGACTTAAGTTGGCTAAAAAGGCTGTTTTTAGGCGGTCGCTTTCTTCAGCTTTTAATTTGGCAGTACGAAGTTCGTGTTGCAATTCTTTTTGCTTGGTAATGTCTTGTCCCACTTTGATGAAACTAATAATCTGTCCGTTCTCATCCGTAATGGGAGCAACGGTTGCATTTTCCCAATAGTGCGTCCCATTTTTTTTACGATTGTAAAATTCCCCTTCCCAGTTTTGCCCGCTGGTAATATTTTTCCATAGTTGTTCATAGTTTTTATGAGGAACTTCTCCTGATTTCATAATTCGGGCATTCTTTCCCAGAAGTTCATTCAACTTATATCCTGTAAGTGAGCGACTGTATGGATTGGTATATTCAATCAGACCATTCACATCCGTAATTACAATTGAAACAGGAGCCTGCTCGAGCGCCTTCGATAATTTTAATACATCTCGATGATCTCGTTTCTTTTCTGTTGTATCATTAATAATGATGTGTTGTAATTTTCGGTTATTTAGTTTGATAGGACTTGCAAACACCTCAATGTTTTTAATTTCGCCACTGGAAATGCGATGCTGAAATTCCAAATGAACTTTTTTATTTGCACGAAGAAATTCAAATTGTTGTTGGATGGTTTCCTTATCGAACTTATTTATATCAACTATTTTCATCTGTAACAGGCTTTTTTTGTCGTAACCTGTGTAAGTAAGAGCTGCTTCATTTGCATTTACAATACTGCCATCCGAAGAATCAATCAGCATCATAATTGAACCATTATTGTCGAAAATAGCCCGATGAATTTGTTCACTTTCTATTTGTTGTTTATTGGCTTTAATTCGTTCGCTAATATCATAGCAAGTAAATACAAATTGATCTTGAAGAGTGAAGACGCTACTCGAAAAATATTTGTCCAAACTATTGATATATAGCTCGAATGCAACGGGCCTATTCTCTTCCTTAGCCTGATTAAAATGGTGGAAGAAATCGGACTTTGTTTGAGGAAAGAGTTCCAGCATGCTTTTCCCTTTTACTTCACCCAACTGAAAATTCATAATATGTTCATTGGCAGGATTCATATCTGAATAGATAAGATTGATAATTTTGCCGTCTGAATTGTATATGGGATTGAAGACAACTATCGAAATATTAATGCCTTCGAAAAAGGAACGGTATGGATTTTCTACTTTCTTTACTTTTGTTTCTTGAGAAAGAGATTTTGATTTTTCAGAGTATAAAACACAAAAAGAATTGTACCCTAATTGAAAAGCATTTACCAAAAAATGTTTCCCCAGACCTTTGTGTGTAAGTTCAAATTTCATGGGGGTTCCTTTTGTAAAAATTAGTTCGAAGCAATGGAACCATTCTTGTTCAGTATTGGGGAAGATTTCTCGTATTGTTTTTCCCAGAATGTCTTCTTTTTTCCAGCCAATCATAGTTTCGTTGGCAGGATTCATATCTATGAATTTAGCATCATGAAGCTGTCCTTTATTGTCCCATATTCCAGAAAATAAAGCTGTTGCCGAATTCATTTTTGTAATGAGAGTGTTGGTAGTGACTTCGGAAATATATAGGTTTTTGTTTAGCTCTTTAATTTTTGAATTTAATTCAATTGTATTGCTTTGTTCCTTTTTTAACTTATTCCGGATTTCGGTATCTTTTTCTTTTGATTTTTCGATGGATTTAATTTGTTCTCTTATTTTTTGTTCCAAACAATGACTTTTGGCATAGAAAGAGATATGGGCAGCAAGATCTAACTCAATGATTTCTTTGATGTGAGTGAGAAGATTTTCTACCTCTTTGGTAAAAGAATTCTTATTTCGATTTAAAACACAAATGCTACCAAATACATTTCCATTGGGAAGAAAAATTGGATAGCCAAGGTAGGCAATATGCTGAGCATTTTCGTTGTAGTTTTTTAGGGCTTTTCCATCAAGTTTTTCACAAGCAACCAACACTTTTTTTCCCGATTCAATAACTTTCTTACTGTAAAGTTTATTTATATTCTCACAATCAACAGTGGAGTTGTTGGTAATTTGGTTTTTTGCAATTAGGTTGATTTCCTCTCCATTTAAGAGACAAATAAGAGTAGAGGGAATAGTAAATGTACTACCTAGTAGATTGATTAATTTTTGCCATTTGGTAAGGATATCTTCAGAGATTTGTAGCTG
>NZ_JBFHJW010000052.1:0-29383 GCF_041595635.1 Labilibaculum sp.
AAAACTAAATTTCTTCCTGCTGCACTAATACCCGATGAATAGGGTCTGTAGCGCTTATTAAGTAGGTTTTCGATGGCAAGTGTTGCTTCGGCTTTTTTACTGATTTTAATTTGATTACTAAGGCTAAGAGTCATCCAGGAAGGAGAGTAGGGCAACCCATCACTGTTTTTAGCATATAAGTAATCCTTCTCTTTCTCGCTATCTGCTAAATTCGCATTGCTAATTTCACTATTGAATTGAAATTGGAGTTTTGAGCTAAAGATTTTTGAATGAAAGTTGAGCGACGAATTTCCAAAAGTTGGAGGAACATGTCGAACCGGACTGCCATCTTTGTATTTGCCTTGGGTCAGGCTAAGATTTGTATGAAGAGAGAATTGTCTGTTTAGTTTCAGGATTGCGTTTATGCTTCCTCCCCATATTTTTGCGTTGTCGGTATTCTGAATGGCTTGAATTGTACTTTCCTCTCCATCGTAAATCATGCTTGTTTCACCGTTGAAGGTAAAATCCTCTCGAACCATAGCATCATCCAAATAGGAGTAGAAGCCATTTAGTTCCACAAATAGTTGGTTCGAAAAGTTTTTGCTTAGGTAAATTTCAAAATTGTAAACTTTTTCAGCTTTCAGGTTTTCATTGGGAACCACAACTTTTCCTGGCTCAGAATCAAACACTTTAGCAATATCATCTACATTTGGAGCTCTGAATCCTGAGGTGGCATTCATTTTAAATAGTATGCCATTTTTCGCCCTATGGGTGATTCCTATGCCTCCGTTTAATGATCCGGTTGACAGATCGATCTTATCGAAAGGAAAAGAATAAAAAGTATCGTCAATTTTCGCATGAAGCCAAAAGTGAGAGTAGCGTATGCCTGTGTTGAGTGTCCAATTGAAACTCAAAATCCATTTTAATTTGGAATAGAAAGCCAAACTTGAATAGTTTGAATTATCTGGATAACGACTTGCTATTTCAGTTTTTTCAAAAGTGTCTATGTTTAAACTACTGCCGTACGAATGGATTTTATTTCGCGTCCATTCACTCCCATAAAATAATTGAATGTTCTCATCTGTTTTTATTTCAGCATCTGCATTTAGAGAGTAAATGTTAAGATTTTCTTCCCTGGTATATTGGCTTGTTTGATCAAATTTACGGTTTATTCGGCTTTCCTGATAATTCTGATAGGCTGATATGATGCGTAAAGAAGTATAAGCAAATGTAGGTTTTGTATGATTAGCTTCTAATGAATGCAATTGGAGTATTTGAGGTCCATACTCCCATTGTGCATATTTGAGCTGATCATCGGAATATTGAATTAATCGATCGTATCGTGGGATATCTGAGCTCGCTGAATACTGAAAATTGTATTGTAAGTCGAATGTCTCTGAGGCTTTGAATCGAACTTTTTGCCCTAGATTTATTTGTGAGTAGGCCGAAAATTTTTGCTCTTCAGGATCAGGATTGCTAATTATTTCATCGACACCATCTTGTCTAATTGCATATTCAGTGCGCAGGTAATCATCTGGTCCGTGTTTTCCCATTTTCAGATCCGAGAAATCGGAATAGCTAATGCTTCCTGCAAAACTTAGTTTTGATTTGCCATAATTGTAGCTGGCATGATTCATAATTTCGTTATTAGCAGAGGAATATCGTGTTTTGTAGTTGAACTTGATATTGGCCTGATCTGAAGTAGATAGGCGTGGTGTAAGAGACTGAAAACTCATCACACCACCAATGGCATCGCTTCCGTAAAGAATGGAACCAGGGCCGAGAATAACCTCTACCGATTCCAGATTGTTAGGATCGATATTGAGAATGTTTTGAAGGTTACCACTTCGATAGATGGCATTGTTCAAGCGAACTCCGTCGAATACAATTAATAGTCTGTTCGCTGCAAAGCCTCTAATCATTGGACTTCCGCCACCCATTTGACTTTTTTGAATGTAAACTTGATTACTTTCCTTTAGTAAATCGGCAGAGGTTTGTGCATAAGATTGTTGGATTTGTTCTTCTTTCAGAAGCAATATTTTCAAGGGTGTTTCATCCATATTTTCTTTCCATTTACTGGCAGAAATAACCACTTCTGAAATTGGAAAAATGGCTGATTGCATGGCGACAGTAAACTCCTTGCTTTGCAATTGTGAGTAGGTTAGCTCTAGGTTTTTGTAGGCTGGATGTTGAAAATAAATCTTTTCATCAGACGAAAATCCGCTAAGTTTTGCTTGTCCTAAATGATTAGAGATTACCGAACTTTTAGAATTAAAAATGTATACATTTTCAATTGGCTGGCGAGTAAGCGAATCTTTTATATATATGCTTTGAGTAAATCCGGTTACAGAATAAAGAAGGGGGATAATGCATGCTAGCAGACGAATCATTCGTAGGTTTTTTTCATGAGTATATTTTGTGCAAAAGTAGGAAAAAGTAAAGGCAAATAGAAAAAGGCATTCATTGAATGCCTTTTTTTCTATCTATAAATTATAAATCTGGAATAATTACTTTTTCCCCCTGGTCAAAAACCAAGTCTTTAGGGATTTTCTCTCTTTGAATTCGATATAGTACTTGGAGAAGTTCGTTGTTAATATAGCCCTTACTATTAATGATTTCATTAGCCGTTTCGTAATCTCCATTCCCCTGTATTTCTATAACCAGCTTGGATAAAGATTCAATGGCCTTTTTCATTTTGTAAAAATTAATTTTGTAGGTCCCACTTTTTGGATTGTATTTAAATGCCTCCTTTTCTTCAAAGTAGTTAAATCGAATCATATTTGCTACTCCTTGGGAATCTGTAATACCAAAGCGAATTGATCTAAAAACATCTGCCATATAAGTAACATAATTATCCATAAGCTCAACATCCGGAATTTCCCGCATCTCGTTTAGTTGTCCTAGAAAAAACATTCGTAGCACATCATTTTTTAATTCATTAATTACGCTGTGATGTTCACGCAAGGCTTCTTTTACACTTCCATTGCCATTTATAGTTTCTTTAGGGCCCAATCCTTCACAGATTTCGTAGAATATGGTATTTAAGAAAAATGATTTGAAAAGAACATTTTTTCTTTGGTTTTCTTCAATCACCAAACTAGAAATTGGCTGAAGAATCTGGTTGAATTTGGCCTGCATTACATTTTTAAAATGCAATTTTCGACTTTCATTGCTAGTTGAACTTCCTATGGGTAGATTTACCCCTATTAATTTATTGCCAGCATTACAGTAACCAGAAGTATACAAAACATCATAAATTACAATATTGGCCGATGTGGAGGGCGTTCCCGCTTTGTATTCATCGGCAACAGGAAGAATTTTTTGCAAATAGGGAACTAGTAATGAATATTTCTCTACGTCTTTGGTCCATTCGGTATTTTTTAACAAAATAAAAGAACCATAGGAATATTTGGTCCAGAGAAAATTGTCTTCGGTGTTCGATATTGGACCAGCAATAAAATCTAAATTCCTATTTTTTAGCTGCATCCACAGTTCATCACTTTTGTCAAAATTATCCGAAAGAAGATCTTCTCCTCGTTGCAATAGATAGGTTTTAAATTTTTCATTATCACACATCTCTGAGGCAATCTTTAAGTTTTCAACAGCTTTGTTTAGGTTGTTTTCATAGGCTTGGTGATAAGGTAAAACTTCAAGAGATCCGTTCGCATTGCGAATTAATGTACTAAATGCACTGTATTTACCATCATTTTGCAATTCAAAGAATTCTTCCTGGTTGATATCCTTCGGATAAAATCCAATTCCTAATGGTCGAGGAGGAAAATCATCGGTGAAAGGTGTAAATCCATCTAAACGATCCCATGGACCATAATTAATCATAGCATATTCTTTCATGTCTGGATCGGTAATCTCTTGTAAAAGTTTTTCTTTATCACCATAGGCTTGCTGCCAGTATATGTCGTCGATGTTCTTGGAAACTTTTATTAGTTGAGAAAGCAGCTTTATTTCATTCGCTGGAAGAAGGCTAAGATCAGCAGAGAGTTTTACTTTGGCATAATTGGCCAATTTACGTTGCATAACAGAATCGTATTTTTCTTTTTGTTCTTCCTGCTTGTTGAATTGACAGGAAAAAACCAATACGATTGATATGATAATACCTATTAAAAATATTGATTTCCGAATCATAATAGCAAGGGTTTGAGGTTAAAATAATGTGATTGCCTGTATGTAATTAGTAAAAATTCCCTAAGTGCTAACTGATCTGTATTCGTGTTATTGCTTAGGATACCGCACTTTATAAGTTACAAAAAAATGATTTGGAAAAAAAATGGAAAATAATATAATTGTTAAGTTATTTGCCTATAAATGAGAATGGTATAATTGTTGAAGTTGCTTCACTTGTAGCCACAATTACTTTCAGTCTGCTCTTTAATTAAAAGAAGCAGACTGAAGGGGAAAATTGATTATGAGTTAGGAATTATTTTTTCTCAGTAGGATACTCAATGCGTGCATGGTAAACGTTAATGAGTGCATTGGTGAAAATTTCTTTTGCCTGATTGACGTTTTTAAAAGTAATGTCGGCATTTTGAAATCGTTTCTCAGCGATCTGTTTGTCGATAATTTTATCAATAAGATTGCGTATGCTTTCTGGTGTTTTTTCTTTTAAGCTGCGCGATGATGCCTCTATAGAATCAGCCATCATAAGAACGGCAGTTTCTTTGGTGAATGGATCTGGACCAGGATAGGTGAATTTTTCTTCATCGATTTCCTTATCAGGATACTTGTTTTTAAATGATGTATAGAAATATTGAACCTTTCCGGCTCCATGGTGGGTCTCAATAAAATCAATGATTAATTGAGGTAGCTTATGCTTTTTTGCAATTTTCACTCCATACTTAACATGATCTGTAATAATTTGAGCACTTTTATCAAAATCCAATTGATCATGAGGGTTTGATTTACCAAGTTGATTTTCAATAAAATAACCTGGATTTTTCATTTTGCCGATATCATGATACAAGGCTCCAGTCCGAACTAGTAGCGGATTACCTCCAATTTGATTGATAGCAGCTTCGGCTAAATTGGCTACCTGCAAACAATGTTGAAAAGTACCTGGTGATTGGCGCAAAAGTTCTCGAAGTAATGGATGATTCTGATTGGATAGTTCAATTAATGTTACATCGGATAAAAATCCAAAAAGTTTTTCGAAAATATAAATTAACGAGTAGGAGAATGTAAGTAGTAAGCCATTGATAGAGAACCACATGAAGTTTTTCCATTCAATTTCAGCAATATTTCCTTCCTGAGTAATAGCAAAGGCAAAATAGACAATACTATAGGTGAAAAGGGTTACGATTCCGGTAATAACAAGTTGTCCCCTGCGCTCGAGTCTGGGAAGACTATAAATAGCCATAATTCCTGCTGTAAGCTGAAGAAATATGAATTCAAATTTATTGGGGGCTAAATATCCTGTGAGTAAGATGGTAACAATAAATACGAAAAGAGCCGTTCTGCTGTCCATTAAAGTTCGAACCACAATGGTAATAAGCGCAAAGGGAATAATGTAAATGTTAATGGTTGGGAATTGCAGTACCAATGTGGTAAGTGCAACATATAGCACAACAAGAGATAAGATGAATAGCAACTTTTTATTGTCGTGCAATATTTGTTTCCTAAAGTTTCTTAGGTAAAGAAAAAGAAGCACAATGCAGGAAATAATTAGCATGCACTGTCCACAAATAATCAGATAATGACTCTTGGAGGAACCCAAAATACTTTCATAATCTTTTTTTAGCGATTCTAATACCAGGAAGGTGTGATCATCAATAATATCTCCCACAAGAACAATTCGGGTTCCAGCATCAACAATACCTTTCGAATTAGAAACCATGGATAACATATTTGCTTTAACTTCTTCTGATATGCTGGCTTCATAAAATAAATTGACTTGCAAGTAGGAATCTATATTCAAATCTTGGATAAATTCCTGATAAGCTGAGGAAGGAAAGTCGCTCTGTATTTTTGCGGATAGAAATTGATAAGCACTTTTGGGCGTATAAATCAAATTGGCAGCAACAATTTGATTTAAGTTGTTTACTGATTTATTGATAAAATCAAGTTTAGAAAAGTCCAATTCTTTCTTATCATTTTCCAAATTGGCGATGCCCGTTTCGTAGATTTTCTTGAGATTAGTCAGCAGATATTCTTTAAATTGTAGGTAGTCTTCCTCCAAGCTTTGTTTCGAATATTTTTGTTTTTTGTAGGAATCAGATTTTGAGAATTTTTGCCATTTACGATTTAAATCGGAATTTAGTTTGTTAGTGTTTTTGGTCAATACCGAAGTGTCAATTTTATAAAAAGGATAGAATTCTTTTAAAATACTATCTTTCTCATGGGCAATTTCGCTTTCTGTTTTTAAAATAGAAAAATCAAAAGGAGCAATTAAAGTTTCGTGCATCCAGGGCTTTCCTTTTTGATATTCATATTTAAAGTTACCAATATTCGGAAACAGTAGAGTGATGAGAATAATGGACATTGATGTAATCAGAAACCTATAAATGTTATTTATATTCTGACGAATCCACCTGAAGTATTTGCTCATTTCAATATGTGATTTAGGTAGGCTTTATGTACTGTTATTTTTTAACCAAAAGTAAACTATTATTTTGTGCTTGAAAACAAATCATCATTTCTTTCTAGATGACCTATTTTATTGGCAATTTTGCAAAAGCAAATGTAAAAACATAATTTATTTCTTTATATTTGATTTTCACCCTAAAAATAGAAGCATAGATGAATTACGGAATTTCCGACCTTAGTATTATTCCTGTTCGAAATGAACCTGCTGAAAAAAGTGAAATGGTAACTCAATTATTGTTTGGGGAACATTGTAAGATTTTGGAACAGAATGACAATTGGTCAAAAATCAGCTTAGCTTTTGATGACTACGAAGGATGGGTGGATACCAAAATGTTAACAGAAATTGATGAGGATCTTTTTAATGTTCTGAATCAGGAACTTCAAGTGGTAGCTAATGATACCTTTAACTTGGTTTATCAAAAGCAAGATTACACGAACAAATTAATTGTTCCTGGAAGTTCATTTCCTTTTTGTGATGAGGATAAAAAGTCCTTTAAGATTGCTGATAAAACCTATTTTTATCAAGGGAAAGTCTCTAAAAATTCTGTGAATGATCATTTGCGTGATTCTCTGATTGAGAGTGCTTTAAAATATTTTAATTCGCCTTATCTGTGGGGAGGAAGAACTCCTTATGGTATTGATTGTTCTGGTTTAACGCAAATTGTATATAAATTGAATGGTATTGTTTTGCCTCGAGATGCTAGCCAGCAAGTTTTATTGGGGGAATCTTTAACTTTTGTGGAGGAAGCTTTGCCGGGAGATTTAGCTTTTTTCGATAATGCCGAAGGAAAAATTACGCATGTTGGAATCATTTGGGATCGACATAAAATTATTCATGCATCGGGTAATGTTCGTATCGACAATGTAGACCACCAGGGAATATTTAATGTGGATAAAAAGAAATATACACATAAGTTAAGAGTGATAAAAAGAATTGTAAATCTGTAAGTATAGTGCTTGCTTTAGCTTCAAATAAAAATGTATACCTACCAATACCCACGACCAGCACTAACTGTCGATTGTGCTATTTTTTGTAAGTGTAACAATAAAGAATATGTTCTCCTAATTCAAAGAGCGAATGCACCTTTCCAAAACAAATGGGCATTTCCAGGTGGTTTTGTGGATATGGATGAAGATCTTGAGGTTGCGGCTTATCGGGAACTGAAGGAGGAAACTGGTTTTTCTGCAATCTCTCTGGAGCAATTTAAAACCTATGGCGCTGTAAATCGCGATCCAAGGGGAAGAACCGTATCGGTTGTTTTTAAGGGAAAAATGCAAGTGGACGAGTTACCCCTTGTAAAGGGCGATGATGATGCTGCACAGGCCGTTTGGCAAGCCATCGATCAGTTGCCACCACTTGCTTTCGATCATGATTTAATCATGCAAGAGATTCTAAATCAACAATAAATTCTTTGCGTTCGATTCCAGGTACGTCAGGCTATCTGGGCCTAAATTAAAGATCAAATCTAAAATACTCAGGTTGGCTATAAAACCGTATTTATCTCCAAATACTTGCGTGTATTTATCGGGAGTAAATAAATTATCTGTTCCCGATTTTTGAGGTTTAGGATGAATAATTTCACGATAATCATCAAAAGAAGGATTGCCAAAATCAATAAAATCAGCTGAGAATTGAATGTTTGGTTCTACTTCCAGAATTTCAAATATTACTTGTTGAATAGCATTATTAAACTCAAGCAAAGATGTCCATTTTTGCTTGAAAAATTGCTCAAAATCATCGATGTAATATTCGTAAAAAGGGGAAGATTTGTAGGCCGCTTCAATGCCTTTCCAATGTAATTTTTGCCAATTGGTATCGTAGGCTATTTGAACATCTTTCGTAAGCACTTTTTTATTGGTAGCCTTAACCACTGGAATTGAAAGAGGTAAAATACCATTTGCTCCGTAAATAGTGCAGCGATTTCGATACGATTGTTTGGAATAGTGCTCCCATTGTTCTACTACAATTTCGGGGTAGTAAACGAGTGCACAGTAATACTCAATAGGTGCAAAATAGGAGGTTGCCAATAAGGCCTTCGAATTTTTCATTGTTAAAGTGAACGGGTTTATAAGTTCCTACAAAAATAGAAAAATATGGAAAAGAAAAAGACACCTGTTGGGGTGTCTTTTGTCCATTTTATTATCATTTACTAGTGAATCCAGTTAAAAACGCGGTCCCATCTAATTTTACCCAAAGCCGTTTTGTCTTTATCCAGAGAAAGCCAAATAAAGGATGCTTTTCCAACAATATGATCTTCGGGAACATAACCCCAGTATCTCGAGTCGGCCGACATGTGACGGTTGTCACCCATCATCCAATAGTAATCCATTTTAAATGTGTAATTGGTGGCAATTTTGCCATTGATATAAATGGCTGAATCCTTAACATTCAAAGCATTCTCCTCATAAGCATTTATGGCTCTTTCGTACAAGGGAAGTGTTTTCAATGTAAGATTTACACTTTGTCCTTTTTTAGGAATTACCAAAGGTCCAAAGTTATCTCTGTTCCAAGGATAGTCATCGCTAAATGGAAAGACACCTTCAGGATTTCCTTTGCTTGAGTTCCGACGAACAATAGAAACTACATTGCCTAACTTTTTCAGAGCTTTCACTTTTTCAAGGCTTAGAGGCAAATTGTATACCGAACCATTGTGATTTTGATCATCCTTAGCAATGTGTAATTCTTCAAGTTTGCGAGGATTGATTGGTGTGCCATTGGTTTGCACTTCGTAATTGAATTGCATGTTTTCAATGGTGATTTGAGGTTTCCCATTGATATACATTTGGCCGTCAATAGACTGGAGTGTGTCACCAGGCATTCCAACACATCGCTTGATGTAATTTTCTTTTTTATCGACAGGCCGGGTTGCTATTTCGGTATTTTGAAATAAGTACTGACGAGCCATGTCGATGTATGCTTTCTCGGGTTGAATAGCTCTTCCTTTTTGCATATCGTCAGCCATAAATTGATCTCCTAATCCTCTCAAATTTGTATAGTAGTCAGGATTTTCTCTGCCGACGATAATAGTGTCTCCAGCAGGGAAATTAAAAACAACTACATCATTTCGTTTCACCTCTGTGTATCCAGCTAATCGTTTGTAGGGCCATTGAATCCACTCCAAATATGATTTTGTTTTTTTTGTAAAAGGCATGGTGTGATGTGCAAATGGAAAGGAGAGTGGTGTATTTGGTATTTTGGGACCATAGGCTGCTTTACTCACAAAAAGATAATCTCCTACTAGTAAAGATTTCTCCATCGACGAAGTGGGTATGGTATATGCTTCAATAAAGAACATACGAATAATCGTTGCTGCCACCACTGCAAAAATAATAGCATCGAGCCATTCAACTGTTGCACTCTGTTTTTTTACGCCTCTTTTTTTCCAAAAAGCCCAGTGTACTTTTTTACTGATATAGACATCAAAAAGGATGGGAAGGCCCAATAGTAGCCAGTAGTTACCGATCCATATGGTCATCAACAAAAAGATGATTAGAGCGAGTGAAAATTTAAACCATTTATTTTTTAGTATGCTTCTCATTCAATGTGTTTTAACTGATTCGGAAATGTTTTTGATAGCTGTTAATTCGCCACTTATAGATTGAGTAAATCTTTCATGCCGAAAAGTCCCCTTTTCCCAGGTATAAATTCTGCAGCCAAAACAGCACCCAATGCAAATCCTTTTCGACTATACGCCATATGCTGAATGGTGATTTCATCTACTTCAGAATGCCAAGTAATTGTGTGTGTACCCGGAACAGCGCCATGGCGCTTGGCAAAAATACTTAAATCTTCTTTCTCATTACTTCGTGCTTCTATCCATTTTTCTTTGGCAGGATGATTTTCAATCACTCCTTCGGCAAGGGTTATAGCGGTTCCACTGGGGGAATCTAGCTTATGGATATGGTGAATTTCTTCCATATCTACATTGTACTCTCTAAAAGGGGCCATCAGTTTAGCTAAGCTTTTGTTGAGCTCGAAAAACAGGTTGACTCCTAAGCTAAAGTTGGAGGCGTAAAAAAAAGCGTTTCCCTGCTTGCATTTTTCTTGTACAAGTTCCATTTTATCTAACCATCCGGTAGTTCCCGATACAACAGGAACCTTAGCTTCGAAGCAGGTCATGTAGTTGGTAAAGGCAGAATTAGGATTGGTGAACTCTATGGCAACATCTATTGCTTTAAGATTTTCTGGATTTAAATCGGATTGATTATCTTGATCAATGATTAATTCTATTTGGTGGCCTCGGCTTAGTGCAATTTGTTCAATTTCTTTGCCCATTTTTCCGTAGCCAATAAGTGCTATTTTCATGTGTGGTTTTTTTGCGGAAGCTATTTTCGCATTCGTTTCACTTCATTGTTAGGTTTCAAAAATAGTAAATACAGTGCATAATAAGCTATCCAAAGAGCATTATTGTCTGATCTGAAAATGCTTTTTCGATAAGTTGTTGTGTGAGCACAGTAAGTATTTGTATTTTGACGGTAAACAAAAAACGGGATTGTAAAAAACAATCCCGTTTAAAAGTAAATAATTTATAGTATTATTTAGCTGTTTGTGCTTTTCCAACAACAGCTTTAAATGCTTCAGGATGATTCATTGCTAAATCAGCCAAAACCTTACGGTTAATTTCGATGTTAGCTTTGTGCATCAAACCGATCAATTGTGAATAAGACAAACCTTCTAGTCTGGCAGCAGCATTAATACGCTGAATCCACAATGCTCTGAAGTTTGATTTCTTCTTTTTTCTATCACGGTATGCATATTGCAAACCTTTTTCCCATGTGTTTTTTGCTACCGTCCAAACGTTAGCTCTTGCACCAAAGTTACCTCTGGTCTCTTTTAAAATCTTTTTTCTTCTAGCTCTTGAAGCTACAGAATTTACTGATCTAGGCATTGTTTTTCTTTTTAGAATGTTAGCGTTCCATTTAAGGACTCTTTATTGGTGCTAAATCATTCGGTTAATAAACTTTAAAAATCAAATACTGATTTTTACAACATGTTAAGCATCAACTTAACATTCTTCTGATCTGCTTTATTTACAGTACCAAAGTAAGTAAGATTTCTCTTTCTTTTGGTGCTCTTTTTAGTCAAGATATGACTTTTAAAAGCGTGCTTTCTTTTGATTTTTCCAGATGCAGTCAAAGTAAATCTTTTCTTTGCGCTGCAATTTGTTTTCATCTTAGGCATTGTACAACTAATTATTGATTATATATAAATTACTCTACTTTTTCTTAGGTGTTATAAACATGGTCATCCGTTTACCTTCCAATCTAGGAAGTTGTTCAACCTTACCCAATTCTTCAAGATCCTGAGCAAATTTTAGTAAAAGAATTTCCCCTTTATCTTTAAAAAGAATAGAACGACCTTTGAAAAAGACATAAGCCTTAACTTTTGATCCTTCGTTAAGAAACTTGATGGCATGCTTTAGTTTAAAGTTGTAATCGTGTTCATCGGTATTTGGTCCGAAACGAATTTCTTTCACTACAACTTTAACGGTTTTAGCCTTCAATTCCTTTTGTTTCTTTTTCTGTTGATAAAGATACTTTTGGTAATCAGAAATTTTACAAACTGGTGGATCAGCATTTGGCGAAATTTCAATCAAGTCTAATCCTTGATCTTCTGCAATCTTTAATGCTTCAGAAATTGAATAAACTCCTGGTTCTACGTTCTCTCCAACAACGCGAACGCTACGAGCTCTAATTAATTTATTAATTTTATGTAGAGCCTCTTGAGGTTTTCTTGGTCCTCTGTTGTTTCTATGGTGAAATCCAGCTATGTCTTGGTCCTCCTGATTAAGTTAGTACTTTTCAATAGAAGACAATTGATCTTCTACTTCCTTATTTATAAAATTTGTAAATTCTTGAATGCTCATAGAACCCATATCACCTTCTCCTTGTCTTCGAACAGAAACAGTCCCTTCGGTAGCTTCTTTTTCACCAACAATGATTAAGTATGGGGTCTTTTTCAACTCGCTATCACGGATCTTACGTCCGATCTTCTCGTTGCGATCATCTAATACGGCGCGAATATCGGAATTATTTAACGAATTTAAAACTTTTTTCGCATAATCATTGTATTTTTCGCTAATTGGCATGATCACAGCTTGTTCTGGGGTAAGCCATAAAGGAAATTTACCTCCTGTGTGTTCAAGTAAAACAGCAACAAATCTTTCCATAGAACCAAATGGTGCTCTGTGAATCATGATTGGTCTATGTTTTTGATTATCACTCCCTACATATTCTAATTCGAAGCGTTCGGGCAGGTTGTAATCCACTTGTATGGTTCCCAATTGCCATTTGCGACCAATGGCATCTTTAATCATGAAATCCAATTTTGGACCATAAAAGGCAGCTTCGCCATATTCAACGACAGTATTTAATCCTTTTTCTTCGGAAGCTTCAATAATTGCTTGTTCTGCTTTGTCCCAATTCTCGTTTGTCCCAATGTATTTTTCATGATTTACCTTGTCGCGCAAAGATATTTGAGCAGTATAGTCTTTGAAATCAAGTGCTTTAAAGATAATAAAGATAATGTCGATTACTTTTTTAAATTCATCTTTCAATTGATCGGGAGTACAAAACAAGTGAGCATCATCCTGAGTGAAACTACGCACACGAGTTAATCCGTGTAATTCACCACTTTGTTCGTAACGATACACGGTGCCAAATTCAGCATATCTAACCGGTAGATCTTTGTAGGAACGAGGTTTGAATTTGTAAATTTCGCAGTGGTGGGGGCAGTTCATCGGTTTTAGCAAATATTCCTCTCCTTCTTGAGGAGTTTGAATTGCCTGAAATGAATCTTCACCATATTTTTCGTAGTGACCCGAAGTTTTGTATAGGTTGATGTTCCCAATATGAGGAGTGATTACCTGTTCGTAACCGAATTTTTTCTGGACACGTTTTAGAAAAGTTTCTAGGCTTTCTCGTAGTTGAGCTCCTTTAGGTAACCATAAAGGCATTCCCTGGCCAACATTTTGCGAGAAGGTAAATAGTTCCATTTCTTTCCCCAGTTTTCTGTGGTCACGTTTTTTCGCTTCTTCCATCATCACCAAATACTCATCTAGGAATTTCTTTTTAGGAAAAGTAATTCCGTATACACGAGTAAGTTGTGGTCTTTTTTCATCGCCACGCCAGTAGGCTCCAGCAATTGAGTTTAATTTGATGGCTTTAATATAGCTCGTGTTAGGCAAGTGAGGTCCACGACATAGATCGGTAAATTCTCCTTGCTTGTAGAAACTGATGGTTCCATCTTCAAGCTCGTTGATTAATTCCAACTTGTATTCTTCATTTTTTTCTTTGAAAAAAGCAATAGCTTCTTCTTTTGAAACATCAGTACGCTTATACTCACTCTTTTTGCGAGCAAGTTCGAGCATCTTTTGTTCAATTTTAGGCAGATCTTTATCTGATAAAACCGTTCCGTCCGCTAAATCAACATCGTAATAAAAACCCATGTCGATAGCTGGACCGATGCCAAATTTCACTCCAGGATACAGTTCTTCGAGTGCCTCAGCCATTAGGTGAGCTGAGCTATGCCAAAATGCATGTTTTCCTTCGGCATCATTCCAGGTGTGTAATTTAATGTTTGCATCCTCGTTTATTGGACGAGAGATATCCCAAATGTTATCATTTACAGTGATGGATAAAACTTCTTTGGCAAGGCTATTGCTTAGACTTCTGGCAATACCAAGGCCAGAAATCCCGGCTTCAAACTCCTTAACTGTCTGATCCGGAAACGTAATTTTTATCATTATAGAATTAATTTTATTCGTTTTTTTAAAATCAATCCACAAAGATATAATTTTATCCCAAATTTACAGGTGGTTTTCTCTGGCAAAATTTATGAAATTGAATGTATTGTATTGGTTTTTGCTTCGGAGATTTGATTGTTTGTGCTTGTGCTGCGGAAGTGAAGGGAAAATTCACTGCTATTAATTGAATGGGTGGAGATGCAAGATTAGGCTTTCATTCTTAATGAATAGTGCTGTAATTTTTCTTTTTTGGAAAAAAAAGTGGAATCTTTGAGAAGTAATAAAAAAAGAGAGACAAACTCTAAATAAATTTGAAATTATGAAGATAAGTAGGCAGATATTTGCTTTGTGCATTTTATTGTGTTTTGGTTTTTCGTCTTTTTCGCAAGCGGGAAGCCAGAAAATTAGTATAGAAGATTTAATGTTGAATGGGACCTTTAACCAGAAATCGGTTTACGGATTGCGCTCGATGAAGGATGGAATTCACTACACAACTTTAGAGGATGAAGGAACAAAAATTGTTAAGTACAGTTATGCTACGGGCAAAGTTGTGGATACCTTGTTGAATTTGAGCAAGATAAAAGATGCAGCCATCAAAAGTATAAATGAGTATGAATTTAGTGCTGATGAGAGTCGTATTTTATTGATGACAAATCCTGAGCGTATTTACCGTCGTTCGTTTACTGCCGATTACTATGTTTTTTCCTTTAAAAATAGCGAATTGCTTGCATTGTCGAAAAACGGTAAACAACGTTTAGCAAGCTTTTCTCCCAATGGAAATCGAATTGCTTTTGTCCGTGATAACAACCTTTTTATTCACAATGTGCTTTTTGGTTCCGAAATTCAGATTACTAAAGATGGGGAGTACAATAAAATTCAAAATGGAACTCCAGATTGGGTGTACGAAGAAGAATTTGAATTCAATAAAGCTTTCGCTTGGTCTCCAGATAGTGAGTTTCTTGCTTACATGAAATTTGATGAGAGTCAGGTGAAAATGTTTAATATGAATAAATTTGAAGGCATGTCCCCACAAAAGGAACAAAATGCTTTGTACCCTGAAAATTATACATATAAATACCCGAAGGCAGGAGAGAAGAATTCTACAGTTCAGGTCTTTGTTTATAATATCGAAGATAGAATTACCAAAAGAATGGATGTGGGAGAGGAGACTGATCAGTACATTCCTCGCATAAAATGGACTCAGGATCCAAAAATGCTTTGTATTTACCGGTTGAACCGTCATCAGAATAAATTGGAATTTTTAATGGCCAATGCCAGAACTGGAAGCTCTAATGTGCTATTTACGCAGGAGAACAAGTATTACATAGAGGAGCAGAATTTTGATTATCTGACTTTTCTTAATAATGGCAAACAATTTATTTTTCTAGACGAGAAAGATGGATTTAATCATTTGTATTTATACGATATGGCAACGGGTAAAGCGGTGCAGCAGATTACCAGTGGTGATTGGGATGTTACTGATTTTATAGGTTTCGACGATGAAAAACAAATCTGCTATTATCAATCTGTTGAGGAATCGCCTATGGATAGGAATGTCTATTCCATCAAGTTGAACGGAACAGGAAAGAAATTGCTCACTCCGGAAAAAGGAACCAATAGGAGTGTTTTTAGTGATGGATTCAAATATTATATTAATTATTTTTCAAGTGTTACGCAGCCTAATACTGTTCGTTTGTACAGTAGCAAAGGTAAAATGATTCGGATTCTGGAAGACAACCAGGATTTGCAGAAGAAGCTAAAAGATTATCTGTATTTGCCCAAAGAATTTACCATGTATCCTGCGGCCGATGGAATGACCATGTTGAATGCCTGGATGATTAAGCCTTTTGATTTTGACCCATCAAAAAAATACCCAGTTGTAATGACTCAATATAGTGGTCCTAATTCACAGGAAGTTACTAATTCCTGGAGTTTCGATTGGTATCAGTATTTGGCTCAGGAAGGCTATATTGTGGTGTGTGTAGATCCAAGAGGAACTGGTGGCAGAGGAGAGGTTTTTAGAAAGTGTACCTACATGCAATTGGGTCGGTTGGAGTCGGATGATCAGGTTTCTGCTGCTCGTGCTTTGGCCAAAGAAAGTTTTGTGGATGCAAGTAGAATTGCTATTTGGGGGTGGAGCTATGGTGGTTTTATGTCTACTTTGTGTTTAGAAAAAGGTAATGATGTGTTTGCAGCTGCCATTGCGGTGGCGCCAGTTACCAATTGGAGGTATTACGATTCAGTTTACACCGAAAGGTTCATGCGAACTCCTCAGGAGAATACAAAAGGCTATGACGATAATTCACCTATTAATCATGTGGATCAGTTGAAAGGCTCTCTTTTGATTTGTCATGGAACAGCCGATGATAATGTTCATATTCAGAACACTTATGAGTTGACAGAGCGAATGGTTCAGGCCAACAAACAATTCGAAATGCAGGTGTATACCAACCGAAATCACAGTATTCGAGGAGGAAACACTCGCTTGCATTTGTACAATCGATTCAATAAATTCTTAAAAGAGAATTTATAGTTATCTGCAGAATGAAATGATATAAAGAGGAAATTATTTTAAATGATTTCCTCTTTTCTTTTCTCCAAATACTCAGTTTTTTAGGCTGGTTTGCTACTTTTTTCTGATATTTTTTCACGAGATTCTCTTGTAGGAATCGTTGGAATATCTATATTTGCATCGCAGAAGTGAAAAGTAAGCTTTTGATTTTATTGCGAGAATAGCTCAGTTGGTAGAGCACAACCTTGCCAAGGTTGGGGTCGCGAGTTCGAGTCTCGTTTCTCGCTCATAAATTACTAATTTATCCTTTGGTTGGTAATTGAGTTTGGTAAAAGGAAAATGCGAGAATAGCTCAGTTGGTAGAGCACGACCTTGCCAAGGTCGGGGTCGCGAGTTCGAGTCTCGTTTCTCGCTCGAAAAAAAAGCTGTTTCATTTATTTGAAATGGTTTTTTTTATGTTTTTTTGCCTGTTATCTCTGCTCTAGTTTCAAGCCGAAAAGTTATGTGGTTTAATTTTTTCGTATAAATTTTTTTGATGAACTTTAGTCTTTTGGTCATCCAAAATAAACTTTACAATACTGAAATAATTTAAAAGACCTTCCGGTAAAATAATCGAACCAATTGTTTTTAGTTTTCTTGCACAGTAGTTATTCTTGCTTAATTTTCTTAGGTGGAAATGATAATTTAAGATTTAGTCCTCAACTTTTCTGCTTAATTCAAAACAAATTCCCAAAGCTGTTGTTATACTAACAAGATTTTATTCTTGAATACTAGACCGAAAACCACTTGTAGGGTATTGAACGGGGAATGGTGGGTTTGTTTTTTTGTTGTATCTTAAAAATCAAGTTCGTGTATTTGATAGCATTATCTGGGATAGTGATAGAGCAGAATGTGTACAGAAAGTAATTGAACGATGTAGTTAGTTTATGAGTTACCCAAATAGCACTGGGAGAATGATTTACAAGCTTTAATTTTAAAATCTATTCATTTTTATTGCTTAAGCCTAAAAAAAAGTAAACGATGAAAGAAAGACTATTTATAGCCATTTTGATGTTGTGTAGTTTGGCCGTTTTTGCAGAAATGGATATGCCGATAGTAGAAAAAAATGGTTCATTAACTGGTGTTATTGTTGATTTTAAGACCAAGGAACCTTTGCCCTATGTAAATGTGGTAATACGGGATATCAATAATAAAATACTAACAGGTGGAATTACCGATAATGAAGGAAAGTTTAGTATTCGGAAAATACCTGTAGGCATAAATACTGTCGAAATTCAATATATGGGGTACAAACCGTTTATTAAGAAACTTGAATTTTCATCTAAAATTTCTTCTTATAAATTGGGAACGATTCGCCTCGAAGAGGATGCGGAATTACTTGGTGAGGTAATGGTAAGGGCTGAATTATCAACGGTGACACAAAAGATTGATAGAAAAGTAGTTAATGTAGGAAAAGATTTAACTGCTGCAGGAGCTACTGCTTCCGAGGTGTTGAATAATGTGCAGTCGGTAAGTGTCGATAGCCAAACAGGGACTGTTAGTTTGCGTGGAAATGAGAATGTTAGAATTCTGGTTGATGGGAAACCTACTAATATGAGTGCCTCTCAATTGTTACAGCAGATTCCTTCTACTTCCATAAAAAGTATCGAGTTGATTACTAATCCGTCTGCAAAATACAACCCCGAAGGAATGAGTGGAATAATTAATATCGTACTAAATAAAAATGCAAATGTTGGCTTTAATGGAAATGTAAATTTAGGGATAACTCGAGGAGAAAATACACGTTTAAATGGATCTTTGGATTTGAATTACAAAACTGGTGCTGTGAACTTTTTCCTAAACTATGGGGCAAACGGTGGGAAAAGAAACAATAATGGCGATGTGTTAAGGAGTGCTTTTGATGAATCTGGTGAAGCAATTCTTGATGATGATATTCTTCAGGAATTTGTATTTAATAGTGATAACAGTTCTCATTTAGTGAAATTTGGGGCAGATATTTTTTTGAACGAGAAAAATACGTTATCGTTTTACACCACTCAAAATTTTTTTAATGGTGAAACCGATGGATCAACCAAAATTTATAGAGGCAATATTCTGGATAGTGAAACACTAGCCACAACGGAATCGAGAAATACAACAGGAACTTATAATGTGAATTATAAAATCGATTTTGAAAAAAAAGGTCATAATCTAGAATTTGAAGCTACCTATAGTAAAAGCGATGCTCCAGAGGATGCTTATAGCAAACAATTGCTTAATTTGTATGATTTAACCTCTAACTATATTGATAATATTGAAAATGATTATACCAATAGTCTTTTCAATTTAGATTATACGAATCCGATTTCGGAAAATACAAAACTAGAATTAGGCTTGGAGCTTAGGGTAAACGATACTGAGAACTCGAAAATCACCAATCAGCATGACTTTGTGTACGATGATATGGGGAATAAAATTCCTGATGGAGATTGGTATGAAACAGAGTTAAAACCCAACTCTGCATTTAGTTACGATAGAAGTATTTATTCGGGCTATGTAAATTTAAATCATAAAATCAATCATCTCTCGATGCAATTAGGTGCACGAATTGAACAATACGAGGTTGATGGAGAGTTTACCAAAGGAAGCGAGAATGCTACGTATACAGATAGTCGATTTACTGTTTATCCATCGGTATTTTTTACATTTACACCAAGTGAGAAAAATCAATTTCAATTGAGCTTTAGCCGCAGAGTTGACAGACCTTCTATCAGGCAAGTTAACCCTATTAGAGAATGGAGTACACCCCTGGTTAGTTCTTTTGGAAACCCTAATCTAGATCCACAATTCACGAACTCTTTAGAGTTTAATTATACAAAAGGCATGGAGAAGGGTTCTCTAACTTTTGGGGCATTTTACAGGCGAGTAACTGATAATATTTCGAGGGTATTGAATAAAGATCCACTGGATATTGAAAAGGTAGAAATGTCCTATTACAATACTGATAGTAACAATCGTTACGGATTAGAGTTATCTGCTAATTACAGATTTATTAAATGGTGGTCGATGAATGCTAGTTCCGATTTGTATGTACAGAAAGAAACTGGGGTGTCGAATGGCGAAAACCTTGAAATTACCAATAGTTCATTTAACGTTAGAGTTTCGAATAGTTTTACAGCAACTCAAAAGCTAAGGTTTCAATTGTTCGCTATGTATAGAGGAGGAGGAAAAAATCTTCAATTCGAGGTGGATCCAATGTGGATGATTAATGCAGGAGCAAGTTATAGTGTTTTAAAAGGAAAAGGAACTTTAAGTTTTAGAGTAAATGATATTTTTGAGGGAATGAAATTTAAATTTGATTCGAAAGTTCCTTACAATCAGTCTGGTGAATTCCATTGGGAAAGCAGAACCGCATATCTCGGTTTTTCGTACCGATTTGGTAGTGGTAAAAACAAAGCCAAACAAAGAAAACAAAGAGACAGACATGAAACGCAGGGGAGTGGTGGTTTTATGTAAATAAAAAAATAATCAGTTAATATAAAATCCTTTGATTCTATTCTGAATTGAGGTTTTTTTTTATGTGGTGATATGGATGCATCTTGCTGCTAATAATTCAAAATACCTTAGCTTGTGTTTTCAGATTGTTGCATCAATATTTTTATGCCAAAAAGCTTACTATTATAACCTTAGCTATTTTTATGTTCTGTAAAACTGAAATACTTCACTACAGTTTATATCTTTGTATCAAAATCAAGAGAAGTATGAATCTATCATCAGTAAATTTAATCTATTTTTCCCCAACAGGAACAAGTAAGAAAATAGTGAAAGCTATTGGTCAAGAGTTGAGTATTCAGCAAATTAACGAGTTCGATATAACTCCATTATCTTTTGCATCATCCGGAAATTTTAAAATTGAGAACGAGCTTTCAATTATAGCTATTCCTGTATATGGTGGACGAGTGCCGGATCTTGCTTTGGAACACTTAAAGAAATTCGAAGTGAAAGATACACCTGTTGTATTGCTTGCAGTTTATGGGAATAGACATTTTGATGATGCTTTACTTGAACTAAAAGATGCGGTACTTGAAATAGGATTTACACCTTTTGCAGCAGCTGCATTTATTGGAGAGCATTCCTTTTCGATAGAAAGCAAGCCAATAGCAATTAATCGTCCGGATGAGGCAGATTTGCTAAAAGCTAAACAATTTGCAGAAGAGCTACTGTTGAAAATACAAGATGGGGAAGCAAACGGTTTTCAAGTTTGTGAGGTTCCTGGAAATGTTCCCTATAAAGCAAAAGGGAAAATGCCTGATATTGCTCCAATAACAGAGGAGGAGCACTGTGATTTGTGTGGTGTTTGCGCCGATGTGTGTCCTGTAGATGTTATTGCAGTGAACGATACGGTTGAAACTAATGTTGAATCGTGTATTCGTTGTTGTGCTTGTATTAAAGCTTGCCCTGCGAATGCCCGGGTTTTTAACAATCAGTTGATTGATGGCATAAGAGAGAGACTCTTCACAAATTGTTCGGAACGCAGAGAACCTGAATTTTTCATTTAAAATAAATTCCGTAGTAGTTGATATGTAAATAGGGGAGTTTTTTTTCCAAAATTTGGAATGTTCTTCTGTAAATAGCATGGTTTTAGGGTAGAAATATTTGTAGCTGTTTTGACTTATTTGAAAGGTGTAAAAATTCCTGTCTTGGTGTTTTTAGTATCTGAATAAACAATATCTTCGTTTTAGAATAAAGTCAATTCAAAAAAGTTATATTTCATTTTTCAGCTATGCTAGTTCCAATTATTTTAATAGGAGTAGGTTTTGTTTTGTTGATTAAGGGCGCTGACTGGATGGTTAGCGGATCGTCTGCTTTTGCTAAAAAAAATAACATTTCTAATATTGCCATTGGCCTCACAATAGTTGCTTTTGGTACCTCCGCGCCAGAATTGGTGGTGAATTCGTTTGCTTCCTTCCACGGGTATTCCGACATTGTTTTTGGCAATGTAATAGGAAGTAATAATTTTAACCTATTCATTATTCTTGGAATTGTAGGACTTATTTCTCCAATAATTGTGCAGTCGAATACTGTTTGGAAAGAGATTCCCCTCTCTTTGTTTGCTGTTCTAATTCTATACCTACTTAGTAATAGTTTCTTTTTTCAGGAAAGTTCTATACTAACACGATTTGATGGACTTGTATTATTAGTGATGTTTGGTTTTTTTTTGTTTTATGTTTATCGACAGTTGAAAACAGAAGATACAGTGTCTGAAATTGCCATAATACCGATGTCAACTCTTAAAATATGGAGTCTTATTATTTTGGGTTTGTTGGGTTTGATTTTGGGAGGTAAATTCGTGGTTGATAATGCTGTTGAGGTAGCTTCACGTATGGGTGTAAGTGAAAAAATAATAGGTTTAACGATTGTTGCGGCCGGAACATCTTTACCTGAATTGGTAACCTCAGTTGTAGCTGTTTTGCGTAAGAATAATGACATTGCAATTGGAAATATTATTGGCTCAAATATCTTCAATATTTTGTTAATTATATCCGTGAGTTCATTTGTTAAACCTATAGAATTCAATTCCTTATTTAATATTGATATTTATATTTTAGCTGGAGGCACAATATTTTTATTTATTGCCATGTTTACAGGAAGAAAGAAGAAGTTGGATAGATGGGAAGCGGCACTTCTCTTAGGTAGTTATTTGGCTTACTCAGTTTATTTAGTTGGGAAAGAGTTGTAAATACTGCAGCATGATATGTGAATAAGATCTTTTAGTGGTAAGTAAATATGAAATTTCCAAAATTCAATTCCTTTCAAGAATCTTTGCTGTTTGTGAAATAAAGTTAAAAAGTGAACATTCATTCATTTTGTGATTAATTATATCTATATTCGTTCTGTTGAAATTAAAAAAAGATACAAGAATAGATTAGATAGGATGAAAATGAGTTCAAGAACAATTTGGTTAGGAGTAAGAGTTTTATTTGCAATTTTTATGTTTATGGGAGGTTTGCAACATTTTTTAAAAGCTGATTTTTACCTTCCTTTTGTTCCTTCTTTTTTACCCTTTCCCATGGCAATTATTTACTTGTCAGGTTTGGTTGAGATAGTCTTGGCTGTGCTGCTTGTTGTAAATAGATTCGCACGAATTGCCGCATGGGGAATTTTCATTTTAATGGTTCTGTTTTTGCCCATTCATATAATAGATGTATTTGCAGATGTTCCCGCAATTGGAACTCATAAGGCGGCATTGATTCGCTTACCTGTTCAGTTTCTTTTTATGGCAATAGCCTGGAAAATTCAACATGTTTTAGCAAGGAAATCGTAGAAATATTAATTTAGTATGGCAGTAAGAGAAAAAAGTAAGGAGAAACGAAATGCATTGTTAAAAGCAACCTTAGATTTGGTTAATGATAATGGATTTCACGATGCGCCAATGTCAAAAATTGCGAAGATGGCCAAGGTTTCACCTGCAACTATTTACATTTATTTTGAGAACAAACAGGATCTGATTAATCAGTTGTATCTGGAATTAAAAATGTCATATACCAAGAATGCATTCAAAGCTTTTTCTGAAGACATGCCCGTAAAAAAAGCTTTTGAATTAATCTGGTACAATATTGCAGATTATAAATTAAAGCAGGCTGATGAGGCTTGGTTTTTGTCTCAGTGCGATAATACAATCATGATTGATGAGCAGAGCAGACAAGAAGGACTGAAACATTTGCAGCCTTTGCTCGATTTGTGGGTTCGTGGTCAAAAGGAAGGAATCATAAAAGATGTTTCTCCTTATATTTTGTATGCTTATGCAATCAATCCATTAGCTCTGCTATTGAATTTTCAAAAAAGAGATCTTTATCAATTGAATCAACAAAGTTTAGACCAGGCTTTTCAGGCGGCTTGGGATAGTATTAGAAAATAATTTAGATATGGGAAAAACTGCAATTTTATTAGGTGCCAGTGGTTTAACCGGTAAGCTATTACTGAAACAACTTCTGGAGGACAGTACTTATGAACAAGTGAAGATTTTTACACGAAGAGCTTTGGGCATACAGCATGCTAAGATAGTGGAATATGTTGTAGATCTGCTTCAATTACATAAACACATAAGCGATTTTACTGCCGATGAGGTGTTCTGTTGCATTGGAACAACAGCAAATAAAACAAAAGACAAAGCTGTTTATAAGAAGATTGATTTTGGGATTCCTGTTGCTGCAGCGAAACTGTGCAAAGCAAATAAAATTGAAACTTTTATAGTGATTTCAGCACTTGGTGCTAATGCTGAGAGTAGGATTTTCTATAATCGTACAAAAGGTGAAATGGAGTTATTTGTTGAAAGACAAAAAATTATGAATACCTATATTCTTAGACCATCACTGATTGATGGGAAAAGAAGAGAATACAGGGTAGGAGAGCGAATTGCAGCTGCTATGATGAAAATTTTGGATCCTTTATTATTTGGAAGTTTGAAAAAATATCGAGCCATTGAAGCTGAAATAATTGCTTCCTGCATGCACTTTTTAGCCCAATCTAAACCAAATTATATAGTTGTCGAATCTGATGAGATACAGGAATTGGGTACTTCTAATTAAGAAGTCCTTATTTTTATCTCCCAAAGAGAATGAATATTCATTAATAAAATTAACAATTAGATAGATGAAAACAATACAATTAAATAGTAGACCAGTTGGAATACCAAAATTATCAGATTTTAAATTTGTGAACAAAGAAAAACCAACTCTCGCTGATGGCGAAATTCTTTTGAAAGCGAATTATATTTCTGTTGATCCTTACCTGCGAGGCAGAATGATGGAAGGTAAATCGTACGTTGCACCTTTCGAATTGAATAAAGTCATGAGTTCTGGCATGATTGCGGAAGTTGTAGAATCGAAACTTAATGGTTTTAGTAAGGGCGATCATGTTTCGGGAATGATGGAATGGAAAGAGTTTCAAACATCCAAAGGTGAAGGTCTTATGAAAGTGGACGGAAGTCATGTTTCTTTGTCGGTATATTTAGGAGTCTTAGGAATGACAGGTTTAACTGCTTACTTGGGACTTACCGAAATAGGAAAGCCGAAAGCAGGCGAAACAGTTGTGGTTTCGGGTGCAGCTGGTGCAGTAGGCAGTGTTGTTGGTCAAATTGCAAAAATTAAGGGGTGTCGTGTAGTCGGTATCGCTGGTAGCGATGAAAAGGTAGAGGAACTAAAATCAAAATATGGTTTTGATGCCGGAATTAACTATAAAACTACCACGAACATGACTCAGGCAATTGCTGAGTGTTGTCCTGAAGGAGTGGATGTTTATTTTGATAATGTAGGTGGTGAAATTTCCGATGCTGTTATGATGAATGTGAATCGCTTTGCAAGGATCATTGTTTGTGGAGCTATTTCGATGTATAACGCAACTAGTGTACCGATGGGACCAAGAGTACAACCTATTTTGATTAAAAATTCGGCACTGATGCAAGGCTTTATTGTTTCCAATTACACTGAGAAATTTGGAGTTGCCATTCCTCAGTTGGCAAAATATGTGCAGGAAGGAAAAATCATCTCTACAGAAACCATTGTGAAAGGATTTGATAATGTTCCACAAGCTTTTATCAACCTTTTTGAAGGTAAGAATAAGGGGAAAATGATAGTGGAAATAGAAGCTTAAGAAAATTAAATACAAATAAGATAAAATAGATATGTCGTTAACTACAGGAGTTTTAAAAATATTATTTGTGCTAACTTCTCATTCTCAAATGGGAGATACAGGGCACAAAACAGGATTTTGGGTGGAAGAATTTGCCAATCCGTATTACACATTAATTGATCAGGGAGTGGAGGTTACTCTTGCTACGCCTAAGGGTGGTGGTGCACCAATCGATCCAACATCTAACTTGCCTCAGAATGCTACTGAAGATACTAAGCGTTTTAATAAAGACAAGGCAGTACAGAAAAAAATTGCGAATACTTTAGCTCTGGCAGATGTTAATTTTGAAGATTACGATGCAGTTTTCTATCCAGGTGGTCATGGTCCTCTTTGGGATTTGGCTGAGGATGCGACTTCTGCAAAATTGATTCAAGATTTTAATGAAGCAAAAAAACCAATTGCTTTTGTTTGTCATGCTCCTGCAGCACTGAAAAATGTGAAAGATACGTTTGGAGAATCCCTTGTAAAAGGAAAAAAGGTGACTGGCTTTAGTAATGAGGAAGAGGAAGCTGTGCAGTTGACAAAAGTAGTTCCATTTTTGGTTGAAGATATGCTAAAAGCGAACGGCGGAATTTACAGTCGAGGAGATAACTGGACTGCTTACGCTGTTGAGGACGGAAATTTGATAACAGGTCAAAATCCTGCATCATCGGCTCTTGTGGCTCAAATGTTGCTAAAAAAGCTTCAGGAGAAATAAAAAGAATTTCGATTTCAATAATTATCCCTGAGCCATGGAATGATTTCGTGTCATTCTTTGGCTCTTTTTGTTCGAAATGAATACTTCTGCTTACCTTTGCTGCTAGTAATACTATAATTGCATTAAAAGAAGAATAGCCATGGATCAAGAGGACTTTGAAAAGATCAGAAAGATAAAAAAGGAAAATAAAGAGGCCTACAAAGATTGGAGCAGAAAAGATGATGATGAGCTGATTAACTTGTTTTTTGATGGTGTGCCGGTTGGTGAAATGGCTATTAAACTGAAGCGAACAAAAGGAGCTGTTCGTGCGCGAATCCGAAAAATGGAATTGATTCACATCAAAAAGAAAGATTCTTCTTCAACGAATCAGTAAAAAAGGTAGTACTAATTCGATTCTAATAATGGAGAAAACATTCTTATTTCTTTAGAAATTCATGTTGTTTTTCCTGATAATCAGTAAAGTTGAACTATTTGGTGTTAATCCAAACTATTAGACTACCTTTGTTGCTCAATTTTAAGTACATTTATGACATTTGACAAATTAGAGATTATAGAACCCATTCTGAAAGCGATTGGGGAAAAAGGTTATACACATCCCACTCCAATTCAGGAAAAATCAATACCCATTTTACTTCGCAGAAGAGATTTACTAGGATGTGCACAGACGGGAACAGGTAAAACGGCCGCATTCGCAATTCCAATTTTACAGCATATATACCAAGATACAAAGCCTGAGAAAGGGCGTCGCAAGATAAAAGCCTTGGTAGTTACACCAACTCGTGAGCTGGCAATACAGATTAAAGATAATTTCTCAGAATATGGAAAGTATGCTGGAATTAAAAATACAGTAATTTTTGGTGGCGTAAAACAGGGCGCACAAACAAAGGCATTAAACGCAGGAGTTGATGTTTTGGTGGCAACTCCAGGAAGATTGTTGGATTTGATAGGACAAGGTTATGTTTCGTTAAGAGACATTAAGTATTTTGTTTTGGATGAGGCAGATCAAATGCTTGATATGGGATTTATCCACGACATTCGAAAAATTATTGATATGTTGCCAAAGAGAAGACAATCATTGTTTTTTTCTGCAACTATGCCGTCAAGCATTGTAAGTTTGGCAGGTAAAATTTTAGGTAATCCTGATAAAGTAACAATAAAACCAGAACAAACTACTGCCGAGAAAGTTGGACAATCTCTTTTTTATGTGAGCAAAAAAGCAAAACCAAAATTGCTGATTTTTCTGCTTAAATTGGAAGAATTAGAATCGACTTTGGTGTTTACCAGAACAAAACATGGTGCTGACAAAGTAGTGAAAGGTTTGATTAAGGCAGGTATTCAGGCTGAAGCGATTCACGGAAACAAATCACAGAATGCAAGACAACTTGCGTTGAATAATTTTAAAAGTGGCAGCACTAAAGTACTTGTTGCAACCGATATTGCAGCTAGAGGTATTGATGTATCGGAATTGTCTTTGGTAGTGAATTTCGATTTACCGAACATTCCAGAAACCTACGTTCATCGAATCGGAAGAACAGGGCGTGCTAATGCAAGTGGTAATGCCATCTCATTTTGTGATACAGAAGAAAAACCATATCTAAAAGATATTCAGAAGCTAATCAGACAGGATATTCATGTGGTGAACGAACACCCATTCCTTCCTGGTGGTGTAGAGGATAATGCTGTGGAAGAGACTAAGCCTCAGAGACAAAGACAACAGTCTAGATCTTCAAGATCATCCAATTCTTCGAGGTCCTCGAATTCAGGAAATAAGGATTGGAGAAGAAGAAAGTCGAATTTTAAAAAGAGACCAGCAAGGAACTCAGAATAGACGAATTGTTAGCAATATTATACAACCGAAGGGATTTTCTCTTCGGTTTTTTTTGGTCTGAATTTGCGGAATTATTAATTAGATTATGATTTGTTTTGGTTTTGATAAATCGATACTTATGGCTAATATTATGCTGTCTTAATTAATCCACATCATACAAAATGAGAAAAAATTTTCACCTTCTGATTTCGCTGTCAATATTGATCCTAGCGATATGTTCCTGTTCCGATAAAAAACATATAAAACAGAAAGTTGACCCTGGTTTTGGACAATATATTTCTTCATTTACTTCGGGTGTTGTTTCTATTAAATCGGTCATTCAAATTCGTTTGGTAAATGATTATGAACTAAATATAGAACCAGGTCAGGAGCTGGAAGAAGGAATTGTTAGTTTATCACCATCAGTTAAAGGAAAAGCCTATTGGAAAGATGCTCGTTGCATTGAATTTCGTTCTGAATCAGGAATGAAATCGGGAACGGAATATCAGGCAACTGTTCGGTTGTCTAAATTGATGGATGTTCCTGAGAAATACGCCAATTTGAAATTCAGTTTTCAAACCATCACGCAAAGTTTTATACTAACAGCAGAGGGTTTACAATCCTACGATAAAACCGATATGCTTTATCAGCAATACAATGGCTACATTACTACTGCCGATGTAATTGTTGATGATGAAATTGAATTGGTACTGCATGCGACTCTTAATTCTCAGGAAAAATCCATTGAGTGGATGCATTCGGCGGATGGAAAACAGCATCATTTTGTGGTGGATAGCTTAAAACGCGAAGAGGATAAAGGGGAATTGAAATTGAAGTGGGATGGCCATGAGATTGGTGTGGACGAAAAAGGTGAAAAGAAGGTGGAAATACCTGCTTTGAATGTGTTTAAGATGATGAGTGCTAAGGTTATTCAACAACCGGAGCAATACGTTTCGATTCGTTTTTCCGATCCACTAAAAAAAGATCAAAATTTGCAAGGATTAATTCGGATTGATGGTGAATCTGATCCAAAATTTATTGTAGATGGCAACGAAATAAGGGCTTATCCAACTTATCGCTTGTCTGGAACAAAATCGATTCGATTTGAGGAAGGAATTCGAAATGTTAAGGATTATACTCTTGAAGAAAGTAAAACGATAGAGCTTACTTTCGAGGATATAAAACCTGCGGTGCGCTTGTTGGGAAAAGGGATTATTTCTCCTTCATCGCAAGGTTTAATTTTGCCATTCGAAGCGGTGAGCTTAAAATCGGTAGACCTGAAAGTGATTGAAATCTATGAAAATAATGTGCACCAGTTTCTTCAGGATAATCGAATGGATGGTTCTGAAGATATGAAAAGAGTAGGCCGTTTGATC
>NZ_JBFHJW010000053.1:0-29236 GCF_041595635.1 Labilibaculum sp.
TGAATTTGAGTTCGCGAATAGTTCAAAACGTGTTCGAGAAGAAGGTAAACAATATTATCGCTTTCGCGCGAAGGATAAATCTGTTCGAGTTCTTTTTTTATGTATTTTATTGTAGATTGTATGGTATTTGTTTGATTCATGCTATTTTTGATTTAAGGCAAAGATACAAATCTTCTGAAGTACACAATTGCATATGCTACTATCAATTAATTGGTCGGAATTTTGGGTACACCTTTTTAAGGTATTGGCTATTCTGTATGTCATTACCATTACTTCTACGGTAATTATTGTGATTCTGGAAAATCGCAGTCCCCTTAAAACCATTTCCTGGATTTTAGTGCTGATAACACTGCCTGTTTTTGGCCTGATTACCTATCTGGTTTTTGGTCAGAGTTTTCGAAAGCAGAAGATGTTTAGTCTGAAAGAATTGGGCGACATGAAGTGGCTGCAGGTGATGAGTCAGGATCAGAAACTGAATTTGTACAAAAACCGTTGGCTTAAAGATGAACGAATTCAGGAGAAAAAGAATTTGATGACTCTACTGCTGAACAATTCGAAAGCTTTACTTACTGGGTACAATCGGGTAAAAATATTGAATGATGGAAAGGAAACATTTCCATCTATTTTTAAGGCTTTGAAAAAGGCTAAGGATCACATTCATTTGGAGTATTACATTATTGAAGATGGCGAATTGGCGTCGGAATTGCTATCCCTATTAATGAATAAAGCTCGCGAAGGAGTTGAAGTGAGGGTGATTTACGATGATGTTGGAAGTTGGAAGTTAAGTAAAAAATATGTGGAAGATCTTAAAGAGGCTGGTGTGCAGATTTATGCTTTTTTGCCTGTTCGTTTTCCTATATTAACCAGTCGGGTGAATTATCGAAATCATCGAAAAATAATTGTTATTGATGGGCAAACAGCATTTTTGGGAGGATTGAATTTTGCTGATAGGTATTTGTATGGAATTCCCGAAATAGGAGCTTGGCGCGATACTCATTTAAAAATTGCAGGCGAAGCCGCTTCTAGTTTGCAAATTGTTTTCCTCATCGATTGGTATTTTGTGCGTCAGGAAGTTTTGCTCGATGGAAAATACCTTCCTTACAAAAAAGTGAAGCAAAAATGTTTGTTGCAAGTAACCGCCTCGGGAGCCGATTCCGACTGGGCAAGTATTATGCAAGCTTACTTTTTGGCTATTACTTCTGCAAAAAACAATGTGTACATTTCGTCACCCTACTTTATGCCCAACGGAAGCATTCTGATGGCTTTAAAGACTGCGGCCATGAGTGGTGTGGATGTTCGTATTTTAATTCCTTATAAATCGGATTCTTTCATGACTTATTGGGGAACTCTTTCGTATGTGGAGGAATTGTTGGAGGCAGGAGTGAAGATGTATTTCTACAAAGGTGGATTTAATCACAGTAAAATTATGATGGTAGATGGAATTATGTCGACAGTGGGAACTGCCAATATGGATGTGCGAAGTTTTGAGCAAAATTTTGAGGTGAATGCTTTAATTTACGATGAGGAGACTACTTTGGAATTGAGAGCCCGTTTTCTTGCTGATTTGGAAGATAGCGAAGAGCTGAATCTGTCCCATTGGCAGGAAAGATCGAAAACGCAAAAAATCAAGGAGTCATTAGCGCGTGTGTTTACTCCTTTGCTGTAGTTTCTTTCTGGTATTTTTCAAATAAGAAAAGAATTTGTTTCATTACTTGGTATTCCGATGAATTGGAATTTACTTTCATGTGAGGACCAGCATATTCCATAAATTTTTCTAACTCATCTCCTTCTAAACCGGTGGCATCCGAAACAATATCGGCATTGTATTTCGAATTAATTTTTTTTGTGTTGCTTTCGTTTCGAATTAATTTTGAGATTTTCTTTTTCGATTTTTCCGAATTACTCAACTTACTGTATAGGAAATCTGTTGGTCTAAAAATAGCGTCTACAACTCCCATTTTCTCACTTTTAGCTCGGTATTGGGCAGGAACAATATTGGGTTCTTTGGTGTTGTAAGGAGCTAATTGTTCGGTAATTGTTTTATTAATTGCATCTTTTTCTTCCACTTTTGAGTTGATAAAAGCCTCTTTAAATTCATCCCAAGTTCCCAATGCGTATATATCCACTTCATCTAGTAAATAGGATGTGTCTTCTAATTTAATTTGAAAGAATGGTGGAAACTCGGTATTAAAAATGAAGGGAATTCCCCAATTGAGTCCTTGAAAGCCCAAAGCACTAATTCGAAGCGTATCTCCTTGTTGAATTTGCAGGTGAAAAACACCTAAACTATCGCAAATGGTTCCCTGTCTTGTCCTTTTTATACTAATAGTGGCTAAAGGGATAGGAGCCAGACTTTTCGATTGAATAACCTGTCCAGAGATACTAACAATAGAATCTTGACTTACTCTTTCTGCATTTGAATGCAGTTCGATAGCAAGAAGAAAAAATAGTAAGAAGAATATTTTTACAAGATTCATTTTTTTGTTTTAAAGGCGCAAGCGATTGATGATTTTTTTCGACGTGTCAATCTTAAATCTTTGTTTATTTATTATTTCTGGATTTTGTTTAAATTCTTCGTAAAGTTCTATTATTTTCGTTTGAATAGAAAACTCATTACTTTCAAAAGTAAAATTTGTTTGGCTATTAATAAATGCGGTGAGTTCATCAAGTTTGACGCCTTTTTCGTGCGTTAATTCTGCAATCAACTTCTTGTTGTATTTTTTAGATAGAATTTGCTTATGCAATTCTTGAATTTCTTTGGAGATTACAATTTGTGGAGCTTTCTTTTTTACAATGAGTTTGGAAGCATAATACATAAGGCCTCCTAATAAGTTTGGTGGAGTATTAATAGTAATTTTATCTTTGATATTTTGTATTTCTACTTTAGATAGGGTGAATTTTGTGCTAAGCGTGTCTTTTTTAGGGACTTTTATATGAATAAATTCTTCCTTAAATTCATCCCAGATTCCCAATGCGTAAATATCCACCTCATCTAGTAAATAGGATGTGTCTTCCAGCTTAATTTGAAAAACAGGGGGGAACTCAGTATTAAAAATAAAAGGAATTTCCCAATCGATTCCTTGAAAACCCAAAGCGCTAATTCGAAGCGTATCACCTTGTTGAATTTGCAGGTGAAAAACACCCAGGCTGTCGCAAATTGTTCCTTGTCTTGTTCTATTTATACTGATAGTTGCCAAAGGAATAGGAGTATGGTTTTTTGATTGGAGAATTGTTCCAGATATGCTAATGTTGAGTTTTTGATCAGTATCGTTGGCAATCGTTAATGAGGTAGAATATAGAAGAAAAAGGAGTGAAATAAGGGCTTTAGATGCATACATTATTATAACGAATTTACTCTATTTTAGTCTTGTAAACGTTTTGAATTGAGTTTCTTATTGTATAATCTAAGGTAGTAAGATCTATTTGTGATTCAAGTAATTTATGTTAATTTATATCCTTTCAATATAAATATTCATGGGATAATTACCCTTTTGGGGAATGTGAAAATTTAAACCATAAAAACAAGGGTAAAATATTTGTTCTTTGTTGATTGCCTTTATCTAAGGACGAAGATTGTTGATTATAGGCCCTACAAACTCATTTTCAGTTGTGTCTTTTTTTTCTTGAGGTTCTTCCTGAAGGAATTCCTTATACCTAACTTGAATTTTTTCGATAATGCTTAATTCTGTAGTTTTGTAGGTAAATTGTTCCTTGTTGTTAATGTATTCCATGATATCATCCAGTCGGGGGCCGCTTTCCTTTGTTATATCAGCAATTATTTGCTTGTTGAATTTTTCCTGAAGAATGCTTAGTTGCCAATCTGTGACTTCTATTGGTGTTTTTCTTTCTTTGCGTTTAGCACCAATGGATTTTAACTTGTTAATTCCACCCGTTAAATCAACGCCGACTCCATCTCGTTTTGCTGCAATGGCTTCCTTTTGATCCTGTTTTAAATTTCCAAAATCGAAAGAGGAACTTAGGTCTTCTTCCTCGGATACCTCTTTTTTAATAAAGCCTTTTTTAAAATCGGAATAACTTCCTAAAGAGTAAATACTAACCTCATCAATAAGAATACTTTCTTTTTCTAATTGTATTTCCTGAAAAACCTCATTATCACCATTGGGTGAATTCACGCTTACAACTTGTTCTTTGAAACCAAGAGCAGATATTCTTAACTTCTGGTTGGGATGAACACGTAAATGAAAAAATCCTAAGCTATCACAACTAATTCCCCAGGAGGTTTGAAAAAGATGTACGTTGGCAAAGGAAATACCTTCCAAGGAGTTTTTGCTGATCACTTTTCCGGATACAATGAAAGTGCTGTCTTTTTTTTCCTGTGCAAAAGCTTCGCAAAGAAGAAAGAAGAAAATGAAAAAGAGGAAGAATTTAGTTTTCAAAGTTGTATTTACTGGTTCGGAGCTAAAGATACAGATCAAATTAAATTTGATTGTCGAAGCTAACAATTTTTAACAGACTTTAACCGATATTGATCTCAGAAACTGTTTGTGATCAGAAAAGGAGTATCTATATAAGGGGGTTAAATGCCAAAAAAGGAGAACACTTTCTATGGGTGAATCTCTAATGGACTTATTTAATACTGTCGGGCATTAAGGATATGCTTGTTCCAATGCTATCAGTATAGCTGAAATATTTAAAATCGTAATCGAGAGGATATTCAACTAAAAACTTCTCATGAAGTTGAGCCACCTTACATCCAATGTAATAAGAGCTGGTTTGGTAGCTAAAATTTTGACGATCGTTAATGTAAACCATTAATGCATCTAGTCGTTTTCCGGTTTCTTTTGTGATTTGGCTAACCAAATCTTTATTGAAATTTCCTGTTAGAATTTCCTGCTTGTATTCAGAAATACTCATTGCATAAACCTTTTCTAAGGCTTTTCTTTTTTTCTTATTGTTGTTAAAGCCAAATCCAGCACCAATATTACCGTTACCCATGTTAATACTTGTACCGGAAGAACGCATTTGGTGTGGGAGTTTTAAATCTACAATAACCTCATTGGAATCACGAGCAAATTTATAGCTGACAAAATTTGCTTTAAATTGTGCCCAGGTTCCAGGACGATAAACACTAACCTCTTTAATCATAAAACTAGTACGAGTAAGAGGAATTTCTACAAATTTCTCACTTTCGCTTATTTCTTCGCTACACGTGTAAACTTTTTCCTGAAAGCCCAGAGCCGAAATAATTAAATTTTGCTTTGGATAAACCTGCAGACGGAAGAATCCTAAACTGTCACAAATCACTCCTGTGTAGGAGTTTTCTATGGTTATGTTTGCATAGGCGACTCCTTCCTTGGATTCTGGTTCAATAATTTTTCCTGATAAAATAAATGTTTGGTCTGTTTGGTCTGTTTGTGCTGAGATTTTTATTATTGATAAAAAAAGTAGTGGTAATAATAAAATCTTAGTTTTTAAGTTGTTCACAGAGTATTAATTTTTGGTTATGCAGCAAAGGTATATTTGTTTCCCAAAGACAAATCATTTATTTAGGATTTTTAACACAGTTTAACCCATTTTAAACTGCTTGTATTGTCCTATTTTCCAGTCCAATTAATTATTTCGTTTGTTTTTTCAAAGGGGTTTACTTCTCCGAATAGAATGTCATTTTCCCGTTGATAACACATCATTGGGTGAGTTGTTTCTATTTTATTTTTTGTAATTATGTTAGTCATTATTTTCTGTGCATTATTTCCCCATAAAAACCATATGGTTTCAAGATTAGTTTCTGCTATGTAGGCAAGTAACTCTTGAGTAAAGGGAGCCCAAAGCTTTGCATGTGAATTTGGTTTTCCAATTTCGCAGGTAAAGGCTGTATTCAAGAGAAGTACGTTTTCGTGTTCGGCCCAATATGAAAATAATCTATTAGGAGGCAGTATACTAAAATCTCCTTTCATACAAAGTCGATCTCCTTCGTTAATATGAGGGAGTATTTCTGAATATTTTCGTTCTTCACAAGTTTCAACTTTGTATAAGCAGCGCAGAATATTTTTTAAGGATACATTGCGAAATTTATCGTGCCAGGAATGTAAACCATTTACCTCAAAAGCTCGACCAGTGGCAATTCCTTTTTGTGGGTAAGGATCTTGACCTAAAATAACAACCGGAATTTGATGCAAATCCATTTCTAAAAACCGTAAGACTAGTTGAGGGCTAGGAGTCGACGATTCAATATTGATTTTTTTTTCAATATCCTTAAGCAAATTAATGATTTTATTAGAAAGAAAAGGGATCCAGCTTTTATGGATAGCCACTTGAGAAAGAAAGAAAGACTTAGTCATTTTAACAATTGTTTTTTTGTGATTCAAAAATAAGACAATTGCCTGATTAAATGATTTGAAACTGATAATAAATCGAGTTTTGATAATATGTTCCAACTTTTTGATCATTCAGTCTTTTGACCTTTCGACTTTACTACTTTTTTAAGTAGTTTTGTTACCTAAATTAACCAAAACAGATAAGATACAACAGATTATGTACCAAAATTTGAAAGAAAGCATAGAAGCAGCATGGGAGGATCGCTCACTTTTGAGTACTCCTGAAGTGCAAAAAAACATAGAAGAAGTTATTGAACTTCTTGACAAAGGAATTCTTCGTACAGCCGAACCGCTTGCCAACGGATGGCAGGTTAATGAGTGGGTTAAGAAGGCGGTGATCCTTTATTTCCCTATGAGAAAAATGGAGACCATTGAAGTAGGCCCCTTCGAATTTCACGATAAAATGGCATTGAAAACCAACTATGCAGAATTGGGAGTTCGAGTTGTTCCTCATGCAGTGGCAAGATATGGAGCCTTTATTTCAAAAGATGTGGTAATGATGCCATCTTACGTAAATATTGGTGCTTATGTAGGAGAAGGTACTATGGTAGACACATGGGCAACTGTAGGTTCTTGTGCGCAAATCGGAAAACATGTTCACTTAAGTGGTGGTGTTGGTATTGGTGGTGTTTTGGAACCTATTCAGGCGGCACCAGTAATCATCGAAGACAATTGTTTTATTGGTTCTCGTTGTATTGTTGTAGAGGGTGTTCACTTGGAAAAGGAAGTGGTTTTGGGAGCAAACGTTGTGTTGACCGGATCTACTAAAATTATTGATGTTACTGGTGATGAGCCTGTAGAATTTACAGGTCATATTCCAGCTCGTTCAGTGGTGATTCCAGGAACAAGAGTGAAGAAATTTCCAGCAGGCGAATATCAGGTTCCTTGTGCTTTAATTATTGGAAAAAGGAAGGCTTCTACCAATTTAAAAACTTCTTTGAACGATGCATTGCGCGAGTACAACGTTGCCGTGTAGTTTAAATAAGAATGAAATTATAACAATGAGTAATTGATTCACATCGGTTACTCATTTGTTTCTAGACTATTTTGCTCTAAAATCAACAATTTAGAAATATACTCATTCTCAAAAAACATGAATAACGACATAAATAAAGCTCTTGAAGTACTAAAATCAGGTGGAGTGATTCTCTATCCTACCGATACGATTTGGGGAATTGGCTGCGATGCAACAAATCCTGAAGCAGTAAAAAGAGTTTATGAAATCAAGAATAGGGAAGATTCCAAAGCCATGTTGGTACTAATGGAAAATCCTAATCGCTTGAATTCCTACATAGATGAAGTTCCAGAGATTGCTTGGGATTTGATTGATACTAACGATCAACCCATGACTTTGATTTATCCGGGAGCAAAAAATTTAGCTTCGAATTTAATCAATTCGGATGGAACTATTGGCATTCGAATTACTGAGGAAGAGTTCACTCAAAAATTGATTCAAAGGTTTAAAAAACCGATTGTTTCAACTTCAGCTAATCGCAGTGGTGAAGCTTCTCCAGCTAATTTTTATGAAATTGATGAGCAGATAAAAGAGGCAGTGGATTATATTGTGGAATATCGGCAAGAAGATATGGAAAAAGGCAAAGCTTCTAGTATCATTAAAATTGGTTTAGGGGGAGAAATTCAAATCTTAAGACCCTAGGAATTAAAAATTAACAGAATGGAATTTAAGCATAAAAAGAAAATACAAATTCGCTTCGGTGATATCGATTTAATAGGTCATGCCAATAATGGTGTTCAGTTGAGTTACCTCGATTTGGCGCGTATGGATTACTTTCAGCAATTATATGGTGAGGTGATTGACTGGAACGACTCTGCATTAATCGTAGCTCATCTCGAAATTGATTATTTGTCACCCATCACCTTAACAGATAAGATTGAAGTGCACACAAAAATCTTTCGAATGGGCACAAAAAGTGTCGGAGTTTATCAAAATATCGTAGATCTAAAAACTGGAGAGATCAAAACCAAAACATCGCAGGTAATGGTTGCCTATAGTAAAATATTAGGAGCAAGCATAAATGTGCCTGATATTTTAAAAATTAGAATTCGTGAGTTCGAAAGTGAAGTAGTTGGCTAAAAATCGAATCAGATTTATTCGACATGATTGGAGTAGAAAGGGGATTGTAGAAGAAACTATTCTTCCAAATACATATCAATTAGTCCATCAGGAGTTTCCATAGTGATGGTTTTGTTTTCTTCATCTATTTCAATGAAGTGATCTCCGGCAAAAGGAATCAAAACTTCCTGATCGTTAAGGTTAATGACCAGCACTATATTTCCCGAATAATCTTGAATGTCTTCGATTTCTCCCAGTTTTCCTTTTTCTTCATCAATATAAAGAAACCCGATTAACAAATTAGGATCAAAATCTTCAACTTCTTCATCGAAATCGGGCGCATTTTTCATGGGAATGTAAATGTCACAGCCAATAAATCGTTGTGCTTTGGCTTCGGTATTCATGTCTTCAAGAACAATACGAACCGAGGAATGATTTCGAGGAGTAATTCCCTTTTTAGGAATAAAAAAAGGAACCAGTCCACCGTCGATATCGACAAGAACTGATTCCAATTTATTTTTTTCAAGAAGTTCGCTATTCTTTTTCGCAACCAGTTCGCCTTTAACTCCGTGAGTTTTAGTAAATGTTCCGACCAAGTAACAATCTTCTATTTTAAGCATGCAATCAATATTAAGCTTCAGTTTCTTCTGAACCTTCTTCAGTTTCAGCAGGAGCATTTTTTGCTTCTTCTTCAGCTTTTGCAGCAGCTTCAGCATCAGAAATTCTCTTAGCGATAGCTTCTGCTCTGTCAGCGCTAATTTTAGCTTCAGCTTCTAAACGAGCTTTTGCAGCGTCTTCAGCATTTTTAGAAAGACCATCTTTCTTAGCATTGATTTTAGCTTCTTTTTCTTTTTTCCAAGCTTCGAATTTTACTTCAGCAGCTGCTTCATCAAAAGCACCTTTTTTCACACCTTCAAGCAAGTGTTTTTTCATCATAACACCTTCGTATGATAAAATTGCTCTTGCAGTGTCAGTAGGCTGAGCACCGTTTCCAAGCCAGTTGATAGCTTTGTCAAAATCCAAGTTAATTGTAGCAGGATTGGTGTTTGGATTGTAAGATCCAATACGCTCAATGTATTTACCATCACGTGGTGATCTGCTATCTGCTACCACAATGTGGTAGAATGCGTTTCTTTTACGACCGTGTCTAGCTAGTCTAATTTTTACTGGCATAACTTTATTTTAAAAAATGAATAAGTTGTGGTATACATACCACGATTTATAAGCGCGACAAAGATACCTATTTTATTTCTGATAAAAAATAGCACTACAAGATTATTTTAAAGTCTAACAGTCATATATGTAAGCAGGTAGCACTCAGGCTTTCAGAGATAGTAAGCAGATCTATTTAATTTAGAAAGAATAGTACGTCGATATTTGCTAATTTTGCCTTGCTAAATTCTTTTTGTAAATTCCTTATCTTCACAAACTGCCTCTTTTTTTAAGGCGGAACGATAATAATTCTGATACTGAGATGTTTTTAATATTTGATACCGAGACCACCGGCTTACCTAAAAAATGGAAAGCACCATTAAGTGATTTTGACAATTGGCCACGTATGGTTCAGCTAGCTTGGCAATGTCACGATATAGAAGGTAATTTTTTGTTCGCTAAAAATCATGTGATTACACCAGAAGGATATACCATTCCGGAAGATGTGGTGGCGGTGCATGGTATTTCAACAGAAATAGCTTTGGAAAAAGGAATTTCCCTCCAAGAGGCTCTTCTTGATTTTATGGAAGATGTGAAGAAATCCAAGTATATTATTGGACACAATGTTTCTTTCGATATTAATATTGTAGGCTGTGAACTCTTGCGTTGCGAGATGGATGAACAGATATTGCTTGCTTCTACTGCCCTCGATACCATGACTGGCAGTAAGGAATATTGCGATTTAAAGCGAAAAGGTCAACTTAAAAATCCTACGCTTACCGAACTTCACATGAAGTTGTTTGGTGTTCCCTTTGCCGAAGCTCATAATGCTGCGGCCGATGTGGAAGCTACTTCTCGTTGTTTTCTTGAGTTGATTCGAGTTCAAGGATTAACATCCGACTTTCAGATTATGTCCAACGAAGAAATTCAGGCTTTTATTCAGAACAACCCAAGTCCTATCGATCTGGTGGGAATCAAGTACGAATCTTTTAAGGTTAATACTGCTTTTGATGAAATTTCCATTGAGGAAGAAGAGCGCAAGAGGAAAGAGGCAGTAAAAAATATTTCTCCACAAGCGTTTGTGCATTTACATGTTCACACACAGTTTTCCATTCTTGATGGAGCCGCTAGAACAGGAAGTATTGCTGCCAAAGCGAAAGAAGATGGTATGGCAGCTGCAGCAATAACCGATCACGGCAGTATGTTTGGTGTAAAAGAGTTTCATGTTGCATGTAGTAAAGCAGGAATCAAACCAATACTTGGTGTGGAAGCTTATATGGCAAAACGTGGCCATTTGAGGAAAGAATCTAAAACCGATGCTTCGGGTTATCACATTATTTTACTGGCTAAAAACTATAAAGGATATCAGAATCTCTTGAAATTAATATCCATTGCTCACATCGATGGAATGTACTATAAACCTCGTATTGACAAAGATTTACTGGAAGAATATAACGAAGGACTTATTGTTAGCAGCGCCTGTCTTGGAGGGGAAGTGGCCCAGCACATTATGGCTGGTAATATCAATAAGGCTAAAGAAACAATTCTTTGGTTCAAGGATGTGTTTGATCAGGATTATTATCTAGAGATCATGCGCCACCCCAACAATGATCCGCGTTTGAAGAGCGATGTTTGGGAAAACCAAGTGAGAGTGAATAAGGTCATTCGCCAATTGGGAGCTGAGCTTGGTGTTAAAGTGATTGCTACCAACGATTCGCACTTTGTGAATGCCGAAGATGCCGAAGCTCATGATGTTTTGGTATGCTTAAATACTGGGCGCGATTACGATGATCCCACAAGAATGAGATACACCAAGCAGGAATGGTTCAAAACAACAGAAGAGATGAATGAGCTCTTTGCTGATGTGCCTGATGCTCTTGCTAATACGATGGAAATTGCTGAAAAAATAGAAGCTTTTGAATTGGATGCAAATCCCATTATGCCTTCTTTTACTATTCCTGAAGAGTTTGGAACAATTGAAGACTATAAAAAGAAATACGACGAGTCAGCTCTTATTGAGGAGTTTGAAGAAGAACGCTACGAAAAATTGGGGGGCTACGATAAAGTAATCTCAATTAAGTTAGAGTCAGACTACCTGGAACATTTGGCATTCGAAGGGACTAAAAAACGTTATGGCGAAGTGCCCGAAGATCACGTAATTGAACGCCTAAGATTTGAGTTAAATACCATTAAAACAATGGGTTTCCCTGGTTATTTCCTTATCACTCAAGATTTTATTAATTGGGCGAAAAATAATGGAGTAATTGTAGGCCCAGGACGTGGATCGGCGGCAGGTGCCGTAGTGGCTTATAGCATAGGAATTACCGATGTTGATCCTATTAAATACGATTTGCTGTTTGAGCGTTTTCTAAATCCCGATCGTATTTCAATGCCCGATGTAGATATCGACTTTGATGACGATGGGCGACAAGAAGTATTGGATTATGTAACCGAGAAATATGGACACGATAAAGTAGCTCATATATGTACCTTTGGGAGTATGGCTACCAAAAGCTCCATAAAGGATGTCGCACGTGTATTGCGTTTAGATCTATCGGAAGCTATTCGTCTGACTAAATTGGTGCCCGAAGCGCCTAAAATGAGCTTTAAAAAAGCATATGAAGAAGAACCTGCTCTGCTCGAAGAAAAAGATTCTTCCAATCCTCTTATTGCTCAAACAATTAAATTTGCCGAAGCGTTAGAGGGATCCATAAGACAAACAGGAGTACACGCCTGTGGTATTCTCATTGGAAAGAATCCGCTGGATGAGCATTTGCCTGTAATGCCAACGAAAGGAGAGGAATTATTAACTACTCAATACGATGGTCGTTTTGTGGAAGATATTGGTTTGTTAAAAATGGACTTTTTAGGTCTTAAAACCTTGTCTATCATTAAAGAAGTTCTGGCCAATGTTAAGCTTTCCAGAGGTATTGATATTGATATCAATAATGTAGATCTCGAGAACGAAGAGACTTTTCAACTGTTTAGTCATGGAGAAACAACTGCAATATTCCAGTTTGAGTCGCCAGGAATGAAAAAGCATCTTCGTGCACTAAAACCAAATCGTTTTGAAGATTTGGTTGCCATGAATGCTTTGTATCGACCAGGACCTATGGAATATATTCCTTCTTTCATTAAACGTAAGAATGGGGAGGAGGAGATTGCATACGATCATCCAATTATGGAAGATTATCTGAAAGATACCTATGGTATTACGGTTTATCAGGAGCAAGTTATGCTTCAATCTCGTGCCTTAGGAGGATTTACCCGAGGCATGTCGGATACCTTGCGTAAGGCGATGGGAAAAAAGCAGATTGCCATGATGGATAAGCTTAAGGTGGAGTTTATCAATGGTTGTCACGACAATCCTAAGTTTATGGAAGGTGTTGGCAATGATAATGTGAAGGCTGATAAGCTGATTGAAAAAATATGGTCGGATTGGGAGGCATTTGCTAAATATGCGTTCAATAAGTCTCACTCGGTTTGCTACGCTTACATTGCCTACCAAACGGGTTTCCTCAAAGCACATTATCCTGCTGAATTTATGGCGGCAGTGCTTAGTCGTAACTTATCCGATATCGCGAAAGTAACTATTTTTATGGATGAGTGCAGGCGTATGGAGATGCCTGTTTTAGGTCCCGATGTGAATGAATCTTATGCGCGTTTTACCGTAAACAAAGAAGGGGCAATTCGTTTTGGAATGGCAGCGGTTAAAGGTGTAGGAGAGCAGGCGGTGAATGATATTATCGAAGAAAGAAAAAAAGGCCCATTCAAAGATATTTTTGATTTTGTTGAGCGTGTTAACTTACGGTCGGTAAACAAGAGAACACTTGAAAATCTTGCTATGTCGGGAGGTTTCGATAGCTTCGGATTAAAACGAAGTCAGTATTTTCATCCAGATGAAAACGATGTGACCTTTATGGAATGTTTGGTGAGATATGGGAATAAATTGCAAGCTGAGAAGAACAACTCGCAACAAACTTTATTTGGTGATGTTGACGATTATGTGGTAACACCTCCAAAAGTTCCTGAATGTGCTGAGTGGAACAAGCTGGAAAGTTTGAATAAGGAGAAAGAATTAATCGGAATTTATCTGTCAGCTCATCCACTTGATGATTACAGAATGGAGATTGATTCCTTTTGTAATGCTACCTTAACACAATTGTCATCAGAGTTGGCAAGTTTTAAAGATAAGGATATTAACATTGCAGGAATGGTAACTGCCATTCGTCGGGGAACAACAAAAAATGGCAATCCTTTTGCAATTGTTAACATTGAAGATTTCACAGGTTCGTTTGAAATGGCTTTCTTTGCTAAAGATTTCGTAGAATACAGTAATTATTTTATCGAAGGTTTATCGATATTTATAAATGGGAGAGTTCAAACCAGAAGTTGGCCAAGAGATTCAACCGAATTAGAGTACAAAATAAAAGGGATCAACTTGCTTTCCGAGGTAATGGAGAAACGAGTGAAAGAGGTTACTATTAAGATTCCGGTAAGTAGCCTTACCAATGAATTAGTTACAGAAATGGCTAGTTGTATGGAGGAAAGTAAAGGGAATTTGAAGGTAAATTTTGTAATTTCCGATGAGAGAAATGTGAGAGTAAAAATGTTCTCAAGAACTTGTAGGGTAAACCTTTCTAGTGAATTGATAGAATATTTCAAAAATAATTCTGATATTGAATTCAAAATTAATTAACTTGCACGAGTTAATGATAAAAAAATAAAAAACTTAAAAATAGATTACCATGACAATTGCAGTAAACGATACTAATTTCGAGGAAGTTGTGTTGAAATCAGATAAACCTGTATTGGTTGATTTCTGGGCAGAATGGTGTGGTCCATGTAGAATGGTTGGCCCAATTGTAGATGAATTATCTACTGATTATGATGGGAAAGTTGTTGTTACAAAAATGGATGTTGATAGTTGCCCTGCTACTTCTGCAAAATATGGAATTCGTAACATTCCTACCATCCTTTTCTTTAAAGGTGGCGAAATTGTTGACAAACAAGTTGGAGCAGTTCCAAAATCAAGTTTGGCTGAAAAAATTGATTCTTTACTATAAGAATTAATATCAAGATATTTGGGCATAGAGAGTCTCTTTCTATGCCCTTTTTCGTTTCTTATTTTTTAAACTAATTCAGGTTGAAGCAACTTGCAGATCTCATACAATTTGAAGAATTCGATCATCTGGAGCTATTGGCTAAACAGATAGTCGAAGGATTTTTAATTGGCTTGCACCGAAGTCCCTACCATGGATTTTCGGTTGAATTTGCCGAGCATCGACTTTATAATAAAGGAGAATCCACCAAACATATCGATTGGAAATTGTATGCGCGTAGCGATAAGCTATTCGTTAAACAATTCGAGGAAGAGACAAATTTAAGAGCTCATATTGTTTTGGATACCTCCTCTTCCATGTTATTCCCTTACGAGCAAAATCATCAAACCAAATTAGGCTATTCGGTGCTTTGTGCTGCAGCTTTGGTTCATCTTTTGCGGAAACAGCGAGATGCAGTGGGTTTGTGCACTTTTTCCAATGTCATTGATATTCTCACACCTGCTAAATTGTCTTCTGTTCATGCACAGTTAATTTATGCTCACCTCACAAAAGTTTATCATCAGGAGGGAATTGCTACAAATCGGGAAACCAAAATTTCAGATACTCTGCATATTTTGGCAGAAAGTCTTCATAAGCGTTCTTTAGTGATTGTATTTTCCGATTTTATGGGTGGGGAAAGTCCTCGGAAAATTGTAGAATCTTTGCAGCATTTGCGTTTTAATAAGCACGAAGTATTGTTGTTTTCCATTCGTGACATGGAGTTCGAAAATGAATTTAATTTCGCCAATCGTCCCAGTGAGTTTATCGATTTGGAAAGTGGCGAGAGTATTAAATTAAACCCTTTGAATATTAGGGAACAGTACATTCGAAAACAGAAAAATTTTTTTAACGAATTGAAATTATTATGCGGACAGTTATCCATTGATTACTTCGAGGCTGATATTCGTGAAGAGTTTCATTCGGTTCTTCAAGCTTATTTGTTGAAGCGAAAAAAAATGATGTAAATCATTCCTCCCAAATCCTTGTGTAGACTGAAAAGTCCACTTTCTTTTTATTTGAAACTGCTTATTAGTCGACAAATAATTTTCATCTTCGATGGCTTTAGGTTATTTTTATAGTATGTCGTATCCTTTTTTAGGCTGCTTACATCTATTGTTGATACTAAGCTAGGTGATAGAAAATGAAAATTTCGAGCTTTCTTTTACTGTTAATTTTTCTGTTTGCTTGTGAACCAAAAAGTGAGCAGTTGACAGGTTATGAGGAAACGGAACGTACTGATGGAGTTCATAAACAGTACGATGAATCGAATCGATTATCAAGCGAAGTTACTTTCCAAAATGGTGTGAAAAATGGAGTTTGCAAAATTTACTATTCCTCAGGCGAATTAAGCGATGAGATTATGTACGTGGATGATGAAAAGCATGGTTTTGCTAAAAAATTTTATAAAAACGGAAAATTGTACAGTTTAACTCCTTATCACAAAGGTGAGAAGGACGGTGTTCAGTTAAAATACTATCCCAATGGCAAGCTTTGGGCAGAAACGCCCTATCGACAGGGACAAGCAGGAATTGGCTTACAAGAGTACAAGCGAGATGGTAGCTTGCGAATCCTATATCCAAATATAGAAGTACAGAAATTTATAAAGGATGATTTTATTGTTTTGATGCTTTCTCTTAGTAATTATTCTAAGAATGTGATTTTTTATTTGACTGATTTAATGGATGATCAATACATTCCCTTTCGGGTTGAAGCTCATTATTCCAAAAGCGGATCGGTTCGAATTGAAATTCCTTACACTCATGGACTTGTTCTGGATACTACACTTAATATTGTGGCTAAGTATCAAACTCAGGATTATAATATTTATGTTTCGCAGAGAAAGTATCAGGTGATTCTGAATCATTAGCTATTCGGTAAATGAGAGTACTGAATATATGGGATAATGATCCGAGTGTCGTTTTTTGATTCGATTGTATTTAAGACATTCTATCTTTTCATCGTGCAGAATGTAATCTATTCTGAAGGAAGGGAAATCGCCCACATAGGTAGTGCTGATACCAATTCCCTGTTCTTTAAAACAATCCTTAAAATCGTCTAGTAAGTAAGCATAAGTAAAAGATTGTGGTGTATCGTTAAAATCCCCACAAACAATTGTAGGATAAGGCGATTTATCAATGTGAGCACGAATAATTTGCGCTTGTTTTGCTCTGCGGATAAATGCGTAACGCAAGCGAAACGAAATGTCTTTGATCTCATCTAACTCCTGCTCGTCGCCCTTGAATTTCTTTTTATTAATGAATTGATAATTTTTACCTACAAAGCGATTCGATTCCAGGTGAAGATTGTACACTCTAAGCATTTTTTTTCCTATTTGAATGTCTGTAAAAATTGCAGAACACAAATTGCCTTTATCAAACTCAATCTCTCCATGATGTGTAATCGGATAGCGAGAAAATATAGCATTTCCATTTTCATGCTTGCTCCGAAAGGAATATTTAGTATTTAATTCCTTTTTTAGATTATAGGTAGAGAGTAATCCAGATGAAGTAGTTCTAAATTCCTGAAAACAAATAATTTCCGATTTAGAATTTTTAGCCAGTTGAACAATGTGTTTTGGCGTATTTACATCTTTAGTCCATTGGTAATGATCAAAGGATCTAACATTATAACTGAGTACACCAATTGTATTTTCCTTTTCCAATGGATCTTTGGTAGAGGAAAATTGAATAAAATTCGATAAGGATTGATAACCAATTACTATGGCGATAAGCGGCAGTAGAAAACTCCATCTTTTTCTAAAAATCCAATACACTACAAATAATATATTAACAGCAAGTATGTATGGATAAGCCAATCCCCAAAAGGCTGGCAGCCAAAAATTACTTGGGTTAATATGGGCGGCCAAATAGGAAAATAGAAGCGAGCCTGAAAATATCAAGCTAAATACGACTAGGGATTTGTGCAGAAAATTCTTCAAACTATTATTTCTGATTACTGTTTTTAAAAAGGATTTCTTTTTCTTCTTTGCTAAGGCTATCGTAGCCTGATTTGGCTATTTTTTCAAGAATCTGGTCCAAATGTTCCTGTTTTTTTTTCTTGTTTTTATTGTATTCCTTATCATCCATATTGGTGGTTTTTTTATAGCTCACTTTCATTTTGCGAGTTTTAAACAATCCCAAAAAAGAATCGAAGAGAGAGGTAAAAGCAGAAGAAATGTCTTTTCCATTCCGTAGCTGATTGATGAAAAGCCAGCCATAAAAAGCGCCTCCCAAATGAGCAATATGACCACCTGCATTTCCCATTGGAATGCTTAAAATATCGGTAGCAATAAAAAATAAGGCGATGTATTTAATTTTCACATCTCCGATAAACATAAGGCGAACAGAATGGTTTGGGGCATAGGCTACTGTTGCAAAAACAATTCCCATTACCGATGCCGATGCTCCCAAAGCATAAGATCCAAATCGAGCACTTTCGAATACGGGGAATAAGTTGTAAGCAAAAATGTAGGTAGCGGCACCAGTTAAACCACCTAAAATATATATGCTTACCAGCTTTTTTTGATCAAGATAGCTTAGGAAAATACGACCAAACCAAAACAACCAAAGCATATTCATAAGGATATGTAGAAATGCTTCATGCAAAAACATATAGCTAAATATTGTCCACGGTCTACTTAAAAGAGCACTTGTTTCTGCAGGTACCGATAACCAGTAAACAAGAAAAGGAACTTGAGCGCTTTCAAGATTAAAAAGAAAACTTAATACGCCTACAATTTTAACCAATAGAAATACAGCAAAATTGACGTAAATCAGTTTGGTTAAATTACTTCCTTCTTTAAACGAGTCTTTAATTCCGTCCCAAATGTTTTGATGGGAGTAAGACTGATATGGATTGTTGAAATTCATGCTCATGAAAACTCAAACATTTAACTATTAATAAAACCGTTTCGAATTTTTTTGCCAGTACTTTATCAGGATAAAACCGAAAAGCATTCCACCTAAGTGAGCAAAATGGGCAACATTATCGCCACTCGAATGTTGAACGCCCATAAACAATTCGATAATACCATATCCAATTACAAAATATTTTGCTTTGATTGGAATGGGCGGAAATAAAAGCATTAATTCGGTATTTGGGAATAACATACCAAAGGCCAACAGAATGCCAAATACAGCTCCGGAAGCACCAACTGTTGGAACATTAATATTTTCTATTACCATTCGATTGACCATGGCAGTGGCCTTTTGTATGTCGTAGGAATTGCTTGGATTCTCGGCCCAGCTATTTACAAAATCGGTTACCCAAGGTTGTACAGCGCCCATGTGCTCACGAATAAATTGGAGCATTAAATCTGGTGTTGGAGTGTTCGCAAAAGCGTTTGCAGCAGCTTTCATCGACGAGTAATCTAGCCATCCTACAAAAGTGTGAAGTGCAGCAGCTCCAAGACCGGTAACCATATAGTAGAGTAAAAACCTCTTTGGTCCCCAAACCTCTTCCAATACCCTACCAAACATGAATAAAGCGAACATATTAAAAAACAAGTGGCCTATTCCACCATGCATAAACATGTGGGTAATGAATTGGTGTGGTTTGAAATATTCCGATGCCGGAAAGTGCAGTGCCAATAGGTTGTCGAAATCAAAACCAAAGCTGCCGCCTATGATCATGCTTCCTAAAAGCATTAAAACATTTATTATAATTAGGTTTTTTACAACCGGAGGTAAATTAAGTATAGGAGATCTAAACTGACTCATTCAAATTTATTTTAAGATTTATTATTAGCTAACAATAGTTAGACCATTTATTTTTGGCGAGAAAAGATTGGTAAATTCAGGACAGAATGTCACCTTATTTAAATCTGCTCTCTAGTTCTTGTGATTCAAGAACAGAAATAATTGGCTTCCCATCGGGCGTAAAATTGGGTGTTGCACAGGCGAAAAGCTGATCGATAATGGAACTCATTTCTTCGTTCGAAAGGGTTTTTCCATAATTTAATGCCGAAGCTTTAGCCAATGATTTAGCCAGGTTCTCTCGAATTTTTAGCTTCACATCCATTTGGTTTGATTTGTAATTTGCGAGTAAGTTTTCTACCAATTCTTTCGGATCAGAGTTCTGAATATCGGCTGGAGTACCATTAATTACAAAGGTTTTTTTGCCAAATTCTCGAATATCAAAACCTAAAGCTTTTACATCTTCCAAAATAACCTGCAAAAGAGTGTAATCAGAGGCATTTAACTCTATGGTTTGTGGAAATAGAGTCTGTTGTGCAATTCCCTGATGATTTTCAAGTGAGTTGATGAATTTTTCAAACAAAATACGTTCGTGTGCTTTGCGCTGATCAATGATCATGAGACCAGAGCGAATGGGCGTGAGGATGTATTTGTTTTTCAGCTGGAAAAAATTCTTGGCCTTTTGGATTTTCTCCTGAGGCTCTAACCTTTTTTGTGCCACGGGTTGTTTTTGGGCTTGAGGCTGAAAGTAATCTGGGATATTTTCCCGCTGAATGGCTGCTTGATTTATTTTTTCATCCGCCTCTCGTTTTTTAGGCTCTTCGTATAAAGTTTCCCATTTTTCAGGAACTACTTTTCTTGCTGTTGGGCTTTCAGGAGGAGGAGTTTTGGCTTTAAATTCCTGATAGAATTGGTTTGATTCAAAAGATTTTCGTTCCTCGTCAAAAGGATTATAGCTTTTTTCACCATCAAAAGGATTGTAGTTCGAATCAGCTTCAAAAGGATTAAACTCAGGGTTTACCTTAATCATAGGAGCTTCAACTTCGGTATTACTACCTGCTACTGGAATTTCTAAGCTGTTGTCTTCATCAAAATCGATGGAAGGAACAATATTAAATTTTCCCAAAGCTTCGCGAATGGATGCCTGAATGATTTGGTAGATGGCTCTTTCATCCTCAAATTTAATTTCTGTTTTGGTAGGATGAATGTTTATGTCAATAATTTTTGGATCGACTTCGAAAAAGATGAAATATGGTGGAATGGTTTCAGGAGGCAATATTTTATCGTAAGCCTGCATAATGGCTTTGTGGAAATAAGGATGCCTCATGTAACGGTTGTTCACAAAAAAGAATTGTTCTCCCAGATTTTTCTTGGCATTTTTAGGTTTGCCAATAAAGCCAGTTAAATTAACAATACTAGTGTTGGTGCTAATGCTAATTAATCTTTGGTTCATACTCTTGCCAAAAACATTGATAATTCGTTGGCGGATATGACTAGTTGGGAGGTTGTAAATTTCGCTATCGTTGTGAATAAGCTGAAATGAAATTTCGGGATGTGAAAGTACAATCCGATGAAATTCGGTTAATATATTGCGAAGCTCGGTGGAATTGGCTTTTAAGAATTTTCGGCGTGCAGGAACATTAAAGAATAAGTTTTTTACAATAAAATTGCTACCATCGCTACAAGCAGAAGCTTCTTGAGAAAGTAGTTCGGAGCCATCAATTTTTATGTGCGTACCCAATTCATCTTCGGTGCGTTTACTTTTTAGTTCCACGTTGGCAATGGCCGCAATCGAGGCAAGTGCTTCACCACGAAACCCCATGGTACGAATCGCGAAAAGATCAGTTGCTTTTCGGATTTTAGAAGTTGCATGACGTTCAAAAGCAAGGCGTGCATCGGTAACCGACATGCCACACCCGTTATCTATTACTTGAATGAGAGTTCTTCCTGCATCTTTCAAGTTGATTTTTATAGAGTTAGCTCCAGCATCAATGGCATTTTCCACAAGTTCTTTCACAACTGACGCTGGTCTTTGAACTACCTCACCTGCAGCAATCTGATTGGCTACGTTGTCAGGCAGAATCTGTATCAAATCCGACATATAAATTTCTACTTGTAATGTTTAATTTTTTGTAATGTGTTCGGTAAAATCTAAACAGTCTGTTTTCAGTTGATCAAAAAAGACTAGAATAAATTTATGAAAGGAGAAATTTAAAGGACTCCATCCCATCCGTAAAGGTAAATGTAGGCTGCAAATGAAAGCAAGACAAAAATTAGCAGCAATCTAATGTTCGACTTATTTCTTGCGCCATTTGAATCAAATTTTCCATGACGCAATTCACTTTTCATTCGTCCTTTTATGTTGGGAATGTATTGTTCATTTTCATCCTTCAATCCCATTTCTGCGCGAATCCTTCTTTCCCGGTCTTCTCTTTCCTCTTTTGCAGGATCCCAATATCTGGGTTGAATATTAAATCTCTTGTGTTCAGGTTTATTAAAAAAACTTGTAAATCCCATGATAAAATGTTTTATACCAGTTAAAGTGTTGTTGTAGGTATAATGAAGATACTTTTGTTACTTAAATTATAAAAAGTTTCAGTAAGAAGCCAAAAGAATCAGCAAAAGCAATACTTTTTGTCAAAAGACGTACAAATATACCGAATTTTTCCGGACTTTTTTTTTCGAAAAGTCCAGATCCATCTGTTAAAAGATTCTAAAATATAAAGGTGGAAAAGGATAGTAAATCAATGAATAAAAGCTTATTTGTTTAATTTGTGTCCACAATGACTGCAATAAGCAGCATCCTCAGCATGATCTTCGGCCAAGCAATTTGGGCATACCTGATTCGACTTTTCTTTTGATGATTGCTTGGTGAGTTCGGCGGTAACAATTCCGGTAGGTACGGCAATAACGGCATAACCTATGATCATGACTATGCTAGCAAAAAATTGTCCCAGTGATGTAGCAGGAGATATGTCGCCATAGCCAACGGTAGTAAGAGTTACTACCGCCCAATAAATACCTCTCGGAATGCTGGTGAATCCATTTTCACTGCCTTCTATCAAATACATGATGGTGCCAATAATAATAACTAAGGTGAGTACAGCAAAAAGGAAGACAGATATTTTGATTCGACTTTGGCGAAGTGCTCGAACGAGGATGGCACCTTCTTTGGTGTATCTATTGAGTTTTAAAATCCGAAAAACCCGAAGCAAACGTAGAGCTCTAATTACCATGAATCCATGTGTTCCTGCTATTACAAGACCGAGGTAAGTAGGAAGAACAGAGAGCAAATCGATAATGCCATAAAAACTAAAAATATAGGCTTTGGGTTTTTCAACGATCCAAATTCGAAGAATGTACTCTATGGTGAAAATGCCGGTAATAATCCATTCGGATATTTTTAGTAGAGAATGATAATCTCTTTCAATGGAAGGTACACTTTCTAAGATTACCAGAAGGATACTTAAGAGAATGACGATAAGCAAGGCTAGGTCAAATATTTTTCCTATTCGAGTGTCGGCTTCGAATATAATTTCGTAGAGTTGATCTTGGAGCGTACTCATGGAATAAATTAAGTAAAGGTTTAGATTATAAACTTACTAAAAAAGTATGGGAAGTACCACCATCAGGTAAAAGCCAGTTGCAGAATGATTCTCATTGCTTTTTTTTATACTTTTGAGTAAAATTTGAAGAAGATGAGTATAAAAGATATAAAAGAAAGCTTTTTGGATGCACAAAAAGTTTTGAATGAATTCATAAGCGATGAACAAAATTTTTCGGCTATTGAAAAAGCTGGAGAGGCAATGCTAAGTTCACTAAAAGCAGGAGGTAAGGTGATTTCTTGTGGAAATGGTGGATCGATGTGCGATGCCATGCATTTTGCCGAAGAGTTGACCGGACGTTTTCGCAAGGATAGACCTTCGATGCCAGCCGTTGCCATTTCCGACCCAAGTCATATTACCTGCGTGGCCAACGATTATGGTTTCGATTATATTTTTTCGAGATATGTGGAAGGAATGGGGCAAAAAGGAGATGTTTTGCTTGGAATTAGTACTTCGGGAAATTCAGCGAATATTATTAATGCCATAACTGCTGCCAAGGAAAAAGAAATGATTGTGGTGGGCTTAACTGGTAAATCGGGAGGAGAAATGGCGAGTCTTTGCGACATAGAAATTCGGGTGCCATGGATGCAGTATTCCGATCGGGTGCAGGAAATTCATATCAAGGTAATTCACTGCTTAATTCAATACATTGAATCAAAAATGAAGTACGTGTAAAAATTGGTGCCGTTTTTCATAGCGAAGCCTTATGATAATGGACAGAATGAAATTAACCGACCTGTCCCATACAGAAAAGATGTCGATTTGGCATCTTTTTTTTATGCTCAAATGTGAATGGACATTATTCTATAATTGGAATTATGTTTTGGTTAGTTTTGATATTATTGTTATATTAATAAAATCATTTGGTTCATTAGTTAAACTCACTGATATGCTTGTTAAAACCTATGGGAGTGCAGTGTATGGTATTCATGCAACTACAATTACAATTGAGGTTAATGTTTTCCCAGGAGTTCGTTTTTCTCTTGTCGGATTGCCCGATAATGCCGTAAAAGAAAGTCAGCAGCGAATAGATTCCGCCTTGCGCGAAGTAGGTTATAAAATTCCCGGCAAAAAAATAATAATTAATATGGCACCTGCCGATATTCGAAAGGAAGGATCGGCTTATGATCTGCCTTTGGCCATAGCCATATTAACTGCTACCGAACAAATAAACTGCGAAGTTCTTGATAAATACATTATAATGGGCGAATTATCGCTGGATGGTAGTTTGGTTCCTATTAAAGGCGTTTTGCCCATGGCCATTCAGGCTCGCGAAGAAGGATTTGAAGGATTAATTCTGCCAAAGGCCAATGCTCGCGAAGCTGCAGTGGTGAATAAGTTGAATGTAATTGGGGCCGAGAATATAAAAGAGGTAATCGACTTTTTACAAGGAAAACTCGAGATTCCTCCTACCGAGGTCGATACACGAGCTGAGTTTTATGCACATTTGAATAGTTTCCCACACGATTTTGCGGATGTAAAAGGACAAGAAAATGTGAAGAGAGCCTTGGAAATAGCTGCTGCGGGTGGTCACAACATTATAATGATTGGGCCTCCGGGAGCTGGTAAAACCATGTTGGCCAAGCGGATTTCAGGTATTCTTCCTCCACTTACTCTACAGGAAGCTTTGGAAACTACAAAAATTCATTCGGTTGCTGGAACCTTGGAAAAAAATAGTGCCCTTATGACGCAACGTCCTTTCCGGAGTCCGCATCATACTATTTCAGATGTGGCCTTGGTAGGTGGTGGAACTTATCCGCAGCCAGGAGAGATAAGTTTAGCGCATAATGGAGTGCTTTTTTTAGACGAGCTGCCTGAATTTAAACGCACAGTTTTAGAAGTAATGCGTCAACCACTCGAGGATAGAACCATAACCATATCGCGAGCCAAATTTACGGTAGAATATCCAGCTAGTACTATGCTGATTGCTTCCATGAACCCTTGTCCATGTGGTTATTACAATCATCCAGATAGAGATTGTGTGTGCGGGCCAGGAATGGTTCAAAAATACTTAAGTAAGATTAGCGGTCCCCTGTTGGATCGAATAGACATTCACATAGAAGTAGTTCCTGTATCTTTTGAAAAAATATCGGAAAAACGTTTGGCTGAAAAAAGTGAGGTGATTCGTGCAAGGGTTGAAAAAGCCCGACAAATTCAGGAGAAAAGATTTGCAGATCAGCCAGGTGTTCATTGTAATGCTCAAATGAGTTCGAAGTTATTGCGTAAATATTGCCAGCCCAACGAGGCGGGGAATGCATTGTTAAAAACGGCCATGGAAAAAGTGGGTTTATCAGCCAGGGCCTACGATCGTATTTTGAAAGTTTCGCGTACTATTGCCGATTTAGAAGGCTCAGAAAATATTGAAACCGATCATTTGGCTGAAGCCATTCAGTACCGAAGTTTGGATCGTGACGGATGGGGAGGGTGAAAGATAATTGGGAATGATAATTATTATTACCAATTGTATTTTTTTTGAATCAGTAAGGGCATGCTATGGCATGCCCTTTTTTGTAGTGAATGGCTTGTGAATATGTGTTTTGTTCTGTAGTATTGTCCCAAAAACAAATCATAGGTATTGAACAGGAAACTTTCTGATTGTTAAATTGTAGCAGCCTTATTTTTTGCATGGATGTTTGGCTTCGGGATTGAAAAAGGAAAGTCCGCAGTGTGATTTGGCGAGAGTTCATGGCTGAGGATTTGGAATGAAAAACCCGACCGACAGAAAGGAAGGAATCCCCAATAAATAATGGCGTAAATCACTCAATTTTGAGAAATAAGGGAAAAGAAAAAGCCGATTGCTGCGTTTTTTCCATTGTTTTGTTACATTTGTTTAACTAAAGAATTAAGATTCTTGTGCTAAAAACAAGGCTTTAAAAGAAACAGTTACTATGGGAAATAAATTGAATGATCCTATCGCAAGATTATTGGGATTGCGTTACAAATCTCATCCATGGCATGGTATTGATGTAGGAGATGATGCACCGAATTCGGTAATGGCTTTTATTGAAATGGTTCCTACTGATACAGTTAAATATGAGGTGGATAAGACTAGTGGTTACTTGAAGATTGATCGTCCTCAGAAATATTCGAATGTTGTACCAGCTTTGTATGGATTTTTACCTCAGACTTATTGTGGACATTTGGTAGGAAATTATTGTAGCCAGAAATCGGGTAAAGAAGGCATTGAAGGAGATTTGGATCCTTTGGATATTTGTGTGCTAACCGAAAAAGTAATTTCGCATGGCGATATTATTGCTGAGGTGAGACCTATTGGTGGTTTTCGAATGATTGATGGCAACGAGGCCGATGATAAAATCATTGCAGTTTTAGATAATGATGCGACTTATGGCTCATACAGGGATATTTCGGATTGTTCTGAAGTTGTTGTAGGTCGTTTGAAACATTATTTTTTGACTTATAAAGATATGCCAGGTTTGGATAGTGAGGCCGAAATTACTCATATTTATGGGGCAGATGAAGCCAAGGAAGTGATTACTCATGCGATGAACGATTACAAAACCAAATTTGAGAATTTGGAGGATATTTTAAAACACGTGTAAGTTCACAAAGAAATAATAATTATTATTTAAAGATAATTAGTAGTAAACAGGAAGCGATAATTCTCACGGATTATCGCTTTTTTGTTATCAAAGAAGATAAATTATGGGGTCTTCATTTTAAATTATGATTTTATTGACGAAATATTTGGACAAATGCTGGATATGTACGAGATTAAGACGCATATTGTTATTGATTTAAATAAAGGAGAAAACCAATGAAAATACTATTTGAAACCGAGCGCCTATTTCTTAGAGAAATTCAACCATCTGATGCTGAAAGTATGTTTGAGATGGATTCCGACCCAGAAGTTTATAAGTTCTTAGGTCGTAAACCCATCCGTACTCTTGCACAAAGTAAAAAAATGATTGAATCGATTCGCGATCAGTACAAAAACATTGGCATAGGTCGTTGGGCCATTGTAGAAAAAGAATCGGGAAATTTTGTAGGTTGGACTGGTTTTAAATTTGAAAAGGAAAATGAAAACGGTCAACATGATTTTTATAATCTAAAATTTAGATTGTTGAGAAAATATTGGGGAAAAGGATATGTTACCGAGGCTACTAAAGCTGCTATTCGTTATGCTTTTACAGAACTAAAATTTACTGAAATTTTCAGTATGACTCTGATTAGTAATGTGAAATCGCAACATATTTTAGATAAGCTTGGTTTTACCCTCGAGGACAAATTTATGTATCAGGGCGATGAGATTACCTGGTATAAAAAAGTTAATGATTTATAATTGTTCATAGAATAACTAAATTTATACTGCATCCATATTTTTGAGCTTTTGATGATCGAACACAAGACATCGGAAGCTCTCTTTTTTGCTACAAATCGAGTTTGTAAAATACTAACTTATAGTTGTGTTGTTTGTAGGTAAAATAGGGAAAAGTAATACCCAAACATGTATTTGAAAAGGTTCTCAGTTTGAAAATCAATAAAAATTTCTTCAAACATAAAAGTAGATCAAGCATAATTTTTTTCAATTTGCTTGTTTTCATTCCGTGCTTTTAAAATAAAAGATAACTTAGATAACTCAATTGAAATCATAAAGCAAATTATTTAATCTATGGAAAAATTAGACAACACTGAAAGTAAGAATGAATTACTCTTAGAAGCTCAGGCCGAATTGTACTTGCGTGAAACCAGTAAGTGGGCAAAGTTTCTCTCCATTGTCGGATTCGTTTTTATGGGAATTATGGTTTTGATCGCTGTTATTATATTTGCATTTGCAGGAACAATGGGGAGTATGATGCCATTCCCTATGAGTCTATTGGGATTGGTTTATCTACTAATTGCTCTCCTTTACTGCATCCCAATTTATTTTCTGCTTAGCTTTTCGAATAAGGCGAAGGCGGCCCTTATTTCGCGTAGTTCAGCTACCCTAAGCGAGTCGATGAAATATTTAAAATCGCACTACAAGTTCATAGGAATTTTTACCATTGTGATGTTAGCCATGTACCCAATTGGTATTGTAATTGCTATTATAATCGGTGCCAGTCAAGGATTTTAAAACCATGCAAACCCCTATAATTAAGTTTCCTTTTTGTTCTTGCAGAAAGGGATTTTTTATGAATTACATTATGGTTTTGGTAACAAATTATTTTGTGCGGATCGGGAGAAAATAAGGGGAATGCTACATAATAAGTATTATTACGACGTGTATTTCGAACTTTTATATTGATAGTAAGAGTTTAGTATGTGGATGAGTTTATTATGATTTTTTGTTACTTTTGATAGAACCTAAACGACCTAACTCAACTAGAATGCGTAATCCTAATTGGAGCGAGGAAGAACTCATTCTTGCCTTTAACCTCTACTGTAAAATACCTTTTGGTAAAATTTCCAAATCGAATCCTCAAATTATTCAATTATCTGGATTAATTGGGAGAACACCAAGTGCGTTGGGGTTAAAACTTTCAAATTTGGCAAGTTTCGATCCTAGCCTAAAAGCGAGAGGCATAAAAGGGATGAAGAATGCAGGTAAGAACGACCGCTTAATATTTGAGAAATTTCAAAATGACAGGGAAGGACTTATTTTTCATAGTGAAAGAATTTTGGCCGAATATGAAGGGCTCAGCCTCGAAAAGAAATATGAAAAAGAGCTACCTGAAATGAGCGGTCTAGTTGGGGAAACCAAAGAGCGATATGTGAAAACGCGGGTGAATCAAAATTTCTTTCGCCAGATGATTCTCACAAATTACCACAGCAAATGTGCAGTTACAGGTATTGATTTACCACAGCTTTTAATTGCTAGCCACATATTACCTTGGGCAGAAAATAAAGCTGAACGACTAAACCCCGAAAATGGAATTTGTCTTTCTGCTCTCTATGATAAAGCATTCGATCAACACCTGATCAGTTTTGATGAGGATTATCGAATGATTCTCTCCAAAAATTTAAAAGAATATTGCACCAAGGATTATTACCAAAACCATTTTGGCAAATTGGAAGGACGGGAAATATTTTTGCCGGATAGGGGATTGCCTAATGATTTATTCTTAAAAGCACATAATAGTAAATGTTACTTATAGTCCGTTGATTTAGGAGAGAAGATTTTGAAGCTTGTTCAGGACACGACATGTCGTGTCCGAATTTAAAAAGGGCGTGTCCCTACGGGATTTCGTTTTTTGAATTGAAATTGTTCCAATATTATTTTTGATTTCATTTTTTAGGACATGCTACGGTGTGTCTGTAAGGTTCATTAATTACA
>NZ_JBFHJW010000054.1:0-28820 GCF_041595635.1 Labilibaculum sp.
ACCGGACTCTCAAGCATCAGCCAAAAATCGGAGCTCGATTTACAAAGCTCATCAACTAGCTGAATATCTTTTATAACGGTATCGATTAATTGTTGCTCTTTTCCCAATTCAAAAAGAGCCTTGGCATAACGAACCGAGATTTTACTTTCGTTCATATCTTTTAGATTATTAGTTGTAGGATATAAGAACCAAGGTTCATAATACCTCTCGTACTCTCATCCCATTAGCTAATTCAGCTTCACTTCGTCCATTAATTTCTTAAAGTAATCTTTCTGTTGCTGGTCATCAGTAAATTGCTGACGAAGAATTTTTTCGGCAATTTCGATGGAAAGAAGGGCAACCTGTGCTTTTATTTCGTTCAAAGCAGCCGATTTCTCACTTTCAATATTCAAACGAGCCGATTCAATTATTTTATCGGCCTCAATTGTCGCTTTTTGCTTGGCTTCACGAACCACATTTTCGCCCATTTCTTTAGCCTCTTTCAGCATTGCTTCGCGTTCTTTCCGTGCCTCCTGAAGAATTTTTTCGTTGCCAGCCTGTAAGGTGGCCATTTCTTCTTTTGCATGCTCTGCCGAACTGAGTGCATCCTCAATGGATTGTTCTCTCTCTTTTAAGGCATTAAGGATTGGTTTCCAGGCATACTTTGCCAGGATAAGCAAAACGATTCCAAATGCCAAAAGCATCCATATAAATGTTCCTAATTCCGGTGTTACCAAACCCATGTTATTCTATTTTAATTCACGTAAAGTGATGTTAACTTTCAAATAGATTCCACAATTTGCCGCAGACAATCTCCTCTGGCAAACTGTGGATCATGCTATTACAATACGATAGCCAACAAACAAATGATGATTGCAAAAAATGCAGCACCTTCGATAAGAGCAGCAGCAACAATCATGTTTGAACGAATATCTCCAGAAGCTTCTGGCTGACGAGCAATACTCTCAAGAGCACTACCTCCAATTTTACCGATACCGATACCAGCACCAATAGCAGCTAAACCTGCACCAAAAGCAGCACCCATCTTGGCAATACCCATGCTGGCTGCAGCCTGAAGAAGAATTGTTAATGTAATCATAGCGTTTTTAGTTAAATTGATTAAAAACTATTAAAAGCTCCTCTAAAGGAGTACAAATTCTTAATGATGTTCTTCGGTGGCCATTCCAAAATAAAGAGCCGAAAGAAGTGTAAATACATAGGCCTGAATTAAAGCCACTAAAAGTTCAAGCATATTCATAAAAACCATGAATAGTACAGAAACTACCGAAGTACCATAGCCCAAGGCTGGATTAACCTGACCGAAAATAAAGATCAAACTAACAAAAGCCAATACAATCATGTGACCTGCTGTAATGTTGGCAAAGAGTCGGACCATTAAAACAAATGGTTTGGTGAAAACTCCCATAATCTCAACCAATGGCATCAATGGAATTGGAAACTTTAACCACCAAGGCACCCCAGGAGTGTTCACAATATGACCCCAATAGGCTTTGTTTCCGTTTATTGAGGTAATAGCGAAAGTGAAAAGTGCCAAAACCATTGTAATAGTAATATTACCCGTTACATTAGCACCTCCAGGTAGAAGAGGAACCATGCCCATTAAATTGTTCAACCAGATGAAAAAGAAGATGGTTAACAGGAATGGCATGTATTTCTCATATTTTTTCTCTCCTATGGCAGGTTTTGCAATTTCATCGCGAACAAATAGAATAATTGGTTCCATTACCGACTGCATGCCTTTAGGAGCTTTGCCTTTTCGTCTGGTGTACGCTTTTGCTACTGAAAGAAAAACCCAAAGCAGAATGCCCATACTTACCAGCATGGCCACCACATTTTTAGTCATAGATATATCGAAAGGGCGAACTTGTTGTCCCTCGTACATTTCAACCACTTTACCTCTGTATTCGCCTTCCTGTGCAATCGAGAAACCTTCGTAAGAAGAATGTCCGTGATTGAAATTTGAGGACATAAACATATGAAAACCTGTCTGATTTGAATACACAATAACTGGCAAGGGAACCGTCGCATGAAAATCGCCTACCGAAAAAACGTGCCAATCGTAAGAATCGGCAATGTGATCCATGATGAAATTTCCCGGCTCAAACTTTTCTGTTTCGTGCGTAGCTTGAACATGTTCAGAATGCTCTTCAGCAGAAGCAAAAACCGGACTAACGGTTAATGCAAAAAATAAAATCAACAGAAAACGATAACTATTTTTCATACGTAAAAGACTTATCTTTAATTTTCCTTCCAATTCACATGGGAGGAGTTTATTTAAATAGCTCAAAGTCAAACTTTCATCAGAGGCTATTTAGCTTATTCGATTCGTTTACTTCCTTTTTTACCAAACTGTAAAATTCTTCCCCAATAAAGAAGTAAGAAAATCATTTTATCAATAAAAAACAAAAGACTACCAAAACAACCTCTTTTCTCTTAAGATTTTTAAAAAGAGCTTTTAACAAAAGAAGTGTTTTAACTTTCGTACTTCAAATTTAATAAAAAAAGCTCTGCTCCGTACTATTTGTAATCATTTAACATTATCAGACCTTAAAATTTTCGATAAAGAAGAAACTTCATAGGCTGTATACACAACATAACAAAAAGCAAAAAACAGGACAAAACTTAGCGCTTGCGTTCGATTCAATAAAACGTACACAATCACAAAACTTAAATTTAAAAATAATCTTATACCAAACCAAGCCATGTAATTTGTATGAAAATCTCTCGTTTTTCCTTGGGCAGCCTTAGTTAATTTAAGGTGCTGAACACTGCTAAACAAGAAAAAATAGACAATCACAAAGGGGAAAAAGTAATTCATCCAGTTTTTCAGCAATGTAGCAAATAACAAGCTTGATACTACTAGTAGAACCAAGGAAATAACGCCTAGGCTTTTAATAAATCTTTTATTTGATTTTTCCATGCTACTATATGTGTGCGCTCACTTATTTCTTAATAGATCTTTTAAAGCAAAATAAAGGGACAGAATAACTCCAACAAAAGCTCCGATGATGGTAAACAATGGAAAATCGTTTCCCAAATATTCATCCATTTTAAAACCTCCAAATAACACCACAAGAATAATGGCAATCATTTGAAAAGCTAGACCTGAGTATTTTGCAATACTTGTAGCCTGTTTTTTGCGATTTCCAAAGGAATCTTTTTTACTTTTTTTCATCTTTTTTAGGAGCTGGCTCACCCATTTTACATGTTCCTGTAAATTTCGCACCTGGTTCTACTGAAATTTTATCGGTAGCAATATTTCCCAAAATAACAGCTGTACTTTTTAAATTTACCATTTCCGAAGCAATGATATTTCCTTCAACTTTTCCTGAAACATCTATTGTTTTGCAATGAACATCTCCTTGAATTTTCCCCGAGTTTCCAACAACAACCTTACCATTCACTTCCATTTTACCATTAAGATAACCATCAATTCGAATGTCTCTTGATGCTTGAATATCCCCTTTAATGGCTGTTCCGTCGCAGATTAAATTCACTGCTGTAGGCTGTAATTCGCTAGTTTTGCTCATCTTATTTTTTTTACTAAACATGTTAAACTCTTATTGAGATTTATAAATTTGAGTATTGATTTTTTTTGGGCTAATAAATAACACAACATTACTTAGTCTATTCGATAAAGTTTTCACCAGCACTTTATCAAATCTACTACTACCAAATCAACTCAATTTTATTCAAAATAGTATTTCCTGACTGGAAAAACACATCAGAATCATTTGCATGACTATACAAATATAAAAATTTGAATGGGAAATACCATTCCATCAGCGCGAATAGAAGACAAAAAAAAGGTCTCCAAATTGGAGACCTTATGTATACTTGTTATCGTGATGTCTTATTTAGGATCGTAGCCCCATTTTACCAGAATAGAACCCCATGTAAAACCGGCACCAAAACCTGAAAGAATCAATTTATCACCTTTTTTCAATTGGTCTTCCCATTCCCACAAACACAAAGGAATCGTTGCTGAGGTCGTATTGCCATATTTTTGAATATTGATCATTACTTTCTCTTTTGCTAATCCCATTCGCTTTGCAGTGGCTTCAATAATACGATTATTTGCCTGATGCGGTACCAGCCAAGCTAGTTCATTAGAAGTTATGTTGTGTTTTTCCATCATTTCGACAGAAACATCTGCCATGTTAGAAACAGCATGCTTAAACACATGTTTTCCTTCCTGATAAATAAAATGCTCGCGGGCATCTACTGTTTCATGACTTGCTGGCTTGCATGATCCACCTGCTTTTTGATACAAATGTTTTCTTCCAAAACCCTGAGTATGTAGCATTTCATCAATAACACCCAAATCTTCACTAGTTGGCTCCAACATGACTGCAGCCGAACCATCTCCAAAAATAGGACATGTTGTACGATCAGTATAATCAACTATTGATGACATTTTCTCGGCACCAACAACAACTACTTTTTTGTACAATCCGGTTTGAATATACTTTGATGCTGTGACCAATGCAAATAGAAATCCTGAACAACCTGCATTCAAATCAAAACTAAATGCATTATTAATTCCCACCTTATCGCTAATGATATTTGCTGTTGCTGGAAATTGCATATCAGGAGTTACTGTTGCACAAATCAACAGATCCACTTCCTCGGGAGAGGTGTTTGTTTTTTTCAAAAGATCTTCAACAGCTTTAGATCCCAAATCAGAGGATCCTTTCCCTTCGCCTTTTAGAATTCTTCTTTCCTTAATCCCAATACGAGTCATGATCCACTCATCGGTCGTTTCGACCATAGTGCTCAATTCCTCATTGGTAAGAACATAGTCTGGAACGTAAGCTCCAACACCAGTTATTACTGCATTAATTTTCGACATTCTTTTTAGCTTACTTAGTGTTTATCAGTTAGATTCATCGTTCCAATCACACACTATTCTATTCAAGAATATGTAAATCTAAGACATAACAAAGATCTTTCAATTAACATATTAACTGAAAGAAATACGGCCTTAAAAATTGCAAATGAAACTGCATAATAAGCAAAATTGCTCCCAAGTTATTCCTGAGGAGCAAATTCACATATTGCGTTTAACCTAAATAATTTAACTTAGATTATGCTGTAACTTCTTTTTCGATCGCCAATTTACCTCTGTAGTAACCACACTCAGGGCAAACAGTATGATATTTAACAGTTGCTCCACAATTTGAGCAAGATGCTAAAGTGGCAGGAGTTGTTTTAAGATGAGTTCTTCTCTTATTTCTTCTCTGCTTCGACGTTCTGTGTTTTGGATGTGCCATTTTTCAACCTATTTAACTAATTATTATCAATCAATTTTCTTAAATCATTCCATCTAGGATCGATATTATCTTCATCTTTCACTATATGGTCATTCAATTTCTGAATCATTTCTTCATTACAAGTGCTATTTCCATTTTCATCTTCGGGATGAATAAAACTTAACGGTAAGCTAAGTGAAAATAGCTCGTAGATGTATTGTGCTGTTTCCAATTCGTTAACCGCTTCCGAAATCACAATAACATCCTCTGCCAACTCTTCGTTTTCTTCTCCAAATTTAACATAAACAGAGCTTTCTCCACTCACGTCTAAATCAAAAGGATCCAAACAACGATCACAGGCAACATTTATCTTACCCTCTATTTCAATAGAAAGAGTCATTACCAGCGTTTTTTTCTCCAAGGTAACTTTTACCGCGGCATCAACCTGATAGGCATCTTCCTTTTGAAATTGTTCAAAGAATTTCTTATCAATGGTAAAATCAAATTCATGTTTACCATCTTTCAATCCTTTAAAAGGAATCGTATATTTTGCTAGATAATCCAAAATATTCTAATAAAACTTTGCAAAAGTATAAAAATTAATCATACGTCTTCATAAATATCAACATCTTTTTTGGCTATTTCAACCAATTATTAAACTGAATTACAGTTTCAATGATTCAATTCACTTGAAAACGGGCTGCAAAAATAGTTAGTTCTTTGCTGGTTTCAAAAAAAAATAAGCTATTTGAAAATCAATTGATTCAATTTAATGGCAAAATTATTCTAAACACCGCGCCACTGCCCAACTCTGAGCTAGTAACAAATATTTTTCCCTTGTGATAATTTTCAATAATTCGCTTCGAAAGAGACAATCCCAGCCCCCATCCTCGCTTTTTTGAGGTGAAACCTGGCTTAAAAATCGTCTTAAATTGATTTCTGGCGAGCCCTTTTCCCGTATCGCTGATATCAATGATCAATTGATTAATTTTGCCCGAGACCACAAATTTTAATTTCCCTTTCCCTTCCATGGCATCAACCGCATTCTTGGTTAAATTTTCGATTACCCAAGAAAAAAGCTCTTTGTTTAAGGGAATTTCGGCATTTTCTACTTTCTGCACTTCTAAACTATATTCAATCTTATCGGAAGTTCTCTTTTTTAAGTAATCGATACTGCCTTCAAGTACCTCCAACACATTTACTAATTTCAAAACTGGTTTTGAACCAATTTTCGAAAATCGCTCAGCTATAACCTCAAGGCGATTGACATCCTTGGTCATTTCTTCGGCCAGGTGGGAATTAATTTCACCCGCTTTTATAAGCTCCATCCACGCCATTAAGGAACTTATTGGGGTCCCTAACTGGTGAGCCGTTTCTTTCGACATCCCAACCCATACCTGATTCTGTTCCGATGATTTAGAGTAGGAAAATGCCAGGTAAGCAATTAGTATAAAAGTGATGATCACTCCCAATTGAACGAAAGGATACCAAGCCAAACGTTTCAATAGGTTTGAGTCATCAAAATAAATGTAGTTTTTGCCATCTACAAGTTCTATCTCTATGCAATGTTCCTCCTCCTTCATCTCCTGGATTTCTTGCTTTAAAAAAGCTTCTTGGTTCTTTTGGGGCAGAGTGATATTCCTATGGTCAACCATGTCACCCTCCTCGTCAACCAGAATTACAGGAATGGTTTCGTTTTGCTCTAAAATCCGATTAATAAGAGCAACATCCTGATCGGGATTTAAATGCAAACTACGAATTCCTTCTGCCCACAATTCAATTTTATTCTCCTCTTCGTGAGCCAGTTTACTCACCAAATTATTGGTATACAAGATGGAGCCAAAAACAATAATTATGGCTACAAATAAAAAATAAAATTTCCAGTGTCGATTTTTTAGATAGATATCCAAGATTTTCGAATTGTAAGATTTCACATAAAGATAACGACAAATCAATCAATTTCTTATCCTAAGAAAAATTACTTCTGTAGTTGAGAATAAAATTCAAGTATGCTTTTGGCATTTTCTTTGGGCTCATCCTTTTCCAAAGCCAAGGGGTATACGGTTTGATCTTTACGTTTTTGTTGGCCATGAAGATAGGCTTTGTCGTAATAGGTTAAGCTAATATCAGCCACAGTGTAAAAATCGCCTTCATCAAGACTTTGAAAGGCATTTTTCACATTTAAACCTCCCAATCGTTTTTCTATTTTACTGATAAGCCCTTTCAAAACATCAATCTCGAAACAGGCATATTCCTTTACTAATCTTTTAATTCTTTCTTCTTTAGGAATTTCCATCTTAATCACATCGGCGTTTCTCATTTGAGAAAACAAAACATCATTGATCCAGACACCTCCAACAGAATTACTTTCATCCTCGATCCAAATGCATTTATTGAAATCGAATTTGGACCACAATTGAGCCAATTCATTTTCAAAATTCTCATTAGTTGGTTGATTGGGCTGACCTAAAGCTCCGAACACAGAACCTTTATGGTTGGCAACACCCTCTAAATCGAGAACCTGATGTCCCATTTTTATCATTTCGTGAAGAACTTCGGTTTTTCCACTACCGGTCATTCCTCCCAATATTATAATTTTTGCTTTTCGGGCAAATTCTTCTCGGTTACATGCTCTGTATGCTTTGTATCCACCCTTAAGAAGATAGACGGTAAAACCAGCTGTTTCGAACAACCAGGCCATGCTACCACTTCTCATTCCACCTCTCCAGCAATGCACCAATATTTTTTTATCAGGAGCTATTTTTTTTGCCTTCTTTACAAAAAGAGCCAATTTAGGACCTACAATTTCTAAGCCCAATAAAACAGCCGAATCTTTACCTGCTCTTTTGTATTTAGTGCCAACAACAACTCGTTCATCGTTGGTAAAAATAGGAAGATTATGAGCTCCGGGAATATGACCATTCTCAAATTCAGCAGGAGTTCTAACATCAACCATTGGGAGGGTTTTTCCCATTTCAAGAAATTCCTTAGGATCTAGTACTATAGCCATATTATTTCGTAATTATATCAATAAAAAGAGCACGTAGTGTTTACGTGCTGCTTGGTAAAAAATTGTTTCATTAATCTTCCAGAAATTCGCCCAGAATTGAACTGGCTCCCTTCTTTCGATTTTCGCCCCGTGGAGCAATTGCCTTCACTAATTTTCGTATTGGCATGGATTGTAGCCATACTTTTCCTGTTCCACGTAAAGTAGCTAGAAAGATGCCTTCACCTCCAAAAATCATTGATTTTAGCCCACCAGCCTTTTCTATTGAAAAGTCAATCCCTTCTTCGAAAGCCACTACACATCCGGTATCAACACGAAGTGTTTGATTGTTTAATTCTTTTTCGATGACAGTTCCTCCAGCATGCACAAAAGCCTTTCCATCTCCTTGTAATTTTTCGAGAATAAAACCTTCGCCACCAAACAAGGCAGCACCCAACTTTTTATTAAAGGTAATGCTTACTTTTGTTCCTAGTGCAGCACACAAAAATCCATCTTTCTGAACAATGAGAGAACCTCCTGATTTGTTTAGATCGATAGGCATTATAGTTCCCGGATAAGGAGCTGCAAAACCAACCCTTGATTTTCCCGTGCCTTTATGAGTGAAGTGAGTGAGAAATAACGATTCTCCCGCAATAAGGCGTGATCCTGCTGAAAAAAGTTTTCCCAATAAGCCTTTTTCAGGTTCCGAGCCATCTCCCATTTTTGTTTCAAAAGTAATTCCTTCCTCCATGTACGACATGGCTCCTGCCTCAGCAATTACGGTTTCATTGGCATCCAGTTCTATTTCTACCAATTGAATATCATCGCCAAAGATCTTGTAATCTATTTCGTGTGATTTCATTTTAAATGATGAATTAGAAGTTAAATTAATTGGAAATTCTTGAGCTGTAGTAATCACATTTTTGCACTTGAAACAAAAGCTAAAACAACTACCAATCAGATTCTAAATATCAAATTCGGTATTTATTGTCCTCATCTTCCATAATCATACCCAAATAGCTCTCATATCTAGACATGCAAATTTCGCCAATCTCGACAGCTGCTTTTACAGCGCATTGTGGTTCATGAACATGAGTGCAATTATTGAATTGACATTGCTGTGATTTTTTAAAAATTTCAGGAAAGAAATGCGACATTTCTTCTTTAGCCATATCAATGGTTCCAAACCCCCTAATTCCTGGTGTATCAATAATATAACCCCCAAAATCAAGCTCAAACATTTCAGAAAAAGTGGTGGTATGCTTGCCTTGAGCATGTGCTTCGGAAATTTCACCAGTTTTTAAATCTAAACCTGGTTGAATTTTATTGATTAAGGTAGATTTACCAACACCCGAATGACCTGAAAGCAGATTTATTTTCCCCTTTAAAATTTCTTTCATCTGCTCGATATGAATTCCCTGCTTGGCAGAAATTTCGTAGCATTTATAGCCAATTTTACTGTAAGTGTGTCGTAAATCGTACAGTCGATCTTTATCGTTGGGGCGATATCGATCTATCTTATTAAAAATAAGACTCACAGGAATACGATACGCTTCTGCTGCAGCTAAAAACCGATCGATAAAAGTTGTTGTTGTTAATGGATAATTTACCGTAACAATTAAAAATGCCTGATCGATATTCGACGCAATAATTTGGCTGTGTTTTGATAAGTTGGATGATTTTCGAATGATATAATTCTTCCGTTCGTGAATATTCACAATTACATCAGCTTCATTTTCCACTTCGAAATCTACTCGATCGCCCACCGAGATAGGATTGGTTGTACGAATTCCATCCATTCTGAATCGCCCTTTTATACGGCAATTGTGAATCTCACCATCCTCGGCCTTTACAGTATACCAACTTCCTGTCGACTTAATTACTAATCCCTGTTTCAATGTTTTTCGTTTTGTTACAAAAGTAGTTGATTTCAAACAAACTTAGACAATTCCATTGTAATTTCTGAGTTTTTATAACATGTCTTTATCAAATTTTCCCTTTCTGCTTTTTTCTTTTTTATCTTTATTCACTTGAATTTAAAATATAGGCAATGCGAAAAATAATAAGTTACAATGTAAATGGCATTAGAGCTGCTCTGGCTAAAGATTTTATTGAATGGTTGAAAGAGGAAAATCCGGATATTCTTCTCATTCAGGAAACCAAAGCCCAACCCGAACAAATTGAAACGGCTCGTTTTGAAGAGTTAGGCTATCATTGCCACTGGTTTTCTGCCGAAAAAAAAGGCTATAGTGGCGTAGGAATCCTGAGTAAAGAGAAGCCCGACCTAGTGGTTACAGGCATTGACAATCCCAAATATGATGTTGAAGGCAGAGCAATTAGAGCCGATTTTGGTGATGTTTCGGTGCTTAGTACCTATCACCCATCGGGAACCACTGGTGGTCCACGGCAAGATTATAAAATGGAATGGTTAAGCTATTTTCAGGAATATATAGATGAACTTAAAAAGGAAAAACCCAAATTGATTATTGGTGGCGATTACAACATCTGTCACAAGGCAATTGATATTAGCAGACCAGAAAAGAAAAAAGGTGTTTCGGGCTTTCTGCCTGAAGAAAGAGAATGGGTAAGTCAATTTATTGAGAGTGGATTTATCGATAGCTTTCGAGAATTTGATCAGTCGCCAGACAAATACAGCTGGTGGAGCTACAGAGCAGGATCCAGAGGCAAGAACTTAGGCTGGAGAATAGATTATCACATGGTAAGCGAGCCGCTCCGAAATCAGCTAAAAGGAGCACACATTTTGGCAGATATCGTTCACTCTGATCATTGCCCTATTGTTGTTGAAGTAGATTTTTAATCTTCACTAAAAGTGAAAAATCCCGGAAAAACTTATTTTTCCGGGATTTCTATTTCTACACCCAAGCATTCTCTTCATCAAGTAGGAATGTAATTTTTTGGGTTTATATGTATCAGAAATAATTTTATTTAATTAAGAATTTAAAATCGTCCGACACCTTTAACTCATAGGGATCAACGCCATTCTTAAAAATGCGGCAAGTATGGTTTCCAATTAATTGGATGTTCTCATTTTCGAACAAAAACATGCTTCCCTCTCTCAATCCGGCCACATATACTTCTGGGTTAACCAGAATAAATTCATTGATCCTGACCTCTCGGGTTTCTCCGTTATGGCCTTCGGGATTTGCATCTAAATAATGTGGATTGATTTGAAAAGGAATTAAATTAAGAGCCTGAAATCCAATGGGATCGATAATTGGCATGTCGTTGGTAGTTTTGATAGTTGGACAAGCTACATTTGAACCAGCACTCCAACCAATGTAGGGTATTTCTTCCTGCATCACTTTTTTGCGGATGACTTCGGTTAACTTGTTCTTGTGAATATTATGAAGCAAATTCCAACTATTTCCTCCTCCAATAACAATTGCTTCGGCTTGCTCAACTGCTTTTACTGCATCATCAAAATGATGAATGGAAATCACATCGTGTCCTACTTCATTGAACTTAGCCTTTACTTTGGCTTCGTACTGGTCGAATGAAATGCTTACTCCTGCGTAAGGAATAAAAAGTGCTTTTACGGGCTTGTCACCTAAAAACTTTTTAATGTTATTCTTTGGGTAGTCTAAATATTCCTCCCCTGCCATGGTAGAATTACTAATCAATAATAATCTCATCTATGTTGTGTTATTTATGTATAAGTGTAAATGACAAGATCTAATTTAGCTATTTACAAGAGAAATAAAACTTTCTCTCTTCACAAATTCTCTAAATTTCTGATCATTCATAGGACGTCTTGGAATAATAAAGGAAAAGGTACTTCCCTTATCTACTTCACTTTCCACCATCAATTCGCCATGATTTTTCACAAGAAAATCTCTACACAAAGTTATTCCTAAACCTGTTCCTTTTTCGTTTGCAGTTCCATCGGTAGTTTTCCCTTCGTAAATATTTTCAATTTGCTCTGGCATCATTCCAATTCCATTATCGATCACCGAAATTTTAACAAAATATTCTCCGATTTCCGATTTCACCTCTATTCTTCCTCCTTTATTGGTAAATTTAATGGCATTAGAAATTAAATTACGAAGTACTGTATTAATCATGTTCCAATCGATGTACACATCGACAAAAGGGTTACTGGTAGCACTCAAATTAATGGATTTAATTTTTGCCAATTCAGCAGCCAAACCAATGTTAGAGCTTATTATGGAACTTGCATCCACCATTTTTAAGTTTGCCGATATGGTAGAGGTCTGATTTTTAGCCCAAACCAAAAGATTTTCCAGCAATTCGAAGGAATTATCGGCCGAGTGGAATAAAGATTGTAAAAACTCCGTTTTATCCTCTTCCGATAGATTCAGGTCCTTATCGGTAAGCATCATTCGCAATCCATTACTAATGTTTCCAATTGCTCCCCGCAAATCGTGAGCGATCAGAGAAAACATTTTATCCTTGGTATCGTTCGCAGTTCTAAGCTTATCTTCACTATCTTTTAACTGTTTCATGGCTTCAATTAACTCTTGTTGATGTTGATTGACCAAGCTATTTTTTAGGTGTAAAAATTCGTTATCCTTCAATTTATTTCTATACCTGGAAGTAAGAAAAAAGATCACAAGAAGAAGTATTAGTAATACCAACAAACCAACAATATATTGCCTGTTGATTTCCAACTGCTGCACCTGATTCTCAGTTCTTAATATTTGATTTTCCTGATTTTTAATTTCTTCCACATGTCTGGCATCCAAATCATCTATTTTATTGGATAACTGTTCCGAAGAAATAGAATCCTGATAGGCTTGAAGACTTTGGTAGGCATGAATTGCTTTTTTATAATTCCCTAATTTTGTATAGAATACCGAAAGATGCTCGTAATAATCCCGAAGTAACCTTTTCGATTTTAATTGTGTCGCTATCAAAAACCCCTTGTCAAGATGAATTTTAGCCTTAACCAATTCGTTGTGATGAAGATATAAGTCACACATATTCAGCTCAAATACACCAGTTTTATAATTTGGCTGATTTGATTTATAGTAATCAACAGCTTCGCGGTAGGTTCGAATGGCTTTAAGCGTATCCCCCATAACAGTATACAAGCTCCCAATATCGTTCAATAGCTCTCCAACAATGGATCTATGGGAGATTTCTTTTCCTAGTGACAAACCATCTAGCATATATTTAGTTGCCTCATCAAAATTTCCAATTGACTGATAGTAAAGTCCAAATAGATTCAGACACCTGGCCGTTCCTACCTTGTCGCCTAATTGTTCATATATTTCCCGGGCCTCTTGGGTGTAGGTATATGTTTTACTGATTTTTCCTGATTGAAAGTAAACGGTTGCCAACTGCTCACTAATGTCGGCAAGTTCCTTTTTATAGTTATGACTTTTTGCAAATCGATATGCTTTTAGCAAGTAATTAAGAGAATTATCAAACTGATTATCGATGTAGTAAGCAGTACCTAAATAGTACATTGCTTTAGCAATTTCCTTATCATATTCAAGACTTTGAGCTAATGCGAGCGCTCGCCCTCCCATCTCAATTCCTTTGCTAGGCTCCGTATCCCAATAGGCTCGACTCATTTCAAGTAAGGTTTCTAATTTTTCCTGACCAAAAACTTTATCATAACGAATATTTAAGCTATCTAAGTTTATCTGATAATCAACAAGAGCTGATTGGCTTTGAAGTACAGAAAAGAGACATATGAGCAGCAATAAATATTTTTTCATGCCACTAATATACTACTTTACTACTACATAATTCAATATTGGTCAAAACTAACAGACCTAATAATGAAGAATGTCGGCTCTATTAAGAACCGACATAATATTTTTTTATTTCTATTTCATATACTAAAAGGACACCAGAGTAATTCCAAGGGTGTATGGAACCAATTCAGGCCCTTTGTTTTTCTCAAATAAGTTGGTGAGTCCATAACTTGCAAAAAAGTTTAACGAACGATATCCTATACGAGCCTGAGCAGCATAACGAAAAGTTTTCAAATTAAAATCATCATGGTCTTTATCCTTGTGAGAATTACCATTGGATTTGTATTTTACTTTGGTGTGGGAACCTATTCTTAGTCCTCCGACCACACCTGCCGACATGTGAACTCTTCTCGATTTATACTTAACTGGAATTTGAAACTCTAACAACAAAGGAACAGTAAGATATAAACTGGTCAATTTGCTTTTTTTTATGTCCCAATCAGTATCAAAGTACAAAGGTTCAGTTACTCCCGAACTCGCTTTTTCCAAACTTACATCCTTATCGAAACGATAATTGTTCCATTCCAATCCTAAACCAGTTACCAAACCAATGGTATTTCTTTCCTTTTGCAAACTAATATCATACTGAAGGAAATTAAGGTTAACAGCAAGGGACTTGGCCATATCTAACTCCATAAAATCGTCCATTTCATCGATATAAGAACTGTAATCCTGATCGACAAAGCCATTCACTCCCAACTCAAAACCAGCCCAATGCCCTCGAAAATCTTTTTCTTTCTCCACGAAAAATTCATCCTGATTGGTATCCCATGGCTGCACTTTATCAATTCGTATTCTGGTTCCATGCCAACCATCTATAATATTAATTTGCTTGCCTCCAAGGCGTATTTTTGTAGTATCTCTATCCTGCTCATAGCCTAACTTACCAATTTTTCCGATTTTGGCTTTTACTCCATTCTCATTCTCAACCACCTTCACCACATCTTTTTCCATAAACTTCACCTTTGTGGTATCCGATGAACTTTGCCAGAATTGATTATCTGTTTTCTCTTTAACTGCAGATTTTTTTTTCTGATTCGACCAGGAATCATCTATCAGTATTTTATTTTTTAAGCTATCTCTTTGTAGGCTATCTATAGACTCCTGAGCCTTTCCAGCTGATAATAACATAAAACTAATGCAGACTAATAATATTTTTTTCATCATGGTATAATTTCTAAATTCTTAGACTAAGACGAAGACATTAATAAATAGTTACAGGCTTACTTCACAGTTTTTGAAAATCCAATACCTGGCGTATTAAAATCGAAACGCGTTTTCTCACTTGTTGAGTCGTATTTTTTTTCCAACTGAAGATTTTTTCCAGCAATTTCTTCCAACTTATCAACTCCTAACTTGGCAATGGCAAATAAAAGTGAATTTTGTAGTTTCTTTTTCGGCACGCTTGATTTCCACGACATACCCAATTGTTCTAATCCACTATTTTGCGCCCTCATTACAGAACTTTCATCAATCGTTAATTGCAATTCTTTTTCAGAGATGTCGGCATTTGCCAGAAGAACTGGCTGCGATTCAACAACAAGTTCAATGGGTTGTACTCTAATTTGCTCTATTCTCATTTTCTGATCCCCCTTTACTTCCCATGTCAATGCTCTCTGAGCAAGCTCTTCCTTTTCTGGAATTTTTGCCATTCTCTTATCGACTAATTCCAACTTATCACTCCTATTCGATTCAATCGAATGAATGGCTTTAAAATTTAAAGCTTCTGGTTTTATTGTAGAAGTAGCAAAAACAACTTGCTCTTTCTTCACTGATTTTCCATCGAATTTGTAAAAAAAATTACCGATTGAAAAAAGGAATAAAATGGATGCTGCAACAGCTACTCCAGAAAAATACCACCACAAAGCAGCTTTCCTCTTCTTCTTTTGCAATCGCTCTTTGTGAGGATAAACAATTTCCTTATCTGGTTGTAAAATGGTTTGTTCAAAAAGCCTATTCTCCTTTTTACTTTCCTTATTTTTATTTAGAAATGCATCAAAAGCCATTTGGGTCGAAGCCGATAGGTCACCTTCCAAACGAGCAACGCAAAAGTCATCGAAACTTTCTCTGAAAGGAATCTCTTTTAAAAATTCAAGATTCATCTCACAGTTATCATGCTTCAAAACAGGACAATCCAACCCCTCTAACTCCACTTTTAGATCCGGATTTTCGCGTAAAAATTTGTCCAAAGCGGTGCACTGAAGAGAATTTAAATTTCCCTCCGAATAATCAAGGAAGAATTCCTCGTAGTTATTTCGGTTGATTTCTCTCATTTCCTAAACAATTGTTTCAATGCTTCCAATGAACTTTTTAAGATGCTTACGGGCTCGATAAATATAAACTTTTACCTGAGATTCGCTTAAATCAGTAATTTTTGCGATTTCAGAATACGAATATCCTTCATAATCTCTCAACAAAATTACCGATCGCTGCACATCCGATAATCTCTTCAGTGCCGCATCTAAAATTTCACTTATATCGCTATACTGCTCCGAATGCGAATAATCCAAAACATTCACATTTTCAAAATCGTCTTTTCTTTTCTCTCTTCGAATCAAATCAATCATGGTATGATAAGCCGTTGTGTAGAGGTAAGATTTCACTTTCAAAAAATTTACCTGCTCAACATTTCGCCATAACTTCTCAAAACTATCCTGCACAATATCCTTAGCCTTATCCTCGTCTCTAATGTTTTTCAGGATAAAACGATACATTCCATCAGCATGCTGATCTGCGCTTATGTTGTACTCGTCAAGATTCATAGTTAGTAACAATCAAATTTAAGACGATTACCTCCAAATAAAAGTTACAGGCCATTTTTTTATTATCTTCGATTTCGAAAACCATTTTTATAAAAGTATCCACAAGTTTCATTCTTATCCGAAGAATTCCAATTTTATAATGATTTATTAAAATTTCAATCAGCATGAGAAAAATATTTTTGGCCTTAGTTGCAATATCTATTTTAAGCTCCTCCTGTTCCAACTCACAGAAAAGCCAGACAAGCCCAAACGAACACCTAGTTATGTCAACCCTTTGGTTTCAGCGCGCTTCGGAGTGTAGAGCCTTGTATTATCAAGCATTTAACGCGGCAAAATTATCGCTGGATCAACAGTTAATTCTAACGACTAAGGATAGCAAAGCCAAAGCTGTTGTTGTTGATATTGACGAAACGGTTTTAGACAACAGTCCTTTCGAAACCAATTCGATTCGTACCGGCAAAAATTACAACAGTGAAAACTGGAAAGAATGGACAGATATGGCTAAAGCCAAAGCAACACCGGGTTCTCTGGAATTTTTAAAGTATGCAGAATCGAAAGGTGTTGAAACTTTTTACATTTCGAACCGAAGTATTTCTGCTTTGGCAAAAACCATTGAAAACCTCCAAAAACTAGGTTTTCCCTTTGCCGATGAAAAGCATGTCTTGTTAAAAACAGAAACTGGAATTAAAACAGCTCGCAGAAACAAAGTATTGGAAACACACGATATTTTGATTTTTGCAGGAGATAACCTAGGCGATTTTGATGAATTCCTTGAAGACAGATCTACTAATTTTGGATTTTCGCGAGTAGATAAAATGCAAGCCGAATTTGGCAAGCGTTTTATTGTTCTTCCCAATCCTATGTATGGTTCGTGGGAACAAGAGGTAATGAAAAATGATCAAAAACTGAGTCCTTTAGAAAAAGAGAATCTTCGTAAGAAGCAACTAATTGGCTACGAAGAGTTGTAGTTAGAATTAAAAGCCCGAAAAAATTTCGGGCTTTCTTTTTACTGGAAATCTAACTGCACAAAAAATAAGATTATCTTTGTGCAAACCAATTCAACAAGTTTCTAATAGCATGGCGCAAAATTTTTTACACCTTCCAATTGTAAAGCAGAATGCACTTATGGACTCACTGATTGAAACAAACAATCAATCAACAGATTCCAGCAGTTTGAAACTTTCTAATCCGATAGCTAGTACCTCTGTTCCTATGCAAAAAGATACTAGTCTTCTTTTCGACCCACAGCTCACATCTCCGACCGATTCTGTTGCACAAGCTGACAGTACCCATACGGAGCAAATTTTTCAAGGAGAAAGAGGCATTCCCATTATGTCTTATCAAAACGACTGGATGGTTGGCGTACTTCTATTTGCATTGATTCTACTGGCTATATTGAGATTCTCATTTAATAAATTCCTTTTTCGAGTTTTAGACTCTTTGCTCAACTCACAAAGCTCATCGAATCTTTTATTGGAGAAAAACATGAGAAACATTCGAGGATCTATCTTTTTAAACCTCTTGTTTTACGTTAATTTCTCCTTGTTTATCATACAATTTCTGGTTTATATTCTATCCTTAAATCAAAATCACAACAATCTAATCTTTTACTTGTACTTTTTTGCTGGATTAATCTGTATCTATCAAACTAAATTCCTCTTTATTCGTTTCATCGGATATGTTTTTAATGGAATAAATGAGAGTAAAGAGTATTTACACACCATTTCTATTTACAATAAGAACTTAGGGATTTTTCTCCTCCCAATCACTATTAGTGTCCCATTTATCGCACAATATGCAACTCCAATGCTGCTTAAAATAGGTTTTGCTTTAACGCTTATTTTCTATTTTTTAAGACTATTTAGAGGTATTCAAATTTTATTTCGTCAACATGTATCAATATTTTATATGATTTCGTACCTTTGTGCACTGGAAATTTTGCCCTTACTAATGATTTACAAACTGTTGTATTTATTAGTATAGGTCGGTTAATAAATTGTCGAACTAAACTCTACTATTTTGAAAATCAAGACGATCCTGGTTTCACAACCAAAACCACAAACAGAAAAGTCACCGTATTTTGATTTGGCCGAAAAATATAATTTAAAAATTGATTTTCGACCATTTATTCAAGTTGAGGGGATTTCGGCCAAAGAGTTTAGACTGGAAAGAGTGAATGTATTGGATCACACTGCTGTTATTTTTACTAGCCGTACAGCAATAGACCATTTCTTTAGAATCTGCCAGGAACTTAGAGTTACCGTACCCGATGAAATGAAATACTTTTGTGTTTCAGAATCAACAGCTTTCTATCTTCAGAAATACATTGTTTATCGTAAAAGAAAAATTTTCTTTGGCGAAAAACGATTCGAAGACTTAATGGAAATTATCCTGAAACACAAAGGAGAGAAGTTTTTGGTGCCTTTATCAGACATTCACAAACAATCTATTCCTGAACTACTAACCAAGAACAAAATTAAGTACTCTAAAGCCGTTTTGTATCGCACTGTAAGCAGCGATCTATCTGATTTAGCCGACGTAAATTACGACATCTTGGCTTTCTTCAGTCCATCGGGAATTGCTTCTTTACTTCAAAATTTTCCAGATTTTGAACAAAACAATACCTTGATTGCTGCTTTTGGACCTACAACATCTGAAGCTGTTTCGTCCAATAATTTGCGACTAGACATCCAAGCTCCTATGCCACAGGCTCCGTCTATGACAATGGCTCTTGATCAGTTTATTAAAAAATATAACAAAGAGCATAAATAGCATTTATCTCTAAATTTTATACAACAAAAAAGGGGAAATTATTCCCCTTTTTTTGTCGATTTTTGTAATTATGGTAGAAACGAATCGCTTCACATTTAAGAAAGCGGAAAGATTGACTCATAAAATCCTGATTGGAAAACTTTTTTCTGAAGGAAAAGGATTTATTTGTTATCCTTTTCGAATTGTTTGGAAAGAAGCTAAACTAAATTCGGAATATCCTGCACAGGTAGCCATAACAGTATCAAAACGAAGCTTTAAAAAAGCGGTTACTCGGAATTTGTTAAAAAGAAGAATACGTGAAATCTATCGCCTACAAAAAGGAGAACTTTACAAGGAATTAAACAACAAAAATACCAGCCTTGCTTTTATGATTGTTTACCTTCCCAAAACAGTTCTTAGCAGTGCTGAAATGCAGGGTAAGCTGACCAAAGCTCTTACCCGATTATTACATGAATATGAAAAACATTCTCAAACTTCTGATCAAAGTGATTCTGTTCATCATGATACTTCCGATTAGGTTTTATCAGTATGTAATTTCACCTTTAACTCCTTCTGCATGCAGGTACACTCCTACCTGCTCTACTTACGCTATTCAGGCACTCAAAAAACACGGTCCTTTTAAAGGTAGCTATCTTGCCATTAAAAGAATATTATCATGCAATCCCTGGGGCGGACACGGACACGATCCTGTACCTTAATTTGTCATCCTTCCTACAAAACTTCCTTTTGTTATTTAGAACTATTCTTTATACTTTCCCGTAAAAGCGGATTAATCGGTTTACTTATTTTCATTAGAGCTTGAAATTAAAGGCTTTTCGGTTAACAAATGTTAAAGTCAATTGATTTAATGAGGGAATAATTATATTTGTTTTGACCTATACATTATTTTATATCTTCTAATTTGTAAATTCGTGCGTTAGGGATAGCGAAAGCTAGGCTGCGGGGAGAGTTAATTAAAACATCAATTTAAACAAAAGTATATGAAGCTTCAAAGAAAATCGGGAGCCATTTGGGTGCTTGCCGTCTTACTATTCTGTAGTGCCGCATTCTGGGGATTTAGCAGGGACGAAAGAAATTTTGAAATCAGCAAAAATTTAAATATTTACTACACCTTATTTAGAGAATTGAACCTTTTTTACGTGGATGAAATTGATCCCGGAGATTTGGTGAAAAAAAGTATGGATTCCATGCTATCTTCTCTAGATCCTTACACCACCTACATTCCCGAATCGGAAATTGAAGACTTTAAATTAATGACCACTGGCGAATATGCTGGAATAGGTTCCTTAATTAGCAAACACAAAAATGAAGTGATTATTGCTGAACCTTACGAAGGCTTTCCTGCCTACAAAGCAGGGCTTAAAGCTGGAGATGTATTGCTGGAAATTAATGGCACATCGGTGGCCAAAAAAAGTACTGATGACGTAAGTAATCTGCTAAAAGGACATCCAAATGTACCTCTTACCATTAAAATTAGACGTCCTGGTGTTGATAAGCTCATGGAAAAAAAATTAGTCCGTGAAAAAATTCAATTAAAATCGGTTCCTTACTATGGAATGGTAAGCGATTCGGTTGGTTATATCATTTTAAATCAATTCACCGATAAGGCTGCTGGAGAAATTAAAGACGCTTTAAAAGATTTAAAAACACAGAATGCCAAATCGATAGTACTCGATTTAAGGGGAAATCCGGGTGGTCTGCTCGATCAAGCTATAGAAATTGTGAATCTTTTTGTCAACAAAGGAGAAGAAATTGTAAGCACCAAGGGAAAAGTTTCCCAGTGGGACAAATCATACCTTGCCTCCAATACTCCCTTCGACACTGAAATTCCTATAGCCGTTTTAGTGAACCGTGGATCAGCTTCTGCTTCAGAAATTGTTTCAGGAGCTCTGCAAGATCTCGACAGAGGCGTTGTAATTGGTCATAGAACATTTGGAAAGGGATTGGTTCAAACAACCAGAAACTTGACTTATAACGCCAAATTAAAGGTAACTACGGCAAAGTATTACATTCCTAGCGGAAGATGCATTCAAGCTCTGGATTACAGCAACAGAAACGAAGATGGTAGTGTTGGAAAAATTGCTGATTCGCTACTTACTGAATACCATACAAAAAATGGTCGTTCGGTGTATGATGGTGGTGGAATTCTTCCTGATTTGAAAATGGAATCGGAAATATACAGTAGCCTAGCAGTGAACCTGATTCGTAAATTCCTGGTGTTCGATTACGCAACTTTATATGCAAATTCACATGATCAGATTGCCAGCTCGAAAGAATTTAAAATCACCGATGATGAATACGATAAGTTTACTGCATTTATTAAGGATCAAAAATTCAAGTATGAATCGGAAAGCACTGAAATTCTTGAGGCACTAAAAGAATCGGCAAAAGAAGAAAAATATTACGACATATCCTCAGAAGAATTTAATGCACTTGCACAAAAACTTACTCCTAATTTAGAGCGAGATTTGGTTCGCTTTAAGGATGAAATTTCGGATCTTTTGGCTCATGAAATTGTAAAAAGATACTACTATCAAACAGGTGGAATTGAATACAGTTTAAAGGAAGATAAAACACTTTTAAAAGCCATTGAAGTACTCGAAAATCAAAACGAATACATCAGTATATTAGATGGTACAACTGGCTTACATGCCATTAACAAAAAATAAAGCGCTGAACAATAAGCGCTGAATAAAAAAGCTCATTCTTATTGCAAGAATGAGCTTTTTTAATGCTATTTTTTATTCTATTTAATGCGCCTCGAGCCAGTTCTCTCCTACACCCATATCTACACTAAGTGGCACTAGAAGCTGAACGGCATTTTCCATTTCTTCTTTTAAAATTACCTTCATAGTTTCCAATTCAGATTGCAAACAATCAAAGTTCAATTCATCATGTACCTGAATAATCAACTTCGATTTCATTCCCTCCCTTTTCATGCGTTTCACCACATTAATCATAGCAATTTTAATCACATCTGCAGCCGATCCCTGAATGGGCGCATTAATGGCATTTCGCTCGGCAACTCCACGAACAATGGCATTACTCGAATTGATATCTTTTAAGTATCTGCGGCGAGCAAATAGGGTTTCTACAAACTCATCCTGACGCGCTTTCTCCACACTTTCATCCATGAACACCTTAACTCCTGGATAGGATTCAAAATAGCCTGTAATCAACTCTTTTCCCTCTTTACGACTAATTTCTAATCGCTCGGCTAATCCCCAAGCCGAGATTCCGTAAATAATTCCAAAATTGGCCGTTTTTGCTCTGCTTCTCATGTCTTTACTCACATCATCGACGGGTAGCTTGTAAATTTTTGCAGCTGTTGCAGTGTGGAAATCTGCCTCGTGATTAAAAGCGTTAATCATGGCCTCATCCTTACTCATGTGAGCCATTAAACGCAATTCAACCTGCGAGTAATCGGCAGAAAGAAAAGTATGCTCGGCCGAAGAGGGAACAAATGCTTTACGAATATATCTTCCCTGTGGCGTACGAATTGGAATGTTCTGCAAATTCGGATTCGTAGAACTCAATCGGCCTGTTGCGGCTTCGGCCTGATTAAAGGAAGTATGAATTTTCCCTGATTTTTTGTTGATATAAGTGGGCAAAGCCTCCACATAGGTAGAAATCAACTTTTTCAAGGATCTAAAATCCAATATCTTCTGGATGATTTCGTGCTTTCCTTTTAATTTGGAAAGCACATTTTCGGAAGTGGAATACTGTCCCGATTTGGTTTTTTTAGCCTTGCTGTCGAGCTCCATTTTGTCGAACAAAACTTCGCCCAGTTGTTTTGGAGAAGCTACATTAAAATCAACTCCAGCCATTTCTTTAATTTCCTTTTCTATTCCATTTACTTCCTCGTTTAAAACAAGAGCATATTCGTGTAAACTTGGCACATCAATGCTTACGCCCGTAAACTCCATATCGGCTAAAACAAGAAGCAATGGCATCTCAATATTATAGAATAAATCAGCAAGACCATTCTCCTTCATTTTTTCTTCCAACACATTTCGTAATTCCAAAGTTAACTGCACTTCTTCACAAAATACATCGTGCTGAATTGGTTCTGCTTCCATCATTAAACTCAACTGCCCTTTTCGGCCTTTGGTTTTGTCTTCGGTCTCGATTACCTGATAATTTAAAACGGAATGTGCCACAAATGCAAATTCGTGTTTTATTTCGGGCTGAATTAAGTAGTGTGCAATCATGGTATCGAAAATTGGTCCCTTCACTTCAATACCGTGCCAACGTAAAATAAGAATGTCGCGTTTGCAATCGTGACCAATTTTTAGAATTTTCTCATCTTCAAAAATAAATTTGAATTCCTGAGCCACTTTTTTGGCTTCTTCGAAATCTTGTGGGAAAGGCACAAAAAAAGACTTATCGCTCTTAAATGCAAAGGCCAATCCCAAGAGATTTGATGTATTTGGGTCGGTACCCGATAATATTGTTCTAAATGAGAATTCTTTCTGAACGCACAATTCGGCTTTCAAATCAGCTCTTGAATATTGATTATCAAGAGTAAAGAAGTCAGAAATCAATTGTTTTAGATCTCTGAGAATCACTTGTTTTTCTTCCTCTGCCCCTTTGTCAACGAATTTTTCATTCTCCACAGCAATTTGAGCTGCTTGATTTTTAAAAACTCGTTCGGCCAAAGTAAAAAATTCCAATTCCTTAAAAATAGCTCTCAATCGTGCTTCGTCGAAATCTGTTAATTTGAAATTCTCTTCATCAAAATCAATGGGAGCATCCAAGGCAATTTTTGCCAGTACTTTTGAAAAACGAACCTGTTCTTCCGATTCAATTACTCTTTCTTTCTGTTTTCCTTTTAGCTTATGAGTATTCTCATACAATCCGTCGATGTCTTTATAAAGACCAATTAGCTTTTGAGCCGTTTTGGGGCCTATGCCTGGACAACCTGGAATATTATCAGCCGTATCGCCCATTAAACCCAAATAATCTACAATCTGATCGGGATGTTCCACGCCGAAATTTTCTTTGATCTCAGGAATTCCCCACACTTCAACCTCTTTGCCCGAACGTTTGGGCTTATACATGAAAATATTTTCACTTACCAATTGCGCGTAATCCTTATCGGGTGTCATCATGTAAACTGTGTAGCCCTGTTTTTCGGCTTTTTTAGCTAAAGTTCCAATTACATCATCGGCCTCGTAGCCTTCCACGTCGAATTCGGGAATGTTAAAAGCCTGAATAATTGATTTGATATAGGGAATTGATTTTCTTAAATCATCGGGCATAGGTGGACGCTGAGCCTTGTATTCCTTGAACATTTCATGTCGGAAAGTTGGACCTATTGGATCGAAAACAACAGCAATGTGCGATGGTTTTTCTTTCTCCAAAACCTCGAGTAAGGTATTGGTAAAACCGAGCATAGCCGATGAGTTTATTCCTGTTGATGTGAACCTTGGATTTTTAATAAAAGCGTAGTACGATCTGTATATTAAGGCAAAAGCATCTAATAAAAATAGTTTTTTGCCTGAATTGGTACTTGATGAGTGCATAAGTTTTCTAAAATTTATTGTGTGCAAACAAAAGTACAAGATAATCGCTCTTGCGCAATTATCAATTCATAAATATTAATGAATTAGAGTGTAGGGAAAATTTTCGGACAATTTCTTACTAGTGCCAATCTCAAAATAATAAACACAGAATTTCTCTTACAAATGAAAAAGTTCTTTCCTGCAAACAGAGAGCAAAAGGAGATGAATAAAAAAAAGCCTGAAATTACTTTCAGGCTTTGCAAATATTTTATTGGTATCTAATTAATTGTCTTCGGCATACCACTCAGCAAAAGAGGTGGCCGTTTCGTGAAGTTTTAAGGAGTGAAGCACAACATCATCGGGCAAACGCTTTTTAATTCTTTCTGCAAAATCAACAATCATATTTTCACAAGTTGGTTGATAATCGGTCACAAAAAAACGTTTAAAAATCTCTTGATTCCTGTACTGCTCAATATTAGGGGTTGCCTTGCTTAAAACCACCGAATGATCTAATTGATCGACAATTTCATCGGAAACAATATTTTTCAGGTCCCCAAAATCCATTACCATTCCCAATTTATGACTGTTTACATCTTTTATTGGTTCTCCCATTACGGTTACAAACAGAATATAGGAATGACCGTGAATGTTCTTACACAGTCCATCATAGTTCCATAAGGCATGAGCCATTTCGAAACGGAACTCTTTCGTTAATCTTATTTTCGCCATTTTCTTACATCATCTGCAAAAAGCCAGTTCTAACCAGCTTTTAAAATTCCTTATCCTTGAGTGCAATTGCTGATACAATCAACAATATTACTTAGGCTGCAATGCCTTAGAAAATAGTATGTATTCTTCCCTTCTCTAGTAGAAGAAAGAACTCCTTTATCTTTAAGGATTCCTAAATGATGAGAAGTTGTTGATTGCTCAATTTTCAATAATTCATGAATTTGAGTTACTGTCAGCTTTTTTCCATCCTCAAGATATCCTAAAATTGCAATTCGCATAGGGTGCGCAATCGCTTTAAGCATATTTGCTGCCTGCTCAAGCTTTTCAGGTTCTAATTCTCTTATTTTCATACACAAATATTATTCACGTAACTTATCAAATGCAAATATATAAATATATTCTTAATTAGGCTAGTGAATACATATCGAAGCAGTTAAATTATTCAATTTGTTCTTAATTTAGGCAGAATCTTAATAAAAAAGACTGCTTTAGCCTTCGCTAATTTTATTTGTCTGCGTTTCACGGAAAGGATAAATGATTAACTTTGGTTGCTATGAATTTGAGACCAAAAAGTATTCGCGATATAAAATTTCCGGTGAAGCAAGAAATGGAGCAATTTGAGTCCTTTTTTAAGGATTCTATGAAAACAAAAATCCGTTTGCTTGACATCATTAATCGGTACATTATTAAACGAAAAGGGAAAGAAATAAGACCTATTCTGGTTTTTTTAAGTGCCAAACTAAGTGGTGAAATTAGCCAGTCAACCTATACTGCGGCATCGCTCACTCAACTATTGCACACCGCCACTTTAATTCACGATGATGTTGTGGATGAAGCCTATGAAAGAAGAGGTTTTTTCTCGATTAATGCTTTGTGGAAAACAAAAGCTGCTGTTTTGGTTGGCGATTTTCTTCTGTCGAAAGGTCTTTTAATTGCTTTGGATAATAATGAATTTGAACAGTTAAAAGTAGTTTCGAATGCCGTTCGCGAAATGAGTGAGGGAGAACTACTGCAGCTAGAAAAATCGCGAAAGCTAAACATCACCGAAGAAGTCTATTTTGATATTATTTATAAAAAAACAGCCAGTTTAATCTCCTCTTGCACTCAATTGGGAGCTCTATCGGCGAAAGCCAGTAAGGAAGATCAGCAAAAGTTGAAAAAATTTGGAGAACAGCTTGGCATTGCCTTCCAGATGAAGGATGATTTGTTCGACTATGAAAAACAAGGGAACATTGGAAAACCAACAGGAAACGACATTAAAGAAAAGAAGTTAACGCTTCCGTTGATTTATGTGCTGAAAAATAGTTCAGAGAAAGAACGTAGGTGGGCACTGAAAATTATTCGCAAATACAATAAAGACAGTAATAAGGTTAACGAGCTAATTTCTTTTGTTAAAGAGAAGGGTGGCATTGAGTACACAAGAGCTAAAATGATGGAATACAAGCAAAATGCCCTGAATATTTTAGCTGAGTTTGAAGACTCGGAAGCTAGAGAGGCTCTAATTCACCTGGTAGATTACACCATTACACGCACAAAGTAAGTAACTTAAACTTCGGGAAGATAAAGAGTGAAAATGCTTCCTTTTCCTTCCTTGCTATTTAAAGATATGGAACCATTCATTTTACTGGCAAATTCTTTACAAAGAATTAATCCTAAGCCTGTTCCCGACTCTTCACAAGTTCCAATTCTTTTGTAAGTGGTATCGATTCGAAACAGTTTTTTCTGATTCTCTTTGCTGATTCCTATCCCATTGTCCTGAATGGAAAGCATCACTTTTGAATTTTCTTTGGCTATTCTGATTTGAATTTCACCTCCTGTTTGGGTGAATTTTATGGCATTCGAAAATAGATTCCGTACAATAGCATCCAACATATAAGCATCAGCTAAAACCATAATATCGCTTGAATTAGTAAGCTTTACACTTATATTTTTTTGATCGATTTGTGTTTGATAAAGAGCAATATTGATCTGCACAAGTTGCCGCAAAACAATAGACTTAGCGTGGAATTGAATTTTTCCCATTTGAGATCTTCCCCACTCCAATAAGTTCTCGAGCAACTTATACTCCTGTTTTGCTGCAGAATAAAGAAGTTCAGCTGACTCAATAATCTGTTCGACAGGCATTTTGCTACAATTTTGAGCCAAATTTTTCGCAATAGGCAACAAGGCATTAAAGGGATTTTTTAAATCGTGTGCAACGATTGAGAAGAATTTATTTTTTGTGCTAATAGATTCGGTTAATGATTCTTCACTCTCTTTTCGGTCGGTAATATCACGGGCAATGGCTAAAAGTGTTTCACACTCGCCTTTTGCATTTAATTCAGGAATTAATTGCCATTCAAAATAACGAAGATCTCCATTTAAGGCGATACTAAAATCGAGGCTATGTTGTTTTTTACTTTTAAAAGCATAATCGATTTCCTGCTCCCACAATTCGCACTTTTCTTTAGGAAAACCCAGGTCGGCATGTGTTTTTCCAATCATCTCTTCGGGTTTTATCCCTATAAGTGGGGTAATGGCAGAATTGACAAAAATATGTCTGTGATTGGCATCAAAACGCATGATTAAATCGGTAGCATTTTCCACCAAAGATCGAAAACGCTGCTCGCTTTCCTGTAATTTATTCTCCGCTATTTTTCTTCTAGTAGTATTCCTTATAGCCACAAAATAAATTTTGGCATTGGAAGTGGGAAGCTCGTTTGCACTTGCTTCAACAGGAATTTTACCTCCTGATTTTGTGATAAAATCAGTTTCGAATAAAGAGCATCCTGTTTCTTCCATTTCTTTTAGGCGAAGAGAGAATTCCATGGAATGACTAGAATCATCGATATCAGAAATCGATAACTGAGACAGTTCTTCTTCGGAGTATTCGAGCAAATTAGCCAAACGAGTACTAAATTCAATTAAGCGACCTTTGTCATCATGAACCATGAAGGCGTCACCAGCTGATTCAAAGATGTTTTTATAGAATTCCTCTTTTTGTCCTGCCCGATCAACCAAGTGGTAGTAATTCGAAATGTCTTTGGATTGAGCAATGATTCTTTCTTCTGTTCCATTCTTGTTTAAGACAG
>NZ_JBFHJW010000055.1:0-28377 GCF_041595635.1 Labilibaculum sp.
CTATTTGGTTAATGAATATGCATTATCGAGAGAAAGTGAATGAAATTACTTTTGTGAGTTTCGATAATCTGGATCTCTTCGATTATTCATTGCCTAAAGTCATTTCTGTTGCACAGCCTATCGAGAATATCGCTGAAGAATCTGTCGGTATTTTGGCCGAGTTAATGCAGACAAAAGAGAATACAAACAAACGAATAGAATTGAAACCTAAATTAATAGAACGTTAATATTTACTTAAAATTATGAAAAATAATTATTTAAAATCCGGACCGATATTTTTGGCTTTTTTATGCATGGGCTTTGGAGATGTAGTTGGACCACTTACCAGCCAGCTTCAAAATGAATATCAGTTGACCAATTTTATGGCCGGTTTAGTTACTTTTATGGGCTTTATCATGTTTGGTTTACTGTCGGTTCCGATGGGATTGGTACAGGATCGTAAAGGGAAAAAAATGGTTCTTATTTTGGGAATGATTGCAGCTTTGGCTGGTCTTGTTTTACCCATTTTAGGAAATTTTTCTTCTTTCGGACTTTTATTGGGATCTTTACTATTGCTAGGAACAGGAGCAACTTTATTACAGGTTGCAGGAAATCCAATTATGCGTGATGTTTCACCAGAAGGAAAATACTCTAGAAATCTTTCTTTTGGACAGTTTTTTAAAGCGATTGGTTCTTTGTCGGGAGCTCTAATTCCATTAATGGCTGCTAAATATTGGGGCTTAGATTGGAAACTATTGTTCCCAATTTATTCAGCGATTTTATTAGTGGCTACTATTTATCTTTACCTTGTGAAAATTGATGAGAAAAAAGATGATTTTGCCTCTCCAGCTTCTTTCGGATCAGTTCTTGCCTTACTGAAAAATCCATACGTATTTTTTATGGTTTTGGCCATTTTCTTATATGTTGGTGCTGAGGTGAGTATGAGTGCTAAATTGCCAAATTATCTGGAACACAAATTCGATTTCGATATTAAAGAGTTAGGATTATGGGGAACCTTATTTTTCTTTCTTGCATTAATGACTGGGCGATTTTTGGGTGGTGTAATTCTTAATTGGATGTCACCTTCAAAATTCTTAAAGTTGACTACTTTGCTTGCCTTAGTGGGTATTGGAGGTCTTTATATAGCTACTAGTTCTGTAATGGGCTTTGCAGCAATTTTCATTATTGGCTTAGGTTTTGCAAACATTTTTCCATTGGTTTTTTCGATTACCATCGATTCTATGCCTGAACGAAGTAACGAAATATCAGGATTAATGGTAACCGCTATTATTGGGGGTGCTTTTGTTCCTGTAGTGTTTGGTGCTGTTGCTGATATCTTTTCCTTAATGGCAGGATTTGTTGTGACTTTAGTATGTATTGGATATATTTTTGGATTATCATTTTACAAAAGAAAATAGGACGAAATATGAATATTTGGAGTGACGAAAGAGTTGTATTGACTCTGGATGCTGGAGGAACAAACTTTGTTTTTTCAGCCATGAAAAGTGGAGAAGAGATTGTGGAGCCAATTCGTAAAGCTTCAAATGCCGATCAACTCGATTTGTGCTTGCAAACTATTGTTGATGGATTTACTGAAGTATTGGCAAATTTAGATGAGAAACCAGTTGCAATTAGCTTTGCATTTCCTGGTCCTGCTGATTATAAAAATGGAATTATTGGCGATTTGCCAAATTTGCCTGCTTTTAGAGGAGGAATTGCCTTGGGGCCAATGCTCGAGGAAAAATTTTCAATTCCTGTTTTTATCAATAACGATGGCGACTTGTTTGCCTATGGTGAAGCTTTGGGAGGCGTATTGCCAAGTATCAACGATCGATTAGAGAAAGCTGGGAGTCCGAAACGATATAAAAATTTGATTGGAGTAACTCTTGGTACAGGTTTTGGCGGTGGTTTGGTTCATAACGATGAATTATTTACTGGCGATAATTCTATTGCAACTGAAGTTTGGTTAACAAGCTCGCGAGTATTTCCCGATCGTTTTGCTGAAGAGGGAATTAGCACGCGTGCCATTCAAAAAGCATTTATAGAAACAGCTAAAAGAACATATTCCGCCGATTTGATGCCAAAAGATGTATACGATATTGCTATGGATGATACTCATGCTGATCAAAAATCAGCTCTTGATGCATTCAAATTGTTCGGAAAATGTTTGGGCGATAGCTTGGCTAATTTGTTGACCATTACCGATGGGATAGCCGTTATTGGTGGTGGCTTAACTGGTGCTCAGGATTTGTATATGCCCGCTGCTTTGGCTGAAATGAATGGAGAATGCTTTACGGCCGAAGGGGAATCGCTTCCTCGTTTGGTGCAAACTATTTACAACATTGATAAGGATTCTGAGTTTAAGAAATTCGCAGCTGATCATTCCATTGAAATTTCGATTCCCGGAACCGATAAAAAGATGAAATATGATCCGAATCCTCGATTGGCTGTTTGTTCGAGCCAGTTAGGAGCTAGTAAAGCAATTGCCATTGGAGCCTATGCATTCGCATTAAAAAAATTGGAAGCATAATATGCAAACCAATATAAAGATGTAGTTGTAGTGTGCTACATCGGGATTTGGGAGATGTTTTGTTTCCCAAATCCCATATTATTAGTAAAGTAAGCCCTGAGTGAATTTTCACTCAGGGCTTACTTTTTTTTCGGAATACTTGTCCTTATTTTTTAGAGACGATATCATGGAATGAATACTTATATTCCTCATTATATAGTTTTTTATACAGAGAGATATAATGTTCATAGGTTTCAATAGCAAGACTGTGTTTTCCTTGTTCTGATAGAATTTGACACTTTAGTTTTAAGGCAGCTTCATTCATATTATCGAATTCAATAATCACGTTGGCTAGTGTTATGTTTATTGATTTTTCGTTATCCGTATTTTCTATAATTGTTTCCAATGAATTGACAACTAATTCGGTTGTGTTGTCTTTAAATGAATCCAACCATTCTGGGAAAATATCGCGAAGTAATGTTCCCCTTCTTAAAATTTTAATGATTTCATCAATCTTTTCTTTGTCTTCCGTTCCCTTAATTTTTTTCAGGTTTTTTTGAATCACATCTAAATCACAAAATACATTTTCTGCATAAATAATTTTCCAATAATGATTGTCGAAAATGACTTCCATGTTTGAAATATCTATAAGAATATCTCTTAATTTTTTGATATTAACGCCTCTGTTGTTTTTGGCTTTGTTTTCAGGTTTGTCTGGCCATAAATATTCTTGAATTCTTTTCGAAGAAATTCCTTTGCCTCCATTAAGGGAATTTAAAAGAATCAAAAGAAATAACTCTTTTAAGGTAGGGCTGAATCGGTAGGTGATTTCTTTTCCTTTCGAGTCGAATACTTGGAATCCACTAAATAATAAAATTGAATTTACTTTAGGAACTTCATAGTCTGAAAAAGGCTTATATTCAATATCAGTTTTCTTGTTGTATAATTCCTTTACGGATTCAACTTGTTTATTCTTTCTAAATTTTGCCCTATTAATAAAGGCTAATATAAGAATGCATATTCCTAAAAGAAAATAAAATAGTTTAGTAAGTAATGGTAAACCTTTTTTTTTAGTAGGGGAATTATCTATATTTCCTGGTTGATAGTTGATGGAGTAGATGTTAACTTCACGGCTTTCTCCCTCGGTTTGGTGAGAAGTTAAAGCAATTAATTTATTTTCACTCTTCCAGTAGTAGAGATCAGCAAACGATTCAATATCATAGAAATCGTAGGGAATACTATCTCCAATAAAATTCAATTCGGGTTTGTTAATATATCCTTTCACTGCTCTTAGATAAGTATTTTGTTTCTCTAAAGGATACATAAGCGTGTAAAAGCAGCTATCATTTTTAGTAACTTTTAGGGAGTTGATGGGTAGTTTCTGAAATTGTTTGTCACTCTTATAATTCCAAAGTTTTTTAGTTGTCTGATTTTTGAAATCAATTTTATAGAGATCATAATAGAATTCTTTTCCTAATATTTGTTTTCCCATGGCATTTCCAAGTCCGCCAAATAAGTAGCCTATAGTTGAGTCTTGCTCCGAAAATCCAAATGAAGAAAGATATCTGGGTTTTATCGTATCTCCTTTAAATGTAAGTTGTTTCCAAGTGCTTTCTTTTTCGTCAAAAGATTGAATCAAATTGTAGTAAGAGTAGTAACCATATCCACAAAGCGTTGTTATTTGATTTGTTATAGGGTTTAATAATTTATTGTGGTGCCAATATTGAGGGACATCGTTTATAGTACACTCTTGATTTTGGTTCCATTGCTTTTTATCTGGATCATAGGTTGAAATCTGATTTTTATTAAAGCTGTATGCTGTTAGCCTATTATTGCTATCGTAAATAACTTGTTGAGCACTTTCAAATGTTGGATATCCTAGGTTGTCAGTTATTTTAGATAATTTTTGGGTTTTTAAATCATAGGAAACCAATTCGCCATTCAATAAAACAAAGTCAATTGTTTCTTTTAGCTTATTGTATGCAATTAAGGGTACGCTTTCAAATGTAAAAGTGTTTAGTTTCGCCCATGTTTTGTGATAATTGATAACCCAGTCTGGATTATATAACTTGGCGGTTCTGTTTGCAAGGACATCTTTTATAATATCTTTTTCTGTTTTCTTTAGAGGCCATAAATACTTTGGTGATCCATCAATTTTGATATCTAAATCTTTTATGGAGACAGAAGGTACTTCATCAATGAAGAATCCGTATTTATTTATTACACCTAGGGAAAGCGAAAAATCAGAATTTTCTGAAAATTGAATGGCAGATTTTAGTGTTTTATTCCCAAATTTCAGATTAATTTTTTGATTAATTGCATCTACATGTAGCTCAAAATCAGCCCATATATTGTCAGAGATATTTAGTTCTTCTAAATTTAGATGAAATTTAGTTTCGCATTTGTTATGGATGACATATAGGTCTGGAGAACGAAAATTTACTTGAATTAAATTGTTAGTTGCGCTTTCTTTTAAGGATAAAATATTTCCATAATGAGTTTCTGTAGCACGAAACGAAATTTTAAAGCAAATTGTAAACTCTTTAGTATAAGATATATTGTTTTCATGAGTAATATCAATTCCTGTTCGGTTTTCTTTACTTACTTCTTTGGATTTGAAATAAATACCATGATCTGCAAAAAGATTAGGGCTGATTAGTAGAAGAAATAGTAAGCAATTAATTAGTCTCATATTTAGTTGGAGGCTTGGTTAATAATGATTCATATTCTACTCTAGCTAGACTATAGAATTGGGTGGTTAAAAATAGGGATTAATCCTCGATAAACATTGGCTTTTACAGATTTTTACGGATATAGCTTTGTTTTTTTAAGAATCATTTTTTAATTGGGATCAAATTTTATTGATTAGGAATCTTCATTTTTAAATGAATCTTTCTCTTTAAATGTTAAAAAACATTAAATAAGACATAAGTGACATGATGTCAACTTGTTGCATTTCGATTAATGCTTTAACTAATGATATTAATTCAATATTAATCATGAATTAATACGTTTGCGCTACTATTGATGCATAGAAAAAACACATCACTATTTTTTGTTTATTGTATAATCTATAATTACTAACTATGAAGAAATACTATTTACGAAATTTTCATTCAGGCTTAAATAACCCAGTAAGCTTTGGAAGGAAGATTGGAAGTTTAGCTTTGCTTATTGCAATAATGGCTTTGCCAATATATGCGAGTGCAGATGTTAACAAATTCTCTAAAGAGAATTCAGAAGTTGCTGTACAGAAAACAGTGACAGGAACAGTTAATGAAGATTCTGGAATGTCATTACCAGGAGTGTCAGTTGTTGTTAAAGGTACAACCGTTGGTACAGTGACAGATATTGATGGTAAATATACAATTGCCGTTGATGAATCAGATGTGTTGGTGTTTAGTTTTGTCGGTATGACAACTCAAGAGATTCCTGTTGGTGCACAATCTGTAATTGATGTTGTTATGGCATCCGATGCCTTGCAGGTAGATGAGGTTGTTGTTACTGCATTAGGTATTAAAAGAGAAAAAAAGGCCTTAGGTTATTCAGCACAAGATGTTAAAGCTGAAGATTTAATGGTTACAGGCGATGCGAATGTTACTTCGGCTCTTTCAGGAAAAATAGCAGGTGTGCAAATTTCCGAAATGGGCGGTGGAGCTGGTGCTAATAGTCGTATAGAAATTCGTGGTACGAGTTCACTTACTGGTAGCGATGGACCACTTTGGGTAGTGGACGGTGTTCCTTTTGATAGTGGAAATAGTTCGGATGCAGGTATCTGGAGTGGAACTTCTCGCGCAGGTGGTTCATTTGATTTGAACCCGGAAGACATTGAATCCATTAGTGTATTGAAAGGACCAAATGCAGCTGCTCTTTACGGTGAACGTGGAGGTAATGGAGTAATCATGGTAACTACCAAAAAAGGGACTCGAAGCAGCGGTTTAGGAATTTCTTACAGTGGTAATGTAACCATTTCGAAAGCTGCCTATTTCTTAAATATGCAAGATCAGTATGGACAAGGAAACGATGGTGTTTATAGTATGAATGCGACGGATTCTTGGGGACCACTTATGGAAGGTCAGTTGCTTGAAGCCTGGACTGGTGAAACAATTGCTTACGAAGCACAAGACGATAGAATTGAAGATTTTGCTCGTACAGGTGTTTCGCAAAATCACAACATTTCGCTATCAGGTGGTAACGATGAAGGTTCTTTCAGAGCTTCTATTGGTAAAAACATTATCAAAGGGATTTATGAAGGAAATAAAGTAACAAAGCTTACTTTTGACTCAAAAGCTGATTACGATATTAACAACTGGTTGAACGTTGATACAAAAATTTCATATTTCCGTACCGAAGGTGACGAGAGACCTCAACTGGGACAGTATAGTGCTTTGTACTACTACTACAATATGCCAATGAATATTAGAAACCAAGATTTATCTCCTGGTTATGAAATTATTGATGGCGAACATGTAGAAACACTATACACTACAGCCAATGCAAATTATCGTAACCCTTATTTTTTGCTTGCTCAAAGAACTAACGAAGATCAAAAAGACAGGTTGTTTGGATATGTGGCGGCCAACTTAAGTTTAGCTAAAGGTCTTACCGCGAAACTTAAATATGGTTTAGATACCTACCGTTTTGGCAATACATCGGGAACCTTGTATGCTGATAATGTGAGTACTACCAATCCAACTTATAACACAAGTGAAAAATATTTCAAGGAAGAAAACTACGAGTACTTAATTACTTATGCCAAAGAGATTAGTGAAGACTTTAGTTTCGATGCAAGTTTCGGAGGTAGTAATATGAATCAGTACTATGAAACTCTTTCTGCTTCTTCGGGAGAGTTAGCATCGGAAGCTGATTATTTCCTTGGTAATGGAACCGATATTTCGGCTACTGAGAGTTTCAATGAATCGGAAGTGCGCTCGCTTTACGGATTTATAAACGCTTCTTATAAAAACATGCTTTTCCTTGATATTACAGGTCGTAAAGACTGGTCATCTACTTTAACAGCATCATCGGGAGACTATGACAATAGCTACTTTTATCCATCAGTTGGTTTAAGTGGTCTTGTTTCTGAAATGATTGAAATGCCTGAGTGGATTAGTTTTGCAAAAGTACGTGGTTCTATGGCAAAGTTGGGTAAATCAGCTGATCCATATCAAACGAGTACTGACTATACTGTATCAAGTGGCAAATTCAATTTGTTGGTTTCAGAACAGCCAGATGAGCAGGTGATTCAAGATTTGAAGCCTGAAATGTCAACTTCGTATGAAGTAGGTTTGGATCTTAGGTTATTTAAAGGACGTATTAATTTAGATGCAACTTACTACTACGAAAGAACTAAAAATCAAATTCTAGATGTAGAAAATGCATATACTACAGGTTACACCTCTAGTGTTGTTAATGCTGGTTTAATTACCAATGAGGGACTTGAAGTTTTATTATCTACAATTCCAATTAAAACCAAAGATTTTCAACTTGGTGTAGATTTTAACATTGCAATGAACAAAGGTGTAATGAAAGAATTAACCGATGATCTTACTGAATATGAATTCGGTAATTTCAATGGTGGCACTGAAGTGATGGGAATTGTAGGTGAAAAAATGGGTGTCATCCGTGGTTCGAAATATGTTCGCGACGATAATGGAGATATTGTAGTTGGTTCCGACGGTTTACCAACTTACCAAGAATCTCAGGTATTAGGAAATGTTCAAGCTGATCTTACTGGATCAATAGGATTTAATGCAAACTACAAAGGTGTGTATGTTTCAGCATTGTTCTCTGGTCAAATTGGTGGCGATATTGTTTCGGTAACCGAAGCTGCAGCTACAAGCTCAGGTAATTCGAAACGTACAACAGCTATGGGTCGTATCGATATGTTTGCTCCAGGAGTTTTAGCTGATGGTGGATCAAATACTACTATTGTTTCGGCACAAGAATACTGGGGAACAGTTTCAAATATCGATGAAGAATTTATTTACGATGCATCTTACTTGAAATTAAAAGAACTAGCAATAGGCTATAATATTCCTAAAAGCTTTCTAGAAAGATTTCCTTCCAATCCAATTTCTTCAGTAAGACTTTCATTGGTTGGTCGTAATTTATTCTACCTGCATAAAAATACTCCAGGCACTGTTCCTGACGCAGGAGCTTATAGCTCTGGCTATTTTGCAAAAGCGTTCGATTTTTCATCAGTACCTTCTACTCGAACTTTTGGATTCTCGTTAAACGTTAAATTTTAATTGAAAATTTAGACATCTATGAAAAAAATAAATATTTTATTACTTGCATTAGGGATCCTGTTCATAGGAAACAGTTGTTCAGATGATTTCGATGATATGAATACCCCATCAGATGCTGTTGATGTGGTTGATCCGTCCTATTTCTTTAATAATATGGTGAATGGGGTTTATGAAAATTATCAGAGAAATGTAAACCTATATCCAGATTTCTACGCTCAATACTGGGCAAATACTGTTTCAAGTTTTGAATCTCCACGTTACGAATATGTAAATGGTTGGGTTGGTAACCAATGGAAAGAATTCTATACCGATCACTTAACCGAAGCACTGGCCATCGTTGATCAAAATTCGGATAATGAGTATGCTGTAAATGAGATAGCATGTGCTAATATTTGGATTTGTTATTTCTGGTCACGAATGACAGACACTTACGGAGATATTCCATATTTCGGAGCTGGTTATGGGGAAACAGTTGAGTATAACACTCAACAAGAAATCTATTACGATCTTTTTGAAAGACTTGATGCTGCTGTTGAATCTTTAGTGGATGATGAAGCGCAACAAAACTATGGTACTTACGATCTAGTATACGGTGGCGATATTGATAAATGGCGTAAGTTTGGAAACTCATTACGTTTACGCTTTGCGATGCGTTTAACAAATATAGATCCTGATAAAGCTGCAACAGAAGCAGCAGCTGCTATTAGTGGTACTGGTGGTTTGATGACTAGTAACGACGATGTTGCAAAAGTAGGAATGTGGTCTTCGGGTTGGTACGATTATTTGCACCAAATGGCTTGGAGTTGGGACAATTGTAGAGCATCTCAGACTTTCACAAACTATTGTTATAGCGAGTCTTCTGTTGGAGAAGATCCTCGTACACCATTTTGGTTTGCTTATAAAGTTGATGGGGAGAACATGACTAAAGAAGAGGCTGGATTCTCTGAGTACACAGGTGTTTTGAATGGATATAATACGGTTCCTTCTGATGCCAACGACAATGGTTGTACCATTAATCTTGAAGGTGGATATGTTGACTTTGTTGGCGATGGTGCCGATAATGACATGTACCTTCCTGTAATGTTCTATTCAGAAGTATTGTTCCTGCAAGCTGAAGCTGCCATGCGTGGTTACATTAGCGGAGATGCTGATGCGCTTTATAAAGAAGGTATTCAGGCATCAATGGATTACGTTGGTGTTGACGCAAGCGATGCTACCGATTATATTGCGGGTGTTACTTCAATAACAGGTGCCGATGAAAGCAACTTAAAAGTGCTGATTAGCCAGAAATGGTTGGCTAACTTCCCCAATGGTGTTGAAGCCTGGGCTGATTTCCGTAGAACTGATTATCCTGACATTACATTACCTGTTGACGGAGTAAGTGGTAACGCATCAGTTGCTTCAGGAACTTGGGTAAAACGTATCAGATACCCTGATAATGCACATGAGCAGGAAGAGGAATTCATGCCTTCTTCACTAAACACTACTACTACCGATAGAATGGATACTAAGGTTTGGTGGGATACTGCTGATACTCAAGATAAAACGAGTGGTTTAATGGATAGTAACTTATAATTTGAATTGAAAATATGAAAGCAATAAAAATAAATATAAAGTTCTTGTCTTTTCTAGCTGCATTTTTAATGCTATTTACGGCTTGTGACGATGATGAAAGTGTTGGTGGATATACTTCAACATCACTTGATACTTTACTTGTACAAGCTGAAAGCCTTATTGCAAACAGTGTAGAGGGAACAAATGCTGGAGATTATCAGCCTGGATCTATTGAAATATTAGAAAGTGTAGTAACATGGGTTGAATGGACAGTTGAGAATGCTGAGTCTCAAGATGATCTTACTGATGCAGCAACAAAACTAGAAGCCTCTATTAATACTTTTCTTGAGAGTACGGTTGCTGTGGCAATGCCTTGGATTCAGCAAGAGGATGGTACTAATATTAGTATTTCTGATGACATTAAGACTCTTTTTAATACGAGTTTTACCATAGAAACTCAGATATATATTGTCGATCTAACTCCATTAAGTTACTCGAATAATATTTTTGCTACAGAACAAGATGGTCCTGATAGTGGATTCGTAATTCGTTACTTCGCTGATGGTACCATCGACCTTAATGTTGGAACTGATGATGGATGGACAAATGTTGTAACAGATGCAGGAGTAATGAAATCTGGAGAGTGGATGCAAATTGCCTTTGTAAATGAAATTACCAGCCAAAAACTATACGTTAATGGTGTTGAAGTTTTATCGCAAACAGCGACTTATTTGCCAGGTGAAGATAAGAGTTTTGTTCTTGGTAACGGACCAACATGGACGAGTCGTGCTGTGAATGCAATCTTGAAAGATGTGAGAGTATGGAGTGATGTTCGTACAGATAGCGAAATTGCCGATAACAAAACGGCAACAATGGTAGGTACAGAAGATGGTTTGGAATGTTATTTCCCATTAGGTTCTGATTTAGGAACTAAATTTGATGATATAACAGGAAATTATACTGCAACTCTAAATGGAAATATTGATTGGGTTAGTGAAGTGCCAGTAATTGTTCTTGACAAAACAGATCTTGAAGCAGCAATTGAAACTCTTGAAGATTTTCAATCCTCTATAGTTGAGGGAGAAGAGGATGGCGATTATCCTGTTGGAACAATAGATTACATTGACGAATTATTGGTTAGTGCAAATGATGTGTTAGATAATGGAACACTTCAATCTACTTTAGATGATATGACCGAATCGATTGCAGCTAGCATTGAATCTATTAATAGCATGCTTGTTGAAGATACCGATGGAATTTTCATTGATATTGATGATGATGACGCGATTGGTCTAAGTATTACCCCAAATTATACTCCTCAAGGAGATTATACTGTTGAATTTAACGTAAAAGTTAAATCTCTATTTGGATATAGTAACGGAGAATTCTTTAATAACGGAACATTTGGAATTTGGGTTTATGGATATACTGAATTAACAGAAGAAAATGTTTTGGGCGCTGGTGGTTTATGGAATTTCACTGATGCTGGAGACGGATGGCAAGGACCAAAAGCTGATGCTCTTTCTATGAGTACAGGAGTATGGCAACATGTTGCTATTGTACACGATAATACTGCTAGAACAACAACCCTATATGTTGATGGTGATGAAAAAGGTGTTCAAGAAGACATAGGTTCTACGAGCGTATCTGGTTGGGGTGAAATGTGGCTAGGTAATGGCTGGGGTAAAATGGATGGTTACCTGAAAGACTTCCGATTATGGGATGTTGCTCGTGATGCTGCTGATTTAGATGCAGAGATTACGGGTACAGAAACAGGATTGACAATTTATTTCCCTCTTGATAGAGTAAATGGAGTGAAATTTTCTGATAAAACAGGAAGTTATCAAGGTGAAATGAAAGGAATTTCATGGAATATTGTAGACTAAATAGATAGTAAATAAGTTAGTAGGAGCTGTCGTTTGACAGCTCCTATATTTTCAATTAATTAAAAAACCAGTCTGTTGATTTCAAATAGACTTCCCATAGATTACCGGTTTGCTTCTACCTAAATAAGGAAGGATTGTTTTATAGCCTTTTTGTAAAAAGGTGTCTTAATTTGAAATTTCGAAAGCCAAGTGCTTCCTGATATACAACCCGATTACTTAACCTACAGTAAACTCAAATGCGAAAATTAAAATCAGTAAAAACATTAGGCTTATTCCTTTTGTTTGGTGTTGCTTTAGCATCATGCCAAATGTTTGGAGATAATTCCGAGGATAGAAATGACTTAACAAAATATGTTGATCCGTACATTGGTTCTGGCGGTCATGGACATGTTTTTGTAGGTGCTAGTGTCCCGTTTGGAGCAATTCAGGCAGGCCCGAGTAATTTCCATAAGGGATGGGATTGGTGTTCTGCCTACCATTATTCTGATAGTATTATAAAAGGTTTTTCTCATTTACACTTAAGTGGTACCGGTTGTACCGATTTGGGTGATTTCCTTATTATGCCTACTGTTGGAGAATTAAAAATAAATTCTGGTTCACAGGAAAAACCTGAGGATGGTTATGCTTCCTACTACCATCACGATACTGAAAAAGTTGAAGCTGGATATTATAAAGTCCATTTAGATACCTATGATATCGATATAGAGATGACAAGTACAGAGCGTGTTGCTATGCATCAAATAACTTATCCTAAATCAGAGAAATCGCAATTGATTATTGATTTAAAAGAAGGAAATGGTGATAGTGCTACTGAAACATTCTTTCAGAAAGTAAATGATACCCTTGTGGCAGGTTACCGAATTTCTAAAGGTTGGGCTGTCGATCAGCGTGAGTGTTTTGCAATGGTTCTATCTAAACCAGTAAAAAATGTTTTAATTTACAATGGTGATGAGAAAATAGATGGGGAAGCTGCTAGGGGCGAAGCTGTAAAAGCATTTTTGCAATTTTCTACCGAAGAATTGGAAAATGTTCAGGTAAAATTCGGAATGTCGCCCGTGAGCATGGAAAATGCGTTGGGAAATATTAAAGCTGAAATGCCAACTTGGAATTTCAAGGAGGTACTAGGCGACAATAAGGCTAAGTGGAACAAAGAATTATCTAAAATACAAATCAAAACCAATAATGAGAGTGCTCAAAAAGTATTTTACACTTCCTTGTACCATACTTTAATTGCTCCGAATATTTTCGATGATTTAAATGGCGATTACAGAGGTGCTGATAAGAAAACTTATGAGAATTCAGATTTTACGAATTATACATTATTTTCTTTGTGGGATACCTACCGTACGGCTCACCCTTTGTACACTTTAATGCAGCAAGAACGTGTTCCTGCTATGATTAATTCAATGTTAAACATTTACAAGCAGCAAGGTAAACTACCTGTTTGGCATTTAAGAGGAAACGAAACAAATACTATGGTTGGTTACAGCGGAGTTCCTGTAGTTGTTGATGCTTGTTTAAAAGGTTTCGAAGGAATTGATTACGAATTAGCCTATGAGGCGGTGAAAACTACTGCCATGGGTGATTTTGAGCCAGGTATTAAAGAGTTACAAGAATTCGGATTCATCCCTTGCGATATGATGCATGAATCGGTGGCTAGTGCAATGGAATATGCTATAAGCGATTGGGGCATCAGTAAATTAGCCGAGAGATTGGGAAAAACTAAGGATGCGAAATATTTTGCAGAGAGAGCAAAAGCTTATACTAACTATTTCGATCCGAATGATAGATTCATGAAAGGTAAAATGAAAGATGGCTCGTGGAGAAGTCCTTTCGATCCATATTCAGCTCAACATAGAGTAAATGATTATTGCGAAGGTAACGCTTGGCAATATCTGTGGTTGGTTCCTCAGGATCCTGAAGGATTAATTAATTTATTAGGTGGAGAAAAACCATTTGTTGCAAAATTGGATAGTCTGTTTTCTATTTCTTCGGAATTGGAGAGAGGAGCTTCTTCAGATATATCAGGGTTAATTGGTCAGTATGCACATGGAAATGAACCCAGTCATCACATTACCTACTTGTATGCTTACGCTGGAGAACAGCATAAAACAGCCGCTAAAGTTCGATATATCATGAATGAATTATATACCGATAAAACCGATGGTTTATGTGGAAATGAAGATTGCGGTCAAATGTCGGCTTGGTATGTGATGTCATCAATGGGATTTTATCCGGTAAATCCAACCAATGGAGCTTATGTTTTTGGAAGTCCTAAGTTCGATGAAGCTTGTATTAGTTTGCCTGATAGTAAGAAATTTACAATTGTTGCGAATAACAATAGCGAAAAAAACATTTACATTCAATCTGTTCAACTGAATGGATTAGATTATACAAAGTCATATATTACCCATAAAGATATTCTTAAAGGGGGAACATTGAGTTTCGAAATGGGAAATCAGCCTAATAAAAATTTCGGACTTGCAGATCAAGATCGACCTAAATCAATTGTATATTAGTATTTTATAAGAAATGAAGAAATCAAATCTAATTATATTACTGTTTGTAGCTATTTTATCAGCTTGTACAGGGGAACAAAGTATCCAAAAATCTTATAAATCAAGTATTGATCTGGTAAACCCTTTGATGGGAACCGATTCGGAACATTCACTTTCCAATGGGAATACTTATCCAGCAATTGCTTTGCCTTGGGGAATGAATTTTTGGACACCGCAAACTGGAAAAATGGGTGATGGATGGTGTTATGCTTACGATGCAAAAAAAATCAGGGGAATCAAACAAACACATCAGCCAAGTCCGTGGATTAACGATTATGCTGCTTTCTCTTTAATGGCAGTTACTGGCGATTTGAAGTTTAAAGGCGAAGAAAGAGCTTCGTGGTTTTCTCATAAAGCGGAGATTGCAAAACCATATGAGTATAGTGTTTACCTAGCCGATTACGATGTGACGGCAGAAGTGACACCTACCGAACGCGCTGCAATGTTCCGTTTCACTTTTCCTGAGAACGATCATTCCTACATTCTTTTGGATGCTTTTTTTAAAGGATCTGAGGTTACGATACTTCCAAAGGAGAGAAAGATTGTAGGATATTGTCGAAACAATAGCGGTGGTGTTCCCGATAATTTTCACAATTACTTTGTTGCTGAATTCGATAAAGATTTTGAGTTAACGAGCACTTGGAATGGTGATAAGTTAAATCAAGATTCACAGAAAGAAACAGGTGAACATGTTGGCGCTGTTATCGGTTTTAAAACCAAAAAAGGAGAAGCGGTTCATGTGAAAGTTGCATCTTCTTTTGTGAGTCCAGAACAGGCCCAATTGAATTTATCTCGTGAAATTGGATCAAAAGATTTTAGCCAATTGAAACAAGATGCTAAAGCGACTTGGGAAAAAGAATTTGCTCGTGTTAAGGTAGAAGGTGGAACCGATGATCAACTAAAAACATTCTATTCTTGTTTGTACCGAGTTTTGTTATTTCCACGTAAGTTTTACGAGATTAATGCTGAAAATGAAGTGATTCATTACAGTCCATACAATGGTGAAGTACTACCTGGCTATATGTTTACGGATAATGGTTTCTGGGATACCTTCCGAGCTGTTTTTCCATTTTTTACTTTAATGTATCCCGAAGTGAACGCACAAATTATGGAAGGTTTGGCGAATACTTACAAAGAGAGTGGTTGGTTGCCAGAATGGGCAAGTCCGGGTCACCGAGGATGCATGATTGGCTCAAATTCAGCTTCACTTATTGCTGATTCTTATTTAAAAGGAATTCGCGGGTACGATATTGAAACTTTATACGAAGCTATTCTTAAAAATACCAAAGGTTATAACGAAGAAATTACATCGGTTGGACGTTATGGCGCCGAATATTACAACGAATTAGGATACGTTCCCTATAATGTTGGCATAAATGAGAATACAGCAAGAACCTTAGAATATGCTTATGCTGATTTCTGTGTTTGGAAATTGGCTATAGAATTGGGTCGTCCGCAGGAAGAGATTGATCTATTTGCCAAAAGAGCTCAAAATTTTAAAAATGTATTCGATAAGGAATCAGGCCTAATGCGAGGAAAAAATGAGGATGGTAATTTCCAAGCTCCTTTTAATCCTTTAAAATGGGGCGATGCATTTACCGAAGGAAATAGTTTGCATTACACATGGTCCGTATTCCAGGATGTAAATGGATTAATCGATTTGATGGGAGGAAAAGATAATTTTATCTCTACCTTAGATGGCGTATTCGAAATGCCTCCTGTTTTCGATGATTCGTATTATGGCGGAACAATTCATGAAATTCGCGAAATGCAGATTGCCAACATGGGAAATTATGCTCACGGAAATCAGCCTATTCAACACATGATTTATTTGTACAATTTCGCTGGTCAACCGTGGAAAGCACAGTCACGTGTTCGTGAGGTAATGAGCAAATTGTATACACCACAGGCCGATGGTTATTGTGGCGATGAGGACAATGGACAAACATCTGCATGGTATGTGTTTAGCTCCATGGGATTTTATCCAGTTTGTCCGGGTACCGACGAGTATGTATTCGGATCTCCATTATTTGATAAGGTAACTCTAACTATGGAAAATGGAGAAGAATTCACGATTTCGAGTTCTAATAATTCGAAAGAGAATGTTTTTGTAAATGATATCAAATTAAATGGCAAAGTTTACAATGTCAACTATGTTAAACACAAGGACATTTTAAATGGAGGAAATCTTGATTTTGATATGACCGATCAACCAAACATGGAAAGAGGAACGAAAGAAGAGAGTTTTCCTTATTCAATGAGTAAATAATACTATAAATGATATTAGCATATTAATATAGGGAAGGGGCTTGCAAACTTAGGTTTGTGAGCCTTTGTATTTTTTAATGTTGAGAACGAACGAAAATTCACTACTAATAATTTTATCGAAATGAAAAGACGTACTTTTTTGAAGAACTCATTACTGTTTACTGGAGGTTTAAGTCTGGCAGGATTACAAGGATTTTCAATCAACAAAAATGTAAAGTACATTTCAAATAGACCAGAACCATCAAAGCGTCATTTTACCAGTTCTGCTGTCGATAATAAGATTATTGAAGTGAAGAAGGCCATACCAAACGAAGAATTGGCCTGGATGTTTGAGAACTGTTTTCCAAATACACTCGATACTACTGTTACTTATGCCGAAGAGGAGGGTAAACCCGATTCTTTTGTGATTACCGGTGATATTCATGCCATGTGGTTGAGAGATTCTACAGCGCAGGTTTGGCCTTATTTGCCTTTAGTGAATGAGGATGAGAAATTGCAAAAATTATTTCAGGGACTCATTTATCGCCAAGCAAAATGTGTAAATATCGATTCCTATGCAAATGCCTTTAATAAAGGTGCTGATGGTTCGTATTGGGAGAGCGATCAGACCGATATGAAGCCAGAATTGCACGAACGCAAATGGGAAATTGATTCGCTTTGCTACACAATAAGATTGGCATATCACTATTGGAAAAAAACGGGTGATACTTCTTGTTTTGATACTGATTGGGTAGATGCCATGAAAGCGATTATGAAAACTTTTACAGAGCAACAGAGAAAAGAAAATCAAGGACCTTACACATTCTTAAGAAATACCAGTAAACCAACCGATACGCTTCCAGGTAATGGATATGGAAATCCAATTAATCCGGTTGGATTAATTGTTTCTTCGTTTAGACCCTCGGATGATGCAACAATATTGCCATTTTTAATTCCTTCCAACTATTTTGCCGTAGTTTCATTAAAACAAATGGCAGAGATGCTAAATCATTTTGAGATTGAAAAAGATTTGGCGAAGACAGCTACTCATTTAGCTACAGAAGTTGAAAGTGCATTAACGAAGTACGCAAGCTCGAATCATTTGAATAGGGGAGAAACGCTTGCCTTTGAAGTAGATGGCTTTGGCAACCAGATGTTTATGGATGATGCAAATATTCCAAGTTTGCTTTCATTGCCATATTTAGGTGCTCTTGATGCCACTTCTGCACTATATCAGAATACAAGAAAATTTATTTTAAGCGAGAACAACCCATGGTTTTTTGTTGGTAAATATGCCGAAGGAGTTGGAGGACCACATGTGGGTGTAAATATGATTTGGCCAATGAGTATTATTATGCGTGCTTTGACTTCTGATAGTAATGATGAAATTGAAAATTGTCTTAAAATGTTATTGAGAACTCATGGCGATACTGGTTTTATGCATGAAACTTTCCATAAAGATAATCCAAAAAATTTCACAAGATCATGGTTTGCATGGGCAAATACTCTATTTGGAGAATTGATCCTGAAAATCTATAATGAAAGACCAGAAATATTGAAACATGTATAGTATGAATTTCCTATTTCGAAGAATATTTTTGCTTTTGATCTGTTTGAGCTATGGATTTGGACTTATGGCTCAAAATCAGAATGGTGATGAATGGAATATCGTAAGCAATTCTTATTCAAACTACACAGGAATATCAGTGGCAAACGGAAGAATTGGTTTGTTGCCATCTGAGGAAGCTGGTAAAACAAAAGCGATTATCTTGAATCATGTGTTCGATAAGGAATCAAAATATGGAGTTAGCAAAGTTTTGTTAGGAATAAACTTTGCAAACCTCGAAATTGTAATAGCAGGTGATACCCTGAAAAATAGCAACTGCTTTAATTGGGAGCAGAAGTTAGATCTAAAAACGGCTGCATTTACAAGTACTTGCCGATTTAAAGATTATGCCGATTTCTCCTTTACCACCTACGCTTTGCGTGGAATGCCGTATGCAGGAATGATAGATGTTAGCCTAACAGTTTTAAAAAAAGATGTGAGCATACAGGTCGGAGGTCAAATTATTTGTCCAGCAGAATATCGAAATGTAGAATCCGATTATCGTGTTATGAGGGACTTGGATGCTAGAATGCCTATTCTGCAAACCACAGCCTATAGTCCCTTCGGGAAACATCAATTCGCAACTACGGCATCCTTTATTTTTGAGGATGAAACACCCGAATTAAGACATCAAATAAAAGATTCTTTGCACCATGAATTGATCTTTACGAAAGATTTGAAGAAGGCTGAAACCTATCAATTTGCATGGGCTGGTGCAGTGTGTACAAGTCAGGATTTCTCCGATCCGAAAAGTGAATCAGAAAGAATGGTAATTTTTCAATTATTGGGTAATAAACAAGCTGTGATTGATCGACATAAGGAGCTTTGGGAAAAACTTTGGCAGGGCGATATTATCATTGAAGGAGATTTGGAATCTCAGCAGGATGTGCGTTTGGCTCTTTATCATCTATATTCTTTTGCAAGAGATGATTCGAATTTGAGCATTGCTCCAATGGGTTTATCGGCACAGGGATACAATGGTCATATTTTTTGGGATACCGAACTGTGGATGTTTCCACCTCTGCTAGTTTTTAATCAAGACATTGCAAAATCTCTTTTAAATTACCGATTTGATAGATTGGATGCTGCCAAACGAAAAGCTCAAAATTATGGATTTAAAGGAGCTATGTTTCCCTGGGAGTCTGATGAAACAGGAGAGGAAGCCACACCAACCTGGGCTTTAACCGGAACCTTTGAGCATCACATTACTGCTGATGTTGGGATAGCTTTTTGGAATTATTTTCGCCTTACATCCGATAAACAATGGCTTTTGACAATAGGCTACCCAATGCTAAAAGAAGTTGCTAATTTTTGGGTGAGTAGATCAACTCAAAACTTAGATGGGACTTATTCCATTAACAATGTAGTCGGGCCAAACGAATTTTACCATCATGCCAATGACAATGCATTTACCAATGCTTCGGCTAAAACAGCTCTGCTGTATGCTAATAAAGCTGCAATTACTTTAGGTAAAAAGCTTAATGCAGACTGGTTAAAAGTGGCAGAATTCTTACAATTTCATTATTTCCCCAATGGAGTATTGAAAGAGAACAAAGAATACAATGGCGAAATAATAAAACAGGCCGATGTAAATCTTTTGGCCTATCCCTTAGATGTTGTTAGCAAACCAGAGGATATCAAAAGAGATTTGGACTATTACGAAGAAAAAATGGGTGCAGATGGTCCAGCCATGTCGCATTCCATACTATCTGTGCTTTACGCGCGATTAGGAGAAACAGATAAAGCATACGAATTATTTAAAAGAGCTTATATGCCTAATAAAAGAGTTCCTTTTGGTGCTTTGTCCGAATCAGCTTTTAGTAACAATCCATATTTTGCAACTGGTGCAGGAGGAATGCTACAAGCTGTAATTTTTGGTTTTGGCGGTTTGTATTTTACGGATTCGGGGATTGAACAGAAAAATCCATGTTTGCCAAAACAATGGAAAAAATTGACAATAAAAGGAATTGGAATCGAAAAGAAAACTTTTGAAATTGAATGATATGAGTAAGAATTTTAGAATTATTGGATTGTTGGCGGTTATTTTTCTTGGCCTTGCTTGTAGTTCCCAGAAATCAGTCGAATTGCAATCTCCAGATGGAAAATTGACTTATAAGCTGGATGTTAATGAAGAAGGAAATTTGTTTTATCAGTTAAAAGCAGATGAGATTCTAATTATAAATAGCTCAAAATTGGGTTTGGTTTTAAAAGAAGACTCATTGTTTACTGATAAAGTGAAAATTATATCAGTAGATGAAATTGAGAAAGAAGAGACATGGGAACCTGTTTGGGGACCGAATAAATCGATTAAAAGCAATTATAGAGAAGCAATTGTATTGTTGCAAAATGCCAATTCGAAGGAATTTAAACTGCACATGCGTTTGTTTAATGATGGATTGGGATTTAGATACGAAATTCCGAAGCAGAATGGTCTTGATAGTATCAACATCATGAATGAATTAACGGAGTTCAATTTCGCGGAAAATGGAACAGCCTGGACTATTCCAGCTAACTTCGATACTTATGAAATGTTGTATCGAACCACTTCAATAAACGAGGTGGAAAATGCAAATACGCCTGCAACTTTTAAAACGGATGCAGGCAACTATTTGAGTATTCATGAGGCAAATTTGACCAATTATGCCGGAATGACCTTACAAAATACAGGAGGAACTCATTTTCAGGCAAACCTGGTTCCCTGGCCCGATGGAATTAAGGTAAAAACAAAAGCTTCGCTGCTATCGCCATGGAGAACAATTACCATTAGAAAATCGGCGGCTGCTTTGGTTGAATCTAATTTGATACAGAATTTAAATGAGCCTTGTAAATTAGAGGATACTTCGTGGATTCAGCCAATGAAATACGTAGGAATTTGGTGGGGAATGCACTTGGGCGTTGAAACCTGGACAATAGGACCAAAGCATGGAGCCACAACCGAAAATATGAAAAAGTACATCGATTTTGCCTCGGAGAATGGTGTGCATGCAGTTTTAGCCGAAGGATGGAATACAGGTTGGGACAATTGGGGAAAACCAGAAGCTTTCGATCAGACTACCGCTTCGGCCGATTTCGATTTCGATGCGATTGTAAAGTATGCAAAATCCAGAGATGTTGAATTAATTGGTCATCACGAAACAGGAGGAGATTATATTTTTTATGAAGAATGTATGGATGCTGCATTTTCGAAGCTCCATAATAATGGGATAAGAACATTAAAAACAGGTTATGCAGGTGCCATTCCAAACAAACAATATCATCACGGACAAAAAATGGTGCAGCATTACCGAAAAGTTGTCGAAACAGCAGCTAAATATCATTTAATGATTGATGCACACGAACCCATTAAGGCTACCGGAATTAGCAGAACTTATCCGAATATGATGACACGCGAAGGTGCTCGTGGAATGGAGTGGAATGCTTGGAGCGAGGGAAATCCACCAGAGCATCATGTAATTCTACCATTTACCAGATGTTTGGGTGGACCGATTGATTATACTCCTGGAACATTCGATATTTTGTATAAGAACAGAAAAGAATACATTAAATGGAACAGCAACGACAAAGGAAATTCTCGTGTGCATACTACGCTTGCCAAGCAACTGGCTTTGTGGGTTTGCTTGTACAGTCCCTTGCAAATGGCTTCCGATTTAGTGAGCAACTACGAAGATCAGCCAGCATTTAAATTTTTCGAAAATTTGCCTGCCGAATTTGATGAATCGAAAGTTCTGGCAGCAGAAATTGGAGACTATTATTCTGTAGCCAGAAGAAGTGGAGACAATTGGTATATTGGTTGTATCACTGATGAGAATGCTAGAAATATTACTTTGGATCTATCATTCTTAAATTCGGATAAAAAATACAAAGCAATAATTTATGCTGATGGACCAAATGCTGATCTTCAAAACAATCCTACAGATATTCGAATTTTTGAACAAGAAGTTAACTCAGGCACCAAACTGGAGGTTAGCATGATAGAGAGTGGTGGACAGGCTATTGAAATTGTAGAACTGTAAAGATTCATTTCGTAACAGGTTCTCGAATTTTGAGAGTAATACTGCTTAGGAAAGCAAAAACCATTAATTATTTAAATCAAAAACATGAAAGCAAAACTTTATTTGGTCTTAGTATCCCTACTAAGTATAATGGGCTGCAAAGAGAAAGTGCATGAAACCTCCTACGAGTATCTATTTCAGGATCCTAAAGTTCATATTGATGATCGGGTAGACGATCTTATTGTACAACTTAGCCTGGAAGAAAAATTGTCTTTGATGACTCACGAAGCTCAGGCTATTCCTCGTTTGAATATTCCTTACTACAATTGGTGGAGTGAGTGTTTGCACGGCGTAGCTCGTTCTGTTCCCGCTACCGTTTTTCCACAGGCTATAGGTTTAGCTGCAACTTTCGATAGGGATTTAATTCGTGATGTGGCGGATGCTATTTCTGATGAGGCCAGAGGAATATACAATGAGGCAGTAAGTAAAGGAATTCATAAGCAATACATGGGTTTGACTTTTTGGTCTCCTAATGTGAATATATTCAGAGATCCGCGATGGGGACGTGGACATGAGACTTATGGCGAAGATCCTTATTTGAGTGGTGAATTGGGAGCAGCTTTTGTGAATGGATTACAAGGAACAGATCCTGATCATTTAAAAGTGGCAGCTTGTGCCAAACATTTTGCTGTGCATAATGGTCCTGAAGCTCTGCGTCATAGTTTTAATGCGATTGTAAACGATAAAGATTTAAATGAAAGTTATCTTCCCGCTTTTAAGAAATTGATCGATGCCGATGTGGCAGGTGTAATGTGCGCCTACAATCGGACCAATGATGAAGTTTGTTGTGGCAGCCCCGAGCTTTTAATGAATATTTTACGAGAAGAGTGGGGATTCGACGGTTATGTTGTTTCTGATTGTGGAGCCTTATATGATTTTCATAAGTTCCATAAATCAACTAAAAGTCCAGAAGAGTCAGCAGCATTGGCCATTAAAAATGATGTGAATGTAAATTGCGGTAACATATACAATCATTTGTCTTCGGCACTAGAAAAGGGTTTGGTTAGCGAGAGGGAATTGGATCATGCTTTGAGAAAGCAATTAAAAATCCGTTTCAAACTAGGGATGTTTGATGAGGATGGGCTATATTCAGATATCAACCAGTCGGTTATACGATGTGAGAAACACACTCAATTGTCAAGAAAAACAGCTCAAAAATCCATTGTATTGCTTAAGAATAAAAATCATGTATTGCCTTTGCAAAAAGATCTGTCACAAGTATATGTTACGGGTAATAATGCAGCCGATATTAATGTTTTGCTGGGAAATTATTATGGAGTAAACCCAAATATGAATACCGTTTTGGAAGGGATTGCGGGTAAGGTCTCCAAATCTACAATCGTTCAATACAATCAAGGAATTTTGCAGGTACAAAAGCTTGAGGATATGAATACTGGATTGCCTGGAAATGCCGCGGCAGCTGATGCCACAATTGCAGTGATAGGGCAGACTGCTCTTTTGGAAGGAGAAGCTGGTGATGCAATCGCGCCTTTGGGTGGCGATAGGGAAAAAATAGAATTACCAGAAAACCAATTGAAATTTGTGAGATTACTTCGCAAAGCATGTGGCGACAAACCATTAATCGTGGTAATTTGTTCGGGAAGTGCTATCGCTATGCCAGAGCTGGAAGAACTTGCAGATGCTATTGTTTGGGCTTGGTATCCTGGTGAACAGGGAGGAAATGCCATTGCTGATATTCTATTCGGAGATGTTTCTCCCTCGGGAAAATTGCCCATTAGCATGTATAAATCAACAGAAGATCTTGGTGATTTTGAGGATTACAATATTGCTGAATCTAAAAAAACCTACCGTTACTTCGAGGGAGAAGTTTCTTATCCGTTCGGTTATGGGCTGAATTACTCTACACTGCAATATGAGGCCATTGGAGATTCTCAATTGCAATATTCCTCAGATAAGGAAATGAGCGTAAAAGTGAAAATAAGCAATACAGGTAGTTTTGATTTGGAAGAAGTGGTGCAGCTTTATACACAGCCCAAAAACACATCTTTTATTAGTCCGAAATTTAGTTTGAGAAATTTTAAAAGGATTAGTCTGGCAGCAGGAGAATCAAAAGAAATATCTTTTGATATTACCGATGAGACCTTGTCTCAGGTTGATGATTCTGGAATTACTCAACTCTTTAAGGGTGAAACTACTATTTATGTTGGGGGAGCTCTTCCTATAAAAAAATCGTTGGAATTGGGGATGCCAAAACCCGTTGAATTTTCTGTTTGCGTAAAATAATATGAAAAGTTGCAAGAAAGACTGATTCTATTTTTGAAGTCAAATATTTTGTTGATGTTTTTCTGTAAGGCGGTAAATAAATGGCGAATAGACTGATATTTGGGATGAATTAATAAAAAAGCTTATGAATTAACCTCAAAATTAATGAGTTTTTAACCCTTTTATGCTTAATTTGATACAAGTCGATGTTAGAGAATCGTTCGGGTGAAGTTGGCTAGACTGATCCCGAACGATATTCTTTTATCAATTAATTCCGAATTTTAATTTTACGGAATGCGAAGTAGAATATTAGCCTAAAATGATGAGGACAATAGAAACTGCTTTACTCATTATTCCGATATCACAGGAGGAGAAAAATTAGATCTTTTTTCAGGGCGTTCCCTTCGGGCGGGCTTTCCATTGCAACTCCTCGCTCATGCTTCGCTGCGGGGTTTTTATTACAATCCCTAACGCATTGCTTCCACAAAAAAACTGATTTGCTTTTCAACAAATCGGTTCAATACTATATTATTCATTTTTCTTCTTTGGAATTTGTCCATTCCATCTTGTATTCTTCCATTTTTGCTGCTCTTCCTTGTTCAGAAAAGTCCAGGCAACAATGCGGCTGGTTTTATTTCCCTGTCCCATGGGCAAGGTTTCAATTTTTGTGGCGTTAACCTCTGTAAGTGCCTGGTAAATACTTTTAAGGTTCGATTCTTTTGAAATTAAACTCGAAAACCAGAAGCACGATTCTGCAAACTTCTTACTCTGATTAATCATGTTGCGCACAAATCTTGCTTCGCCACCCTCGCACCACAATTCATTACTTTGCCCAGCAAAATTTAAATTTGGCTTACTCTCTTTTCCCTTGCTCAAATTTCGGGTTTTTCGCATGGTTCCCTCCATTGCAGCTTCAGCCGAAGCATGAAAAGGAGGATTGCAAATCGATAGATCTACATAGCCATCTTTTGGAATTACACCGTAAAAAAAGTCTTTCGGATTCTCTTGAATCACGCATTTAACTTTTCCCTGTAAATTTCGGTTCGAATTGATAATATTTTCTGCAGACTGCAAGGCAACAGGATCAATATCCGATGCAATAAATTGCCAGTCGTACTCATTGCTACCAATAATAGGATAGATGCAATTGGCTCCCGTTCCAATATCCAAACAGGTAATTTTGCTGCCGGTAGGAATCTTTCCGTAGTTGTTTTGGCGTAATAAATCCGCAATATGATGAATGTAATCTGCACGACCAGGAATTGGCGGACAAAGGTAGCCATCAGGAATATCCCAGTTTTCGAGTCCATAAAAATGGATTAAAAGGGCTCTGTTCAGCATTTTAATTGCATCAGGATTGGCGAAGTCGATGGATTCATCCTGATATTTATTTAAGATGACGAATGGTTTTAATTCAGGGCAGTTTTCTATCAATTTTGCAAAATCGTAACGCTCACGATTTTTATTCCTTTCGTGTAATCTCGATTTTTCTTTTGGATGTTTTCTCTTCTTATTTAGCATGGATATGATTCTCTGATTTGAATCGGCTAAATTAGAATAATAATAGCAGAAAGCCTCATGTTCGATGGATTTGATATTTTTACTCGAGCTGTTTGTGTATTCTGTTTTCAATGGTCAAAATCCGATTCAATCGATCTTATTTACAATAAAAAAAAGTCCACCCGCATGTTACGAATGGACTTTGGCATCATCTATTCAGATGATTATTTCTTTTTATAAGCGTCGTTGTGAATGGCATTAATTGCTCTTCCCGAAGGATCGGCATTGTTACGGAACGATTCGTCCCAGGCTAATGCTTCTGCAGTACTACAAGCAATAGAGGGGACCGAAGGCACACAGGCTGCTGCAGTTTCTGATGGAAAATGCTCTGTGAAAATCACACGATAGTAATATTCTTCTTTCGACATCGGAGGATTAACTGGGAAACGGAAACTTGCATTTTTCAGTTGCTCATCTGTAATTTCTTTGTCGGCAATTTCTTTCAAGGTGTCAATCCAATTGTAACCAACTCCATCCGAAAATTGTTCCTTTTGTCTCCAGGCTACTTCTTCTGGCAAATAATCTTCAAAAGCTTTACGGAGCACCCATTTTTCCATTTTACCATCCTTAGCCATTTTATCTTCAGGATTGATTCTCATGGCAATGTCCAAAAACTCTTTGTCTAGAAATGGAACTCGGCTTTCAACACCCCATGAAGCCATGGACTTATTGGAACGTAAACAGTCATATAGATGAAGTTTATCTAATTTTCGAATACATTCCTTATGAAATTCTTCGGCATTCGGAGCTTTGTGAAAGTAAAGATATCCTCCAAACATTTCATCAGCACCTTCACCTGAAAGCACCATTTTTATTCCCATCGATTTAATTACTCTTGCCATTAAATACATTGGAGTAGAGGCACGAACAGTAGTTACATCGTAAGTTTCCAAGTGATAAATTACATCGTTTATAGCATCTAAACCTTCTTGAACGGTAAAAGTTACTTCGTGATGAATGGTATCGATATGTTTTGCTACTTTCTTCGAAGCTGCCAAATCAGGTGAACCTTCCAAACCAATTGCAAATGAGTGCAATTGAGGGTACCATGCGTCTTTTTCATCACCAGACTCAATTCGTTTGCCTGCGTATGTTTTGGCAATAGCCGATATAATTGATGAATCCAAACCTCCCGAAAGTAAAACTCCATAAGGTACATCAGACATTAACTGGCGATGAACAGCATCTTCCAAGCCTTTGCGAAGAACAGCCATATCTGTTTTATTGTCTTTTATATTTTGATAATCTTGCCAATCGCGATGGTACCATTCTTTAACAACACCATTTTTGCTGTAAAGAAATTTACCAGGAAGAAATTCTTCAATTTTATTGCAATATCCTTCGAGTGATTTTAGTTCAGAAGCAACATAGTAGTTTCCATGTTTATCCCAACCTTGATACAAAGGAATGATTCCCATATGATCCCGACCAATTAGGTAACAATCGTTCTTTTTGTCGTATAGGGCAAAAGCAAAAATACCATTCAAATCATCAATAAAATCGATGCCTTTTTGTTGATACAAGGCTAAAATTACTTCACAATCAGATTTCGTTAAGAACTCATAGGATCCGTTCATCTGATTTCGAATGTCCATATGATTATAGATTTCACCATTAACAGCCAGGGCCAAATTACCGTCCTTGCTATAAAGTGGTTGTCCTCCCGATTGAGGATCTACAATCGATAGTCTCTCATGAGACAGTATCGCCTTTTCGTCACAAAATATTCCAGACCAGTCTGGACCTCTGTGACGAATTTTTTTAGACATTTCTAGAATTTGAGGGCGTAGCTGCTTAGCATCCACCTTCAAATCAAAAACTCCTACAAATCCACACATAAAAAAATGTTTAATAGTTATTTCTCAGCTTGTAAAATGAGGTTAAGCTGTATTAATTTTGGTATTAATCGCTGAAATTACGATTTTCAAACTATTTTCCACTATGTTTTACTC
>NZ_JBFHJW010000056.1:0-28292 GCF_041595635.1 Labilibaculum sp.
GGTCAACTGGTCCAACTTATCGTACCATTTATCAATCGCGGACATTTCAGAGCCATCCCATGTAGCGGAGAATAGAATGGTTTTTTTATTCTCATCCAAACCAATCTCCCTTTTTAGTTCCTCCAGATAAGTTTCAGAATAAGTTCCATTAAAGGCATCATCCATCTTCGGGAATCCCAAGCCAACACCAGAGGTTATTCCAACCTGTTGGGCTTCCTCTACCTCCTTTGAACTCGAGAAATGAAACTGATTAAACATATTATAGCCTTTCACGCCTGCAAAATGTTTAAAATGATAGGCTCCATGTCGCATTCCAATACGAATAATTTTTGATTCTGGAAATAGGTAACAAGCCTGTCTACACATAATCACACCTTTAGGATATACAGGTAAAGTTCTCGATTCAATACCCATAGATTTGAGCTTCCTTTTCATGGCTTTGTTTTTTACAACAACAGGAAGAGGAATCAATGAATTTTGGACATTTTTAAAAATATCCAAATCCAATTCATTGGCACAATAAAACACGACTTCTTTTCTTTTTTTGAAAAGATTCAAAACATTCCAAACTAATTTATAGGGTACTTTTAGTAAGTAATAGGAAAAAACCATGCAAAAAAACTTATGAATTAATAACTACTTTTTACTAAACAAACCTCTATGAGTCAAATGAATTTGAAAACCAAAATTATCATCCAAGTAATCTCCCTGATCCATTGCGATACTCGTTGATATTAGAAATGGAAAGTTGTTTAAAGGAGGTAAACTAAGCTCTAAAAGATAAGATTGTTGTTTTAGAGGATCGGGATAGGTATAGGTTTTGTAATAATTTTCCTCCTCGTATCCATTCCCATCATTCTTCAACAAAGCATTTCCGTAATTTTTAGAATAAGTAAACATGGCCTTGTATTTAAATTTTCCCACTTCCCCTGTTAATCCAAAGTGATGAGCTTCAATGGCATTATTACTAATTCCCGTAACAATTCCATCAGTCAAACTTGGTGTGATTAAAGGCAAACCAATAGTTCTTTGATAGCTGGTCCAACCCGAGCGATAAACACCATTCGCAAAATAGTTATCAAAACCAATTACCGGCTCTTCTTCTCTATCTGGATCTACATTGTAACCACTCTGATCTTTCGTGCAAAAGTACTCATACATAAAAGAGGACAAAAATTTCGATTGCTTCAGCTTCAAGAAAAAACTCACATTCCAATCCTTAATATCTTTGAGATGCTTCATATCGCCTGATTTATCTTCATTCATACTTTTAAAGCCCAATTCCATTTGGTATTGGAACTTATTGTATGCAAACTTAAATACATTCTGACCCAAATGATTACCTCCCTTGTTCAAACTCTCAGTTATCGACTCATTCCCATCAGTATCAGTTAATACCTCTCCCGAACGAACCAACACAGCATCCAAAAAAGTATCGAAGCCACCCAAATTGCCATAAACAGGAGAAGTTCCTCCCCACTCTACATAGTGATCCAATCCTATAATGAAAGAAAAACCGTGATCTCTTCCTACTCGTAAAAAAGCACTCTTATGATGCACATTCGTATTGTCAACATATCTATTATCAAGCATAATTCCGTTCGAAAAAACTCCTTTTATGCTTAGCAAATTATTCGTAAATGGTACAGGTACAAAATCAGAAAAACCAATACTTAACTCTGGGTAAGAACGAGAATTTGTAGAAAAAAGTAGATCCCCATTGGTTGCAGACAAACCATCATATTGAACATCATGATGTTTAACACCCAAATCCAGATTTAACTTTTTCCATATGGTAGAAAAAAACAGTTCATCCACCAAAAGATCACTCTCTTTCGATTGCGAAACAACTATTGATGCTGCATAAGAAAAATTGAAGTCGGAATCTGATTCTTTAAAATCAGAAAACACTTTTAACTGAATCAGGCCATTATTATCCTCGGGAACAATTCCGTACTTATTGGTATGCAACCAAAAGGGCAAACTATCGCCTGATACAGAAGAGGAAAGCCCTAGTTCATAATTCAATTCCCGTTTTTGCGCAGAACTGTAAAGCGACAAAGTGCATACAAAAAATAAAAACAGACAAATTTTAATTTTACTCATTAATCGATAGTTTATTTACAAAAGAACGAACAATTGATTTCATAGATTGTGAACCTATTTCTTCATATGGAATTTTTTCAGGAGGGTAAAATTCGAATCCTGAAATATCATCTTTTGCCCTCAAATTAGAAAAAGACTTAATTTTGCAAATATAGGCTAAATCCAGAGTGAATACCGTTAATCCTCCGTAAACATATTCATTCGGACAGGACATGAAGTAGGAAAATTCGGTGATTTCCACATCCAACTCCTCCTTAATTTCACGACAAAGTGCCTGTTCGGCTGTTTCCAAAACATCCACAAATCCGCCTGGCAAATCGAGCCTTCCCTTGTCGGGATTAACCGCTCTTCTTGTTAGCATAATCTCCCCTTTTTCATTCACAATAAGCGCAGCTACCGCAGCAGACGCATTCACATACCAATGAAAATTACAGCTTTCACACAAGAAAGAATTATCCTTTTTATAATGAAATTCAGAGGTGCCACAATGAGGACAATGGCGTACTACTTTTTGCGGATAAGTTGGACTCATTTTTATGTTCTTTTTTAATGAAGAACAAAACTAAGTGAATGAAACTTGTTTGACAACTAATAAGGCTTATTTATATTAGAAGAGATAAGCTACCTTTATTTGGATCAATATAAAATAAGGATCTGTTTTCGCCCTGTCTATTTGATGTCTTGAAAAAGTTACTACATTTAAACGCAATAATTTTTTAATGGGATGAGCCAAGCTCTCTTCTTTACAATCTGTTTTACAGGAGTTTATCTTTATCCAATTTCATTAAGTCGCTATTTTGATTCCGAAAAGATAGTATGGCCACCCATTATTTTATTTTGCTGACTAAAAAACAAGATCTAACCCAATTACCATAAAACCCAAAAAGGCAAGTCTCAATTGAGACTTGCCTTTTTAAATTAGTAGCCCGAAACAGAACTATCTTCATGTCTTTTAGTATCGGCCACACCAATAAATTTCCCCGAGTCATCGGCAAAAATAGTAGCCATCATTCCAATTTTATTCTGAACTTTAATCTTGTGACCTAATTCTTCTAGTTTTTCTTTCGCCTCTGAAGTAAGAGCCTTTGGCTCTACATAAACTTCATCGGGCAACCACTGAGAGTGAATTCTTGGTGCATCGACTGTCTGTTGAGGATTCATACCAAAATCTATTGCATTACTTATGGTTTGAAAAACAGAGGTGATGATTGTAGATCCCCCAGGAGAACCTGTAAGTAAAAACAATTTTCCATTTTTCTCAACAATGGTAGGTGTCATGCTACTCAACATTCTTTTTCCTGGTTGAATAGAATTGGCTTTTCCACCAAGTAAGCCAAACTGATTGGGAACTCCCGGCTTGCTACTAAAATCGTCCATTTCGTTGTTCAGAAAAAACCCACCTCCTTCTACAACTACTTTACTGCCATAATTACCATTTAAGGTCGTTGTAATGGCAATAGCATTTCCCTCCTGATCAGCAATAGAAAAATGAGTCGTTTCAAAACTCTCAATTAGTTCCACCTGACCCGCTTTAATTTGCTGCGAGTCTGTTTTTTTATCCATTTTTATATCCGCAAAGCGATCATTTAGATAATCTGCATCGAGTAATTTATCAACCGGAACCTGCGAGTAATCAGGATCACCGAGCCAAGTTGCCCGATCGGCATACACTCGTCGCTCCAATTCTACCATCAAGTGGATGTGTTCAACAGAACCAAAGCCTAATTCCCTCACTGGATATTTTTCAGCTCCTTTTAACAATTGCAGTAATGCAATTCCTCCGCTAGATGGTGGTGACATAGAAATAATGTGATAGGAACGATAATCTCCCTCTACTGGCTGTCTCCAAACCGATTCATAATCGTTCAAATCCTGAGCAGTAATTAAACCACCGTGCTTTTCCATCTCGGAAACAATCAACCGCGAAGTTTCTCCCTCGTAAAACCCTTTCCTACCTTTATCTCGAATTCGACGCAAACATTGAGCCAAATAGGGGTTCTTAAGTTTATCTCCTTTTTTAAAAGCTTCTTCTTTTACGTAGGGATTTGTTGTTTTTTCCTTATTTTGACTTTTAATTTGATCCTTATATGCATTTAACTTATTGGCCTCTAACAAACTCAAAACAACCCCATTTTCCGCCAATTGAATGGCGGGTTCCAATAAATCGCCCCATTCCATTCTCCCATATTTCTGATGCAGCCTTACCATTCCATCAACCGAGCCTGGAACTCCTACCGCCAAATGTCCTTTCTGACTCCAATCTGAATGTACATTTCCATCCTTATCGCAATACATCTCCTCAAAAGCTGCAGCTGGAGCTTTCTCTCTAAAATCTAATGAATTGTGCTCACCTTCAGCCGTACGAATCACAGCAAAACCTCCCCCCGCAATATTTCCCGCTCGCGGATAAACTACGGCCAATGCAAACTGAACTGCTACCGCTGCATCAAAAGCATTTCCCCCTTGCTGAAGAATTTCATTTCCTACCTGAGAAGCCAAATAGTGAGCCGACACTACAACTCCATGTTGAAAACTGTTAGACTTAGTGGAAAACGAGCAGGAAAAAAAAAGCAGAAATACGGCAAAAAGGGTTGGAAGTAATTTTGATCTACGCATAAAAACAATTTAAATGGATTCAGATTTGTGAAGATAAATAGGATTTGTTCAACAATATCAATTCATTCTAAAAAAGAGCTATTTTCTAACAAAAAAAGATTCTAACTTACAAAAGAAATACAAGTAAATCGAACTGAAGGATGAAAAACAGTTTAATTATTTCTATTTTTAAAAAGCAAGCTAAAAAATTAAACACATGTTAAAATTATTTTACCAAAGACGAAGCATTCGGAAATTTACCGATCAGCCAATCGAAGCAGAAAAACTAGATAGAATTGTGCAAGCAGCCCTACTAGCTCCTTCCTCGAAAAGCAAATATCCCTGCGAATTCATACTCATTGATCAAAAAGAAATCAATGAACAACTTTCCATGAGCAAACCTCATGGTGCGAGTTTTCTAAAAAACACACCCTACTCTATTGTTGTGGCAGCCGACACCGAAAAAAGTGATGTGTGGATTGAAGATTCCTCCATTGCGGCTTCTTACATTCAGCTTCAGGCAGAAAAAGAAGGTTTAGGATCTTGCTGGATTCAAATAAGAGAAAGAGAATATAGCCTCGACAAATCCTCAGAATCGTACATTCAAGATGTTTTAAAAATGCCTTCAAATCTAAAAATACTTGCAATTATTGCAATTGGCTATAAAGATGGCGAAAAACCTGCAAGAGAAGCATCCTATTTAAAAAGAGAGAAAATACATTATAATTCATTCTAAAACTAAAAAAATGAGGATCAAATTGATCCTCATTTTTCGTGTTTCTATATATCACTTATACAAAATTGGTATCGAAGATCGGCACCAAAACCAAGTATCAGACAGAAACTACTTGAATGAATGGAAATATTCAGTAAAGTCAGAAAAAAACAATACTTTCTATTTCTCCCTTTCATTTCCTGTTTTTTTATTTGCTATGGCGATTCACCAAAACATCCACAACTTCTTCTAATTTGTAATCTTTGGCTGCCAAAAGCACCAAATAGTGAAACATCAAATCGGCTGCTTCTCCCATAAAAAGCTCTTTATTATCATCCTTAGCTTCAATCACCAATTCGACAGCCTCTTCGCCTACTTTTTGAGCAACTTTATTGATTCCCTTTTGAAACAAACTTGCTGTGTATGATTTTTCAGACAAATTCTTTTTTCTCTCGGCAATTACCTGTTGCAACTGCAATAAAAAATCGATTGACGAAGCTTGATTTTCTTCTGCCCAACAAGTATCGGTTCCTTTATGACATACAGGTCCAACAGGATTGACCTTAACAAGTAAAGTGTCATTGTCACAATCCAAACTTAAATCTTTCAAATTCAAGAAATTACCACTCTCTTCTCCTTTGGTCCACAGTCTGTTTTTGCTGCGACTAAAAAAGGTAACTTTTCCGGTCTCTATTGTTTTCTCGTAAGATTCTTCGTTCATGTATCCCAACATTAAAACTTTCTGGGTTTGAACATCCTGAATGATTGCAGGAACAAGACCTTCACCTTTTTCGAAATCGATTTGTTTTCCTAATTCTTTAAAATTCATTTCTTTATATTACTTTAAATTCTTACTGGTATATTTTTCGTTTTCAGGTAATTTTTCAATTGAGGAATTTCAATTTCCTTAAAATGAAAAACACTTGCCGCTAATGCCGCATCTGCTTTCCCTTCGGTAAATGTATCGGCAAAATGCTCCATATTCCCCGCTCCTCCCGAAGCAATGATAGGAATATTCACCATTTCGGATAACTTGGCCAATGTTTCATTCGCAAAACCATTTTTGGTTCCATCATGATTCATGGAAGTAAACAGAATTTCACCAGCACCCAATCGCTCGGCTTCCAAAATCCATTCAAAAAGGTCGATTCCCGTTGCCAAACGTCCGCCATTCAGGTAAACTTCCCATTTCCCATCTGCCAGACGAGCATCTACAGCCACCACCACACATTGACTTCCAAAACGGGAAGCCAAATCGGAAATAAGTTGTGGATTTCGAACCGCCGAAGAATTTATAGACACCTTATCTGCCCCAGCATTCAAAAGAATCCCAACATCTTCGGGAGTAGAAATTCCCCCTCCAACAGTAAACGGAATGTTGAGTTCTTTGGCCACTTTCTGAACCAAATCAACAAGGGTTTTTCTCTTTTCGTGAGTAGCTGTAATATCTAAAAAAACCAGTTCATCGGCTCCTTGTTCTGCGTAGTAGGCGGCCAATTCAACAGCATCACCAGCATCGCGCAAATCCACAAAGTTAACTCCCTTAACTGTTCTTCCATCCTTTACATCTAAACAGGGTATTATTCGTTTCGATAGCATAATTATAAGATAAATTCGTTAACCAATTCGTTCATATCAATTCGCTTTTCGTAAATAGCCTTTCCGATAATTACTCCCCAGCAGCCAATTTCATTCAGAATTCGTACATCTTCGATATTTCCAACGCCACCACTGGCAACCAATTCCAAGTCTGGAAACTCTTTCATTACCGATTGATACAATTCAACTGCTGGTCCTTGCAACATTCCATCCTTCGAGATATCGGTACAAATAACTGTTTTCACGCCTTTTTTCTGATAGTTCTCCAAAAATTGAAACAAATGATAATCAGAATCTTCTTTCCAACCAGAAATGGAAACCATCTCATTCCGAACATCTGCACCCAAAATCATTTTTTCAGGCCCATATTTTTCCATCCATTTTTCAAATAATTTTGGATTCGAAACAGCAATACTTCCACCAGTTACCTGATTAGCACCTGACTCAAAAGCCAATTCAATATCTTCATCGGATTTTACACCTCCGCCAAAATCAATTTTTAAATTCGTACCTGAAGCAATTCGCTTAAGCACCTCCGAATTGCAAATATGTCCCGACTTAGCACCTTCCAAATCAACCAAATGCAAACGAGTTATTCCTAATTCTTCAAAACCTTTGGCTACCTGCAAAGGATCTTCGCTATATACTTTCTCGGTATCGTAATCACCTTTTGTGAGCCTCACACATCGACCTTTTATGGTATCGATAGCTGGTATTATTTTTATTCTTGACATGTACTTCAGATTTGAGGTATAAGATTTTAGACAATTAAATAGCCTCCAATTATCTATGAATTAAAACCGCTTTCTTTTTACAGATTAATAAAATTCTCCAGGATTTTCACCCCAACAGAACCTGATTTCTCAGGATGAAATTGACTAGCATAAAAATTATCTTTCTGGAGAGCGGCACTAAAATTCAATATGTAATTGCAGGAAGCCAATGTTTCCTTAGAACAAGGAACATAGTAGGAATGAACAAAATATGCATATTCTTTCTCGGATACACCTGTCAATAAACTTCCATTCAAATGTTCCAATTGATTCCATCCCATGTGAGGAACCTTTCGATCTTTTGTGAAACGTTTAACCTTCAGAGGAAATATTCCCAACCCTTTGGTATTGCTTTCTTCAGAACTTTCGCACATTAACTGCATGCCCAAACAAATACCCAAAACAGGTTGCTTTAGTTGCGGTATCAGTTGATCCAATCCATTTTTCCGCAAAGAATTCATGGCCCAGGCAGCTTCGCCAACACCAGGAAATATAACCTTATCAGCAGTCCGAATTACATCTTCCTGATTAGAAACAATAGGAGTTATCCCCAAACGCTCAAAAGCGTATTTTACAGATTGAATATTTCCAGCATCGTAGTCGATAATAACAATTTTCTGATTCTTCATATCTACAAAGTTCCTTTTGTTGATGGCAGTTGTAAACAATTTGCATCACGACGAATCGCCATGCGTATGGCTCTGGCAAGGGCTTTAAAAATCCCTTCTATTTTGTGGTGCTCATTTTTTCCTTCTGCCTTAATATTTAAATTACACGAGGCTCCATCCGAAAATGATTTAAAGAAATGATAAAACATCTCTGTTGGCATTCCTCCAATCATTTCGCGACTAAAGTCTGCCTCCCAAACCAGCCAGTTTCTTCCGCCAAAATCGATAGCAACCTGCGCCAAACAATCATCCATTGGCAAGCAAAAACCATAACGATCCAAGCCCAACTTATTGCCTAAAGCCAGCTTAAAAGCTTCACCCAAGGCAATGGCTGTATCTTCGATCGTATGATGTTCATCCACTTCTAAATCGCCTTTTGTGGTCACCTGCAAATTCACACCAGAATGTTTTGCAATCTGATCGAGCATGTGATCAAAAAATCCGATTCCCGTATCAAAACTTCCTTTTCCTTCTCCATCCAAATCCAAACAAATTTTGATTTGTGTTTCTTTGGTATTTCTTTCAACAGTAGCCGTTCTCTCACTCAATCGTAAAAACTCATATATTCGCTCCCACGACTCAGTTCGCAATGCAATATGCGCCTCTAATTCCTTTTTCGATTCCGACAATTCCTCGTCGCCAACATTTCCACTTGTAGAAATAAAAATTGCTTTCGCATTCAGATTTTTAGCCAATTCAATATCAGTCCACCGATCTCCAATTACCAATGAATTTTCTAAATCGTATTCCTCAGAAAAATATTTACTTAGCAAAGCTGTTCCCGGTTTTCTTGTGGGTGCATTCTCGTGAGGAAATGTTTTATCAATTACAACATCCTTAAATTCAATTCCCTCATTCAAAAAAGCTTGCATCATTTTATTATGTGCTGGCCAAAAAGTATCCTCAGGGTAAGAATCCGTTCCTAAACCATCCTGATTGGTTACCATTACCAATTCAAAATTCAATTGTTTAGCGATTTTTGCAAGGCCAGTAAAAACACCAGGATAAAACTCCAACTTCTCTAAACTATCCACTTGATAATCTACCGGAGGCTCCAAAATTAATGTTCCATCTCTATCAATAAAGAGAACTTTCTTTTTTATTCTTGTATCCTTCATGATTGTTTGTCAAATTTTGTGAGTGCAGCCCTTAAAATTTCATTTTCTTTTTCTGTTCCAATGCTTATTCTCACACAATTATTCAAATTCTTTATTTTAGATCGATCCCGAATAATAATTTCCTCAGTCAATAAATACTGATATAATTGACGGGCATCTTTCACTCGTATTAAAATAAAGTTAGCATCAGTAGAATAAACCTTCTCAACGAAATTCAAATCAGACAAAAACAGCTTCAAGCGATCCCGCTCTGTGAGAATTACCTCCACCTTTTCTTTGCAGGAATCAACATCTTTAAGCAATTTCAAAGCTTTTGCCTGAGTTAAACAATTCACATTATAAGGCGGTTTTATTCGATGCAAAACATCAATAATTTCTTTGGAAGCAAATGCAATTCCCAATCGAATTCCAGCCATTGCCCATGCCTTCGATAAAGTTTGTAAAATCACAAGATTTGGATATTCCGAAAGCTTTGAAAGCAAACTTTTTCCGGGAGCAAAATCGATATAGGCTTCATCAACAATCACAATTCCCTGAAAACTATTGAGTAATTGAAGCAACTTATTTTCTTCGAGCAAATTGGCAGTTGGATTATTCGGTGAACACAGAAACAACATTTTCGATTGCGCATCAACTGCAGATAAAACAGCCTCCACATTGGGCTGAAAATTATCATCTAAAGGCACTTCCCGATTCTCTATAGCATTTACTCCCGCTGCCACTTCGTACATTCCATAAGTTGGTGTGCAAATAATTACATTATCGCGATTAGGCTCGCAAAAAGCTCGAAACAGAAGATCAATCACCTCATCACTTCCATTTCCGAGAATCATATTTTCAGAATTCACCGCTTTTACTTCGCCCAAACGTTTTTTTAATGTTCTTTGCAAAGGATCCGGATAACGATTCACACCATTATCATATGGATTTTCGTTGGCATCTAAAAATACAGAACCTTTGCCTGAAAATTCGTCCCGAGCAGAAGAATAAGGCACCAATTTTTTCACATTCTCACGAATCAGCTCGTTCAAATTAAAGCTTGTTTGTAGTTTTGATTCCATCACGACTTATTTTTTATTTTATTCAAACGAAGCGTTACAGCATTACAGTGAGCATCTAATTGTTCGGCTTTGGCCATGGTTTCGATAACAGGTCCCAAATTCAGAAGACCATTCTCACTTATTTTCTGAAAAGCAATGTTTTTCATAAAAGACTCGAGACCAACACCCGAATAAGCTTTAGCTGCTCCATTGGTTGGAAGGGTATGATTAGTTCCCGAGGCATAATCACCAGCACTTTCAGGAGTGTAGTGTCCCAAAAATACAGAACCTGCATTTTTAATTCCATCAACCAAAGAATTTTCATCCTTAACCGAAAGAATCAAATGTTCGGGACCGTAGTAATTACTCAATTCGAGGGCTTCCTCTTTTGATTTCACCAAAATAATTTTAGAATTCTCCAAAGCCTTGGCTGCAATCTCCTTTCGAGCCAGTAATTGCAATTGCTTTTCCAACTCCTCTCCTACAGAAGCAATTAATTCTTCACACCAGGTAACCAAAACCACCTGACTGTCGGCACCGTGTTCAGCCTGCGACAAAAGATCAGCTGCAACAAATTCTGCTTCAGCACTTTCATCCGCCAAAACCATTACTTCCGAAGGTCCTGCAGGCATATCAATAGCAACTCCAATTCTGTTTGCTCGCTGTTTAGCTGCCGTAACATACTGATTTCCGGGACCAAATATCTTATGTACTTTGGGTATTGATTCGGTTCCATAGGCCATACCTCCTATTGCCTGAATGCCACCCACTTGAAATACTCGATCGATACCCACAAGCTTACAAGCATATAAAATGGCAGGATGAATTTGTCCCTCTTTTCCTGGAGGAGTGCAAAGAATAACCTCTTCACAACCTGCCAACTTAGCTGGAATTCCTAACATTAAGACCGTTGAAAATAAAGGAGCACTGCCGCCGGGAACATACAAACCTACCTTTTCGATCGCAGTCGATTTTCGCCAACAAGAAACACCTTTACTCGTTTCAATTCGTTTGGTTTCCTGAAATTGCGCAGAATGAAATAGCCTGATATTCTCTGCAGCGATAGCCAGTGCATCTTTTAATTCTTGATCCAGCAAGCTTTCCGAAGCATTGATAGCTGCCTCACTCACTTCTGTTTGATCAATTTTAACCCTATCAAATTGCATCGTATAATCAAACAAAGCCTTATCACCTTGTTTTCTCACCTTTGCAAAAACCTGATTCACGGTATCTTCTAATTCATCCACATTAATTAGTGGGCGACTTAAAATATCATTCCAGGACTTTTTTAATGGATATTTTATTACTTGCATCTTCGTAGGAATTTAACTTACAACACCATTTTCTGAATCGGAATAATCAAAATTCCCTCAGCTCCATTAAGCTTTAATTGATCAATAACACCCCAGAAGTCATTCTCATTTATTACCGAGTGAATAGAACTCCAACCCTTCTGAGCCAATGGTAAAACCGTTGGACTTTTCATTCCTGGCAATACTTTTATAATGTCTTCAACGCGATCGTTTGGAGCATTCAATAGAATATACTTGTTATTTTTGGCAGCTAGCACCGATTTCATTCTAAACAGCAAACGCTCTAGTATTGCACTTTTAATGTCGCTAATGTTTTTATTCGCAACAAGGCAAGCTTCCGACACCAATACTTCTTGTACCTCAACCAATCCATTTTTAAACAATGTACTTCCAGAACTTACCAAGTCGCAAATTCCATCTGCCAAACCAATATTAGGGGCAATTTCAACTGAACCCGAAATAACATGAATTTCACAATTCAGATTATTAGCTTTTAAGAACTGTCTCAAGGAATTTGGATAGGAAGTGGCAATTTTTTTTCCATTGAAAAAGTCCAATCCTGTGTACTCCACATCTTTTGGAATAGCCATGGCCAAACGACATTTCGAGAAACCCAATTTTTGAAGCACTTCAAGTTCCTTTTCTTTCTCGATGATAACATTCTCTCCTACAATTGCAATATCAGCAACTCCGTCCTGAACGTACTGTGGAATATCTGAATTTCGAAGGTATAAAACTTCCAATGGAAAATTCGAAGCATTCGCCTTTAATTGATCCTTTCCATTGTCTATAGAAATTCCACACTCTTTCAAAATTCGTAATGAATCTTCCTGCAGTCGACCTGATTTTTGGACTGCAATTTTTAATTTCTCTCCCATGATTATTTTTTTTTGGTGCCCAATTTGGTAGTCATCTCAGGCAAAAAAAAACGCCCTACTGATATTCAGTGGGCGTTTAAATGTTAGTTAAAATATTTTTATGAATACTGCACAACATCCTTAGCTCACCTTTGGGTAAGTATAATGATGATGATGATGAATAGCAGTTGATCTCATTCTTTCTTTTAATTTGAACGCAACAAAGATTGGTAAATTATTTTAAGCATCCAAATCTCTCGGACAAACAATTCTATTTTTTTGTTCATTCAATCCATTACCATTATTAAAATAGAACAAACAACTTAACTTCACATTTAAAAATAAGAAGCAACAAAAAAATAGGGGTACATCAATCTAAAAAGTATTTTTTTGAACCTAACCCCCTTTCGAAATCGTTGTAGTCAAAAAAACATTCACTTTTTTACAAATTACCCCCAATTTACCATTGTCTTTTTAATTTTTTTGATACTTTTACGACATCAACCCCTAACAATAGGTAGTGTATCTAATAGAAAATATGTTTTTTCAAACAATACCCCCTCTTAAACTCAGGTTGACTTCAAAAACAAACTATTACTAACTATTATTATAGAAAACCTAAATTTTACCACATGCAAAATCATCATTCAGGTCTTCGAAATAACAGAACCACTCATTTCGAAGAAAAAGACAATCTATCACCTTCATTAATTTATCGACAGAAGTCGAATTTACGCTTGGTCTAAACCCGAAACCCGAGATTCCTTAATCCGGGGAATCTCGGTGTTTTCACACAAGAGTAAATAATTATGATTTGAAAAACTACAAAAATATTAGTTTATGAAAAAGATAGAAGCAATTATTCGCAAAACAAAATTTGAAGATGTTAAAAAAGGCTTACATGATGTTGGTATTGATTACTTATCATTTTGGGATGTAAGAGGAGTAGGAAAATCTGTAGAAGAAAGAGTTTATCGCGGTGTAATCTACGACACCAGTAGTATTGAAAGAACTATGATTTCTTTTATTGTACGAGATAAATATGCTGACAGCTGTATTGTTAGTATTCGTGAAAATGCTTTTACAGGCGAAGTTGGAGATGGAAGAATCTTCGTTTACAATGTTGAAGATGCCTACCGCATCAGAACAGGAGATTCAGGTGATCGTTCCCTTTATGACGAAGAATAATCAACAACTTTAATTAACCAAAAAAATTACCTATTATGGAAGAAGCAGTTACTTTAGATACATTACAAGCGGCCATTGCTGAAACTGGTCACTCACTTGATATAGTTTGGGTATTAATCGGAACAGCACTCGTTATGTTTATGCAACCTGGTTTTGCTATGGCAGAAGCAGGTTTTACCCGATCAAAAAATACAGCCAACATCCTCATGAAAAACCTTGTGGATTTTGCTGTTGGTTCGATATCCTTTTTTCTAATTGGATATGCCTTGATGTTTGGAACCGACATGGCAGGATTAATTGGAAAACTTCCCTTTATGGAAGATGTTAGACCTGACATTGATTTATCCTTTTTAATGTTCCAAACTGTTTTTGCCGCAACAGCCGCAACAATTGTTTCGGGAGCAGTAGCGGAAAGAACCGAATTCAAAGCTTACGTATTCTTTAGCATTGTTACAACAGCAATTGTTTACCCAATATCAGGACACTGGATTTGGGGTGGTGGATGGTTAAGCGAGCTTGGCTTTCACGATTTTGCTGGATCAACAGTTGTTCACTCTGTAGGTGCTTGGATGGGCTTAGTTGGAGCTGCTATTATTGGTCCTAGAATTGGAAAATACAACGGAAAAGTAAATGCAATCCCTGGTCACAACCTTACATTTGCAGCCTTAGGAGTATTCATCCTTTGGTTTGGATGGTTCGGCTTTAATGCTGGGTCACAATTGGCTGCAAACGGGTTAGCTAATACTGTCGCTATTTCACACATATTCTTAACAACGAACCTATCTGCAGCAGCAGGTACATTATCGGCCTTGGTCATTAGTTGGATCAGATATAAACGTCCAACTCTTTCCTTGAGTTTGAATGGATCCCTTGCTGGATTGGTTGCAATTACAGCAGGTTGTGATATCGTTTCTCCGGAAGCAGCAATCATCATTGGACTACTTGCTGGTGCTGCTCTTGTATTTGGTGTTGAATTTTTCGACAAAGTATTGCGCATTGATGATCCTGTAGGTGCAGTAAGCGTACATGGAGTTAATGGAGCTCTTGGAACAATTCTAGTAGGATTCTTTGCTACTGATGGCGGAGTCTTTTACGGAGGAGGATTCGAATTACTTGGAGTTCAAACTTTGGGCGTAGTCGCTGTAGCCGCCTGGGCAATAGGAACCGCCTACATCATCTTTAAGGTTCTGGATTTAGTCATAGGATTAAGAGTTTCTGCTCGTGTTGAAGAAGAAGGTCTTGATATTTATGAACATGGAGAGAATGCATACCAATAACACTTACCAATAAACTCGTTTCTCGAGAGTGGCAAGGCACAATAAGTGATCCTTGCCATTTTTTTTTAGATAAAGACTTTAATTTCTCATCAACATTTGTAATTTCATAAAAAAAAATGATTCTAATTACAATTGATAATTAAAACACAGTACACACAAAAAAAAAGAACCTCATGAAAAAAGTAAATGTATTTTTATTGGCCTGTCTTTTTCTAGGCCTAAGCATTGGACAAACTGGCTGCTATGGCCCTTTTCGCCTCACAAAAAACTTACACGAATGGAATAGCACTGTAGGTGATAAATTTATTAATGCATTGGTATTTTTTGCTTTTATTGTCATCCCTGTTTACCAAGTTGCTATTTTTATCGACGGTGTGGTACTAAATACCATTGAATTCTGGACAGGAGATAATCCTGTTACCATGGGCGATCACGATAAAGATGTTCAAATAGTACAAAAAGATGGAAATAAATACCGAATTACGGCTACTAAAAATAAATTTCACATCGAACAGATTAAAGGAGAAAACAAAGGAGAAACTGCGGAATTGATTTTTAACCCAGAAAACAATTCCTGGAGTTTAAAAGATGGAAATAAAGAATTACGCAAATTGGTCGATCTGAACATGGAAGCCAACTTAATTCACATCTACAAACCCAATGGACAAGTGGTTACAATGGATCAAAACACTACCAACCTGGCTAATATCAAGGAACAAATTCAATCTGAATCAATCCACTGGGCCCTAAAGTAAAATAAAAACAACAAGAAAACGACCCCAAATGTTTTGTCTAACATTTGGGGTCATTTTATATCCTTCGTAACTAATCTATTTCTCTTTTTCCTCTGTCACTTTAGTATTTCTACATCAATCAAGATTTAGATTTGTTTACTTTTATCTTATCCTTGGTGTGAAGAAAGCCTTTTCGTTCCATTTTTCCCCAACTTCTATTTCCATTTATGTACTCAATATTTCCTTTCACAGCATAAAACAAACTTATAGGGTGAAGTAAAAATGGCTCTAACAAGGCAGCTACCCACAAACGAAGCACATCCGTTTTTTTCTCGTAGCGATGAAAAGTAAGCTCCTCATATAAAATAGCTACAGTAGAGTAAAACACCGCAAATGCATATACAAACAAAAATGTGATCATGATAAAATCGAGACTTAAATTATTGGTGAAAAATAATATACACGCATAAATAATTCCGACAAGCTCAACTAAAGGTGCCAACCACTCAAAAAGGAACCAATATGGATACCCCAACAAACCCATGACTCCATACTGCGGGGAAAAAAATATTTTTGAATGATCCGTCAAGGTCTCAATTGTTCCACGAGTCCACCTACTACGCTGTCTTCCGAACACTTTCACATTTACAGGCACCTCTGTCCAGCACAAAGGATCTGGAACGTATTCAATTTTATATTTTTCACGATTCTCGGCCATGTATCTCCGGATTCGAACCACCAATTCCATATCCTCACCAATTGAATGTGCATAGCCACCGCTCTCCACCACAACTTCACGATCGAACATACCCATTGCTCCAGAAATGATAATCAATCCATCGAGTTTAGCCCATGCCATTCTACCCATTAAAAAGGAACGAGTATATTCAAGTACTTGCATACGAGCCAAAATATTTCGGGGAACCCTCACATCGGTAATTCTTCCTTTTTCGATGGAACATGAATTGGCAATTCTTACCACTCCACCAGCTGCAATCACTCTTCTATCGGTACGTTCCAAAAATGGCTTCACCAATTTCAAAACTGCATCTGGCTCCAGAATAGAATCTGCATCAATGGCCATAAACAAAGCATTTTTGGCCACATTAATTCCCGCATTCAAAGCATCGGCTTTTCCACCATTTTCCTTATCAACTACCACTAAATTGGAGTAAGTAGGAAGAGGAGACTTGTATATCCCTCTTACTTCCTGAGTAGGAATTTCTTCATTCAAAGCAAAATTAACCTTTTCCAACTGAAAAGCAATCCTCAAATCTTCAAAAGTTGAGTCGCTACTGCCATCGTTAATTACAATAACCTCAAAATTGTTGTAATGAATGGTATAAATCGATTCTACATTATCAACAATTGTTTTGGCCTCGTTATAAGCAGGAACAATCACTGATACCGATGGTGCCAATGGCGAATCCAATATCACATTATAATCTACAAAACCATTCTTCTTCAAATAAAAATTCAAAGCCACTGCAGAAATGATACTCAGAACCGTATAGCTAAAAATCAAAAGAAAGGCATAAGAAATGAAAATCTTATCCAAAAAGAAACTTATAAATCTTACAAATTCATCGTAATTCATATTCTCGGGTCTAAAACATGATTGATTATTTTCGTCATTTGCTCATCGCAATTTTCGGAGTATGATTTTAACATTGCCATTCCTTGCTCACCAATCATCACTAGTGATTTACAACATTCCATTTTAATCTCAAACTCCTCCGAATTTAATTTATCCAATAAAAAATCTATTTCACTAGCCAAACGAAGCTTACCAATTGATCTTATTATATTGATTTTATTAGAGGTTTCCTCAAGAAAATACATATCTTTCAATTTCGAAACGGCCTCAACATTTTTCAAATCAACCAAGGTTCTAATTACCTTTCCCTTTACCAACTCATTGTCATGATAAAGTAATTCCATAACTTTGGGAGCTGCTTCCTTTTGTTTTAATACACGAATCATATCCAAACAAAACATCACTACCGAATCGTTCCAATGATCTAGCCACAAATGAAACTCAGGAATTTCAATTCTTTTTTTTCGGATCAAATCAAAAACATTGATTTGTTCCCAAACGGTAAAAGGTTTTTCCTGCGAATCGAGAAAAGCGAACGGAACAAAAGGCAGTAATTTTATCAAGCCCATTTGGCTCTCTATTCTTAAAACCTCATTTGAGCCCTGAAGAAAGTCGATTATCATTTTATTTTCAGACTTAACCCTCATATGACTGAGTTCACGAATGGCACGAATTTTATGATGCCAGCGTTTCTTAAGTTTTTTTCTAGAGTCTTCATCTAATTTCATCTCCATATACAAACGTCGCAGTTTACCACTAAGCTGTTTATTCTCGGCCGTATCAATAGCAATTAGCACGTTAATAATTACATTTCTATGAAATGTGGATTTATTATTTTTAAGTTCAGCTAGTTCTTTTTTTGGCAGATCATTCATTAAAAAACGAACAATAATCTTTGAATATTTACGAAATAAGTATTCTGTTTTCTTCTTTTTGTAAGCAATGTACAATTTAAAAAATAGTATTAATGGAAGTAGAATTAGTAAAGCCAGAATAAAAACAATAATCAAATAGATCATTAGCCTATTGACTAAACTATATGGCATGCGTTCAAAAGTATACTGAATATAGGATTGCACTCGATCTATAAACTGCATTAAAAAATTGAAGCACAGCACAAAAGCATCCAAAACACCACTTATATGACGAATTAGCTGGTTAAAATTTATTATACTTAAATATTCCTGCATCCTATTTTAATTTACTCTAAAATTGATACGACAAGTTCACCGACAGGTAAAAAACATTGCGATTCTGGCTTACCTGATATTCTTCCCGCTCGTAACCTACCTTCACTAAATACAAAAAGCGATCTGTTAACAAACGATCCTGATAAGACAGTCTCAATGATCTACTTTTAAACTTGTAAACCTCTGTTGTAGAAACAATTTCAGTGTCTGAATCGGTATCCAGATAATTAAAGGAATAAATTTGGGTTTCATCAGGCGACACTCCTGTTCCCAATTCAATCCCCAAATAATTTTTGGAATTTCGCAAATACCTTCTAGCTGCCAACCAGTACGATTGCGAAAGCTCTCCATCATTTGGGGTTAAATATGTACGAAAGGAAAACCAGTAATTCCGGTAATATTTCGCTAAAGAAGCCGTGAAAGTGAATATATCTTCATTGCCATAATCAGTATCAAACAGTAAGTATCTAAATCCAGCAGAAGCCTCAAACTCGTTGGGTAACTTATGATACAATTCGGCCCCCATTCGGTGTCGGGGAAATAAATCATCAGGAGAATAGCCATAATTTAAGTAGGCATAACTCAATTTAGAAACTCGCGGATAAGCATCCACTTCGAACTGTTTGGCTAGCCCTTTGGACCAAAAGCTCTCTCCATCCTGAATTAAATCGCCTAAATTGATTTTTCCGATTAGCGTTCCCCAGGAATTACGCCGAGCCAATTGAAAGGAACTCAAATGCCATTTTCGAGTATATGGTTTTTTGTAATATTCATAATCATGTTGGTAAATCGCCTTGTAAATCATTCGTGACGATTTGTATTGGCTCAATAAGGCCAGTCCTTCTTCATTGTTAGGGTTCAACTCTAATAAGTCATCAAGAACCTGAAAAGAACTACTCTCCTCACCTAATTCCTGCAGAAGTTTTATTTTATTGATTAAAAAAGTTTCTTCGTTGGGGTAATACGAAAGGCCATTTTCACAATTCAGAAGTGCTTTATCAGGATTTCCAGCCCATTTTTCCAGATCAATAATCGCGAACAGAGCATCTTTGTTATCCGCATCCTCGGTCAATACTTTTTCTAGTTCCTCTCGTCCTGATTGAAAATTTTTCTCCCATGAAAAAGTCCTGCCAATTAATATTCTGGCATCATAAAATTTCGGTTTTTCATTCAAGATATCATAACAAATAGATCGAGCCTCTGATCCATTTCCCGAAAAGGCCAACTCTCTTGCCTTATTGAACTCATCAGTAATATTTTTTGCGGACACCTCTACTTCCTGAGCAAAAGATTGCCCTGTATATAAAAAGAGGAATAAAATAAAAAAAAGTAAGTATTTAACCATACATAAAATATTAGTTATGTCAATTTTAAATAAAAAGAATGAACAAAAGTCTCACTTTAAATTCAGTTTTTCAAATAATAATAATAATAATAATAGGTTTAATCCACATAAACCAATCTATGAGCCTTACGCTCTGCAATAGTATCCATCAGACTTTCCATAAATGGCTGATAATATTTCCAAAAAAACATTTTTCTATCCTTTACCTGATTGGCACTATAAAAGGCTCCACTCAGTGTATTTATCCCTCTAAAATAGGAGGAATAAATCCCCATTTGATTATCAGAAAAATCACAGGCGAAATACAAAAAATGGTATTCCTGATCGTGTTCTATTATGGCTGGAAACCTATGAGGAAGGTGATAACGATCCAGCAACTTTTTTCCTTTGCTGTTTACATCCAAAGAAAACCAAGCTAAAACTTCATTGCGCGAATCGGTGGTATTGATATCGAACCAATATGGATAGTAAATGGTTTCGGGAACATTGTATTTTGCCTGAGTAGCTTTTTCACTTTCCAAAATGGGAAATCGGCTATTTAAATCCTCCTTTGCATCTAGAATAACAATTTGTTCTTTATCATTGACAAGGACAATTCCGGCATTCTTAAAATTGTATTCTTTGTTGTAATTCTTCTCATACAAATCTGGCACCCAACGAGGAATTTCTTCATCGATTATCGTATCCAGAGTATGGTAGTATTTACCTACCCATCCATTCCATTCCACTCCAAATAATTCTTCGGCTTTTTTACGGACAGGTTCAGAAGTAGGCGATGCAGTAAAATTAAATTCAGCAAGAATAGTTTTTCCTTTTTCTTTCATCTTTTGTAGCAAAACCAATTCGGGCGCTTTCAGTCCACCATAAAACAGGGATATGGTATCCTTTCCATAATCTGGATGACCTTTCCAGTTGGTATTGTAAATTCCATAAGTATCGGCAAAGAAAGCCAGATCCAAAGAATCTGCTAATTCCGAGAAATCATCTTCGTTAAGAGCACGCAAATCATTAATGCTATACTCTCCATCCTCTTTGGGGTGAAAGCCATAGAAATCCTCCGAAAAATTATATCCTTCTCCATCCTGCTTCACCCATCGCATTTGATTGGCTACCCAAAAAAAGGACAAATGCTCAGAATAATCATCATTTGGCGTTGTTTTATCAAGAACAAGAAGATTAATTCTTTCTTTTGCTTTTAACTTCCAACTAATCCAGGAAAAGATGGGAATCATTAAAATTAAAATAATAAACAAGCGTAATAGTTTCCACATTGAATCATTTTTAGGATAAATCGACTAGTATAGTCGTATAGTTACTAATTAAAGAAAAATAAAAATATTTTTTTTGATAAATAATTTTAATTATTCCATATAAGTCAGCTTTTTTGCTCCGACCAATTTTGCTTTCTTTGTTATCGCAGCAAAATTCAATTTTAGTAATTCATAGAAAAATGACAAGAAAAGGTGATCTTTTGCAAGGGAATATCCTTATAAACTACTTTTAAGGGAGCATAATCTATGCTCTGTATTTTCAAAACCGGAAGGTAATATACACAAAAACAAGAACAAATTCCCAGAAAAAATAACTGTATTCATCTCTTTCTTAAAAGATCATAAAACCACACAAAACAATAATATGCTAAACAAGAATATTTACGCTTTTTTGTTAGAACTACGCGAAAACAATAACAGAGAATGGTTTCACACCAACAAAAACAAATACAAGCAAGCAAAAGAAGATTTTGAGCTTTTTACAGCACTTTGCATAGAGCAATTAAAAAAAATTGATCCTGACCTAGGGGCTTTGAGAGCCAAAGACTGTATTTTCAGAATCTTTCGAGATGTACGATTTTCAAATGATAAAAGGCCTTACAAAACACATTTTGGTGCTTTTCTGGCAAAAAATGGGCGAAAGAGTCAATATGGAGGTTACTACATTCATGTGGAGCCAGAAGGTAGCTTTTTAGGCGGAGGTTGTTATCAGCCTGCATCTCCTGCATTAAAGGCCATCCGGAAAGAAATATTTCACAATCCTCTAGAATTTAAAGCAATCATCAGCAATAAGGAGTTCACTTCTCATTACCCCGAATTATATGGGGAAAAACTAAAAACAGCTCCTCGCGGTTATCCCAAAGATTTTGAACACATCAATCTATTGAATTTTAAAAACTATGCCGTGGTTAGAAGTGTAAGCGATGAGATTGTGCAATCGGAACAATTTTCAGAGGAGATTTTAAAAAGCTTTGCGAGCTTACAACCTTTAAATGCTTTCCTAAATGAAATTTTAGAAGATTTGTAGGAGAACTCTCAAACAGTACGATCAGCTAAAACAGCTCAGAATTTGAAAAGTAGGAATTCTTCACATTCCGAGCTTCTGTTTTCAATTATGCAAGTACAAAAAAACTAATAAACAGGCAGTAGAAAAGAAACCCGAACGCCTCCATCAGTCAAATTATCTACTTCAACATTCGCTTTATGCAGATCCATCACTAATTTTACAACCACTAAACCAGCAGTAAAGCGCTTGAAGTCATTTTTACGATCTTCCTTGTTCAGCTCAAAGAAATGGAAAGTGTAATTCACCTCCGATGGAGCAAACTGCACACCCGAGTCCTGCACAAATACCTTAACACTCTGACCTTCCAGGGAAGCTCCTACCAATACTTCGGAACGTAAAGGAGCATTGGCAACTGCATTCTCGATGACTTTCTCTATGCTAATACCGAGCAATCTTTCATCTCCTTGAATAATATAGTTTTTAGGAATATCGATCTTTAGTTTTACTTTCCGATCAGCGATGAGTGGTTTCAACTTTTCCACGTTCTCTTTCACCAAATCGAAAACAGATATTCCTTTGATCTTCATTTCGTAACGATCGAAACGCAAAGCAGAAAGCAGAAGAGCCATATCCGACACTCCTGTTAATTTCTCGCAAGCCTGAATAATGTAACGTACATATTTTAAATTGGTCTTGTTCTTAATGGAAAACTCTAACATCTCCGCAAAACCAACAATGCCATTAAGTGGCTCGCGCAATTCGGTAGACATCAGGGAAAGGAAGTCGTTTTTGGCATCTTCAAGCGTAGACAGTTGGTAATTGGCATGCTCTAATTTTTGGTTCGACTCCTCCAACTCTAAAGTTCGGGCAGCCACTCTCTCTTCCAAGTCGAGGTTCATCATTTTTAGCTGCTGATTTTTAGCCTGCAAATCAAGATGAGTATTCACTCTGGCCACCAATTCCTGAGGATTAAATGGCTTAGTGACATAATCTTGTGCACCTACCTCAAAACCTTTTATAATTGCTTCCTCATCTACTTTAGCTGTAAGAAAAATAACCGGAATATCCTTCGTCTTATCTTTTGATTTGAAATAGGTACAAACCTCATAACCATCCATTTCCGGCATCATGATATCCAACAAAATCAAATCAAAACTTTTAGCTACGCACAATTTTATAGCATCAGATCCATTTAATGCCGAAGATATTTGGTAACAATCATCAGAAAGAATCGATTGCAAAACTTTAATGTTATCTACTATGTCATCAACAATTAAAATTTGATACTTATTCATCTAAGGTATTTTTATGTATTATATATTTTGGGGGCAGACACTCCATTACTGAGCTACTAACGCTCTTTGTACTTAACATTTTCGACAACTAGGTAAAATGCAGCATAAATATAAGATATAATTAGGAAGATGAAAAACTAGAAAAGAATATTTTCCCTGCTTTCTCTAATTATTTACCTTATTAATTAATCTCATCTTACTTACCCATTGATTCTTGTATACATCCTATGTTTTGACTCCTGATTCTCAGAAACGAAATTAGATACTAAAACTCTCCATTTTATCATATTTTTTTTAACTTTATAGTCAATTATACACTACTACAAAAACAATTTGCAATGGAATTAGAAAACCTACCTGGAGAGATAGCTGAAGCTATCCGAAAAGGGGCATCAGAAAACGAACTGATTCAAATGGCCAATCGCCTGCTGGAAAAGGGAGATCAGGAAAATGCCGCAAGAATCTTAGAACTTTGCATTTAGCACTGCTCTAAAAACCATAAACCCCCATTGAATGTGATCCAATGGGGGTTTTTCTTTAAGGCTTTTTTTTTAGTTCTTTGTTCATGTCGGAAACTGCAGCTTGGGCAGTCAACCCTTTCTGCCAGAATAATTTTCAATTAAAATCTTTTGTACTACACGTCTTAAACAGATCTTTTTCATCTCAAGAATTCCACAAAAACATTCGCGAACCCAAAAGAAAAATGGTGCGTTCAAATACCATACAAAATTAAAAATCATCCTTTTCTGCGTCATCTGCTTCCTTTTTAAACTTTCTTTCTTTTCCTCGATACAAAGAAACTCTTACTATTTAAAATCTAGGAATCAAGAACCGCAGCGCGAAATTCTTTAATGCGCTGTTCCTCCTCTTTCTTACAGATCAAGAGAACCTCATTGTCTTCTACAACAATATAATCCTGAAGTCCCTGAATCACCACCTTCTTATCTTTGGGCATGTTCACTATGCAATTGCTAGACTCAAAAACATGAACCTGATTGCCAAGTATGGTATTCCCCTGCTCGCTGCGTTCACGTTTCTCCCAAAGCGATCCCCAGGTTCCCAAATCGGACCAGCCAAAATCAGCCGGCTGAACATAAATATTATCGGCCTTTTCCATGATACCATAATCAATAGAAACATTCACACAAGTAGGAAACATCTCATCGATAAAACTTTGCTCCTTTGGACCATTGTACACAGAAGCACCTTTTTTAAATAGTTCAGCTACCTCTGGCAAATAACTTTCAAAAGCATTCAATATATTTTTTAGCGACCATAAGAAGATTCCAGAATTCCAGAAATAGTTGCCTGCATCCATATATTCTTTAGCGGTTTCGAGATTTGGCTTTTCTTTAAAAGACTCAACTTTACAAATCCCCCTCTTAGTCTCGCCCGAAGGGGAGAGATTAATTCCCATATCAGTCATTGTCTCATAAGATTCTCCTTCCGAACCAATACAAATCTTCTTATTCCCTAAGTCATTATTCATTGAGGACGAAGCCGCCTGAATGTATCCGTAACCAGTTTCAGGACGATGTGGCCGAATACCTAAAGTCAATAAAGAATCAGACGTACATGTAAACTCCAAACCTTTTTCCACCACACGAACAAACTCTTCCTCTTTGCTGATTAAATGATCGGAAGGTGCAACCACCATATTGGCATCGGGATTTAATTCCTTGATTTTATAGGCTGCATAAGCAATACAGGGTGCCGTATTTCGCATGCAGGGCTCCAGCAAAATATTGCTCTCGAGCAATTCGGGACATTGTTCTGCCACCAGTGTTTTGTACTTAGCAGAAGTCACAATAAGGATATTTTCTGCAGGGGCGATCGTTTTAAAACGGGCTACTGTTTGCTGCAACAGACTTTTTCCCGTTCCCAGAACATCTAAAAATTGCTTGGGCTTCTCCTCAGTACTCATGGGCCAGAATCGGGAACCAACTCCCCCAGCCATTATTACGATGTAGTTGTTTTTGTTCATAGTATAGTGTTTTTTTATAGAACAGTCTCAAAATTCTACAAATCTTTATACAAATCCCTCCACTCTGAATTCAGACCAGCAATCAAGTCTAGTTTCTTTTGTCGGGAACCTGCCTTTATTTGTTTTTCTCTTTCAATTGCTTCACCGATATCAAAAAATTGTTCGTAGTAAACCAATTTATCAACATTATAGCGAGCTGTGAACGACTTGGGATTACTCTTTGTTTTATGCTGTTCCTCACGCAATTTCAAATTCCATGTTACACCTGTATAGAGAACCGTATTATTCCTATTAGAAAGTATGTAAACTATATAACTACGGTATTCCATTTTTAATTGTCATTACGAGGGAGCCTCAAGCGACTGCGGTAATCTGTTAAAAATCGAGTCTCCTTCTATTTTTTTTGCTATTTGCGAGGAGATTGCTTCGTCGTACCTCCTCGCAAAGACAGTCATAAATAGAAAAAAGTACTACTTATACATCTCAGCATAGTACTTCTCGTACTCTCCGCTGGTGATGTTTTCCATCCACTCCTTATTTTCGAGGTACCATTTCACAGTCTTTTCGATTCCTTCCTCAAACTGAAGTGATGGCTCCCAACCCAATTCATTCTTCAATTTGGTAGAATCAATGGCGTAACGCAAATCATGTCCTGCACGATCGGTAACATAGGTAATCAGTTTTTCTGATTCTCCTTCTACACGACCTAATAATCGGTCAACGGTTTTAATCATCACCTTAATCAGATCGATATTCGTCCACTCGTTAAAACCACCAATATTGTAGGTATCCCCATGTTTTCCATTGTGAAAAATCACATCAATAGCTCGAGCATGATCTTCCACGTACAACCAATCGCGAACATTCTCGCCTTTTCCATAAACAGGCAATGGCTTGTTGTTACAGATATTGTTAATGAATAAAGGAATCAATTTCTCAGGAAACTGATAGGAACCGTAGTTATTCGAGCAATTTGAAATCACGGTTGGCAATCCGAAGGTATCGTGAAAAGCTCTCACAAAGTGATCGGATGAAGCTTTAGACGCCGAATAAGGTGAATGTGGATCGTAAGCAGTGGTTTCCAGGAAGAAACCTTCCTCGCCTAAAGAACCATATACTTCATCAGTAGAAACATGATAAAATAATTTGCCCTCAAAATTTCCATCCCAGGCGTGTTTTGCGGCCTGCAATAAAGATAAAGTCCCCATTACATTGGTCTGAGCAAAAGAGAAAGGATCCTTAATGGAACGATCGACATGCGACTCTGCAGCCAAATGAATAACACTTTCGATCTGATAATCGGCAAATACTTTTTGCACCTTCTCGAAATCGCAGATATCACATTTTACAAATTCGTAGTTCTCTTTCTTCTCAATATCTTTTAGGTTGGCCAGATTTCCAGCATAAGTCAATACATCCATATTGACAATTCTATATTCCGGATATTTATTCACCAACAAACGTACGAGGTGGGAACCGATAAATCCGGCACCGCCTGTTACTAGGATTGATTTCATATTTATATTTTTTCAAATTAAAACCACAAATTACACCAATTTCACAAATTCTAAAATTTATATTCATTAGTGCAATTTGATGTTATTTCATTTATTTCAATTACAAAATATTTAAACCACAAATTTTTCTGATTTCACAGATTAAAAAGAAACATCGCAAACAATACTTACTCTATTTCTTGAAATCACACTACTTTTAAACATTAGTAATTTGTGTTCATTTGTGAAATTTGTGGTTATTTCATTAATTTCTCAATGCATTCCTTCAAAGAATCTCTCCAGTAAGGAACTTCAATTCCAAAAGTAGCTTTTATCTTTGCTTTATTTAAAACTGAATAGTGAGGACGCTGTGCCGGAGTAGGATAATCTTTGGTCTCGATAGGATTCACCTGACAATCTACATTTCCCATTTCCATGATGGCTTTTGAAAAATCGTACCAGGAGGCTACTCCTTCGTTCGAAAAGTGATACACTTTGCCTTTTTCATCCATTCTCCCTTCTTTGGACAAGATTTCCAGACAAGTATGAGCCAAATCTTTCGCATAAGTTGGTGTTCCCACCTGATCGAAGATGACCCCTAAACTGTCTCGCTCCCCACCAAGTCGCAACATGGTTTTCACAAAGTTGTTCCCGAAAGCAGAATACAACCAGGAAGTACGAAGCACCAAAGATTCAGAAGAAGAATTAATTACATATTCCTCTCCTTTTCGTTTGGTTTTTCCATACACACCGATTGGCGATACTTCCACATCTTCGGTATAGGGAACATGTGCAGTTCCATCAAACACGTAATCGGTAGAAATGTGAATCAATTTCAAGTCTAGCTCCTCCGCTACAGACACCAAATTACCTACTGCTTTAGCATTTACCAATTCTGCTGTTGCTGCATCCTCTTCGGCTTTATCCACTGCAGTATAAGCAGCACAGTTGATAATACCATTAATTTGATTTTCGCTTACAAACCGGGCAAGCATTTCTCTATTGCAAATGTCTAATTCCGGTAGATCGGAAAACACAAATTGAAGTTTTGGAAACTTTTGAGCCAAAGATTTGATTTCTGAGCCCAACTGCCCATTAGCTCCTGTTATTAAAATTTTCATAAAC
>NZ_JBFHJW010000057.1:0-26046 GCF_041595635.1 Labilibaculum sp.
GGTAATTTGGTTTTTTGCAATTAGGTTGATTTCCTCTCCATTTAAGAGACAAATAAGAGTAGAGGGAATAGTAAATGTACTACCTAGTAGATTGATTAATTTTTGCCATTTGGTAAGGATATCTTCAGAGATTTGTAGCTGCTTTTTGCGGTTTTCTTGTGTCATTAGATATGTATTGGACTAGTGTAGTATTTTCAAACTTGTATTTGAAGATAAGAACTTGTTTGTGAAAATAATATTCCGATAAAATGAAATAAAATAGACTTTGTACTTTTTCGTTTGTAAGGTATTCGTTATAAAACCCATATAGTTTATTTAAAATAGATACAAATAATAGTTAATGTATGATAGAAGGGATAAATGTTCCATATTGATTCATGAAAATTCATCTTTTTTAGATAAACGGGTGTATGATCAGAGCCTGATACTAGAAGAAAGAGCTGAAAGTTGAGCCTATATTACTAGTGTCAAAGCAGATTTATTTGTCTGCAGTTCGATTTTTGTTTGGTCGGATTTTCCCTTAGAACAGATGGATTTCTTGGTGTTTTGTATCGACTTGTTTGTTGATTAGATAAAAATGAAATTATTTCAGATTATTGGGAGTTCTCAATTACTGGTTAACAACTTCCAATTCGTAATAAGTAGTTTCTGGATCAACAATTCGAGTAAAAGTCATGTTTTTGTTGTTGAGAAGAACTATCTCAGCAGTGGTGTAAATAAGGTTGCCATCAACCAGATGTCCGCCAATGGTATAACCTGTACTATCGGAAACTGAAATGTGAAGATGGTTATTCTTTCCCTTGTCGGCAAAAGTTCCAGTAAGAGAAACAATTTCATAATGACCGCGCAGATGCAAGAGCTCTTTTTGGTTGGCAGGTCGAATGGTTAGTTCTCTTAAACTGCCTACACAGCTAGAAATTGATGCGGCTTGTAAGTGATTGTTGGTAACGAATTGTGTTAATTCTTTTTTTAGATCCATTCCTGGTCGTAAGCGGAGGGCATAGCCTTCAACATTATTTTGCTGGCAGGAAATAAAACCTATAAATAGGGCAAGAAGAACAAAGGCTTTTACTTTTAACATGATTCGATTTTTAGGGAGCTGTAAAATTAAAAAAATAATAAAAGCTAAAGACAGGATGTGGAAATAAAAATAAAAAAGGGAATAGGAGCATTTCAATGATCAATCTGATGAAAACAATGTTGGCAAGTAGAAAGAGAATAGTCTTTATCAGTGAATTTAAGTCTATCTTTGTAGCCCAATTAAGAAACGAAAAAAGAGAAATACCTCTTATCTTCTAACTTTTTTGGGTAATAGTGTGTGTTTCTTCCTATTGCAGACTGAAGCACAAAAAGTAGATTTACAACTAAGTAACAAGAATATGAAAGATCTTTCGAAAGTAGAAAAGATAAACAATGTAATTGAAGAATATTTTAAGGGAAATGTCTCACTTACGATAGCACCAGTAAAAGATTTGATGCCAGCTTTTATTAAAGCAGGGATATTTGCAAAAGATGTGAAAAAAGGACTGCCAATTCGTTTGATTCTTAGGGAATTGGATGCCGAAAATCAGTTGGCTTTAATTCCTTTTGTATATGCAGAAAGACACGGAAATCATACATATTGGTACTTTGTCCCTGCCAATGTAGTTACTCCAGATGTTCCTTATAAACAGGAAATAAAGAAAACAAAAAATGATCCAATAGCCATTCGTTTAAACAGTGATGAAACTTATGTGATAGGATTGTGCGATCAAGTATTGTCATTAAAAGCGAATCGTCAAAAACGATTTGATTTTCTTTTGGGCGATTTGCATAAGAATGGTAAAAAACAAACGAAGCTTCCTGTAGATGCCTACTATGAAGAGCTGCAATTGGTGGTAGAATATAAAGAGATACAAAATTTTAGACCGCGCGCTAATTTTAATCAAGAGGAAGAGGAGGAAAACACAAAAGCAATATCGCGAGAAGAACAACGAAGAATTTATGATGAACGACGAGCTAAAGTTCTTCCAGAGAATGACATTTCGTTGGTGGTAATTTCTTATTCTGATTTTGATTACGATGAGCAAAACAAAATTATTCGTAACGAAGATAGCGATCTTAAAATCGTACAAAAAGCGTTAAAACGTTTTTGCTAGGGAAAGGTAAAACTCATAGAAGGATATAGCTTGACAGAATCGAATGATTGGAACTGTCAAGTTTTTTTGTTTACTATGGAGCTAAAGAAGGTTACTATTGTGTTTAAGATGATTGTCTCCTGAGTATTTATAAATCAACAATTCGATAAAGAAAATATTTTATTCAAAAGACTTATGTTCGGTTTTTCTGAATCAATTAGAATGCATATTCATTTTAGTTATTACTTTTAATTTCTGTTTAATAAATCATAAACTTACATCCTGTGAAATACGCATTAGCACTCTTCTTTTTTTTCCTTTCTTTCGGTTCCAAGGCTCAATATTGGTTGCCTGTATCGGTTGAAAAACTGGTGATTCACCAGTATTACACACTGAGTTATAATGAGGAAAAAGAGCAGGCGAATTGGGTGGCTTACAAGTTAACCAAAGAAATGATTGAAGGAGTTGCAGTTCGAAAAAATAATTTCAGAGAGGATCCCGAAGTCGAAACAGGTTCGGCAAAATTAATTGACTACAAAGGATCGGGTTATGATCGCGGACATCTTTGTCCGGCAGCAGCAATGAAAATTAATGCTGAAGCCATGAGTGAAAGCTTTTACATGAGCAATATGTCGCCGCAAGTGCCTGCTTTTAATCGGGGAAAATGGAAAAGTCTGGAAGCCAAAGTTCGACAATTAACTTTAGAGAATGATTCTCTTTATGTGGTAACAGGCCCTATTTTTAAAGATAACAGAGGTGAAATTGGTCCCGATCATGTGTGCATTCCAGGCTACTACTTTAAGTTAATATACTTTCCTCGTCAAAAGAAAATATTGGCCTACCTTATGCCCAATCGTAAAATTGTAAAGGATATAGATGAATTTATTGTCCCTTTGGATAGTATCGAGCGATTTTCGAACATTCGTTTTGATACTTTTAAGCATACACTTTAATTTTGTTAATGCCATTATTTCTACAAATGGTTGGTGTTTAATGTATGAAAACTGCTAGTCCATAAAAGTGCATATCCAAATCCTTATTGTTGTAAAATAAAGAAGCATTCATGTGTTTTTTGAACGAAGATTGAATTCCTACCCAAAATATATTAGTGGCATGTGATTTTACAGATTCTTTATTCGTATCGTACCGCGCAAAGCACATGGTATTTTTAGAAAAGGAATGATTTCCAAAGATTGAAAAACCATATTGATCTTCATCGGCCAACTTATTTTTGTTGTTTTTTCGGGCAGCTTCTAATCCAAACCCGCCGTTATTTATTTTTTTGGTGATGAAAAAGGAAAGTATATGCTCATGTGTGGCATGTAATTCAATACTATTAAATAATCTGAAGGTGCAAAAATTAGTTTTGAAGGTTTGTCCTGCCATTATTTGATACTTCTTCGAAGAGTTGTTTATTGGCGTATAGTATCCGGAAGTGATTGCTAGATCGTAGGAGAAGCGACTACTCAAATTGTGTTTTAGTATCATTCCAATGTTTCGATTTTCGCCATAGCTAAATTTGTTTTGGAATGTTTTGCTAATGTATCTTAATTGCCAAATTTTACGTTGGTACTTGAATTGTTCTGACACAAGTAAGCCAGCAGAAAATGATAAATCGTGATTGTTATATTGAAAATAAGCTCTTTTTAGATAAGGTTTTCTGTTGTAGGTTTTATTTTGATCTTTTACGTAGGTGTCGCCTGCCAAGCAAAAATTAATATTTCTCGATAGTTGTTGCTTATATACAACCAATGTTCTTTTTATTTCATATTCAAATTTTAACTGCTGCGATGTTTCATTGTTAAAATTCGTATTAGCGAATAATTGAAATTCGAACGAATATTTTTTTTCTCTTATGGTGTTTTGTTGTGCATTTGCAGTAAGACCATAAAAAAAGAAAAGCAGTAGAAGAAAAATATCTCTTCTACTGTTTTTGCAAGGTTTTTTATCTTCAGGTTCTTTATAGTACATTAATAATCATTATGACAGATGCGACTAGTTGAGTTCCTGCAAATAGAAATTTGAGGTTTTTGGGTTTTGAATTTAAAGCCATTTTAGCACCTAAAAAGCCACCAATTAAACCTCCTACTGCAAGAGGTATAGCTAAATGCGGAAGGAAAATTCCAGCCCCAAGATGCCCAAAAAATCCAGCTGCAGCCGAAATGGTAACCAAAGTAGTTGATGTGCCAACGGCTATGTGCATGGGGATATTCATGGTTAGAAGCATTAAAGGAACTAAAAAGGATCCTCCCGAAACGCCTACCATGCCTGAAATAAACCCAGTTAGCAACACAATAGGAACTGTTACCAAAAGGTTTACCTGATATTCTTCACCATTTGATTTCAAAGTGATAACCCAGTAATGGTTGCTCTTGAGTTGTTGTTTTGGTTTTCGTAACATTAGTAAAGCTGCAAAAAACATTACTACGGCAAAGATTCCTTTAAGCAACCTGTCATTAAAATAATGACCTAAAAAACCACCACTCATTGCTGATACAAAAATTAATACCCCAAGTAGGATGATTAATTTCCAGTGATTCATTTTTTGTTTGCTAAAAAGAATTGTAGCCATGAGTGATGAACACATTAAAATAAATTGGCCAGTTGAAGCTGATATATTCATACTAATACCAGATAATACAAGAGTAAGTACATAAAAATTACCCCCTCCTCGTCCTGTCATGGTCATTAAAAAAGCAATAAGCATTATGATGACTGCTAATATCCAAACGTTCATGTTTTATTTATTGAGTTTTTTATACAACTTCCCTGGCATTAAGGCTGCCATCAATGGAGGGTATCCACCTAGAATTATTTTTACATCCTTATATCCCTTGCTTCTCAGATAAATAAAAATGATGGTTGCACGCACTCCCGCTGAACAAAAAACACCAATGGTTTTATCCTTGGGAATTTCGTTGATTCTTTTTGGAACATCATTGGTTGGTATTTCTATTACCTTGCAATGATGCGAAAGTGAAAGCTTAACTGTTTCCAGCTCTTCTTTTGCTCTTACGTCTAAGAAAACTGTGTTTTTGGCTGAAAGAAATTCTTCTGCTTCCATTTTGTGTTTTCCAGTACCAAAGTATTGGAAATCCATTCCACTAATTACGGTTTCTAATTCATTCATTTTATTTTATAATTTTATATTTGGCAAAATAGCCAATTAGATATTTAAATTTTTATCTTTTATTGATAACTTTCATTGCACAACTCATAAAATCAAGCACACAAGGAATGGCTAATCGGTAAAAAATAAAGTTTTTAACTTTTTCACCTTCAATTATTTTATGCTTTTTAAGAACATCAAGATGTTTCGACATGGTAGATATGTCAATACCAACCATTTCAGTAAGCTCTTTTACTGATAGCTCTTTATCTTTTATAGCATGAATAATAAATAAGCGCGTTGGGTGAGCTAAGGCTTTAAAAATCTCAGCTTTTTCTGAAAATTCTTTTTCGATGTCTTTGTTCATGATTCCTATTGTTAAGCGCTTACTTTTTCGTGGTAAACTTAATTGCTATGGTTTATACTGTCGAAAATAAATACGATTGAGTCACTGTATTCTAATTTTAGCTTAAAGTCGTTTTTCTGTTTGGCTAAAGTACAAAATAGATTTTTTAATTCTAGGAAAATATCATGTTTTTATGTCTATAATTTTTTATTCTATTGTGAGGGTTTAAATGAGCATGAAGTTGCTTTAGAAGCCCTAATCTATTTCATAGATATGATTTTGAATATGTATATATGATAAATTTCCATGAAAATGTATAAGCTCTTAAAATTTCAAGTTGTAATTGTTATTTATTGAGAGGTTATTGGATCACTAATATAATGCTTGCTATCAGAGTTAAAACGATGTTGATGGATTGAAACTTCTCAATGGACATAATCGCATTCATTTTTTTTCCGAAAACTGTACCCGCCAGTAATATTGGCATAAATATTAACGATAGTTTTATGGTTTGTAAAGTGATCATGCCAACCTGAAAATACCCAAATATGGCAATTATTGCAGTAACAACACTAAAGGCTGCAAATATTTCGCGGAACTTTCGATTGCTGACTTTTGCTCGGTTAAGAAAAAGAGCCAATGGTGGTCCACTTACCGATACAGCTCCTGTTAGAAAACCTATAAATGCGCCAGCTGACAGATAAGCACGATCTCTCAATTTTTTGTCTTCGGGCATCTTCTTGATGAAGGAAAATATTGTAAGAGCAATAAAGAGTATGCCCGAAAGTCGAACTAAGCATTTTCCATCCGTTGAACTTAAGGCAATAACTCCCGCAATGGTAAAAAGTCCACCGGTTGCGATTAAAAAATAAGATTGTTTATCGAGTAGTTTAATCTCCTTTTTTTGGAGAACAATCATTATCGAGGCAATTAGGTTGCAAATCATTAAAACCGGTATAATCTCTTTTGGGGTATACCACATGAGTAGCAGAGGAAAAGAGAGAAGGGCAAAGCCGAATCCGGTAATCCCCTTAATTAAGCTTGAAAATACAATGATCAATATAATCCAGATGTTTGGCATCGTTTATCGTGTTAAAAAGAATAATGAACCTACAGCTATTACTGCCCACAAAATGATTCCAAGTGCAAAACTTCTCGGTCCGGATTTTTTAATTTCACTAATTGTGATGTTCGATCCAATTAGGAACAAAGCTATTACCATTCCGCGTTTTCCTAACCAACTAAAGTGCGCGTAACTTGTCTGAAAGTTAGGGAAGATATTGGTAAATACTATGGCAATGACGAATAATAGAATAAACCAAGGAAATTTAATTGATTTCTTTTCTCCATTTTTATTCAAAAATGCAATTACTAAGGATAAAGGAATGATCCACAAGGCACGAATAAGTTTTACTGTGGTAGCAATTTGTAAGGCTTTTTCGCCATATGTTGCTCCTGCTCCTACTACCGAGCTAGTGTCGTGAATGGCTATGGCTGCCCAGTTTCCAAATGTTTCCTGACTTAAACCAAAGTAATGCCCGATCATTGGAAATAAGAATAAGGCCACAGCATTTAGGGTAAACACGACTATAAGCGCAAATGAATTTTGATAATTTTTACTGTTTAGTATTGGAGCTACTGCAGCAATGGCGCTACCTCCGCAAATAGCTGTTCCGGTAGCAATTAGTAATGATATATTTTTCTCTACCTTGAAAAGTTTTCCTAATAGAATACCAAGTAGCATAACGCTGATTACCGAAAAAATGGTTTCAATAAATCCATGTTTTGAGGCGGTTATTACTTCGTTTAAACTCATGCCGAAACCCATTAAAACAATAGATGCTTGAAGTGTTTTAGAGGTGTATTTATGAATGTTTTCATGCTTTATTCCAAGTATAGAAAGTATTAATCCAAAAAACAATGCAATGGATGGAGATACAAATGGCAAAAAGCAGGCACCAATAATAACTGAATATAGCCAGTTATAGTTCTTAAACTTTTGCGCTATGTTCGCAAATCCGTTGAATACTTTTACCGTTGTCATATCTATCCTTTTTTCTTACAAAAGTATTGGCCCGATATGATTAAAGCAAATGATAAATTTGTATTGTCGATAACCTGAAGTTATAATAAAAATATTTTAGCTATTTAAAATAGTAGAGAAATTCTTTACCTGATTTTTTGAATCTTTGGTTTTAAGAGTGTGGTGCATTCTGTTTAAGAAAGTTAGGAAGTAAGCTTCGGTATGTTTTTCATGCTCAATTTTGATGCTACCATACTAATTATCAATAATTGCAATGCATGAAATAGCATAAGTGGCAAAAGAATAATACCAATGGTAGCTATGTTTCCAAAAATTATTTTGGAAAATACAGTTCCATGTACCAACGATTTTTTTGTTCCACAAAATTGGGCAGTGATCTGATCTTCGGTATTGAACTTCATTTTTTTTGCTAAAAAACCAGTTAGAAAAAATAGTATGGTAAACAGAGCCAGAACAGCTGTAACAAGCATGAGTAAATCATAAATAGATACTGAATTAAAAATATTTTCATCAAAGGATGCAGCAAAGCTTTTGTAGATGATTAGCAGAATAACCGATTTATCGAATAAAGTTAATAGTTTGCCGTGCTTTCGGGCAAATTCTCCAAAGAATCTTTGCAAGATACTTCCTACTATAACTGGTAAAATTATCTGAACAATAAGTTTAATATAAATATCGATAAAATTAAAATCTGTCTGGGCATTGTGCACAAACAAACCCATCCACAAAGGAGTAAGAACAACGCCAATAATTCCCGATATACTCGCATTGAAAATTGCGGAAGGAATATTTCCTTTTGCTATGGAAACCATTACTACCGATGAAGATACGGTTGAGGGGAGGGCAGCTAAGAAAAAAAAGGCCAACCAAATAATTTCTTGTTCCTCGTTTTGAATCAAGGGGCGACATAGTAGAATCAATAAGGGGAAAATAAAAAAAGTAGATGATTGTACAAGAAGATGTAATTTCCAATTTTTGACTCCTGCTTTTAATTTACTCGGACTCAGTTTTAATCCATAAAAAAAGAAGATAAGTGAAATTCCTATCGCACTAATTGTGTTGATGGGAAATTTATTTTCATGCGTTCCCCAAGCAGGAAAAAAATAAGCGATGCAAATTACGGCTACAACGGATACAATGAATCCATCAATTTTTATTTTCATAAATAGTTTTTTTGTTACAATCAGCTAAATAAAAGTGGTTCGCAAGGGATTTTACTTCTGAATAAGCAAGGAAACAAAGCAAGCAAAATCACTAATAAAATACCCCTAATTTCGAATTCAATGTTAGATACTTTTTTTCATATTTCAGCTTATTTTCACAAGAAAAATTAGAAATCTTAATTGTTTTAAGACATATTTTAATATCATTAACTATTCTTCTAACTCAGGCTGTTCATTTCCATTCATGTATTTTTGAAGTCGGATTTAGGTATCTATATTGTCGACACTTAAGGGTATCCAGCTTCAAATAATTTCCATCAAAAAGCCATTTATTTTGTTGATTTTTTCTTCGATTCGGATAAAGTCATGGTCATTATCATTGGAATTATAATCGTGTTTGTAAAACCAGGTAAGACTACCTTTAGGATTTACAAATACATGTTTATAGCTACTTTATTGTTTTAGCCTAAAATTTCTTTTTGGGTAATAAGACTGTTCATCTCTGTTATACATCTTATTCAAACTGTTTTTAGTAAATATCACAAGTATATTGTTGTAGTAAGAAAAGACAGCTAAGCTCCAAAAAATAGGTATTTACTGAAGTTCTTTACTTAGGGTAATTATTTATTGTTTGGATTTCTTTATTAATTTCCGATAAACAAAGATGAAAATACGTTTATTGCCGAATAATTATCCTGAAAAAACATAATTGGGCTTAAAAAAATTGCTGTCCTAAATTTCCATGTAGAAATTAAGGACAGCAAAAAATAAAACTATAGTATATAATACTCGTTAAGAGAATCAATCTTACGATTCTAATTTTCCATCTTTTTTTCAGTAGTTAGCTGATTTTTGCCTTTAGGTGTTCTCCCTTGGATAGCCTATGTGGCTGATTTTTATTAGAAAAGGCGTTTGTTTCGCCTATGCTTTGTTGTAGCTTGACAAGAACAAACTAGAGTTGCACTATTAATCAATCCTTTATTACATCGATAATGCTTCATTCAATATCATTCTTACATTCTCGTCAGTAGCTGGAGCTTCACCTTTTTTTAGCCCTAGTTCGCTAATTACCATGTGCTTGTAGTTGGAGAATCCGTTTTGTTCCATCATTTTTTTTCCACAAGAAGTTGGGCATCCGTCTATTACTAGCAGATCTTTGGTCTTAAAATTAGTAATGGATTTTTCAATGCCAGCACCAACCATTGCCAGACAGCTCATTTTTCTTTTTCCTGCAACTTGCAGTGCTCTTGCAACTTTGTCTGATATTAAACCTACATCAGATGCACCTGAACAAGACATAACTATGTTGTCTGCAGTGGCACCACATTGGCATTTTTCTTCTTTATTTTCCATAATAATATTAAAAATTATAGTATACTAAAGTACTATTATTTGTTTTACAGTACGAGGTTGAATAAGTAGCCAAGAAGAATGATGAACAAAGTGATGGTACCAAAGAAAATACCGATCATTTTCCACTTCATTACTTTTTTCAAAAGAGTTGCTTCTGGTAATGAGAGTCCTACTACGGCCATCATAAAAGCAATGGCAGTTCCTAGAGGTACACCTTTAGCAACAAATACTTGAATTACAGGAACTATACCTGCAGCATTTGCATACATGGGAACAGCAAGGATTACAGCTAGCGGAATGGCATACCATTTATCGGCAGATAAAAACTCGGTAAAGAAATTCTCAGGAACATAGCCATGCATGGCGGCTCCAATTGCAATTCCGAGAATTACGTACAAAAGTACTTTTCGAACAATATCCCATCCATCTTTAATGATGGAAGGAAGGCGGTCTAGAAATGATAAATTTTCCCCATCCCATTCTTCATTTTCCTGTATTGCGTTGTCTTGAATTTCGCGAACCCAATCGCTTAGGTATTTGTCTAATTTAAGTTTACCAAGGAAAAAACCTCCAATCATACCCATTAAAACACCCGTTCCAGCATAAATCACAGTGGCTTTAATACCGAACAAACCCAAAAACATTGCTACAGCTACTTCATTAACCAAAGGAGAGGTTATTAAATAGGCAAAGGTTACGCCCAAAGGAATTCCTCCTTTTACAAAACCAATAAACAAAGGGATTGATGAGCAGGAACAAAAGGGAGTGACAGCACCAAAAAATGAGGCAAAGAAATATTCCAGACCATACATTTTCTTTGTTGTCAAGTAAATTCGTAATCGGTCTACAGGGAAATATGCATTTATAACTCCCATTAAACTACTAATTAGGAACAGTAGAATTAATATTTTTATGGTATCGTAAAAGAAAAAATTGATTGCTGTTCCTAGGTGTGATTCAGGATTGAGTTTTAACAAATCAAAAGTGAAGGTGTCAATTAAACCAGGTAAATAGTGATAAAGAGCGATTAATAGTGGTAAAACAATCGCTATCGAACCTACCAATAATATTTGGCTTTTTTTAGCCTGATTTACTTCATCAGGGTTTTCTAGAGCATAAGCAACACTTTTTGCTTTGTTCCCATTTTTTGTAAGGATGTTAGACTTATCCATGGTTTCTTTTTTTATATTGTTCGTTAAAACACGAACTAAAAATGTAAATTTTTTAGAAATAAATTGTAATAACATAATACAGTCCAACTAAAATGAACACTACTGCAACTACACGTCTGAACCAGAGTTCAAAATTTTTCAGTTTGTTATAAATAGTACCGATAGAACCAACGCTAAAAGCAATGAGCCAGGCAAATATTATAACTGGAATTCCTGTAGCAATGGCAAAAAACAGGGGCAAATACAAACCACTTGCACTGCTGATTGTCATGGGCATTAGCATTCCAAAATAAAGTACGCCGCTGTATGGGCAAAATGCCAAGGCAAAAACAATTCCCAATAAAAGAACGCCCCCAAAACCACTGTTAGATTTGTTCTCCATTTTTTCGGTTAAAGACCCCACTCCGGGTATTTTAAGTTTTAAAACCCCTAGCATAAACAAGCCAATAATAATAAGAAGTGGTCCCAATAGTTTCTCACCCCATTCCTGAAGGTAACCTGAAAACTCGAATTGGCTTGCACCAAAAAAGAAAAGGAAACCAATAGAAGTATAAGAAATCGCCCGACCTAAAGTATAAACCAAGCCGTTAATAAATACCTTGCGTTGGCTAACAATATCTTTACTGATAAAACCAATTGCGGTAATGTTGGTTGCCAAAGGGCAGGGACTTATGGCCGTCATAAGTCCCAGTATAAATGCCGTGAATATTGGAAACTGTGATGTTTCGAGAAAATTTTGTAATAATTCCATTTTTACATCATTGAATCAATAGTCGATTTCAGTTTGCTCTTCAATTTGTCGGGATTGTTTCGTGCATTTAAAAATGCATCGTTGGTCAAGTTTACCATTTCATCGCCGTTGATAATTAAAAGTGCAGTTCCGCTAATTTTATATTGTTCTACCAATGATTTGTTTGTTGCTTCCTCTCTGTTAATGGATTTAAAAGTTACTTTGTCGCCATAATATTCTTTAATTGCTTCTTTCGAAACAGCTTCTACTGCTTGACAGGTGGCACAACGACGGCTTGCATGAAAATAGTAAGCTTTTACTTCGGCTGATTTTTGATTTTCAGAACAAGTTGTTTTTGTACAGCTTGAAGTATTGGCAGTTGTTGTTCCGCCACAACATTGTGCAGATACGGCAACAATACCCATAAAAAGAATGAAACTTAAGGTGCTGATTAATTTTTTCATTTTGAGTTTTATTTGGTTAAAAAGTTTGCGATTTCATCTACCGTAGGAACTTTTCCTTTTACCACGATTTTTCCATCAATAACTAATGCTGGAGTTGTCATTACGTTAAAATTCATAATTTCAACAATGTCTTCTACTTTTGTAATAGTTGCCTCTACGCCTGTTTTTGCAACTGCTTCTTGGGTAGCTTTTTCAAGCGATTTGCATTTTGCACATCCTGTGCCTAGTACTTTAATTTCCATGATTGCAAGTTCTAAATTGTATAAACTTATTTCGTTTGTTTTTTATTATTCGTTATTCGTAGAACAACGAACATTGTTTTTAAATTTTTTTAGATTTTTAGAAATTGTTTAAAAAGTTGTTGAGCTTCTTTCCAATTTTCTTTGTTGATACAATACTTAATTCTAGGAGATTCTATTTCTCCCTGAATTAATCCGGCATCTTTTAACTCTTTTAGGTGCTGCGATAAGGTTGATTTTGCAATAGGCAATTCGTCGTTTACATCACCGCTGTAGCAACATGTTTGTGTTGAAAGCAATTCCAAGAGATACATCCTTATGGGGTGTCCCATGGCTTTGGCATATCGGGCAGCCCTAATTTGTTTGTCGGTTGTAATTGATTTGATGTTCATTTTCTGTTCGTAATTTCACGAACAAAGATAAGGACTTTTTTTTAGTCTCAAAGTAAAAAGCTTGTTTTTTTATGTGATGGAAAGATTACGCTCTTTTGTAATTTCCATTTGCGAATTGTATTTATTGATATTCAATTTACTATGTGGTTGAGGAGCTTATCTGGACAAAAGATATTCTGTATTTATTACTAGTAAGCTATAGTTTGATTGTTAAATGACAACGATTTCGTTGAAATAATCAGTATTTCCAGATAAACTATGATAAACTTAAAAAAGTTCTTCCTAATTTCGTTCTTGCAGTGAACAAGGAATAAACTATGAGGTACAATAGATTAATTGTATCAATGTCTATTAGCTAATAGTGAGCTGAAAGGATGAAAACTATGCTAGTGATATGATAAGAACTGGAGTTATTTCAGTTGTGATTAATCCTAAGTACATAAAAATATATGCCTTTGTCTGGTTCCTACGTAATGCCTTTTCTTTTTATGTTTATGCAGAAATTATAAAGAAAGAAGTAAAAATGAAATTTAACCCAATCATTACTAAATAAATGGACTTTTCGATACTTTCCGACATTGTTATCATATTTGCATTGTCAACATTAATTAATTTAATTTTCACAAAATTAAAAATACCCACAGTTGTAGGTTATTTGCTAACAGGGATTCTTGCTGGTCCTCATTTGCTTGCATTGGTACATGGAGAGCATGAAATTGAGGTTTTAGCGGAAATAGGTATCATTCTATTGCTTTTTACTATTGGTTTGGAGTTTTCCTTGAAGCATCTGCTTAAAATCAGAAAAATTGTATTTTTTGGTGGCTTGATACAGGTTTTCATCACTGCTGGAATATTTTATGCCACATCAGTTTTTTATGGACTTAATTGGCAAACAAGTTTATTTATTGGTTTTCTTGTTGCTTTGAGCAGTTCTGCGCTTGTGCTGAAAATATTGCAAGAACGTTCTGAGCTCTCTTCAAACTATGGACGAACAATTTTAGGTATTCTTATATTTCAAGATCTGTTATTAGTACCATTGTTATTGTTTACAAATTTACTGGGGCAAAATGACCTTAATATTGCTAGTGAATTGTTATTTCTTGCTCTAAAAGCAATTTTTATCATAGGATTTGTTTACGTAGGGAATAAATGGCTTTTACCAAAACTATTGCAGATTATAGCCATGACAAAAAATCAGGAGTTATTTATGATGAGTATTTTTCTCATTTGTCTCTCCATAGCTCTTTTAACTTCTCAGTTGGGGATGTCTTTGGCATTCGGTGCTTTTTTAGCCGGATTAATGATTTCTGAATCGCAATACAATCATAGTGCATTTTCAAATTTGATTCCATTTAAAGATACTTTTACAAGCTTCTTTTTCGTATCGATTGGTATGCTGTTGGATTTGAAATTCGTGGTTAATAATTATCAACTGCTTATTTTTAGCGTAGTTTTGGTTCTTTTCATCAAAACAATTATTGCTGGAGGTACCGGATTTATTTTAGGACATACCTTACGTGGTACTGTATTAGTGGGACTTGCCTTGAGTCAAGTTGGAGAATTCTCATTTATTCTTGCTAAAATTGGCTTAGATAATTCAATTATTGATGACTATTTTTATCAGCTATTTCTTGCTGTTGCAGTAATAACGATGGCTATAACTCCTTTTTTAATGAATGTTTCAAGGCCGCTGGCAAATCTTCTGTTGAAATTACCATTGCCAAACTTTTTAATCAATGGCTTGTTCCCTTTAAATGAAATTGAAATACCAGATTTTAAGAATCATCTTGTAGTTATTGGAACAGATACAAGTGCCTTAAAACTCTCTTTAATGGCCAAATTAAATAACTTACGTCATGTGTCGATTATTTTTGATCCATTAATTGCGAAAGAAAAAATGCAGAATGGTGATTTGGTGGTTTATGGTGATGCTGTTAATGAACCTATACTACTTAAAGCTCATGTAGATACTGCTGAAATTATTTTAATTTCAGTTGGAAGATTAATACCATCTATGGCTATCATTGAGAAAGTTAGAAGCCTTAATAAAAAGGCATATATTATTGCAAGGGCAAAGCACATTCAAAATGTGGAAGAATTATATCGGCTTGGTGCAGATCAGGTGTTACCCGAAAAACTTGAAATTGCGATCGATTTATTTAACAGGGTTTTGGTTAAGAAATTATACCCTCAGAAAGAGGTGAATCGTATTTTAACGAACATTCGAAATTTGAATTTAGGGGAGTTTTCGGAAAAAGATATGATTAATAAACCAAGTATTTTTGATGAGTTACGGAATATGAATATTTCTGCCATTAAAATTGAACTAAATTCTCCCGCAGAGGGTAAATCACTTTCCGAAATTCAATTACGTAACAAAACAGGTGTTACACTTTTAGCCATAAAACGTGGTTCATCTATAGTTGAACACCCCGTTCCCGATACCATTTTTAAACCTAAAGATATAGTATATGTATTGGGTGATCCTGAACAAGTTAATTTGGCATTTGAATTATTTACTATGGGGTTAGAAATAAATTAGTTATATGTCTTGTATTTAGATGATCTAATTATTGTGATTACTAACAAATACTAATCAATCCGTTTTTTAATGAGATAGGTGATTGTTTTAACGCTACTATCGATCGATGCTTCATTTTGGTTATGAAATGTTCCCATAACTTAACCCACATTTACAATATTATGTTTAACCCATAAGCATGTTAATGTGAGATTTTCCGCTAGGCTATTTACCTAGCGGAAACTTTTTCAGTTTTTACTACAAACTATTTATTTTTAAAAATTTGTCGGAACTGGTCATAGAAATACCACAACGCTCGCTAGGTGTTTGATCATAGGTGTTTCCACAAGTAGGACAAATATAGTACGCCTGGGGCAATTTGCTTACTGAATTATTATTAAGTGCTACCAGTGCATTTTTGTACATTGTCTGGTGTTTTTTCTCCACCTCGAGTGCATAATTAAAACTTATTTGTGCCAGTTGACTTTTAGAATTACTAGCGTCTTTTAAAAAATCAGGGTACATAGTAGTTATCTCATAAGATTCTCCATCGATGGCATCCTGCAGATTCTCCGCAGTTGTTTTAACGGTATAATCAGGGGTGAATTCTGGAATGCTTTCGCCGTATTCAATGAGTACTGATTTGTGATTGTTAGCATGCACCTTTTCGGCTGTTGATGCAGCTTTAAATAGTAAAGCTATGTTGTAAAAGCCTTCCTGCTCTGCTTTTTTCGAATAGGCTGCATATTTGGTCGATGCAGTAGTTTCTCCTTTAAAAGCTTCTTGCAAGTCGCTAATGGTTTTTGATTTGGCTTCGTTGGGAGGTATTTGTTTTTCATTTTCTGCAATTACAACCGGATTTTGAAGTTTCGTGTCCTTACTATTTCCCGTGTTGCATGAACTTAGAGTACCAATAACTATGGCTAGTGCTGATAAGGATAATAAATTTTTCATTTTTTTTAAATTTAATTAATGATTTACACAACAAAGATGACACTGGTACCATTAAAATTTCCTTTAGCCTCTCTTAAGATTGGCTTAAGATTAATTATTTAAAAAATGAAGAAAAAATTGGGTTCCCGCATTTTCTTTACTGTTCACTTTTATTTGTATTCCCTGTATATCGGCTAACATTTTAAGGATATAAAGTCCTAGTCCAGTACTTTGTACTGAAGAACTTCCCGGAACATCAGCTCGGTAAAATCGTTCAAAAATATGGGGCAAATGTTCCTGCTGTATTCCGGGGCCATTATCTTTAAATAACAATGTTTCGGAATCTTTTTGCCAACAGCAATGTATTTGGCCGCGTATATTTCCATATTTTACCGCATTACTAACCAAGTTTCCTAATACCATTTCAAGCAAGCCAAAATCGGCTTGAACCAAGCTTTCTTCAGGTATGTCTATATACATGGTCATGTGTTTATCAATGAGTCTACTCTGCCATTTATTTCGGATTGATTGCAACATATCGTTTAAACGAATTGGCTTTTTTGCAATTGATAAATTTCCTGAGTCTAAACGCGCTAAGTAGAGCAATTGATTGATAATGTAATCTATTGAATCAACTTCCTCAATTACCTGTCGTGCTTTTGCTTCGTACTGTTTTGGCTCACGGGTTTTGCGAATGAGTACCTCTAGTGTTCCTTTAATACTGGTAAGTGGGGTTCTCAATTCGTGTGATATATTGGCGGTAATCTGTTTCTCACGCTTGCGGCCTATTTCTATTCTTTCTAATAATGCATTGATGGTAGTGGTAAGTTGGTAAATTTCATCATGATAATCCGGTAAGGGCAGGCGGGGATTGATATTGTCGTAATTCATTTTTTCGGCATATAAAATCAATTGCTTAATGGGCGCTATACTCCTTGATGCTACTAGAGAAGTAAGCATATAAAAAAATAGGAGCATCAGTGGAAAAGCCACAAAAAACGTATTGCGCAAGTTGGTAAGAATTAAAATGGAATCTACTTGAGATATGCCAATATCAAGTTGTCCGATAATTTTACCCGTTTCAGTAATAATAGGAAATTGTCCTTGTCTTATTTTTTTACCATTAAACTCTACATTGAAAAAAGTATTGATATTCAGGGAATCTGCAAATTGTAAGTGGTCGTTCTGTAAATTTCGAGAATAAAAGATGACCGCTCCTTTTTCATCTACTATCTGTAAAAAAATAGGATCTACTTCAGCTCTGTTGTGCTCTAGTTCTTCCCATTCAGCATTCAAACTAAGTACCAGAGAATCACCTTCGGTTTTTATTTGGGAAAACAACTCATCTTTCTCTTCTAATATGTTGTTATCCAAATATTTGTAAGTTGTGGAGTAAACCACGACATAAACCGTGGCAAATACCACAAGCATAGTAATAGCAGCTGCTATGGTACTAAAAAAAGCTATGCGGTTTTTAAAATGCAGATTCATACTTCTTCGTTTATCCGATAACCTACGCCACGAATGGTTTCAATGAAAGATTCACTGTTTTTAAGGTCGAGTTTTTTGCGAAGGGAATTAATGTAAACATCGATTACCGAGGTGTCGTAGTCAAAGTGAATATCCCATACTTTCTCAATAATACGTGTACGCCTACTTACTTTACCTTTGTTGCTTAGTAAAAATTCGAGCAAGGCAAATTCTTTTTGTGTAAGATCTACATTTTCTCCAGCTTTGCTTACTCGGTGAGAATCTACATCGAGAATAATATCACCGTAGCCTAATACTAGATTTGCAGCATTTTTTGTTCGCATTAGTACACGGATACGTGCCAGTAATTCGTCAAAAGCAAAGGGTTTACGAATGTAGTCGTTGGCTCCGGTTTCAAGACCAAAAACGGCATCGTCGGTGGTATCGCGGGCGGTAAGAAAAATTATAGGTATTGCTGTGTCTTCTTTGCGGATATTTCGGAGTATTTCAATACCGCTTATTCCGGGTAACATCCAGTCAAGTAGAATGATATCGTATTCTTTCAAATAATCAAGAGCCATTTGTAAACCTTGTTTTCCATTATCTGCCGTATCAACAGCAAAACCCTCCTCTTCCAATCCTTCTTTAAGGAAGTTGGCAATGGAGGGTTCGTCTTCAACAATTAAAATTCGCATGTTATAAATATATTTCTAAAACTCACTTTTTCTTATTAAGATAAACCGCGATGACCTACTTATTATCTGAGTTTTGTAAAGTTTCGAAATTGCCAAAACCGAGTTCAACTCCAGCAGCATGTTTAAATACCAATTGACCGCCCAGATAACCTGTACGTGCTACACCTCCAGCAGCAAACATCAGCAATACAAAAGCCAATATTTTTAGCCAGGATATTTCCTTGTTCAGTATATTTAAGACTATTTTAGCTCCTGCGGCAGCTATGGTAAACCAAAGCGTAAAAGCAGCCGCTTCTTCGTGTGACTCCAAGGCCTGTTGTAAAGAACCACCATCCATTCCATCGCCAGCTGCATCGCCTGTAAAATAGGCTATAATGGCACCCAGAGCAGCCAATATCAAAATATAAAAGGTAGCTTGACGATAAAACTCTTTCTTAAGTACAATTCCAAGTATTTCCGTGAAAAATGCTACTAATACCAAAGCAACTGGAAAATGGACAATCATGGCATGTAAATGTGTCGCTGTAAACATAGTTTTCAATTTTAATGTTTATGCAAATATTGAACTATTCATGTTTAAATTAGCTTAAGTAAAACTTAAAATTGGCTTAAGATTTACAAATATTCCTTTAGTCTTTGGAATGGATCATTTAAAATAATTGGTTAAATCAAATTCCTGTTTATTGGATTGTTAATGATATTGTGATTGATAAGTATAGTAAATTAAGTTTTATTGATGGTTCCTAGAATCTAAATATTATCCCATTAGGGTGCAAAAAATCACTCATCGTAGCTAATCAATATCAATGCAAAATATTGCAGGTTTTGCTAACCTACATTAGTGAAGCGTTAGCTTCTGAATTTTCGAAACTTAATATGGTTTCATGATGGAGATTAGTCATATGAAAGGAGAGGGTAAGGGGTGAGATTCCCCTTTTACCTAGCCAATATTTTGATTATTAGAAAAGAATCACTTTTAATTTAGCTGATTCTAAAAATCACTTTGTTGTCATTTTTACCATAAAATTCAGGAAGCTCGGCTACTTTTTCGCAACCATAAGCAAGGTAAAATTGACGAGTTGGTTCGTAGAGTGGACGAGAAGCTGTTTCAATCCAGATATTTTTTCCACCTCTCTTGTGGATGTCCTCAACAGCCATATCCATCAGAATTCTTCCCACTCCTTTACCTCGTAATGATTTATGAACAGCAATCCAATACAGGTCGAAACTACTTTCGGTACCTGGAATATTGCCATAACAGGTAAAAGCAAGAGGTGTACCATTTTCTTCAGCAATATTGAAAATATATCCGCTTTTTTCTTCGCCTTTTTCGAGATTTTCCTGAGCCAATTCCATCACGATCTCAACCTCTGAATCATAGAAAAAACCTGTAGAAATCAGTATTTCTTTTAAGTGGGAAAAATCCGAAGGTTTAAGTTTATTTCTGAAATTTGTCATTTTTAATTCAAATCAGTTAAAATTCTTTTGATCACTTCGCAGTGTGAATAACCACGGTGCTCTATGGCCGCAATAAAACCACTGTCAGGAGCAATACAAGGGTTCCCATTGATTTCCAAAATGTAAATATTGTCCAGTTTATCGAGCCTGAAATCGATACGAGCGTAACCGTGCAAATTAAAAACTTTCCAACTTTTTATGCAAATATCAATCAATTCCTGCTTTAAAACTGGGTGACATTCAAGGGTGCCAAATGAGCGATTGGTTTGATTGTATTCTTCGCTAGTTTCGTCCCATTTGGCTTTATAACCCACAATGTTTGGCTTATCTTTAAAATATTCAGAGAATATCATTTCGGCTGGTGGTAAGACTTCTGGACCATTTTTACTTGCCAGAATACTTATATTAAACTCGCGTCCATCAATAAACTCTTCAATAAAAAATTGAGAAACTGCTAATTTTTTTATTCTATTTACCTTATCAGAATCGGCTAGTGAAAAAATTGATTCTTCAGAAATACCAACTGAGGCTTCTTCCCAAATGGGTTTTACAATGTATTTTTTTTGTGGGTTTAACAAATGAATCTCATTTATGGTAAAAAATGGAGCCGTGGGTAGGTCATCTTTCAGCATCATTTTTTTTGCTAAAACTTTATTTGTTGTGACAAATAAGGCATCCAAAGGAACACCAGTATAAGGAATTTTAAATGAATTAAGCATGGCAGGGGCAAAATAGATCAATTCACCTTTTCCCCAGGTAGCTTCCACCAAATTAAAAACAATATCTGGTTTTGATGATGCCACAGCCTGGAGATCAGCTTTTAGCTGATCTCCAACGGTTAAGCTTTTTACTTCATAACCCAAACTTGCGCATGCTTTACTGACGAGTTCTTTTTGCTCTAATACATCCAGTTCATCGGGTGTGTTATTTTCAATTTTATTATGAAGAATAATTACTTTTTGCATGGTACGGAGTTTCTTTTTATGGCAGATTTTAACACCTCATCAATAATTTCCTGGTAACCAATTCCGTTCAGTTTACACAAAATTGGTAAATCGGAGGTGAGCGGATTTAAACCAGCTAAGGGATTTACCTCAATAAAACTCATTCTTCCTAATTTGTCAATCTTCATATCTACTCTGCCTCCATCAAAGCAATTTAGTGCTTTCCAAACATTCAGAGCTAGTTCTTCACACTCTTTTAAAAGTTGATCCTTAACGGCGATATAGTCAACAATCTCTTCATAATTTTCCTTATTTTCATAGGAATAGATATTGTTTGTGCTGTTCTTATAAACAATTTCCATGCCTCCAGGAACAAAAGCTTCATTTCCGGTTCCCAAAACACCGACTGTAAATTCTCTTCCTGGCAAATATTCTTCGATCAATACCGGTTGGTTAAATTTTTCGAGTAGCTTACTACAAACTTCCAATAATTCCGTTTTGGAATTTATTTTTGATTTGGAGTCGATGCCTTTGCCTGTTCCTTCTGATATGGGTTTGGCAAAGAGAGGATATTCGAGTTGGATGAGATCAATATCTTCTATTTTTGTAAGCACAAAGAAATCGGGTGTATTGATATTGCTGTCTCTGATAATTTGCTTTGCAAATGCTTTATTCAAGGAAATACCCAAGGTAACAGGTCCTGAAAAAACATAAGGAATTTTATAGTTGTCGAGAAGGGCAGGCACTAAGGACTCACGACCTTCACCATAAAGTCCTTCTGTGATATTGAACACCATTTCCCATCGTTCACCGTTTAACAATTGTTTCATCAATGATTTTGAATTCCCAATTCTCTCTGTGCGATGTCCCGCCTTTTGAATAGCCTGTTCGATACCCTCGATGGTACTTTCCTTATCAAATTCGGCAGTTTCTTCCATCGAATATCCGTCATTGAGGTAATCTGACCTCAAATCATATGTAATTCCTATTTTCATTTTTTATTTTACCCTTGTTGATAAAAATCCTTCAAAAAAGTTACGCGCATTAATTCCTATGGTTCTGTTTTTATAGCCACCTTCCTGCACAAACAAAATGGGGTAGGATTGTTTGCCAATTTCCATGCCGTTGTTTGCAAAGTCAGAAGCTTTTAGCGACCAAGTCCCTGTTGGATCTCCTTTTGCAATATCAAGTCCTAGACTGATAACAAGATAATCTGGATTAAAGCCAGCAATTTTTTTCAATGCTTTTTTTAAAACAATCAGATATTCTTCTCCTGAAATGTTTTCCTTGAGAGGAAAATTCAGGTTGAAACCTAATCCATCTTCTTCCCCCGTTTCATCCGAAAACCCTGTAAAATAGGGGTAAGCAAAAGTAGGATTCCCATGAATAGATACCGTAAACACATCATTTCTCGAATAAAAAATTTGTTGATGTCCATTTCCGTGATGATAATCAATATCAAGAATTGCAATTTTTCCATAATTCGATAGAAAATGAGCTGCAATGGATGAGTTGTTAAAGTAACAGAAACCACCAAAAACGTCTCTTTCTGCATGGTGTCCAGGAGGTCTCACCAAAGCATAAGCACTATGGTATCCCTCCAATAATAGTTCAGCTCCGGTAAGTGCACAATTTACTCCCGAACGTGCAGCAACAAACGCATTTTTATTCAGTGGAGTAAAGGTGTCAATGCAATAATATCCTGCCAAAACCGATAAATCCTTTGGAGGTCTGGTGGCGTTCCTTACTGGGAAAACATAGGGATAAATGGATTTTCCTTCAGGAAAACTATCACATACTGTTTTAAAATAAGTGAAATATTTAGGATTGTGTACTGCTGTGATATGTTTGTCTGGAAAACCTCTGGAAGGTCTTGTTTTAAAAGCCTCTAATTTGGTAATTTCTTTTAAAATACTTGAAATTCGTACCGGAGATTCAATATAGCCTCTTTCCCTAACATGATGAATATCGTGTTTGTCATTAATAATAAGTGGAATGAGGTTTTTAATTGCCTTGTTTTTTTCTCTAGGTCTATTTTTTACAATATATTTAAATTTTCGCAATTGCACCGGATTGTCTTTCACCGAAGCTACTACCATTTTCACATAATCCTCAGGACAATAGTTCGGGTATTTTCGTTGTAAAATGGCTTTAATGATTTTTTTCGCTTCACTAGCAGATAACTTGTAGTCGTAACCTAAATCATCAAATAGTAGGTAAGGAGGACAATCATCTTCTGGATTTACTGGCACCTCATAACTAGTCCCAATTATTGGACGGGCACCATAACGCTCATAAAAAGCAAGGCGTGCTTTGTTTTGCTCTATTTCACTTTTGTCTTGGCACAAAGCTTCATCATCTGGTAGGCATTCCATAAAAACACCAATCGATTTAAGAAGTTGGGCTTCCTCTCTGATTCTTTCGTAAATGGCACCTCCAACACCAGAAGAGGTTCTTCCTGGTTTTACTGCGATATAATCCAGATAACAGAAATGAGTATCGGGCATGTAAAAAAGTATGGCAAAGCCCTTCACGTTGTAGCGACCATCTTCAGCTACAAATAGTGTAGATGAAAATTGGTATTTTAAAGGATTCTTCATTTGCTCGAGAATTTCATTGATTTTATCTTCTTTTACCGAAGAAAAATGAATTCTCAAAATATCAAAAACTTGCTCAATGGCATGTTTGTTAGAAGGATGGAAAGAATCTGTTACCTTCCTAATTTTAAATAGGCTCATTTGATGGGATCGTAATACTTATAAATATTGCCTTCAAAATTTTTCATTACAACATAATCTCCATCTCGACCCTGATAATATTCAGGTAGCAAAGGAACTTTTCCACCTCCGCCAGGGGCATCAATTACATAATGAGGAATTGCATAGCCAGAGATAAATCCGCGAAGTCCGTGAATAATCTCTAATCCTTTCGAAACAGGAGTTCTAAAATGAGACGAGCCAGGGATGGGGTCACATTGATAAACATAGTAAGGACGTATTCTGATTTTAAGCAGTTTAAGCATTAACTTTTTCATGGTTTCCACATTGTCGTTGATGCCTTTTAGTAGTACGGTCTGACTTCCCAAAACAATACCTGTATCCACAAGTCGAGTAACTGCCTCTTTTACTTCAGGGGTTATTTCGTCGGGGTGAGTGACGTGAATACTCAAATATAGTGGGTGATATTTCTTCAGCATCTTCACTAGTTTTTTGGTGATGCGCTGAGGGAGAACCATAGGCACTTTTGTTCCAATTCGGATGATTTCAACATGTGAAATTGCCCGTAGAGAGGAAATTAAAAATTCAAGATGCTTGTCGTTCATGGTCAAAGGATCTCCTCCGGAAATAAGAACATCACGTACCTCTGGATGGTTTTTGATGTAATTGATAGAGTCGGCCCAAGCTTTTGTTCCATAATGTTTTTTGTCTTTAAGCACCATGTGTGATCGTGTACAATAGCGACAATAAGTAGAGCAAAAACCTGTGGAAAGTAATAAAACTCTATCAGGATAGCGATGAACCAAATTAGGAACAGGACACATACTATCTTCGTGTAGAGGATCAGATTCTTCCCCTTCAGAAATGATTAATTCTTGTTTTGAAGGGACAACGGACTTTGCAATTGCAAAATCATTGTCTTTATTATCCAATAAACTGGCATAATAAGGAGTAATCCGCAAAGGTAATTTTCTTGATTTCGATAAAAATTCAATGTCATCAATAGTACTAACATCAATTACTTCGGATAACTTACTGAATTGAGTGTAACTATTTTGAATTTGCCAGCGCCAACTATTCCATTGCTTGTCGGTAGCAAGAGGAAAAAACTTCGTTCTAAATTTTCCTGTAGCCTCACTGATTACATTAAAATCAGAGCTGGGAATTTTAGAATTTACAAATGGATGTTCTGCTGAAACAGTTGTTAAAGGAATAACTTCAGCATTGTGCTCCGCCTCCGGAAGAGGGGGTTCATCTACAGATTTCGAAAGATCTTTATTCATCTTATTTTTATTTGCTTTTATATATCAAACTTACATTTTTCTGTGCTTTGATCACAAGTTTTTATAAAAAATTTCATTAAAATAAATGCTATGGTTTTGAGGTGCGATATATTGGACTTTGTGGGGTGCTTCTAGATCAAATGAAAAAACAAATAGGATGGGAAAACTCATTCATAACCAGCTGTTTGGTAGCTTGTATTTTGTCTGATGTTTTGTGCCTTAGTATTATTTATAGTTTGGTGGTTCTTAGATGTTTTTTAAGAGTAATTTGGTTCGTATAACATACAAAATGCATATACTAGCAAATAAGATCATCTTGGTTAATTGAATATTGTGGTTTTTCTTTTGGAATTTAACTTTTTTTCAGATTTAGGAAGCCTCATTGTTAAAAATTATGCCTTTTAACTTATCGTATATTATCAGTTTCTACTTCGCTTAAAATGGCTATTACTTATTCTCTTGTCTAATGCTTTTTCATACTATAATGTAACTGCTTTAATTTTACTCTAGGCTTTTTTGATCTAGATTATGTTATTTTTTTGTTTGCATTTTTTGTTTGCATTTTTTGTTGTTGATACCTAAAGAAGTTTCTGAGTTTACAGAGGGTTTCCTTAATTGATTGTATTGTGCATCCTAATAAAATTTTACATTTGTCAATGTAAAATTTCCATAGTGTTTAGAGATGTTTTACAGGTTTATCATTTCGCGAATTAAATGCATCTGGTAGTTTAGCCCCATGCCACCCCACACTCTTCTCACCCTTCGCCATCTTCAAAGCAAGATTCGCCTCATCCGCGCCATCCATCTCTACAAGCTAAAATTTGAAGAGCTCACAGCAGAGGAGGAGAGAAGCACCCGACTCGAATTATCCGATTTCGATCTCCTCCAGGAAGAAA
>NZ_JBFHJW010000058.1:0-25636 GCF_041595635.1 Labilibaculum sp.
GGCATTGGTATTCAATTTGTAATGGGGTGATTTACAGGTTTACACAGAAAATTGAAATACTTACTATAGTTATAGATAAGATTAGTCCTTATACCAAGGAGTAATTTTATTTTTTGAAAAAATAAGAGATAGATTGTTAGTACAAACAAAAAAAGCGCCCACGGTGGAAGCCCGTAAACGCCTTATCTTTAGTGTGGAGAATATCGGAATCGAACCGATGACCTCTTGACTGCCAGTCAAACGCTCTAGCCAACTGAGCTAATCCCCCAAAATTTTTAGTGAGTAAGATTTAAGGCGTAAATCGAATTGTATACTTGCTCTTAAGAAATACTCTATGCAATCAGGAGTGCAAATATAGAGTAAAATTGAATATCTCAAAATTTAATAGCCATCATTTTTAATAAATACAAACATTTTTCAATTCTATTCGTATGCATTAAAAGAGTAAAGAATCTATTGTTATTCGAAAATTGTTTGTCAAGGGACAAATGATGGGTAGTAATGTATAGTGTGTATAGGTAGGATGAGTACGAACACAATAGATTCTTTACTCTACTTTTGTGTTAATAATAATTTAGATTGCCTATAAAGAAAGAATGGACTAAGTTTATAGTTCATTTATACACAGAGGCTTTATCCCATAGTTAATTACCATAAATTTCTCGTCCTAATCATGAATTCTCAAAGGTTTACTCTCTGAGAATCAAAAATATTGCCTCAATAAAAGAGTTTGTTTTTATATTTTTATATCTTTATCCCTTGGTTTTATTCTTAGTCCAAAAGGATTTTGATTATAAAATTGAATTACTTAGTTTTAAGCGCTGAAATTAAAAGAAAATTAAAAGAAGATTATGGAAGTTAAGAAGTCACCAAAAGCAGATCTTGAAAATAAGAGAGGTCTTTTTCTTGAGATCGGTCTGGCTCTTACTCTTGCCTTTGTGCTTCTTGCATTTGAATGGAGTGTAGATTCTAGCGAAGCTACTGGCCTGCAAGATCAACAAGAAATGGAGGCGGAGGAAGAAATGATTCCTGTTACTAGACAAGAACCAATTAAGCCACCACCACCACCACCACCAGCTCCTAAGGTTGCTGATGTTTTGAACATTGTTGATAACGAAGAGGAGATTGAGGACGAGTTAGAAATTGAAGATTCGGACGCAGATATGGATGAAGAAGTTGAAATCCAAGTTATAGCGGAAGAAGAAGAAGAAGATGAAGCTCAAGTTTTTGTGATTGTAGAAGACATGCCTGAGTTTCCAGGAGGACAATTAGAACTACAAAAATGGATCGCTAAATCGGTAAAATATCCTGTAATTGCTCAGGAAAATGGTATTACTGGTCGTGTTTTCGTAACTTTTGTTGTTAATAAAGTGGGTGCTGTAGAACAAATTCGTGTTGTTCGTGGAGTAGATCCTTCTTTAGATAAAGAAGCAGTACGAGTGATTGGTGAAATGCCAAGATGGAAGCCAGGTAAGCAACGTGGTAAAGCTGTAAAAGTATCTTATACTGTACCAATCAACTTCCAATTACAATAGATTAAATCTATATTTTATTAGATATATGAGGCTCTGATTTTTCAGAGCCTCTTTTTTTTTATAATATATGTGCTATTGCTTTTTGAATATTGTTTATTTTTGGTCGATAATTTGCGTATTTTGCAAATAGTCTTGATTGTGAAGATTAGATTTTACATTCAATTCAAAATCAGAAAAAACTTTATGGAGGCAATTTTGCCTTTTTATTTTGCAAATAGATTAAATGGGAGAGAAGCTTATAATAGATAGAGAAGTAGAGAAAGCAATTTTGATTGGCGTTGTTGATAAATCAAAAAACATGACAGAAAGACTAGTTCAGGAATACCTTGATGAATTAGACTTTCTAGCCTTAACTGCTGGAGCCGAAACGGTGAAACGTTTTACTCAGAAAATGGATTATTCAAATCCAAAAACTTTTGTAGGTGCTGGTAAATTAGAGGAAATTTTGTACTATTTAGAAACGCATAAGGATGTTGAAATGGTAATCTTCGATGATGAACTTTCCCCAACTCAACTTCGAAATATAGAGCGAGCCTTAAAGCGTAAGATATTGGATAGAACCACTTTGATTTTAGATATTTTTGCAAGTAGAGCTCAAACTGCTAATGCAAAAACTCAGGTTCAATTGGCTCAATATCAATACATGCTTCCCCGATTAACCAGAATGTGGACTCACTTGGAACGACAACGTGGTGGTATTGGTATGCGTGGTCCGGGAGAAACCCAAATTGAAACTGACCGAAGAATTATTTTGGATAAAATCTCTAAGCTAAAAGCAGATTTAGTTAAGATTGATAAGCAGAAAGCCACCCAGCGTAAAAATAGAGGTAAATTAGTTCGTGTAGCTCTTGTTGGTTATACCAATGTGGGAAAATCTACTTTAATGAATATGCTTAGTAAATCGGAAGTATTTGCAGAAAATAAACTTTTTGCAACTCTCGATACTACAGTTCGTAAAGTCGTTATTCAAAACGTTCCTTTTTTGTTGGCTGATACAGTGGGATTCATCCGAAAACTTCCTCACCATTTGGTCGAATCTTTCAAATCAACGCTTGATGAGGTTCGCGAAGCCGATGTAATTCTTCATGTTGTGGATATCTCGCATCCAAATTTCGAGGATCAAATTAAGGTGGTAAACGAAACTATGCTCGAGATAGATAATCGGACTAAGCCAACATTCTTGGTTTTTAATAAAATTGATGCCTTTACTTACGAGAAAAAAGATGAGGACGATTTATTACCAAAAACAAAAGAGAATTTTAGTTTAGAAGAATTAAAACAAATGTGGATTGCTAAGGGAGATACACCTTGTTTGTTTATTTCTGCAATTAATAAGGAAAATGTGGAGGAGTTTCGTGAGAAAGTCTACGATGTGATCAAGGAAATTCATTCAGCAAGATTTCCTTATAATGACTACTTGTATCAGGATTATTCCAACCTAATGGATTAGTATTATCGGATAAAGAAAAACACTCAAATATTTACAAGAGAGTGCTTCGAATATAAAGTCAAAAGGCCAATGAATGATTATTCATTGGCCTAATTTATATGATTATACTAGTTTGTGTTTTGCAAGAAATTCTGCGATTTGAACCGCATTGGTTGCAGCTCCTTTTCTAAGATTATCAGAAACAATCCACATGTTTAATGTATTCGGGTTTGAAAAATCACGACGGATTCTACCTACAAAAACTTCATTTTTTTCGTGTGCGTATTTAGCCATTGGATATTCATTTTTCTCTAGGTTATCCTGCACAATTACGCCTTCGGTTTCCGAAAGAATTTTTCGAACTTCATCCAAATCAAAATCATTTGCAAATTGAATGTTTACCGATTCCGAATGACCACCAACAACAGGAACTCGAACAGCTGTAGCACTTACTCTTATGCTATCGTCTTTTAGAATCTTTTTGGTTTCGTTGGCTAATTTCATTTCTTCTTTGGTATAACCATTTTCAGTGAAATCATCGCAATGGGGAATACAGTTTTTATCAATTTCGTAAGGATATGCCATTTCTCCCTTTTTTCCCATGCGTTCGTTTTCAAGCTGTTTTACAGCTTTCACACCTGTTCCGGTAATGGATTGATAGGTTGAAATAATCAATCTTTCCATTTTAAATTTCTTGTGCAAGGGAGCAAGAGCAACAACCAATTGTATGGTAGAGCAGTTTGGATTGGCAATTATTTTGTCGTCAGAAGTTAAATCAACAGCATTTATTTCCGGAACAACTAATTTTTTGCTCTTATCCATGCGCCATGCTGAAGAATTATCGACAACAGTAGTGCCTACTTTTGCAAACTCGGGAGCCCATTTTAAAGAGGTGTCTCCGCCAGCTGAAAAAATTGCAATTTGTGGTTTTAAATTAATTGCATCCTTCATACTGATAACTTTGTATTTCTTTGAAGCAAATACAACTTCTTTTCCTACAGATCTTTCACTAGCTACAGGATATAATTCACTTATCTGAAAATTTCTTTCTTCCAGGACTTCCAGTATTTTCTGGCCTACCAAACCTGTGGCGCCGACAACTGCAATTCTCATAACATAATTTGATTTAAAAAGTTGATTGTAAGTTGGATTATAGTTAAATTAGCTTTAGTCGCATAAAGCAAATCAAATTTAAAAGGATTTTTTTATGAAAAAAACTCTTTGCCTGAAATTGTTCCTATTCATATTATTACTCAATAATAATTTTTTATATGCTGATGATATTTGGCAAACAGATTTTTCTGCTGAAATTGATAAAGGTTATTGGGGAACGAGTTCTGATTTATCAGGTGTATTGGATTGGAGCTTGGATATAAGCAATTGTACTTTGACCGATGAAGAAGACTATGTGATGGTGGTTTCAACTTCAGGAGGTCGTTTAGAAGCCAAAGATTGCGATGGAGAGGCTGTTTGGACCAGTAAGTCTTTTGATATATCTGGTTTTACTAATGTTTCACTTTCTGTACTTATGGCAGAAACGGGTAGTTCAACAAATACTTTGAAATACGCAAAAGCATATTATTCTCTCGATGGAGGAGCTGAACTTGCTTTTGAACTGAATGCCGAGAATATAGGGAATTGGGGAAGTGAAACTGCCACGCAATCGAATTTAAATGGTGATAGTCTTCAAATTGTTATTCGTGTTAATAACCCAAATTCAGGAGATTTGGTCTATTTCGACAATATTGTGGTTAGCGGAGATCCAATTGTTCCTGAAAGCGATCAATTAACGCAAATTGTGGTTTCCGAAAATCCGATTGAGTCCGTTCTTCTCTATTCAACAAATAATGATGCTAATAGTGCCGTAAGTTGTTTTAGCTTTGCGATAGACGAAAGTTCGGAAGCAATTGATGGCTTGGCAACAAAAATAAATCGAATGATTTTTCTCAATTCTAACCCCGAAAACGGAATGAGTTGGGAGAATTGTTTGGGAGGAATTAGCTTGTTCTCAGATAGCGAGGAGATTATTCCTCAAAGCATTTCCATTACTCATGACTCCATTGTGATGGATTTTGCCGAAGAGCAGGTTAATATCCCTGATGCGGAAAAAAAAGAGTTTGAATTAAAGGCCTTCTTAAATACCAACAATACCATAGTTGATGGAGAAACCTTCCAACTGTACTGTAAAAAATCAGAGGAAGGTTTTGAGTGTTTTTCTTCCGGATCAGGTTTAAAATCTGAAAATGATTCCCTATTATCTGCTTTGCATCAGATTGAGGTTGAGGCAGAGCGAATGATATTTTCAGAATTTCCAACAGTAGCTATTCGTAATCAGTATTTTTCTGTGGCACTAAATGCGGTGGATGGGTTTAATAATAAGGATTTTGATGCGGATCAAGAGCTTACATTATCTTTAGAAAGTGGATCTGGAGAATTGCTTTCACCTTTAGGATTTCAAAATACTTTTGTTGATGGAGAAATTCACTTCGATTCTCTGCAGTATTCTCTTCCAGAAAGCATTCAACTGCTCGCAACAAGTGATTCCTTGTCTTCCATTCTCTCCGATAGTCTGTTAGTTGAGAATACATATAAAACCGATATTGAGGTAGATTCTTCGCATTACTCAGGTTCAGAGATTTCTTCTTTACTTACCGCAAGTACAGATGCTATTGAGGTGTTTCGTTTTTCGGTAATTGATTCTGGAGATGATGAGCTTCCAACACTTTTGCAGAGCATGAGATTTATTGGTTCATATAGTAATGAAGCAAATTGGGAAGAATCCATTGCAGAGTTCATCTTAAAACGAAATGGTGTTGTTATTGAAGCAGGAATGGAATTGGAAGATGATCAGTTGAATTTGTTATTCGCGGATAATGAGGAGGTTCCTAGTGAGGATACATTGGAGTATTCTGTGTTTTGCTATCTGAAAGCCGGGAACACATCCGATAAGGAAATTTTTCAAATGAAGATTGATTCTTTGCACAACGGATGGTCAATTTCAGATGCAGGAAGTGGTTTGAAAGCAATGTTTAGCAATAATTTAGTAGGACCTGAATTTACTTTCGAGGTACTTGCTCAAAAAATGGTATTCGAGGCCTATCCTGAAGTGGTAGCATTTCAAGAGGAATTTGAAATGTTAGTTCAATTGGAAGATAGCTTGGGGAATATTGATACGAATTTTAGCACAGAGATTGAGCTTTCGGTTGCCTCCGGAGATGGAGATTTAACTTCAGATAATCTGGTATTGGCAAGTGAAAATGGTTACTTTTTATGGTCTGATTTAGTCTACGGTGAGGCCGATAATTTTACCATTCATGCAGAATGTAAGGACTTTTCGACTATTTTGACCACCAATATATCTGCTGTCGATCAAGATTCTTATATTGACCCTATTAGCGCTATTTTGGCAAGTGAGCTGAGTTCCTTAGCAACAAGTCAGGAAGAGGCAATTCCTGTTTTAAATTTTAGCATAAAAGATCAGGCCAGCCACGATCAACTGCCTACTATTATTTCCAATTTGAAGTTTTACAATTCACAGACAGATGGTTCATTTTCCTGGTCGAAACATATTGCTGGTGCGGTTCTTATCTGCAACAATGAAGTGATTGCTTCAAGCTCGGCTATTGAGGATGATTACATCAGTTTTAGTTCATCGAAAGGTGTTCTCGAAATAGAAAACGATTCAGAGATGGATTTAAGTTTAGCTATCTTTTTTCGAATAAGTCAATTGCCAGATAAGGCTACATTTCAAGTTAAAATACCGCAAGAGCATGGATGGAGAACCATTCAAAATAGCTCTTCTTTGGCAGAATTCTTGGACCAGGATATAACTTCAGGAATTCTTGCTGTTTCTGTTGTTGAAAGCTGTATCTCTTTTTCATCCTATCCTTTCCAAATTGGAAATTCGGATGAAAAATTCGCTTTAGAATTGGTAGCTAGTGATGCCTTGAATAATATTGCAACCAATGCCAATGGAATGATTCAGTTGAGTTTACTGCAAGGCAATGGAGATTTAACTATCCCGGACAGCGACTATGTTTTGGAAAATGGAGAGGTAAAAATAGATTCAGTAGCGTATAGTGGAGATGACGACTTTAGACTTTTAGTCGAGTCTGATTGGGGGCGTGATTCCATCCTGATTTATGTTGGCGAAGATGAATTGACCATTAATGAAGATTTTGAAACTGAAGGTTTGAATAATTGGCTAAATACTTCTGATTGGATGTATTCTTCTTATCAAACAATTAATGGAAACTACTCTTTAAAACACAATTTATCGGAAGAGTTTGGAACAAGTTATATTAGTAGATCCCTACCAGGATTTGATCCTAGTGGCAGTGCAATTCATTGGAGTTTTATTATTCGAAATGGAGAGTGGGATCCAACTTCTGGAAATAAATTTGCATTTCATGTTCTTATGGATGATTCAACTCCTGAAATGGCTACAAGTGATTATTTGGTAGGAGTAAATCAAACAGGATCAAGCGATTTGTTGAGTTTTTGGAATTTGGATGAAGAGGGAAATAAAAATGTTTTACTGGAGTCTGAATTTAATTGGAATGAAAATGAAGCTGTTGCAATTTCACTTTCTTACCATCCAGGTGGATTGTGGTCGATTAGTTATAATAGATTGGGTAGCAAAGAAAACTGGACTTTCTTGGCATCCATTCAATCGGAGCCACAAGGTGACGATAAAGAGTGGTTTTGTGCACTGGGTTTTACCTTTGAAACTGCATCGAGAGCTGGAAATTTATGGTTCGATGATTTGAAGGTAGAAGCTATTAATACGGCACCTTTTTTAAAATCATATGAAATTGTGTCGGCAGATACCTTGTTGCTGGAATATTCAGAAAGTCTCGATTTCTTGAAATCCTCTCTTCTCAAAAATTTCAACTTAGAACGAACAGATGGGGAAGTTTACAGCATGCAAATTGCTTCGGGAGAGGATAATAAGGATTTGGTGCTCGTTTTGGATGAAGAATTAACAACTGGGGATTATCTTCTCGAATTGTTAAATATCACCGATACGAAAGGAGCGGTGCAGGATCAGGAATCTATTACTTTCGGCTATTTTGCAGAAGCAAAAGTAAATGATGTGGTAATCAATGAGATTATGGCTGACGAAGATCCTTCTGCTGGCCTTCCCAAATATGAATACATTGAACTTTATAATACCAGCGAGTTTCCTATATCCGTTGAGGATTGGATCTTAAAAGTTAGTGAGAAAGAACGGGTTTTAAGTTTAGATACCATTGCTGCCTATGGATATTTAATTTTATGTTCCAACGCTGCAGCCGTGGAATTAAGCGAATATGGTTCTGTGCTTGCCATGAACAGTTTTCCAGCATTAAGTAACTCAGGAGATAGTATCGAGATACAATCGAAGGAAAAATTAAGAATCGATCAAATTACTTACAATGATTCATGGTACCAAAACGACGATAAGTCAAATGGAGGTTGGTCTATTGAACGAATTGATCCTGAAAATACGGCTTGGCAAGAAATGAACTGGAAGGCTTCAGTAGATGAATTGGGAGGAACTCCAGGTGCATTGAATTCAATTGATTCTGAAAATTCTGACAACATAGCACCAGTTCTTCTTACGTGTAGTTTTGTTGCAGAAAATTGTATCCAGCTAGTTTTTAACGAAGCCATGGCAAGCGATGGGATTTTCGACTTGAATAATTATCAATTAACCCCTGAATTAGTTAAGCCTGTAAGAATAAATCAGATCGATGAAATCGGGAAAGAATTTCAAATGTATTTTCAGAATGATTTAATAGTGAATAGTCAATATAAACTATTGGTAAGTAGTGAGGTTAAAGATTTAGCAGAAAATTCTCTGGAAATAACAGAATATTCTTTTTGGGTTCCTGGAATCATTGCTTCGGGTGATTTAATTGTTAACGAAGTATTATTCAATCCTTACCCTAATGGGGTGGATTTTGTTGAGATTGTTAATATATCTGATAAGGTACTGGATATCTCCCAGTTAAAAATTGCAACAAGAGATGAAAGTTATAAATTAACGGATGAAATTTTTCTTTCTGAGAGATTTCTGTCAAATATGGAATATTTGTTGGTGACCGAGGATTCACTTAACATTCAGGAAAATTATTTTACTTCCAATCCCGATGCTTTTATTCAAGTGAAATCGATGCCTTCTTTTGCTGATGATGAAGGAAGGGTGGTTTTGGTTTCTAATGATGAGATCATTGACGATTTTTCCTATAGTGAGGAAATGCATTTTCAGTTATTAACCGATAAAGAAGGAGTTTCCTTGGAAAGAATTAATCCATTAGGAGAAACCAATAGTGATTCAAATTGGCAATCGGCAGCGCAAACTGTAGGATTTGGAACACCTGGTTTGCAAAATTCTGTGTTTAGTGATCTCGATGTAGTTGAATCAGAGGTTAGTTTGTCGCCAAAACTGTTTAGCCCAGATAATGATGGAATTGATGATCGCTTGCAGATTAATTTTAACCTGCAGAAAGATGGTTTCTTAACGAATGTTAGAATTTACAATTCAATAGGGATAGAAATTAGAAGATTAGCGAATAATTTAAATCTGGCAAAGGAAGATTCTTTATTTTGGGATGGGTTGACTTCGAATCAGGAAAGAGCATCCATAGGAGTTTATATTGTGTACATTGAACTGTTCAGTCCAGAGGGGGAAGTTCAAAATTATAAAAAGACTTGCGTTTTAGGTGGAAAGTTTAATTAGCTGGCTTTTTTTTAACTCGCCAACAATGAGTGAATGCAAAAAGGAATTTGCTTTTGCTTTTCTCGTAAAAAAATTGTAACTTAATGTAAATTAGAGTGTTTGAAGCTTTTTAGTTGAGTGTGGACTGTTTTGCAAAAAGCTTTAAACAATGCCTGTTAATTAATGTAGTGGTTAATTCTATGGTAGGGTAAAGGGGAATCAATTGGATTCCCCTTTCATTTTATATTGAGTTCGTTTTTATGTTATGCAGATTGCTTGAGCGCTTATTTTTCCTAACATGGTTCATTATCTGGAGATCGAATCTCGATTTGTCTCCGTTTAAGAATTTGATGCGCAAAGGAATAAAAAACAAATGTGTTTTTATTAAATCTTGTTCAATATTCATATCGTAAAAGCGAGTTGCATCCTTTTCGGTGGTGACAATAATTTTATTTGTACCTCTTAGTTCCTCAAATTTTTTGCGGATGGTTTCCATGTCTTTGTTCGTAAAAGAGTAATGATCTGGAAATTTAATTTCTTTTACATGATCGGAGAAATTCTCAAGGTAATTACGAAGTGGTTTTGGATTGGCAATACCTGTAACCAGAAGAATAGAAAAATTTTCTTTCTCCCATTCCTCATTAATGATATTAATGGCTTTATCTTTAAATACAGGCATTAAACTTCCGTAGTCTAAACATGTAAAATAAAGCGATTGAAAAGGAAGAAGGTTAAGTTCTTTAACTATTATTCTTCTATCAATAGGTGTCATATTCTCAGGACTTTTGCTCACTATGATGATATTTGCTCGATCTTTTTCGTGAGAACTTTCTCGCAAGCGTCCGTAGGGTAAAATATAATCTCGCGTAATGGGGCGACTGTAATCAATAAGAAGAATAGATAGACCAGGTTTTATGAATCGATGTTGAAAAGCATCGTCAAGTAGAATTGCATCCAATTGATTTCCCGATTCAGATTGAAGCAGCTTTCTTACACCTTGAACTCTATCTTTGTCAACAGAGACTAATATGTCTGGAAATTTTCTTTTTATTTGCATGGGTTCATCACCAATCAAACTCGAAGTAGAGAACTCATCAGCAAGTAAATAACCTTTTGATTTTCGTTTATACCCACGGCTTAGAGTAGCTATTTTAAAATCGCCATTGAGTAGAGTGATTAAATATTCGATATGTGGGGTTTTACCAGTTCCGCCAACGGTAATATTTCCTACCGAAATTATGGGAATTTTAAATTCAGTACTGGGTAAAATAGAAAAATCGAAGAGAAGGTTTCGAACAAATACGATGATCCCGTAAAGTATACTGAATGGAATAAGCAGAATTTTTAGGATGGGAGTTAGTTTCTTCATTCTATCGTATATTTGAATAAGGAAGTGCTTTGTTCAGACTTAGTTCCATTAATAAGTGTTCTGTTATTGTGCTTAAAATTACAGAAATATTTTCTTTGATAATAATTTTCTTACATGGCATAACTAAAAATCATTACTGTTTTCAGCTTAAGGTAGTCATTAGAGAAATGAATTAATAATTTAATTTCGTGTTTTTCATCGAAGTATGAAGATTTACTTGTGGAAATATCTAGATTTTGCAGAGAATAGGTTTTTATTTCAAAAAAAGATCCTCAAGAAATGAGGATCTTTGCAAGTGAAACAACTTGTTTCTAGCGTAAGTCAATTTCGTAAGGAATACGAGCTTGTACTCCACCAAGCTGTATTAAGTCTTGTGTTTTTTGATAGGTGTTATATAAGTCACCCAACTCGTTTTTAATAATTTTACTTTGGGCTTTTCCGCTTAGATCTTCAAGAATACTTTCAAAAGGATCTTTTAGTTTGGGTAGGGAAACAATTCTGTACTCTTCAACCCCAGCTTTCTCTTTTGCGATTTTAATGGCAGTTTCTAGTCCACCCAAAATATCAACCAAGCCAATTTTTTGAGCATCCATAGCATTCCAAACTCTTCCTTGAGCCACTTCATGAACTTGTTCAACTGTCATGTGTCGTCCATCTGCAACTCGTTGCAGGAAGGTGTCGTAACCATTGTTGATTATTGATTGAACAATTTCTCTTTCGGTAGGAGTGAATTTTCGAGATGAAACCGGTAAAAGTAAAGGATAGTTACCTCCAAAAGCAGCATGTTTATTGGTTCCGTAAGTATCTGTTGTCAAGCCAAGCTTCTCTTTAATTAATTCTTCCCCCGAGAAGAACAGTCCGTAAATTCCAATTGATCCGGTAATGGTGTTTTTATCGGCAACAATAGTGTCGGCCGAACAGGCTATATAGTAACCGCCCGAAGCAGCTACATTTCCCATGGAAGCAATTACAGGTTTTACTTCAGAGGCTAATTGTACTTCTCTCCAAATAAAGTCTGATACATTAGCATATCCACCTGGTGAGTTCACTCGTAATACAATTGCTTTAATGGTTGAATCGATACGAGCTTCGCGAATGGTTTGTGCCAATTCAGGTCCAATAGAACTTTCATTTTGCTCCAAGCCAATAGCTCCGCTGGCATAAATAACTGCAATTTTATTTTTCGAAAATTTAGGGTCGGCTTTTGGAGTGGTAGCATAATCAGGCATGCTCACTAATCTTAGCTTTTTATTTTCTTTAATACCAGAAAGCTGTCTAAGCTTATCTTGCATTTGATCTTCATAAATAACGCTGTCGATTAAACCATATTTTTTGGCGTCTTCTGCTTTTCGAATGGCTACCTCGTCAATTAGTTGATTTAATTTTTCTACGGAGATGTTTCTTTCTTCGGAGATTCCTTCGAGCAATTGGTTCCACATGGCACCAACATAAGCCATGGTTTGTTCACGACTCTCGTTACTCATGTCATCACGAAAATATTGCTCGGTGGCTGATTTGTATTTCCCAACTCGAATAACCTGAGCTTCAACACCTATTTTTTCAAGGAATTTTCGGTAAAAGGTTCTTTCTCCACCCATTCCTAAAAGGAATAAACCAGCTTCAGGATTTAGGTATATACTATCGGCAACAGAACTTAAGTAGAAGGCTTTTTGCGAATGGCCAAAATTATTATAGCTAACAATAAATTTGCCTGTGGTTTTGAATTCTTTTAGTTTGTTTCTGATTTCTTCGATAGAAGCCATCCCTCCAAAATTTGCAGGTATATCAGTAATGTTAAGATATATTCCTTTGATTTTATCATCCGTTTTTGCTTTCTCAATATTCTCAAGAACTGTGTTGAGACCAATATTTGCATCTGCACTAAATGTTGTGAAATTAAAGTTAGCCAATGGGTTGTCGGAACCACGATCTACTAATTCATTGTTTAGTTTTATTTCCAGAATACTCTTTTCTTTAACCGTAACGGCTTGGTCGCCGCTGGCAACAACGGCAGAAATGATCATTATTCCCAGGAATAAAAATATCAGACCACCTATAATAACTCCTATGATGGAGGCAAATGTAAATTTGAAAAAGCTCTTCATAATAAATGTGTTTTATGAATAATCAATTAATAACAGATAATTCAAAATTTATGTAAATTTCGATACAAACAAATATATTTATTTAAACTGAGAATGCTTAGGTGTTATAGTGTATTTTCGATATTCATTTTGATATGGCAGTTTTCTTTGTTTCTTTTACCGATAAAAGGAATATTTCACATGGCAAAAGTTTATTTTTTATTGGGAGGTAATTTGTCTGAACGGGAAAAATACCTTTCCGATGCTATTCAGCAAATGGTTTCGAAATTGGGTGTATTAGTTGCTAGTTCGAGTATTTATGAAACCGAACCATGGGGCTTTGTACACGAGCTAAATTTTCTCAATCAGGTTGTTGTTATAGAAACTTGTATTGCTCCGCTAGATATCTTGGATGTAACCCAGCAAATTGAGAAAGATTTGGGTAGGGTTCGAAAGAAAAATCAGTACAGCGAAAGAACAATTGATATTGATATGCTGTTTTACGAGGATAAAATTATTTCATCTGAAAGGTTGATTGTTCCACATCCCAGAATTCAGGAACGATTATTTGCTTTGGTTCCCATGCTTGATGTTGCTGCCGACCTCATTCATCCAGTCTTAGAAAAAAGTATAAGGCAATTGCATGAACTTTGTGCCGATTCCATGGAGGTAAAAAAGTATAGAGCATAAAAAAGGCTTGTTTGCAAAAACAAGCCTTTTTTATTAGTTTTTATTTATCCAAGTTTAGCACCATATGCAAGATCACCTGCATCACCGCAACCAGGAACGATGTATGATTTTGAGTTTAATTCTTTATCAACAGCACCTATCCAAATGGTAATATTTTCGTTTGGAAGTTTATTTTTGATAAACTCAACTCCTTCTTCACTACCAATAACAGCTACAATGTGAACATGCTTAGGAGTTCCTTTTGTTAACATTGCTTTGTATGCCAATTCCATTGAAGAGCCTGTTGCCAACATAGGATCAGCTAAAATAACCACTTTATCATCAATAGATGGAGACGAAATGTATTCGAAATTGATTTTGAACTCACCGTCATCAGAATATTTTCTGTAGGCAGAAATAAATGCGTTTTCTGATCGGTCGAAGTAATTTAATAGACCATTGTGTAAAGGTAAACCTGCTCTTAGGATAGAGGCTACAACTACCTGAGAAGAAGGTATGTTTGTAAGAGACTCACCAAGAGGTGTTTGAATTGGATTTTCACTGAAATCTAATTTTTTGCTGATTTCGTAAGCAAAAATTTCGCCTACTCTTTCCAGATTTCTTCTAAAGCGAAGCGGATCGGATTGAATATTTATATCTCTTATTTCAGCTATAAATTGGTTGAAAAGAGAGTTTTGATCTCCTAAAGTATTGACTACCATGATTATTTGTTTAAAAATTAGCTGAGTGCAAATATAGCTATATTTCAAAAAAAATAGGACATAGAAAGGAGTAAAAATTGGCAAGTCTGACTCAGTCTAAATTAGGCCTTCGTCGGCAAAGCTAAAATATTGTTCATCAGCTATTATAATGTGATCTAATATGGAGATATTCATTAATTTACCCGCATCTATTGCTCTAGATGTGACTTCTTTATCTGCTTGCGAAGGCTGTAAGTTGCCAGAAGGGTGATTGTGGCAGAGAATTAAGTTGGTTGCTTCTAACAAAAGGGCATCCTTAAATACCAATCTAACGTCAAAAACTGTTCCTGTGATTCCACCAGATGACACGTTTTTAATCTCGACTATTTTATTGGCCCGATTTAGGTAAAGAACCCAAAATTCTTCATGACCTAGATTTTCTACGTACGGTGACATGATATCGTAGGCATCCTGGCTAGAGGATATTTTTGGTTTTTGTCGACTGAGAAAGGCTTTTTGTCTGCTGCCTAATTCTAGAGCTGAGATAATACCGATGGCTTTTGCTTGGCCGATTCCTGGAATTTTAATCAGATCAGGAATGGATTTTTTTGCGAGTTGATTTAAATCGTTGTTGCAATGGGAGAGGATGGATTTAGATAATTCTACAGCAGACTGTTTTCGATTACCACTTCCAATAATAATAGCTAATAGTTCGGCCGAAGATAAACTTTTAACCCCTTTGTACATTAATTTTTCTCTGGGACGATCTTCTAAAGCCCAGTTTTTGATGCTTAATTTTTTATATTCATCCATTAGCCATTTCATTAATACTTAATTAAAGTTATGGAATTATATGGAATTCTCAAATGAAAATTTAGTGCACGACAAAAAGGGTTCTCAATGAGAACCCTTCAATATAGAGTTAAAGTGTCTTTACTTACAGTTTGTTAACGTGTGAAGCTAATTTAGATTTTAAGTTAGCCGCTTTGTTTTTATGAATTACATTGATTTTTGCAAGTTTATCTAACATTGCAGTAACCGTTGGTAATAATTCGTTAGCAGCTTCTTTATCTGTAGTAGCACGTAACTTTCTTACAGCATTTCTAGTAGTCTTAGCGTAAAACTTGTTGTGTACGCGTTTTTTTTCAGACTGTCTTATTCTTTTAATTGCAGATTGATGATTTGCCATCTCTTAAAGTTATCTAAATTATTTATCTTGGTAGTCCGTAGGGGAATCGAACCCCTGTTACCAGGATGAAAACCTGGCGTCCTAACCCCTAGACGAACGGACCATTATCTTTATATTGCGTAGCAAAGATAAGTTAAAAATAACTTGCTACAAATTTTTCGTAGTCCGTAGGGGAATCGAACCCCTGTTACCAGGATGAAAACCTGGCGTCCTAACCCCTAGACGAACGGACCATTTGATTTTAAAGAGCTGCAAAGGTAAATTAAAAATTTAATTTTGCAAATACATTTCTGTATTTTTTTCTCAGTAAATAACTTCAGAATTGTTGTGGTAATGGTGACCACTATTTTTTTCTTTAGCGATGCAAAGAAAGAGATAATTCTTTACATTGGCAATACTTTATTTGAAAAAAAATCACACTTTTTTTGTTGTTAGACACTAAGTGCTTCACTCCTAGATTGAAAAAAAATTAGTGCCATTCAACAATTGTTCCTTTTGAGCTATCTAAAAGTTCTTTTGGAATAATACTCTGGATATTTTTCGCCAATAAATCGAGTAATTTATTTTTCGAGTAATGTCGAGAATAAACCAAACTTACCTCTCGCAATGGGTGCAAATTTGTAAATCTCTTAACTTGACTCATTTTCTCGGCAGGTAAATATTGGGTTGCTAGTTCGGGGATTAATGTAAATCCACCTTCTTTGTCGACAATCTTCATTAATGTTTCTAAGGAATTACTTTCGAACTCGAATGGCAATTCCTGGTGTTGTAAGTCATGCATTTCGCAAAGGTTGATTACTTGATTTCGGAAACAGTGACCATCGCCCAGCATCCATATTTCCGGAGTGGCAATATCTTTTACTTCTAAAATTGGTTTTTTTAGTATCTCGTGATCTTTGTTTGCGTAAATCATCATTTCTTCATAAAACAAAGGTCTTTCAATTATCTTATCATCTTTTGCGGGGGTTACAAACAGGCCTACATCTATTTTGTCTTTTTTTAAGCTGGTAATGATATCTTCGGAAACCATTTCCTCAACTTCTACTTTAATTGCTGGATAATTACGAATGTAGTCGCCTATAAACATAGGAAGAAGAAAAGGAGCGAGGGTAGGTATGATTCCTATTTTCAGGTTTCCTTCAATGGTGTTTTTATGGTTTTTTATAATATCGTCGATTTTTTTTGTGTCTCCTAATATTATTCTGGCTTGTTCTATGATATCAGTTCCTACATCGGTTGGTATAATGGGTTGCTTGCTTCGGTCGAATATGGTTACATCCAGAAATTCTTCCAGTTTTTTTATTTGCATACTTAAAGTTGGTTGTGTGATAAAGCACTTATCAGCAGCAGTTGCAAAATGACGGTAGGTGTCTACGGCAACTATATATTCCAATTGGGTTATTGTGATCATGAAAATGAAATTTAATGTAAGGCAAATATAAACATTATCTATTGCATAATAAACAATATTGATTTGATTGATGGGTTAAATGGTTGTATATTTGAGTGTAAATGTAAAAAACAAAGATTATTTACATTTTCGAAAAGTTATAAATGGCTAAGTTAGCATACTTTTGAAATATTGGGTTATTAACAATAATAGTTTGATAGTTTTTGTTATTTAAGTTTTATTAGATGTTTGGGTTTTGTAGCCGGGAAAAATTCCCGGCTTCTTTATTTCTATACTTTTCCTATTTGCTTGCCAGAATGATCTTGTTTTCAATTTTATTTTTAATTGTTTTCCATCTCAAAGTCTTAGTTATGAAGCGGTAATGTGAGTATGTTTTGTAGCAGTAATGCTGAATAGCAGACGCATAATTCAAAAAATGTACTACTTTAGTCGGCGATTTAGAAATTATTCAAAACATCATAAAACCAATTAATAAGATGCAAAAAGAGATCAAAACAGTTTCTTTTGAGGAAGCAGCGAAGGTGATTAAGTCTGGTGATAGAGTTCATTTGCACTCTGTAGCATTGGCTCCACAGAAGTTTATTAACGCAATGTGTGAAAGAGGTCGTAGAGGTGAAATTTACGATGTAGCTATACAACATTTACACACAGAAGGACCAGCTCCTTATGCAGACGCTGAGTTTGAAGGTATTTTTAACTTAGAGTCTTTGTTTGTAGGTGCTAATGTAAGAAAGCAAACACAAGCAGGTTATGCAGATTACATTCCTGTATTTTTGAGTGAAACTCAGCAATTAATCCGTGAAGGAATTTTAAAAGTAAACGTAGCTGTTGTTCAGGTAAGCGTTCCTGATAAGCATGGTTATGTATCTTTAGGTACTTCTGTAGATGCTACTAGATCAGCTGTTGAAACTGCCGATACTGTTGTAGCGGTTATCAACCCAAATGTACCTCGTTCTTTTGGTGATGCGATGATGCCATTGAGTTATTTTGATGTATTCTGCGAGGATGATACTCCATTAATTGAACACGCAGGTGCACCATTAAGTGAAATGGATATTCAAATTGGTAAAAATGTTGCTAATTTAATTCCTGATGGAGCTTGTCTTCAAATGGGAATTGGTGGTATTCCAAATGCAGTATTGGCTCAGTTAGGAAATCACAAAGATTTAGGAGTTCATACCGAAATGTTTGCAGATGGACTTTTGCCATTGGTTGAGAGTGGTGTTGTGAATGGAATGAATAAGAAACTAGATAAAGGTAAGATTGTTGCTGGTTTCCTAATGGGAACCAAAAAACTTTACGATTTTGTTGATGATAATCCAGGAGTTTTAATGATGGATGTTGCTTACACTAACGGTGTAGGTATTATCAAGCAAAATCCAAAAGTATGTGCTATTAATTCAGCTTTATCAATTGATATTACAGGTCAGGTTTGTGCCGATTCTATTGGAACAAGACATTATTCAGGAGTAGGAGGACAAATTGACTTTACTCGTGGTGCTGCAGCATCAGAGGGTGGTGTGCCAATTATTGCTATGCCTTCGGTAACTGGAAAAGGTCTTTCTAAGATTGCTCCAACTCTTATGTTGGGATCTGGTGTTGTAACAACTCGTAACAATATGAGATGGTTCGTAACTGAATATGGTGCTGTAAATTTATTTGGAAAAACCCTTCAACAAAGAGCTAAAGCAATTATTTCTGTTGCTCACCCTAATTTTAGAGAAGAATTAGATCAGGCAGCTTTCGAAAGATTTGGTAGTCACTATCACTTTGTTGCTAAAAAATACTAATCGATATATAAATCGATTTCAATAAAAAAGGCCTCTATTGAGGCCTTTTTTTTTATGTGGTAATTATTCTTTCAAGAACTGGATTTCATTAATTTGTCTGATTTAGGAATGGTAATGTAAAAGCTACTTCCTTTTCCTTCTTCACTATCGGCCCATATTTTGCCTCCATTTTTCTCGATGTATTCTTTGCAGAGCAATAAGCCAATTCCAGCCCCTTTTTCCTGAGCTGTTCCTAAAGCGAGATAATCATTATCCAAACGGAATATTTTGTTAAGGTTAGTCTTATTCATACCAACTCCTTCATCTGATATTTCAAGTTCAATCAGGTATTTTTTTTCTCGTGCCGAGATGGTTATTTTTCCCTCTCGGTAGGAGAATTTAATAGCATTGGAGAGTAAATTTTTAAATACTTCAGTCATAGCTGCAGTATCGGCAAAGGCTTTCGAATGGCTATCAAAATTAAAAATTAGCTTAATATTTTTCTCGATAAGTTGCTCTGAAAGTTTGCTTAAGCTATGCTCTAAAAGTTCTTTTACGTTAAAAATACGTGGCGAAAATTTTGTTTTTCCTGATTGGGAAGCCGACCATAATAGAATGTTTTCAACAAGATTGTAGGTGTGAAACGATAGATCTTTGATGTGCTTAGATAATTCTTTTTGAGATTTAATAGGTTCATTATCAAAACTCTTAAGTAGTTTGGAACTGAGTTTTTTCATGTCGATAAAAGGACTACGTAGATCTTTCGAAATAATATTGAATATTTTATCCTTGGTCAAATTCAAATCACGCAAACTAACTTCGGTTTCTTTCAATTTGGAGTTGATTTCTTCCAGTTCCTTATTCTTATCGGTTAAGGCTATGGTCGCTTCCTTTCTTATTTTAATGTTTCTTCGGGCAATGTATCCTATAATCCCTGCAAATAGTATTAAGGCAATAAAAAGGTAAATTACGATTGTTTGCTGTCGGTTGTATGCTTTTAGACTTTTTATTTCGTCGTTGTTTTTTGAAATTTGGTAGTTGGCTTCAAATTCAGATATTTTATCTTTATCAATCTGATCAACAATACTATCGTATTGGGTGTTTGAGAATTCCCGGAAATACTCTAATGCTTTTTTATAGTCTCCTCGGTTGGAGTAGTATTCAAATAAATTTTCGGAGGTGATTTTCTGTAAACTCCTGTCCATACATTTGTTAGCTTGATCAAATGCGGTGAGTAAGTAGCCTTCTGTTTCTTCGCTTTGGTAATATTTCATTAGAATTTCGCCAATACTGTTCGACGAATAGGCTACACCTTTACTATTTCCAATTCTATTTTGTATGGTAAGTGATATTTTATGAAACTCTAAACTCTTATCGAAATTATTGTAGCTATTATAAAGATTTCCAATCAATGAGAATACATTCGCTTGTTCTTTTGGGTCGTTAATTTCATCGTATATCCGTAAGGCATCGTTGTAGTTTTTCAAGGAGTAATCAAGCTCATTTAGATCTTTGTAAACGGTGCCGATATTTTTAAGAGTAGCTGCAATGAATCGCTTGTTACCTATTTCATTTCTAATGGCAAGTGATCTATTGTAGTAAGACAAAGACTCATTAAAATTATTTAATCTCCAGTAAATTCCTCCAATATCATTTAAAGAAAAGGCAATTAGGTTTTTATCTCCAATTTCTTCTCTTATTTGAAGCGCTTTGCGGTAGTATTCAAGTGCTTTGTTGGGTTTGTTTAGGTTTTTGTATACATTTCCCAGGTTGTTTAGCGAAGAGGCTATGTCTGATTTATCACCTAGTTCGAGTCTTATTTCTAGGGATTTAAGATAAAATTCCAAAGCGTTTGCATAATCCTTTTTTAGCCAAAAAACACTTCCAATATTATTTAAGGTGTAAGCATATTCCTTTGGTGTTCCTTCTTTCTGCCTAATTTCCAAAGAGCGGTTAAGATGATCTAATGCTTCATCGTATTTGTTAAGAATTTTATAGATTTCCCCAATATTGTTCAAGCAGCTTGCTGATCCACTTTGGTCATTTAGTGTTTCACGAATTTCAAGAGCTTGGTTTTGACAATCGAGGGCTAGTCTGTAGTTATTAGTATGTCGGTATAAATTGCCTAGGTTGTAAAGTGAAATTGCTTTTTCTACATTATTTTTTGAGTTTAATGTGACAATTTCTTTTGCATAATCAATACTCTTGTTAGGATCTGTATCCATGTATAGTTGGGAAAGTTCCTTGAGTAATGCTATCCGCTTGCTTCCTTCAGTACTTTTTAATAGTTCTTCAGCATTTTCAATTTGCTTCTGATTTTGCCCCAATGCCATATTGATTGGGACAAAAAGAAGAAGTAAAAAAATGCGTGTAAGCTTGAAAAGCATGGTATTTCCGAATTTGAGAGTATATGTTGTAAAAATAGTATTTATTTACTTATTAACAATATAATAAGTCTGAAATAGTGATACTTAGATTATTTAGCACTTACTATAATTTTCTCAGCTAGGGAAGCAAGGTTTGTACCAGTAAAGTTTCCCGAACTCATTAGCAATACAGTTGTATTCATAAAATTCATTGAGAGTAAATCGCTAATTAGTTTTTTTGAATTGGTGTAAACAGAAAGATTATCGCCACCAAATGCTTCGGCTACTTGCTCGCTGCTGATTAATTCTAGTTTTTTATGTGCGATTGTATGCGGATCGAAATAAACAAAAGCTCGATCGGCTGTTTTCATGGTGTTCTTGTATTGAGGTAGAAATTCTTTTTTTAAGCTACTAAAAGTGTGAAGTTCCATAATAGCAATAAGTTTGCGTTGTGGATATTGCTTTTTCACCGCCAAAGTGGTTGCTTTTAGCTTGGAAGGGGAATGTGCAAAATCCTGAAAAACACAACAATTGTCATTCTCCGCTAGTTTTTGTAATCTGCGTGCAGCCCCCGAAAAACTCTGAATCGATTGATAAAAGTCAAGATCTTTTAGTCCAATGCTTTTACAGATGTAATAGGCGCCCATTAAATTTTGTAGGTTGTGCTCCCCAAATATTTCAAGTGGAAAATCACCTAAATTTGTTTGTAGAATACTTTGATTGTTTACAAGTTGAAAGGGATGTGTATTGTAGGGTAAATAGCTAATGTCACCGCGCTTGTTGGCAATGATTTTTTGGATGTGTTCATCTTCTTCAAAATAGATAAGACTTCCCTTTTCTTGAATTAAATCAGTAAAAATCTTAAACTGTTCTACATAGTTTTCGAAGGTTGGAAAAACGTTGATATGATCCCAGGCAATTCCTGTAAGCAAAGCAATGTGTGGGTGGTAGAGATGGAATTTTGGTCTTCTGTCGATGGGGGAAGATAGATATTCATCTCCTTCGAAAATGGCTATGTTAGCTTCTTGGGTTAATTTTACCATGGTGTCGAAACCTTCAATTTGAGCCCCAACCATGTAATCGAAATCGATATTATTTTCCTTTAGCACATGCATTACCATTGATGTTGTAGTGGTTTTTCCATGGCTACCACCTATAACAATTCGGGTCTTGTCTTTCGTCTGCTCGTAAATGTATTCGGGATAGGAGTAAATTTTTAAACCTAATTCTTGTGCGCGTAAAAGTTCAGGGTTATCTATTCGAGCATGCATTCCAAGAATGACAGCATCTATTGATTCATTAATTTTCTCTGGAAACCAACCCCATTTTTCAGGTAAAAGCTTATGTTTCTCTAATCTAGATCTTGAGGGATCGAAAATTTCATCATCGGAACCTGTTACAGTATAATTTTTTAAATGTAAAGCTATTGCAAGGTTGTGCATGGCGCTGCCACCAATGGCTATAAAATGTACTCTCATTGTTAATCCCTTTTAAAAATTGTATTTTTGACTTTCTATAATCAGCTATTGCTGCAAAGCCTTATTTATGGACTGATTTGAGATTAAAGATAACATATTTAAGTTAAAATAGATGAAAATATACAAGATCGAGACAGGCAATTTTAAGTGCGATGGAGGAGCTATGTTTAGCGTGGTTCCGAAACTTTTATGGAGCCGTAAATATCCAAGCGATGAGGATAATTTGTGCAACTGTGCCATGCGGAGTATGTTGGTGGTTGATGGAGAGCGTAAAATCTTAATTGATAATGGAACTGGAGACAAGCAAGGAGAAGATTACTTTAAAAATCATCATCTTAATGGAGATGCCAGTTTATTGAATTCTCTTGCTGAGATTAAGGTAGATCCGCAAGAGATTACAGATGTAGTGTTTACGCATTTACATTTTGATCATTGTGGTGGAGCTGTGCGTAATGGAGCCATCAAGGATGTTTACGAACTGGTGTTTCCAAATGCCACTCATTGGGTGAGTCGTCCACAATGGGAGAACTATTGCCAACCAAACATCCGCGAAGCAGATGCCTACTTTAAGGAAAATGTGTTACCCATAAAAGAAGCTGGAAAATTAAAGATTATTGAAGAGGAAGGCGAATTATTTCCGAATTTCGATTTGCGTTTTGTGAACGGACATACTCCTGGATTGATGGTCCCCGTGATAAAAATACAGAACAAAACAATTGTTTTTGCAGGTGATTTTATTCCTACAGCGGCAAATGTTCCTGTAAAGTGGTTAGCGAGTTATGATCTAAATCCGAGTATCTCTTTGCGCGAAAAAGAACTCTTTTTAAAAGAGGCTGTTGAGAATAGCTACATTTTATTTTTTCAACACGATATTTTAAACGAATGTTGTTCGTTGAAACAAACAGCTCGAGGGGTTAAAGTGGATGAATTCTTTTTGCTCAATGATATTCGCTAAAACTTAGATCGTTCTGATAGCTATAGGTTTTCAGAACGTTCTCGATGTTTAAAATTCGTTGTGAAACTGTTCCTTTTGAGCCAAAATATTTGTAGGTAGAATCGAGAGTGTGTAGGTAATATTCCAAAAGTCTAAGTTGTGTTGATATAGTAGACATTTCGAATTTTTTTTCCAAATCGAGGTGTTTAATTCCCTCTTGATCCATTAATTTTTGAATCAAGGAGGCAGCCCTGATGATTCGTTTGGATAGATGAAGTTCATTGTAAACATGCATAACCATAATACTGGTCAGCAGTGCGAGGCAAACAATCACAAGTAATACTGACATATCGGATGAATTAGTTTAATAAAAATTGAACTTATTCGTAGTTTACGATGGTTTCCGAAAAAAGTTTAATGGTGAATAATATTAAAGGTCTGAAGGTCAGATAAAAGGTGAGGGCTGAAAGTGTGATGTCTGTAAGAATGTAAATTTTTAGTGCTGAAAAATTATTTTTTATAAGCACAGAGCTTAGACTTCTGAAAATAAGTTGAAAGAAAAAAAACAGAAAAATAGGTAAGGCTTCTGAATTATAGTTTTTTGCTTCCTGTATATCGCCACGAATTAGGGCTGAAAAACTACGAGATAATCCTGTTGAAGGACTTTTTTCACCTGTAATTTTAGTATAAATCGATGGTATGGGATGATTGCTTTTTTGTGGAGAAAACAGACCTGAATAAATAAAGATACAAAGGATAATTCCTGCCAAGCTAAGGTTGATGATTTTGTAATTTTGCTTGAGTTGAAGATGAGAATTACTCATTGACAATTTTGATATCGATAGAAAGGCTATCATTTTTATATTTGATGGAATCGATACATACTTCATCGAGTTGATTTTCTAGATCTTGCAAGGCGTCTTGTAATTCTGGATTGTATAACGATTCATCAATCATCTCTTCTACAAAACCCTCAATTTTGTCTTCGTTAAGACTAGCGATTCCAACTACAAATATCAGCCAGAGAGATGCTACCAATACGCCAATAATAGATACAACAAGAGCTCCTATGTTAATTCCTCGAGCTCCGTTGTTTTTGTTGGCTTGCGATAGTCCAATTGCGCTTATAATAATGGCTACTATACCTGGAATAATAGCAATTATTCCAATGCAGGGAATAAATCCCAACAGGAAGGTCAAGATTCCAAGTATTAATCCAATAATCCCTAAAGTTTGTCCGGCATTTGTCTCTGCTTGTTCCATTATAGTGTTGATTAATCCAATATCTAAAGGTACTAATTTTTCAAGATTATCTTCATCAGATCTTTCTCGAGCGATTTTTTGGGCTGTTCAATAATATGACCTATTTCTCTTCCTTCTCGCGAAATAATAGCAGTTGGTACATACATTATGTTATCGGCTTTTGCATCAAAATCGGGTGCCGATTTGTGGGTATCTAAGGCATATATTTGAAGTTGGTCCAAAGGGAATTTAATTTCTTTTAGAATTTTAATAAAATGAGGTACTTCTCGATGACTGTCGTGGCACCATGATCCGAGAACGAGAGTTATATTTATTTGCTTCAGGTTTACATCCTTCAGTTTTTTGAGAACTTTAGCATTTGTATGGTACTCTTTGTATTCTGGAGCATACCAATTCTTGCATAGTTCTGTATCAAAAACCTCGAGTGTAAGTTCACCGATAAGAACTTGTTTTTTAATTTGGGAATCTTCTTTGCTCTTATTTTGTGCGGTAAGAAGGAAGGTGAAACTATAAAATAGTAGAAGTAGAGTTGTTTTTTTCATGGCTTACTATTGTTGATTTAGGACAAAAAAAAAGACAGGAACATCGTTCCTGTCTTTAAATATAGTAATAAAAGAACTAGTCTTTGTATTGCTCAATTAGGATATCCAACATTTGAATAGCACATTTTGATACTTTGGTACCAGGACCAAATACACCAACAACACCAGCTTCGTATAAGAAATCGTAATCCTGA
>NZ_JBFHJW010000059.1:0-23582 GCF_041595635.1 Labilibaculum sp.
GCGAAAAAATGAGTCGGCACGCCATCTTCAATCAAAAGGAAAGGTCGTTCAAAATGATTTTGATAGGTCGTTGTTCCATCGTCCCACAAAACCTTACGACTGTATGCCAATGGATTCTTAAATAAGTTCCATTCCACACCATCTTTCGACCAGGCATGAACACCACCACCCTCTTCGCCACAAAGCACTCCTGAGCGATCTTTTATGATTGCCTCATACTGATCGCCATTCCACCAAATGTAGGGATCCTCCAAATCGACGCGCTTACTATCTTCCGTTTTAAAATTAAAAATAGGCTCGTCGCTTAAACGCTCGTAGGGACCTTCAGGATTCGAAGCTTTCGAAACACCCAATAAAAGCGGTGAATTCGGTTCACCTGTAGAAGATTTATACATCAGTAAAATTTCTCCTGTTTTTTCGTTTACCACTGGAGCCGGATTGGAGGTGATGGAAGCATCCCAATTCCCTTCACGTGGTTCCAGAATGGGTTGATCTAATCTCTTCCATGGACCGTAAACACTATCGCTTGTGGCCACACCAATTCGTTTGTTCATCCATGCTTTGTTCCAGTTTTCGCTGGAAACTTTAGCATTTCCCGCTGTTGGTTGCTCAAAATCGTAAGTGGTTCCAAAATAGTACAGCAAATATTGCTTTCCATATTTTACAACCCGAGGATTATGGGTACACATTCCATCCCAATATTCTTTTCCTCTTGCAGGAAGCACAACATCGACCGTTTCGTAGGGTCCAACAGGGGTATCTGCAACAGCATGAACTACCTCTGAACTCGTTACCCAATTCCCAAAATTCAGTTTTCTAGACCAACGGCTAGCAAACATATGGTATCGACCATCTTCCCCTTTAACCACAGATGAACCCCAAACCCAGAAATCAGGATCCTGATATCCACCTCCGATGGGAGCCGGTAAAATACGTTCAATAAAAGCAATGTCGTTTTTACTACTGCTGCAAGACAAAAAGCTTGGTAGCAAAGCTACACCTGCTGCGGCGCCAATAGATTTATAAATAAAATCGCGTCTTTTCATATTCTAATTTGTTCTTCTTAATGCACAAGTTTGACCTTTGCTAACTAATACAAAGGTCAATTCTTACTACTTTTTATATTTTAGTAAGCTCTCAATTTATTATTAATGAAAGCTCAGCACACAATTAACTCAAACCAATCAGCCTACAATTCAATTTGAATTACTGAAAGCGAATTTGCAGGTATCTCAACAACAGCAATACTTTCTGTATCGATCTGACAATCGTAAGATTCTGCAGTATCCTTTTCGTTTTGCAACATTAGGAATAACTTGTTGTCCTTTTTCACCGAAATTACTTTTCCGCGAGAAAAATGTGCCACACGAACAGATCCAGCTTGCAAATATTTACTCATAAAAGCAACAGTTTGAAAATCTGGATTGTAAGTCACTTTTTGATTTTCACGATCGATATTGATCAATGAATTTTGTTTCCATCCCCAACCACTCTCCGTAGTTTCATTCAAAATCATATTCCAGTAACAGTAATTTGGACTTCCAACATTTACATAATCTGCTATTTCTCTGAATCGATCTTTTGCCTGCGCCCAATTGTTCGCTCCATTATGACAATTCCCTTCGGTATGCATGATATGAGCTTCAGGGTAAATACCCAATAAATCGCTGATAGAACGTGAAGAGGAATATTGAATCCCAATTCCGTCGAAAGGAGCACGTAAATCGGCACTAGCAGCTAATTTAATGGCTTCTAACTGACCTGCAGTCCGGAAGGTTCCAGCCCAGATTTCAGTTGCGATTTCGTCTTTTTGGAAACGAGGACGAAGGTAATTTTTAGTGAATTTCGCCATTTGCTCAACAGGCATTAAACAGGAAGGATATTTGGTACTTGCATCGGTTTCGTTCTGAACCACCAAACGATCAATAACAATTCCCTTATCGGCGTAAGCCTGAATGTATTTTGAAAAATACAGAGCATAAGCTTCATAAATTTTTGCTTCGTCCTTCAGGTGATTTATTTCCCGAAATTCGTCTCCACGATCCATGAATCCTGAATATTTCATCCAGGCAGGAGGACTCCAGGGAGAAGCAAACATTTTCAGGCTTGGATTAAATTTGTAAGCTTTTTGAATGTAAGGAATCACTGTTTTTTCTTCTCTATCGATGGAAAAATGCTTCATTTTATAATCGCCATCTACATCGCAATAACTATAAGCATCAATACCAAAATCGCTCGCACCAACCGCCGTTCTGCAAAAGGAAAAACCTGCTCCTTCCTTCGCACTAAATAATTTTCTCATCACTTCATCCTGCAAATCGGTAGGCAGAGCTTGCAAAGCCTCTCCACCAATTTCGTTAAAAGCTCCTCCAACTCCTTCCATGGTTTGGAATTCGATATCAGGATAAACATTGATACGATGGCGAGCTTTTTCGGGTGTCTCATATTGATATTCCTGGATTGAATTTTCAATATTTTTTTCTGTTTTTCCTAGGTCTACGTAGTAAACTTTAACTTTATTTTGCGCCTTTAAGCAAACACAAAACAGGCTTAGTACTACAAGTAATGTCAGTTTCGTTTTCATGCTTCAATTCTTAATTATCTTGATTTATATGTTTCCTATTTGGTTCGAACTAACAAAGCTTGTTCTGCTTGATTTCTCATCACAACAAGTCTAATCTCTCCTAACTTTTGATATTTTTTTACAATCTGCAGAAAGATAAGTGAATTTTTTGTTTTTTCACCTTCCACTTCCAAAATAACATCGCCTTTCTTTAATCCATTACCTTTTACGGCTGGACTCCCATTCCAAACACTCAAAACAATTACACCCTCCGTATTATTTAAACCATAAGCAGACTGTTCCTCTTCTGTATCCACACTTTTTATATTATTACGCAACCAAGCAACCACCGGACTGTTCTTTTGTTCCCTGCTAGCATGATTTTTTAAAACAGGAACTTCGGGTGTTTTTGCAATGGCCTTGTATTTTGCTTTTTGAACCCCAAACTGATCCATAGGAAAATTCACAAAGCCTAGAGCAAGAGCAGGAGAATTTTCAACAACATTAAAATCAAGCTTTTCAGGATTTTTGAATAAAGGATCGCCAAAAGCACTGTTCAAATCCCGTTCATAAATCTGTGATTTAATCATAGATTCCTCGTTGGGAAACAGATTGTAATCGAGCTCTTTTCCCCATCCAAGAAGGCGAACATCCTGATAGGCATCGCTAACAATATTCTTTTTAAACACATCCTTACTATTGGCAAACCACACATGAGGATGCAAAGAATTGTTGACCATGATATTGTTCTCAACCACGCGATAGAATCCTTCTCTTAACTTGATTCCTCGGTTCAAACACAAATTATTATAGATGTGATAATTGGTAGAACCATCATCTAAATCGATATCCCAACCATGGTCACAACGAAAGCGGTTGTTCCGAATAATGGTGGTGTGAATTGCATCCCACTTGGGCATATTAGGATTTGCCGTTGTCATACTATCCATTTTATGGCGATTGGGATGCCAGAAACGATCTCTTCCCCATGAATTGAAAGATCCATGATCACCCGATTCTAATACGGTATTGAACACATCGTTGTATTCCAAAATATGTCCACCCCAGGTTCCATCTCCAATATTAATTCCCGCCCGAGGAACATCGTAAATACTATTGTGACGAACGGTAATGTCCATTGCCATTGATATTTCTACACCGGCCGTTTGCTTCTCTAATCTTCCTATTCTGTGAATTAAATTGTTCTCGGCAATGCATTCTCGTGGATACAAGTCGTTTTGAGGTCCGGAAATCGTATCCATTTTATCCAAAGCAACAAATTGTCCATACTGAAAAGCTGGAGAACGAACAGCAGAAGGATCTCCCACAAAACAAATGGCACTTGCGCCACAATCGTGAATGTGATTCCCGGCAATTTTTAATCCTTTATTGTAGGCACTCGCAAAAATCACATTTCCCCCTAAATCGGTAAACTCACAATTTTCTATCGAACAATTTTCCGTTCCTTCCATAAACACAGCTCCACCTCGGTAAATGGTCCAATCACTTCTCAACAAAGGCTCATATTCCTCCATAAAAGTTCGCTGTGTGTTTTCAAATGTAATTCCTTGAATACTTATGTTTTTAACAGGGTTTTCTATACTTCCTTTTGTCTCTACTAATGATTTTATAACGGAAACCTCAAAATTTACATTTGCAATATCCATATTTTTCTCCGGCCAATAGTATAGCTTATGCTTTTCGCGATCTAAAAACCATTCGCCCGGACTATCCAACTCTTCGAATACATTCTCGACCATTCTATATTCTGGATGCGGAGCCGAAGGTCGATTGTTCTGATGTCCTCCTTCTAAAATAGCGGTTCCATCTTCATTCACTCCAGTAATTCGGTAATGAAAACCACCCCATTTGCCTTTGTGCATGACATGAAAATAGGCACCAACCGGATTTTTCCACGAAGCAATTCTTTCGACAGATATGGCATCTTTGGCATAGCCTTGCCACATTCCAGCATCCTCGTTGTAATTCGGGTAACGTGCCATGATCTGTGCCTCTCCATCTGCTATGAGTTGATCGAAATCCAGATTTTCGGCAACAGAAGCTTCATATATATTGTCATTCAATACCTTCCACTTCAATTCCAAAGGAAGAGAACCTTTTACACTCACCTTATCGCTTCCTGCACCAATAATAGATAAACCATTTAGTTCTGGAGTAATTACAAGTGGTGATGTTAAATTGTACTCTCCTGGCTGAACAATAATTTCAATAAGAGCAGAAGAATCATCTTTTTTCTCTTGTTTTGCTTGCTGCAAAGCTTCTTGCAATGATGCAACAGACTCCTTACTTTCCAGTGTAGGATCAACAACAATTTTTATTACTCTAGGCTTACAAGCACTAAAAAATAAAAAAGTACATCCCATCAGTAATAAAAATAGCTTTCTCATTTTGGTTCAATTTTTACGATGATATATTAACAATGTGCAAATTTTACACTTTCCTTTAAAAACGAAAATAGATATAAAAAGCCGTCTGAAATGGTGAATTCATCCCAAACAATGCAAAATTTGTGCAATAAGATCCTAAATACTTACGAATAACTCACTTTCCTTACTACTCGATAAATGGCGATTCTCCTTGAATTGACTCAATAACCTCAAGTGCTTTATTTACTTCGGATTCTGATCCTCTTATGAGAATCGAAACAGCACCTTCGGCACCTCCAACACCACCAGAACCGTAATGAATCGCCTCAACATCGGCAAATTGCTTTATGGCTTCTATTTCTGTGAACAGCTCACCTTTCACACTCCATAACCAGGGTGTCTTTTTAGCAATATTTTCATGTTCTATTTTACTATACTCTCCAATCACATTTATGTCTTGCGACGATTCTTTTTCCAATCCTACCGGAATAATATAACGAAGCTTCTTCTCCTGAATAATAGGATACAAATCACCAATGGTTCCTCCTGTTGGGTGACCTATCATGATAGCTGCTTGTCCTTTGCTATGATTAATAATATTAGCTCCCTTCATTACAATATCACCTTCCTCCAAATCAGACAAAATTTCTTTGTAAGGGATATCTTTAACCTCTCCATTAATCAGAACCAACTCCTTGCGTTTTTTACTTCTATCTACCTTTTTATTGGTTTTAGCCGGACTTATATAGCCCAATACATATTCACCATTGGTAAGAGAATCATGAATCAACTCTTCAGCAACATAGGTATTTGTTGTTCCTTTGGCCATGATTAATTTCCCATTTTTCATACACTCCTTAACGGGTGGATAAATAGCAAGTCCTTTTGCTATTAATCGCTTACTTTCAGCTACTGTTAACGATACCCATGTTTGATGTGTCCCTGATTTTAAATCATAAACTTTATCGGCCATTCTTTCAAGCTGGACTGCACGAGCAATGCCATCATTCGATTTTAAAAAATCAAACCTGTTTATTTTGACAATCAGAAGTAGTAAGGCTATAGCCAAAATAATATTTAAAATTCTATCGCTCTTCATTTTTTATGTTCTAATAAAAAATTCATAATCTATTTATATTCTAAAGCATTTTCTATCTCTATTTTCGAATCCAATCTAAAATAAAACCTGTAGGGCAAAAAAACCTACACCAGACTCTTGGAATAAACACAGATGCAATTAAAAATATGGATGCAAAACCAATAAACCAATAGCTAAACTTTGATAATGAAAATGCAGAAAAAGGTTCAAGCAAAGTTAAATCGAATGAATAACCTGTCCATAAGAATAACAATAATATTGTAAATAATCTTTCTCGTAAAAGCTGTAGGAAACGAGCTCTTTTCGTTGAAATTTGGAGTTTTTTGGAACATGCTTTTCCACATAACTCCTGTGCTGCTCCAAAAGGACAAACCCAAGTACAATAAAAAGCTTTTCCGAAAACAATTGGGATGATTATTGATAAACCCATTAGCATCAGCACAATAAATTGAATCTGCCAATTCACACCACCCGATAGCCAATTCACAAACTGAACAAAGGACATCAAACGTCCCAACCAAAATCCAAATACAATTACAGTAAGAATCTGTAAAATTGTTCGATATTTAATGACTCTCTTTGGATAAAAACAGGCAAAAACGAGGACAATTAATAAACTAAGTGATACAATATTTTCTACAGTCCAAAATTCAAATGGAATTGCAAGCAATTGCTCTGAAGCGGAGTTTTGAACCCCCGAAATTATTGCCTGACAGCTGATTGTTGCTCCTGCAACTGCATCAACAACAGTATTCGTCACCTGATTTCGAGGAACTCCATTCCATTGAGTTAAAATTCCCTTCTTAACTGCAATGGCAAGGTATTCATCACTCTCATAGTTTTCACCCAATTTAATTCCACGAATCACATTGTTTACATCAACAAAAGTGATTACTGGTACACGCCCTCCGTACCCTTGTTCGCCTCTAGAAGCATAGGCATACCCCACAAGGCTATTTAAAACATCTGAAAGATTAAACTGAGAATCATCCGATTTTTCGACAGCATCAACTTCAGGAAAAATAGATTGACAATCAGACGCTGTGAGATCAAAAGTATAATTCGTGCCTGTATTTCCCTTTAAACTGATACCAAATAATTGTCCTCTCCATGCTGCTACAGATAATAGTAGGAACACAACAATTATGAGGTTTGTGAATGATTTAAAAATATTTTTTATACTTCTTACTTGCATTATTTATACTTCTCTTACCAAACTAGATTATTCCTTCTTCAAATATTAACTTTGATTAGCTATTATTTACTTCCTATTTTAAAGGAATCACCATATTCCAGGTTTTTGTGCCATTTCCAAAGCCACCAGGTCCATTCATGGTCGCAAAAAATAGGTAAGTAGGTTTTCCATCTTCTACCAAAACAAAAGGCCTTTCGAGTTGTCCCTGTTTTCTGGTTTTGCCATCATCCCATTTCACGGTTTTGGTGTATACTTTTGGGTTTTCATCTACTATCCAGTGAATTCCATCTTTTGAATGAGCCAATAAACCATCACCAGCTTCACCAGTTATTTGTCCTCGTTGATCTTTTGCAATCATATGGTAACCATCTTGATCGCTCCACAAATGTGGATCTTCGATTTCTCCAAAATTGTCTTTCGAAAACAGAGGACTGTCTCCTAAAACAGTATATTTTCCACCATAAGAAGGAGCCGTTGCAAGGCTGACCTTCATATCTCCTTTTGTGACGCCATCCTCATTGTAATCCCGACTCTTAAAAATCAACACTACAGAACCATCTTTTTTAATAAGTGGAGAAGGATTTGAAACCAAAAAATTATAAAAGGAGTCTGGTTTTACATCCAAAATAGGATGATCCAATCTTTTCCATGGGCCATTCGGACTTTTTGAAGTCGCAATGCCAATTCTTTTTCGCCAGCGAGCGGTAATGCACCATTTACTATCTAAAGTTAGCTCATCGGCATTCTGTTCTGTGATGTCCTCAAAAGGATGAGTAGAACCCATATAGTACAAAATGTATTCTCCCTTGTAGCGAACAATTTTTGGGTTATGACAGGATCTTCCATCCCAGTATTGCGTTCCTCTGGCCCCCAAAGCCACATCAACGAAAGTGTAAGGACCTTCGGGCGTATGAGAAACCGCATGAACTATTTCCGAGCCAATCATCCAACCAGGATGAAAAGGCAGATATTTTGGCCAACGCGAAGCATACATGTGGTAGTTACCATCATCAGCTTTGATAACAGAGCTACCCCAAACCCAATAATTTTCCATTTGAAAACCACCTTTAAGAGGCACTTCAGAAAATTCACCTAAAGTAGATTTTTGAGCACTACAATGAGTGCTCAAAAAAATCAATATTAATAGTAGTGGTGTTTTCATCCTAATTTCAATTATTTCTGAAAAGTTTTCTCATGATTTACAAATTTACCATCTGCCAGACAGAGCTAACAGATGGCTAATGTAAATATTATCTACCAATCGACTTATTTCTTTCGGTTTTCCTCAGTAATTATTTAAGCAAATTAATTTTAACTACTGATGCGTAGGCATCGGGAGCACTTTCTGGTAAAACTATAGAAATTCCTGTGCTATCTTTCTTAACTTCTAACTTTTGATCAGGCGATGCAAGCAAACTTGCACTCTCTATTTTAACATCGCTATTCACACGCAACACTCCATCTTCTGGCCAATCGAAAACATGAGCAAAAATCGCAGTCTCTTTTCTTGTGTAGCGACCCCATTCAGGACAATCGTATGGACTCGCTTTAGCACCATAAATTGCTTCTCCATTTACTTTTGTCCATTCTCCCATTGCTTTCAAACGTTCCACACTCTCTGGTGGAAATAAGCCTTGCGCATCAGGACCAATATTCAATAAAAAATTTCCTCCTTTTGATACGATATCCACTAAATGCTGAATAAGTACCTCGTTACTTTTCCAATGCTCATCAGACGGTTTGTATCCCCAGGAACCATTCATGGTCATGCATGCTTCCCAATCGCTATCGATACCTGTAGCAGGAATTTCTTGCTCAGGAGTTCCAAAATCACCTGCAAAATTTCCTTCTTTGTCCATTCCTTCCATTCCCATTCTTCCTTTATCAACACGATTGTTTACAATGGTATTGGGTTGAATTTCGCGAATGGTTTTATAGAGTTCTTTTCCCATTTCGGTTGTATAATCAGCAATCCAATCCCCGTCGAACCACACAACTCCTATATCACCATAATTGGTCAAAAGTTCCTTCACCATAGGTTTTAAATAGTTCTCGTAGTATTTTGGAAATTCGGGATTCACAACCGTTTGATCTTTTTGACCTGCATTGTAGTTTGGATACAAAGGAGCCTGAGCTTGTGGATGATGCCAATCAACAATAGAGTGGTAAAAACAGAATTTAATTCCTCCTTTTTTACAAGCTTCAGAAAGTTCCTTTACGATATCACGTTTAAAAGGTGAAGCTTCCATAATATCATAATCGGTCACCTTTGAATCCCACAAACAAAATCCATCGTGATGTTTTGTGGTTAGAACAATATATTTCATCCCAGCATCTTTAGCCATTGCAACCCATGCATCAGCATCAAATTCAGTAGGATTAAACTTTGCTGTCACTTCTTTTTCGTAGTCTTCAATCGTATAATCGAGTTTGTCCATTGCCCACTCGGCACCGCCACCACAAATTTCGCCATTACGCTCACCACCAGGAATTGCATAAGCACCCCAATGAATGAACATTCCAAATCGAGCATCGCGCCACCACTCCATACGCTCATCATCAGAAAGTTTTTTCACCTCTGTAACTTTGGGTTTACAACTAAAGCTAAATAAAAGTATTCCGACTAACATGCATTGCATGATCCAACTCGCAAGTGTTTGATTCTGTATCTTCATAATATGATTTTATTTCTTGTTTTGGAATTTTTAATGCTTAAACTGTAAAACGACATGAATTTCAATCAGAAATAACAATCGTTTTAAATCTTAAATTAACGCCTGCAAATTAGCCATAAAAGGCTTCTGGCCTACGCAAAATACGAGTCAAAAAATAGGTAAAATGTTGCATTGCATACAAAACAGAAGCTTACAGCAGGATTATTATGAAAATTTAAATTATATCGACTATGAAGAAATCTTTGAGACAACATCCATTAAGTCCGCAAAAACATCACTTTCTATGTTTAGAAAATAAATTTTATAAACTCAAAAAAAGTAGGCTGCTCTTTCAACAAAGTGCAGCCTACTTTTTTAAAAAAATTATATATAGTGAACAGAAATATTCTTTGCTAAGCTATTTCTGTTGGATCTATTTTAAATTAAAATCTGAAATAACGAATCCAAATTTTAGAAAGCTAAAAATCTCACTCTACTCTGAACCAATCAACATTAGCATATCCTTTACTTTCAGTCATATTTGGATTCATACAAAACAAACCTACTTTTGCACCAATCCACTGACCTGTATTGGCGATATATTCGCTTCCTATGGACATGAAAATTTTGTTATCAAGACTGTATTCGAATTTACAAACGCCATTAGCTCCTACATTCACCCGTAAATACGCACTTTCTGTACCAACAGGAATACTCTCCATTTCTCTGGTTTTACTCTCACATCTACTATTAGAACCTTCGTACATGGCAATATTTACTCCCTTTTCATTCTTAACCAAAGCTACGTAGGCCCATTTTCTTCCCATCACAAGCAATCCACATTGATCGCCAGTTAAATCTCCATGAAATTCTATTTTTGTAGTCACAGTAAATTCTGGAGCTGGGAATTTTTGCAAGAGCAAGTTAGGAGCATGCCATAAATTACCCTGTTGTGTTAGATTTTGTACGGCATTTAATTTTATACTTCCTCGTTTTCCTGATAAAGAATACCAATCATCCATAGGATTGGCATGCCATTGCCATTGAAGACCGAGTGTTTCCGAAGTAAATTCATCACTCGTTTGAGGAATCGTGATGGGATAAATTTCACCTACATCAGGCTTAGAATACTCCGTTACAGGTTCGCCAATTCCATCATTATTGATATCCTTGCCCATTAATGGCCAGCCATTTTCCCAATGAACTGGATTTAGGTGTACGATTCTTCCATATAAGCCTTTATCCTGAAAATGAGCAAACCACCATTCTCCCGATTTTGTATCCACAAGCCCTCCCTGATGGGGTCCATTGATCTCTGTATTTCCCTGATGTAATACTTTTTTACTTTCGTATGGACCATAAATGTTTTTTGAACGTAATACTGTTTGCCAGCCTTCGGGCACACCTCCTGCAGGAGCTAGAATGTAATAATATCCATCTTTTTTCATGAACTTTGGTCCCTCAATAATAGGTTCTTTCTCTGTATCACTAAAAATTAACGTTCCATTATCGAGCAGTTTTTTACCATCGGCACTCATCTTATGCAGTAGTAAATCGTTTCCACATAATTTACTATGAACCAGATATGCATTTCCATCCTCATCCCAAATAGGACATGGATCCTCCCAATATTCAACTTTCACAACATGAGTTAGCTCCCATTCCTTCGTTGGATCGGTAGTACTTGCCATAAATAATCCCTCATTGGGTGTACAAAAATACACATAGAATTTATCCTTATGAAAACGAATAGATGGTGCCCAACATCCTTGACCATGTACTGGCTTATTGTATTTTCCGAAAGGTAATTTTTGATAGACATGGTTAATGATTTCCCAATTTATTAAGTCCTTAGAATGCAGGATAGGAATACCAGGCATGCAATTAAAGCTGGAAGAAACCATATAGTAATCATCATTCACACGAATGATGTCTGGATCGGAATAATCAGCAAAAATAATAGGATTTTTAAAATGACCATTTCCCAAATCTGCAGTCCATTTCTGGGCGGCAATCGGAGACACACATACTAATAAAATAAAAATTACTTGTAATACTTTTTTCATTGCTACTATCATATTAGGATTGGATAATTTTTACGGATTTATCGTATTAGAATATTCCTGAAGATTTTCGATAAAATCGATTCTATTCTAGAATAGGGTTCCCTTACCCATTCGAAAACCCATCACAAAATAAGCGTTTTTATTGAACTTTTCAGGATTCACAACCTCAATACATATTATTTTGCATGGAGTGAAATCGTTCATTTTTTTAGAGAAATGTAACACAATTAAAAACCGACATGCAGATACTTTTCCCTTGCAAATAAATCTCCAAATTTGTTTTTAGATACCTTGCAAAAACAAGTATGCATCGACTTCTCAATAAAAAAACGCCGATGCATACTAAAATATTCTAACTTGCCTTGAAAGGCAAACAATAAGCTTTACTGCCAGTCTATTTTAGCTTCTCTTTTTGCGGTATCTACCCACACGCTAGCATATTCAAATTCGCGAGTAAATTGCCATCCTTCTGGACTAACACGCTTAAAAGCTTCTTTTGGTGCTCCAAGTGGCTTTAGCAATTCAGGGTAGTTTACCAAGTTTCCGTCAGATAAGTTCCAACCCCAATTGTATTGAAAGTAGGAATAAGGTTGTGCACCAATAAGGTAACAAGCATGGTAAAACTCTAATTGATCCTTGGATATTTCTTCAATTCCCTTTGTATCTGTAGCTCCAATAGTTAGATCTCTTTTACCCTTACCTTTTGCTCCGAAACGGTAAATAGACATTTTTCCCGCTTTAGCGATTCGAAGCATATCTTCCCAATCTTTTAGAAGGCTTTCTTTACCCATAACTTCAGCATTGTAATGCTCGAACATGAATGCATCGCATGAAGGAAATACTTCTTTCGTATTGACTCCATTGTTACCTATCAATATTTTATCGGGACCTATTTCTTTTTTCAAGTTAGCCATCATTTCACCCTTAGCAATTGCTATTTCAGCTAATTGATCTTCAGGATAATCTGCCTTTTTATCCACATTCATACGATCAATAAAAATACCATCGGCACCTGAAATTTTCACACCTTCAGCAGCTGATGCTACCCACCATTTACGAAAATCTGGTTTTAAAGCATCAAAATAGTACGAAAAAGCAGGTCCTCTCGTTTTTTCCTTTAGTTTACCTGTCTTTGGATCGATGGCTAAGAATTTGGCTAATTCTTTGTTTTTAGCAATACCCTCTGGAGTGAGCTCTTTATTAAATCTAGGGAAAGGCCATGCAACATACGAATTGTAATAGAATAATACTTTTGACTGTGGTTTTTCTTTGTGAAAAGCTTCCACTTCATGTTTTGTGCCAAGTACAGGGTCTCCAAGCTGGTGGTAGGCATGTGATTTTTCAATGGTGATAAAATTTGTTCTTTCTGCTATGAACTTAACTTCTTCAGGTTTTAGTACCCGATCGATATCACCAAAATGGTAATACATTGGAGTTGTATCCCAAGAAAATTCGGGGAAACAAGCTTTTGAGCTAAAAGAAGTACCATCACTTACAAGATAAGTCTTTCCACAATCTTTTTCATGTGACGTCTGCGCTACTATTTCTGTTGTTACAAGGAGTGACAATAGAATTGATAAACCAAACAGTGTTTTATAAAATTGTTTTTGCATAAGTCTAAATATTTTTTCTAATTATTACCTAAAAAATCAAATTAAAACCATTAGAATAGAGTTTCCTTTATTCCTCCTCTATTTCCGAACCAAAACGATCTTCTCTCCTACTATTGTCATTTTATCATACAAATAGATAGGCTGTAAATTCAATCCTTTCAAATTCGTTTTTGTCGAAAGTAAAGGTTCCTTAATTTCTGATGTTTGATAAAAAGCATTGTTATTTGCTCCTTTTGCCACTGCTAAATTGCCATTTCCTTCAACAGTCAACTCGGAATAGGAACGAATTCGACAATTTCCTCCAATATTAGATTTAATAACCGCTTTCACTATTTCTCCATTTTTCCATTCCATGGATTCAATTTCAAAACCTCCACGAGCGCGAAGACCTCTTACACTGCCCTCTTTCCAAACATCAGGTAAAGCAGGAAGTAACTGAATAGCACCATCGTGACTTTGAACTAACATTTCAGTTAAACCTGAAGTAAATCCGAAGTTTCCATCAATTTGAAATGGTGGATGGGCATCGAACATATTGGCATAGGTTCCACCTCCTTGGGGGGAATCTGGTCTTCCGACTAACTTAATTTGATCGCCCATCATTTTATAAGCATGATTTCCATCGAGTAAGCGCGCCCAAAGGTTAATTTTCCAATTCATAGACCAACCCGTAGAAGGATCGCCACGATAAATCAAAACATTTTTTGCTGCCTCGAAAAGCTCAGGATTCTCGTATGGTGAAATTTGATTGGAAGGATACAAACCATATAAATGCGAAACATGACGGTGCTTGTCTTCTGGATCATCCCAATCATTTATCCATTCCTGAATTTGATTGTGCTGTCCGATTTGCATTGGAGCCAATTTTGGAAGCATTTCTTCAATTTTTTGAACTAGTTCTGAATCCTCATTCAACAAGTTTGCAGCCTGAGCAGTTTTGGTTAAAATATCGAAAACTAACTGGTTATCCATCGTTGTAGCATAAGCCATATTTACTCCCTTAGAAAAATTCTTAGGTCCATGTTCTGGTGAAATTGCAGGCGAAATAATCATCCAATCATGTTCTGGTTCGGGCGTTAAAAAGCTTAAGCAAAATTCTGCAGAACCCTTCATGGCAGGGTAAACAGAACTCAAATAGTCAATATCTCCGCTAAACATGTACTTTTCCCACAGGTGTTGACTCAACCAAATACCTCCAGTTGGCCACATGCCCCAGGTAGCACCATCAACCGGACCACAAATTCGCCATATATCTGTATTATGATGACATACCCAACCATCGGCACCGTACATAGCTTTTGCCGTTTTACGACCTGAAACAGATAGATCTTTCACCAATTCGATTAAGGGATCGTGCATCTCGCTAAGATTCGTAACCTCGGCAGGCCAATAATTCATTTCGGTGTTGATATTCACAGTATAGGCACTTTTCCATGGTGGTGTAATTTGATTGCACCAAATCCCCTGTAAATTGGCAGCTTGACCTCCTGGTTGCGAGGAACAAATCAATAGGTAACGACCAAATTGAAAATAAAGTGCTGCTAGAGCAGGATCGTTTCCCTCACTAAATTGCTTTATACGCACATCGGTTGGATTATGAACTGAGTCTGTTACTCCTAGATTCAAATCAACTCGATTGAAATATTTTTGATAGTAAGCCGAATGATCTCTTACTAACTGCTCGTAACTTTTCTCCTCCGCTTTCGCGATGTAATCAGCAGCACGTTTGTTTTCATCAGCACTTACATCTTTATAGTTAACAAAATTGGTTGCAATAGAAACATACAAAGTGGCAGTATTAGCACCACTTACAGCTAAGGTACTATCTGTAGATACCAAAGATCCTCCTTCGGGTACAATTTTTAATCTGGATTGAAATTTCACAAGTCCCTTAATCGCTTCTGCATCTTCGGGCAAACGCTTCCCCTTTCTGTCGGCACCTGAACCTGTCATTTTTAAAATATCATTACCCTCTGTAGAAACTGCTACTAAAGATGGTTCCGGACGATCCATACCTGCTGAAAAACTTATTTTTCCCTTCTCGCTTGCTGTTAGCTTTATTACAATCACCTGATCGGTAAAGGAAGTAAAAACCTCTCTTTTGTACTCAACACCATCAACAGTATAACTTGTTTTTGTTGTCGCATTTTGGATATCCAAATCACGATAGTAATTCGAAAACTCTTTGTGCCCCGCAAAATTAAGCCTCAAATTCCCAACTGTTTCATAAGGCATTCCGTGCGAAGTCTTTGAAATAAATTTAGCATTGGCTAGATCGTGAGCTTCCTTGTATTTACCCTCAAACAAAAGCTTTCTGATCTCAGCTAAAGACTCTTTTGCATCTGGATTATCATTTCGACTCGGCCCACCAGACCAAAGAGTACCTTCGTTCAATTGAATATTTTCATGCTCTGGAATCCCGAATACCATAGCTCCCAATCGTCCGTTACCTATTGGCAAGGCTTCATTCCAGTCTGCAGCTGGTGCATCGTACCAAAGTTTTAAAGGGCTTTGTTTTCCTGCATTACTGCATCCACTAATTAGCAAGGTAATCATGCCTATAGCAATCATGCATAATTTACTTAATTGAGGTAATTTGTTCATTTTCCTATTATTTTACTAGTATAATCCTTTAAAAACTTATGGGTTCTCGCAACTCATTCATGGCTTTTCTATCACTAACTTTCTGAATTATCAAGATGCTATTTCAGTCGGTTCTTTATGAAAACACTCACAGTGAAATGATTGTCTCATCTCCATTAAAAGATATTTTTTGTTCTGGAGAATTCACTATGTCAACTATAAATTTCATGGGCTTTTTAGTAAAATCCATAAAATTACCAGCTCCTTTTTTGATCCTTAGCTTTTTATCGCTTTCAGAATAAGTAATCACCACTTCAGAGTATTCCCCTTTTTCGTAATCGTAGGTTTCATTGTCGTCTAAATACAATACAAATTCAGCATCTTTACCAGGATATACTTTGATTTTAACTGCCTCTTTTGTGGCTTGAGTAGCATACTGAACTTTTGGTCCCATAGGAATAATTGATCCTGCTTTTACAAAAATCGGAGTGCTGCTAAAAGATGCATCAACCGTAATATTCCTACCTCCCGAAACGCTCTCATCCGTCCAGAAGTTAAACCAATCACCCTTGGGTAGATAAACTTCTTTTGTTCTTTTTTGGTACTCAGTCACAAAGGATACCATCATCGATTCTCCAAAGAAGAGCTGATCTTTGATGCCCCAGGTCTTTTTATCTTCAGGATAGTAATAAACCAAAGGACTCATCAATAGTTGACTTTCGTTGGTTACTTTCCATGCTTCAGAATAAATATAGGGCATAAGCTGATATCGTAGATTGATAAACTTGCGAGCCATGTCTTCAAATTCCTGACCGTAGCGCCAAATTTCCGTTTCGGAAACATAACCGTGGATTCGGAAAATTGGACTGAAAGTACCAAATTGAAACCAACGCGTTAACAATTCGATATATTCAGGATTCGTATACTGACTATCGAACTGTGGATTAATCGACTTTGAATCTCTAAAAAAACCTCCGATATCGTGTGACCAATAAGGGATCCCTGCCATTGTAAAGTTTAAACCTGCAGCAATCTGCTCTGAAAATTGCTCCCAGGAAGCCTCTACATCTCCCGACCAGGAAGCTGCTCCATATCGCTGTTGTCCGGAATAGGCAGAACGGGTAAGATTAAAGACACGCTCTTTCGGGAATTCTTCTCTACGACCTTCGTACATCGCCTTGGTAACCAATAGTGAATAAGGGTTTTGAATCTCCTCGTAAGGTCCCACAGCTGTATTTACTTTTGTATTATTTACTCCCTCAGGCTCTGTTCCGTCCAACCAAATAGAATTGACTCCATAATGAAACATAGAATCGCTGATCATGTGATAAAAATTCTCTCTTATTTCTGGATCATAAATATCCACATAATTGCTACTTTCTATTTTTTTAAGACCATACTTCTCCTCTAAAGCATCATTCTTCACCTCGGGCCATACCGAAACCATTAATTTTAGGTTCAATTTTTTCAGTTCATCAACCATCCCTTTAGGGTTTGGATATTTTGCTCTATCCCACTCAGGACCTTTGGTTCCTTTTGGCCAATAAAACCAATCTTGTACAATGTTATCAAAGGGAATCTGACGTTTTCTCATTTCACGAGCATTCTCTAACAACTCTTTTTGATTGTGATATCGTTCGCGACATTGCCAAAAACCATAAGCACTTTTAGGAAACAAAGGGGCTTTTCCGGTTAACTTTTGATATTGCGAAATGACTTCTTGTGGATTTTCACCTTGCACCAAATAGTAGTTAATACAGCTTCCTTGCGTACTGCTAAAAACCGTTTTATTATAATCGGGTTTATTATAAAATAAGCGGCCTGGAATTTTGGCTCCCGTATTTTGGAATACAACTTCATAGGATTTACCTGCTTCTAAATACTTTTTACCTGAATATCTTCTTGGCATCCAAATAGTCGAGTAATTGATTATATCATCCCCATCTATAGACACTTTAATCTCTCCTCGCATACGCCCCTTATTATCACTTAGAGCCTGAAATGTATATACTCCGGTTTTGCTTGGTGTGAAGGTTGTTTCACGTATGTTTTTTTCTACATCTTCCTTGCTGGCATAAGCTGCCACATTTTCCTTTTCTCCATCAACAGGTACAAGTTTTTCATCTTTCTTAGCCTTCACAATGCCAGTTGCAGAAAATTGAATCTCGTTTTGTGACTCGTTGATATCCGTAAGGCTATGGTTATGCCAGTAAATACCATATCCCTTGGTAGAGACTAAAAATGGAATGGCAATTTCTTGATTGTATTGTTGTAGGCGAAGAGGCACATTTTTCCAGTTCATAATACCACTCTGAAATTGTCCTAGTCCATACAAAGCCTCATCTCCAGCAACAAAAGCCTGAGAAACTCTGTTTCCGGTTTCTTTATCAGGATGGATATAGCTTAACTCGTTGGTTTCAGCAAGCAAGTGTTTTCCATCGATATTCTGGTATTCAATAGTACCATCACTATTTACCAAAACGTTCATAGCCTTCGTGCTTATTATAACTTGATCCCTCGATTCTTGAATTTTCCAATCAACATCTTGAGCTTTCAATACCGTTACATAGTCAGGAAGTTTTTTGATCTCAACTCCAGCCAAACTTTTCTGAACATGAATGATGGACTCATCCATGATTTCAATATTAAGTTCCAAGCTATCCATTTTTATGCTAAGAGCATGATCGCTCTTTTCAACAGCATACTTAAACTTACCACATGAAGCCAATACAAACATCAAACCCATGAGGCTGTAAATTGACAATTTTTGTAATCGTGACATAGATTATTGTTTAAACCTTTAACATTATCTTATTTTCTGATTTATTTGCTCTTACCGAATAGAATCATGCATCTTCAACCTTCATTTTAGTGGCCTTAACAGCTTCATACCAGCTAACAATACCCAGATCTAATTCATTGGAGAATATGCTATAGAAATGACACCTTCTTTTAAAGGTTTTTCAAAGTCTATTCCGATACGATAGGATGTTTTACCACTCCGTAAATGTTTAACAGGCACTAGCTCATCTTTAACAACTAACTTACCTCCAACCGAACTAATATCAACTTTAACCTTCTGATTTTCGGAACTTAGAATCACCGTACTATTATCTACAATTTCATAATTTACGTTCACCATAATAGCTGTTCCAAAACTAACAGGCTCACTAGCTTCAAATTGATCGATTACAGTAATACAACCTTTTCCTGTTTTGCTATTCACCATGCTACGCTCTAATTTTTCCAAAGCAGGAATTTCATAAGCTGGTTTAATATCCATAACAAGACTATCCACATTATTACTGAAACTTGTTTCCAAGATCTCGCCTCGAAACTCTAATCCATTTGACTGTAATGTATTGTTTATTCTAGGCACCGGATGTCCCCAAGAACTACGAGCTGGATTCGTTTTCGAAAAAGCACCGGCTGTATAGGATGGAGCTCCTATATCACCAGAAATATAATCCTCATCTAAAACTAAGACATAAGTTCCCACATCGCTATGGTTATGATTCTCGGCATTGTGACCGGCTTTTATCGCTATGGAAAAAGGTGTTTGCTGTTGACCACGAGAAATTACAATCCCAAAGTCATCGAAGTAAGTATATTCTGGCAAAAGACTTTCATCTCCGTTGTTTGTCACGTAATTTTCAAGTCCTGTCCAACCCACAATTCTTTGTACCGATTCATCAGGAATAAATTCTGCAGGTTTTTTAGCTCCGTAATATTTGGCCGCCATTAGGTAAGCAAAATTATCAGATCCCGATTTAAGTCGAGTGACTCCATCAGCAAATGGAGCATACATTCCTTCATGAATTTGGAAATTCTGAGGAAAGTTGGCTACATTTTTCAGCTTTTCAGGATTATTAAATTCAAACAAATTGATTTTTCCATCGGTGTAATCGAAAAGAATTTCGGCCAAATATAAATAATGACCAAAACCATAATTCCAGTATCCGGTACCTTCCGAGCAATAACCATCTTCACCAAAACCCGATAAATAATATACCATACTATTTAAGGCGCAACCAATGGCTGCTACGCGTTCATCACTTTTTGGAGAGGCTACTATGGTTGAAAATAGCGTTCCACTAGTACAAACAGAATTCCAATTGCTAGTGCTACGAATCCAAGTATTGCTTTTTATGATATCTTCTCCTCGACAACTTCTCAAATACGAATCACTAATTCGATGCTTAATTTGAGCTGCCATTTCCTCTCTTAAAGACTCTGGTAATTTATCTTCTAGCAAAGCATCGGCAAGAGCCAAAACCAATCCAAATTTTCGAGCTCCCAAATCAATTGATACACGTTTTCCTTCCAATACTGTATTTTCCTTGTCGTCGTGATTAGGATGCATCCACGATTTCATAGCCATGATAGAATCGATATAAACCTCTATTTGAGGAATGAATCGTCCCTCATTTTCTATGCATTCACCCAAAATAAACTTCTCCAATCGATCCATGCTGCGATAATAACGAGGTTTGTAAATTCCTCTATTTCCTTCCCTATTTGCACGACGATAAATTTCATCAGAAATGGGTACTTCAGGAACTCTGTTTATTATTGAAAGTGCATTCTTCAAATATTGCTTCCCTGATTCACTTGAAGCAATCTTATTCCAATACAATCGATTGTGGTATGAGGGCGATGGTTGAAAAGCAGTATCTGGAACCACTTTTTTTAATATGTCTATTTGTGCAGTAGTTGGATAAATATGCTCATTATCTCCCACTTTTAAATAGGCAGATATATCTAAAGATTCTTGTTTTGCCTCGAGGTTTGAGCAGGAGCAAAAAAGGCTCGCGAATACAGTTACTATCAGAATAAATGTATTGGAAAATGTTTTCATATACTTATCGTTTTTCAAAATTTGCAATTGCAAATTAGCCATAAACAGAGTTTAAGAGACCTAAGATTCATTCCAATATATAGGGGAAATGTTGCATTTACTATAAAAAGAACAAAAAAAGCGAGATTGCTAACTCTATTAATAGTCTCGTTTACTTTAACTTAGAGATGTTTTTCAATTCTGTCACGAAAACATCAAGCCGAAGCTTCAAATAATTCGTTAGAAATTATTCTCTGTCTATTTCCGAATCAAAACAATTTCCTCTCCTGCTTTAGTCATTTTATCATACAGATAGGTAGAGCGTAAATCCATTCCCTTTAAGTTCGCTTTTTCAGAAACTAAAGGCTCTTTGATTTCTGGTATTTGGTAAAAAGCATTTTGGTTTTCTCCTTTTGCTTCCGCTAATTTACCTTCCGATTCTAACTTCAATTCAGAATAGGAACGAATGCGACAATTTCCTCCCAAAGTAGATTTAATAACTGCCTTTACTACTTCTCCATTTTTCCATTCCATGGATTCAATTTCGAAACCGCCTCGAGCGCGAAGTCCACTAACACTACCCTCTTTCCATACATCTGGCAGTGCGGGGATTAGTTGAATAGCTCCATCTTGACTTTGAAGTAACATCTCGGTTAAACCGGAAGTAAAACCGAAATTACCATCAATTTGAAAGGGTGGATGTGTATTTAGCATGTTGGTATTCGTTCCTCCTTCTTCGTGAGAACCAGGTTTGCCCACTAATCTAATTTGATCTCCTATCACCTTATAAGCATGATTACCATCGAGCAAACGCGCCCATAAATTAATTTTCCAATTCATAGACCAACCTGTAGACTTATCGCCACGATAAATCAATACATTTTTAGAGGCTTCGGATAATTCTGGAGTTCGATAAGGTGAAATTTGATTGGATGGATACAAACCATATAAATGCGAAACATGACGATGATGATCTTTGGGATCATCCCAATCGTGCATCCACTCCTGCAACTGACTGTATTGCCCAATTTGCATAGGTACCAGTTTAGGTAGAGTTTCTTCAATTTTTTGAATGAAGTCCGAATCTGTATCCAATAATTTTGCTGCCTCTGCTGTTTTAGTCAACATGTCGAAAACCAATTGATTGTCGAGAGTAGTTCCTGCAGCCAAAGAAGATACAATTCCTCTATTTTTAGGCGCATTTTCTGGCGACATAGAAGGTGACATTAGCATCCAACCATTTTCTGGTTCTGCAGTTAAAAAGCTTAAGCAAAATTCACTAGCTCCTTTCATAATAGGGTAAACCGATTGCAAATAATCTATATCTCCACTAAAAGCAAATTTTTCCCATAAATGCTGACTTAGCCATGTTCCTCCTGTTGGCCACACTCCCCACGAACCATCTACGGGTCCACAAATACGCCAAATATCGGTATTATGATGAGCCATCCAACCATCGGCACCGTACATATCTTGTGCAGTTTTACGTCCTGTTTCCGAAAGATCTTTCACTAGATGAATCAAAGGTTCATGCATTTCTGTCAAGTTGGTAACTTCTGCTGGCCAATAATTCATTTCTGTATTAATATTGATGGTATAAGCACTTTTCCATGGCGGTGTAAGTTCGTTACACCAAATCCCTTGCAAATTTGCAGCTTGTCCGCCAGGTTGCGAACAAGAAATAAGAAGGTAACGCCCAAACTGAAAATAAAGAGCAGCCAAAGCAGGATCATTTCCTGTACTAAATTCTTTAATACGCACATCGGTTGGATTTTTAATCGAATCGGTTATCCCTAAATTCAAATCAACCCGATTGAAATAGTTTTGATAGTAAGCCGAGTGATCTGATAGTAATTGCTGATAGTTTTTCTTTTCGGCCTTTTCGATATACTCTTTTGCGATTTGATGCGGATTAGCACTTATATCGTGATAATTATTAAAATTGGTTGCGATAGAAAGGTACAATGTGGCACTGTTTGCACCTGTAAGAATGAGAGTTGAATCATTCGATGAGAGAGTTCCACCGTCAGTAACAATTTTTAGTCGAGATTCAAACTCAACCTGACCCTTTATTGGTTTTCCATTTTTAATTCTTTCACTCACCCGATCGCTACTAAAGCCAGTCATTTTTAACACCTCATTGTTTTCGGTAGAAAGCGTAACCTTTGCAGGAGATGGTCGGTCCATATTGGTCGAAAAATTAATTTGAGCTTTTTCATTGGCAGTCAATCTGATCACAATTACCTGATCGGTAAAAGAAGTGAATATTTCCCTCTGAAACTTGACTCCATCAACAGAGTAAGTCGTTTTATTCACTGCGTTTTCTATATCGAGTTCACGATAGTAATTCGAGTATTTATCATGACCCGAGAAATTTAGTCGCAAATTTCCAACAGTTTCATAAGGCATTCCATCGGAAATCTTAGTAACAAAATCAGAATTAGCAATATTTAGAGCTTCCTCAGTTTTATCATTAAAAAGGCAATTACGAATCGCTGATAAGGATTTCTTAGCTTTTGGATTATCGTTTCGGTTAGGTCCTCCAGCGCATAGTGTAGCTTCGTTCAGTTGAATATTTTCATGAC
>NZ_JBFHJW010000060.1:0-23503 GCF_041595635.1 Labilibaculum sp.
GCTTTCACATAAGCCACGACCAGCAGTTAAGGTGTCTTCTAAATGATATTGTGGAAAATCTTCGGGATCGGTTACTGCAGCAATTCCTCCTTGTGCATAGTAGGAGTTACTTATTTCAAGCTTCGATTTTGTTACAATGGCCACTTTCCCAAATTGGGAAGCATAGGCAGCAGAATATAAGCCAGCCAAACCACTTCCGATGAGTAAGAAATCGAACTGTTTGTGTTGCATTATTATATTTCTTGGTTCGTGCGAAATTAGGGATTTTCATTTTATTTAGGCAAGAAAAATGCATTTTTTAAGTGGGAGAGGGCAATTGTTTTTTTCCTGGTTCGAAGGTCTTGCAAAAAAAAAGAGCGGTGAATAAAAAATTCACCGCTTTGTTCTATTTTTAGTTATCCAGCAAATTCAGCCAGCAATTTTCGGACTGAGGCTACCGATTCAACTTTGTATTGGGCCGCTGTATTTTTCAGACCTACTTTTATGGTGTGAGCTGATTCTGGCAGTTGGCGGAACATGTATTCATCAGTCCAGTCATCCCCAAAGGCAATAATGAAGTCAAATTCCTGATTTTGAAGGAATTGGTTGGCAGCAATGCCTTTATTAATACCACCACTTTTCACCTCGATCACCTTGTTACCCTCTAGTATTTCAAGGTTGTGATTGGCAATCATTGTGGTTAACTCATCTTTCAGTTCATTGGCTCTCAGTTCTGCTTGTTCTGGCTCCACTTTTCGGAAATGCCAAACTAGTGAGTAATTTTTTTCTTCTACAAATGAGCCGGGAGTCTGATCAACAAAAGTTTCTAGGGTTGGACGAATACTTGGCTTCCACACATCTGAGGCGTTAGCAAGCATTTTCCATTCCTTTTGATATTTGCGAATCCAAACACCATGTTCAACAATTAAATTGATTTTGTGTCCCTCAAACCATTTTTCGAGACTATCGCGATCTCTACCACTAATAATCGTAATTACATTTCGTGGGTCTTCCTCTAGTTTGTATAGAAGTTGATGAAGTTCTTCGTCGGGTTTGGCATCGTTAGGATTTGATTTAAATCCGGTTAAAGTGCCGTCGTAATCAAGGAAAATAGAACGTTTTTTTGCCGCTTTGTATTGATTGGTAAGATTTAATGTGATCTTACTATTTATTTTCTTAGCGTAAAATGAGTTCTGTATTTTTTCAACTTTTGCTAGTGATTTAACAAATTCACTGGCCCATTTGAAAACATCGTATCGTTTAATTCTGTCTTGCAGAAAGATCATTCTTTCCCGTTGTTCATCTAAAGGCATTACTAGAGCCTGATGAATTGCTTCTGCAATTTCATTAATATTGTTTGGGTTAATGATTAGGGCTTCGCCCATTTCTTTCGCTACACCAGCCATTTCGCTCAAAATCATTACTCCTGTTCTGTTGGTTCTGGAAGCTACATATTCTTTAGCAACCAAATTCATACCATCGCGAACAGGAGTTACCAAAGCTACATCGCAAGAGCTATACAATTCAATTAGATTTTCGAAAGGAAGAGAACGGTAAAAATACCAAACTGGGGTATAATTAATACTACCAAATCTACCATTTACATTTCCAACTAATTCATCAACTTCCTTTTTTAGGTTGATGTAATGCTCAACCGTACCTCGCGAAGGTACCGCCAACATAATTAAGGTTACTTTGCCAATGAATTCAGGATGTTCCTCTAGAAATCTTGAAAAAGCTCGCAAACGGTTTGGAATTCCTTTGGAGTAATCCATACGATCGATGGATAGAATTAGTTTGCGGTTAGGTGATACCAGAAAATATTTTTCTAATTCACGGTGAAGCTTCGATTTTTCCTGAAGTGGCTTTTGAAAGGATTGTGTGGCCGCTTCCCGAAATTTATTGTAGTCAATTCCCATCGGGAAAGAATCTACCATAATAATTCTGTCTTCGATGTGAATTTGGTTGAAAGAAATTTCGTAGCCCATTAAACGACGAACAGAACTGCAAAAATGTCGTTGGTAATCAAAAGTGTGGAAACCAATTAGGTCGGCTCCCAATATTCCTTGAATCAATTCTTTTCTCCAAGGCAATATTCGAAATACTTCGAAGGAAGGGAAAGGGATGTGAAGGAAAAAACCTACGGTAACACCGGGTTTCTTCGATTTAATCATTTCAGGAACCAAAAGTAACTGATAATCGTGTATCCAAATTGTATCTCCTTCTTCAAGAGTTTCCAAAGCTTTGTCTGCAAATTTTTGATTGACACTTACAAATGCATCCCAAAGTTCGGGCGAATAATCAATGTATTGAGCAAAGTAGTGAAATAGTGGCCAAATGGTTCGGTTACTAAATCCATCATAATATAAGTCTATTTCCTCTTTTGATAAATGAACGGATACACAATCTTCGGCCTTTAGTTTTTCTTCAATTCGTTCAGTTGTCCGATCATCAATGTCATCGCTAGGAATTCCAGGCCAGCCAATCCATTTTCCATTAAACTCCTTATAAACCGATCTCATTCCTGTAGCTAATCCCCCAACACTTGGAATTAGTTCAATATTTTCATCTTCTACGTTAATACTAAAGGGGAGTCTGTTGGAGACAATGTGAATTCTATTCATAAAAGGTATTTTAAATTTTAGATTAAAAACTATTGAAAGTCATGAAAAATTTTTATTTTCCGACTGGTTTTAAGTTATAGCTCTAAAATAGCATTTTTTTATGAAAAATTTAAATTACGGGGTAATAGGAAATTGCAGAACTGCGGCTTTGGTCTCCGAAAAGGGTTCATTGGATTGGGTGTGTTTGCCTCAGTTTGACTCTTCTTCTGCGTTTGCTAAGTTGTTGGATAAGAATAAGGGGGGAAGTTTTGAAATTTTGCCTGAAAATGCAACAAATATCACTCAAGAGTATAGAAAAAATACAAATATATTAAAAACACGTTTTGAATGTGTTGATGGCGTTTTTGAAGTTCTGGATTTTATGCCGCGATATGTAGGAGAGAAGAATGATTATTACATGCCTCCAGATGTGATTCGTTATTTTCGTTTGGTTTATGGGAAACCTCGATTCAGAATTAAGTACGATCCACAACTTGATTATGCTCGAAATGAAACAAAGAATAAGTCATCGCAAGAACGGTTTATAAAATCTTATACAACAGCAGGAAATTACGATTCTTTGTATTTGTATACTAGCTTTATGAATGAGGATGTCCTAAATCAGGAAGTTATAGAGCTGGTGCAAGACGAATTTTGTCAGGTGAGTTACAATCAGAAATTGCTCGATCAAACTCTTGATCGGATTTATTTGAAATTGCAAAGAACAAAAACCTATTGGCTAAACTGGAGCGAAAAAACAAAGGTCTTGCCACGATACAACGAGGAAGCGAATCGAAGCGCCTTGGTGTTGAAACTCTTAAGTTATCAGAAAAGTGGTGCTGTTTTAGCTGCTTTAACCACATCTTTACCTGAAACTATTGGAGAAGTACGAAATTGGGATTATCGCTTTTGTTGGATTCGCGATGGCTCGATGGTTGTTAAAACATTGACTCAACTAGGGCATTTTAATGTTGCTAAACGATACCTGAGCTTCATTATGGATATCATTCCAAAAAAGAATGAGAAAATTCAGATCATGTATGGTATTAATGGGGAAAAGAAGCTCTCAGAATATGAATTGGAGCATCTTGCCGGTTATGAAGATTCGAAACCAGTCCGTGTTGGAAATGCAGCTTACAAACAAAAGCAGAATGATATCTATGGGATTTTACTGGATCTAATTCATCAACATTTCGAATTGTTTGAAGATTCTTTAGAGCATAGTGAAGATTTATGGACCATCGTAAGGAGTATTGTGAAGGTGGTAGAAGAGAATTGGAAAAAGCCAGATAAAGGTATTTGGGAAATTCGTGGGAAAAGTCTTCATTTTACTTTCAGCAAGGTGATGTGTTGGGTGGCCTTTGATAGGGCGGTTCAAATAGCAACACTACTAAAAAGAGATTATTACATAGAAAAGTGGACTATTCTTCGCCATTTGGTGAAAGAAAATATCATGAAAAAAGCCTGGAGTGAGAAAAAACAAGCTTTTACTCAATATTATGGTTCTGAGGACATGGATGCTTCGGTATTATTAATGGAAAGCTATGGTTTTATCAATGCGAATGATGAAAAGTATAAGTCGACAGTATTAACCATTCAAAAGGAACTAGAGCATGATGGTTTGATGTATCGGTATAAAAATCAAGATGATTTTGGAACACCTAAATCGGCATTTACAATTTGTTCGTTTTGGATGATTAACAGTTTGTTTAAAATTGGCAGAAAAAAAGAAGCAAAAGAAAAATTTGATCGATTACTCACCTATTCGAATCATCTCGGCTTGTTTGCTGAAGATATTGATTTCGTATCGAAGAGAATGTTAGGAAATTTCCCGCAAGCATATTCTCATTTGGCAATTATTGAAACAGCACTGAACTTTTCAAATACTAATTTCGAAGAAGAAGATAGTTTACTCGATCAGTTGAGTAGTTAGATGATAAACTAATAGATAAGTTTTATTTAATTCAAAACAAGGGTGCATTCAGAATGCACCCTTGTTAGATTATTAGTGTTTTTTTTACTTCACAAGTAGCTTTCCTTTGTATATTTTTTCGCCACTAAGGTTGATGATGTGAATTCCGGGTTTCAGTTGTTCCCGGTTAATTATCACATTGTTTCCGGTGATATTTTCGATGATGCGAACCACTCGGCCACTTGCATCGATTACTACCAATCGGTACTGCTGATTGGTTTGGTTTGGAAAACTTACATTACTCTTGTAGACCATTGGGTTGGGATAGATTTTTAGTTCACTGGCCTCTGATGTTGTCAGCTCATCGTTAATGCCGGTTGCGCCCGCGTCGTATCCCACCAAAGCTTTTATGGCCAGCGAGGTGTTCGGACTTCCACCAAAGATAGAAGGGTAGGAAGCCCAGGAATCACTGTAGTGAAGATAGGCTGTGTTGTCCCATCCTCCTTCTGCATCGAGAGGGAGATGTGCAACGGCAAAGGTGTCGACAGGGATTTCGTAAAGAACTTCATATCCTACAAAGAAATCTTCGTCTACCGCCACCGGGTAGGCCAGTTCGATATCGTTAAATTCTCCAACGATTAAATCCGAAAAGGAAACGGCTTTTTTGTAAAGCAATTCGCCTGGCTCGGTGCTTCCGCTCCAAACTTTAATGTTGATGGAAGGATCAGAAGAATTCGACTGCATCACCGATGGTAAAATTTGTACGCTCTTTAGGGCATTTAAATTGGGATTGGTGATGCTAAATTTCTCGGCAAACTGATCAATTTTTAAGTTTGTAGTCCCGCTTACATAGCCATCATTGTCGCCGGTGAATACATATTGAGTCAACTGATCTTCATATTCTTTATCGATATTGTATAGAAGCTGGTCATCAAAATCATCAGGATCGAGTACGGTGATGTAATCCGACTTTAGTTCCGTATCGCTGTACTCGGTATCGGAAACAACAAGAGTCACATCGAAAGTTCCTACGCTATTGTAGGTAACCACGGGGTTTTGTTCTGTTGAGCTTTCGGGTGTTCCGCCAGGGAAAGTCCATTGGTAGCTTAGTTCAGTGTTGGTACTTGAAGTTTGATTGGTAAAGCTCACTTCAGTTCCTACGCTAACACTTGTTTCGCTTGCCGTAAATTGAGTTTCCACTGTTTTTACAATAATAGCAGCACTAATGCTTTGAGTGTTAGAACCGGCAGCATTGCTTGCAGTTAAAGTCACCCTATGTTCTCCTGTTGTATTGTAAACTATATCTGTTGGGTGTTGCAGGCTGGAAGTTTCTGTTTCGGCTCCTTCGAAAGTCCATGCCCAGCTCATTGTTCCATCTCCTATTGTTCGGTTCATAAAATCGACCGATTCACCAATGGCAATGGTGTCTTGGGTCATCCCGATTAGGGCGATGGGAGCAGAGGCACTAAAATCATCGTCGGCAGTAAAAACGCCATTTCCATGAGTGGCAGCACCAATAAAACCATCTCTACGGCTTTTAATCATGGCCACTACTGTGGTTCCAATTTTATCCATGGCATCCTGAGTCCAAATTGTTGAGCTACCATTTAAGCTGGTGGTGCTGTACAATCCGGTACTGGTTCCTGCGTAGTAGGTGGTATCGGTGGGCGAGACCATAAAGGAAACCGAGCGAACAGAAGGTCCGTTGTTTTCTCCATTTATTTCTTCCAGATTACCACTTACGGCCGACCAGCTTTGGCCACCATCGGTTGTGCTAAAGATACTTTCAATTCCATAGTTCGAAAAGCCAACCAGTACTTCGTCGGCATTTAAAGGATTGGCATCGATAGAAATTACATTTCCCGAAGGCATGCTGCTGCCCGTAATATCGGTTCTTTTTGCCCACTCCGAATGGGCGTTTTCAATTTTATAGACTTTGCCCAAAGAGGTTCCGTAGTACAAAATATGAGCAGGAAAGGTTGACGATTCTATGGCAGAAACGCTTCCGCTGATTTTCGAGATTTCTAACTGCTCCCAATTTTTTGTGGCTTCGGTGTATTGAAGTTGAGGAATTTCGAAAATGTTCGAGTTTCTCCAAATATAATTTCCTGCTGCATAGTAAAGAATTTCACTGTTGTTGGCATCCACAATAAATGGATTGATGAAACTTTGTCCGCTAGCCCCTTCCGGATCCACACGAGTGTAGGTATAGCTACTGCCATCAGGATCGGTTTCCAGATAAACAACTCCGTTTTGCGAGGAGGATAAATAATGTTCTCCTAAATCCAGAATGCTACAGTAACTTCCATCGCCGGAATTAAAATACTCCCACTCCTGGCTTGCCGAGGCACTTCTTCCGAGCCAGGTTCCGTTATCCTGAAATCCGGTAAGCATATACTTGCTGTTGGTTATATCGTGATCGATGGCCAAAGTGTAGGCTTGCGTGGTTAGGTATCCATTATTTAAGAATGTCCAATCGACCGGAGTGCTTGCCGATTCACTGGAGTTGGTGTCGCTTTTCTTCTTATAATTAGTGGTGATGCTAAGACCACCATCATGACCACAAATTAAGGTAGAGTTATCGCTTTTAAAAACCAAAGAGTGCACATCTGGGTGATGGTTGGGGTATTGACTCACATTGTTTTCGGTAGCATAGCCTCCAATCCAATAGGTGTTCGAAGCATCGGATGATTCTCCAACGCTTAGAGGACTCGCTTCTGTGGCAAAAGCATCATCGGAACGATATAGATTGGTACCACCAATGAATACCATATTTTCATCATCGGGAGCCACTTTAATTACCATATTGTAGGATCCTTGGGAATCGTAGCCATTCACGTCACGATCGCCATCGCCTCCTTCAGGTAGGTTCATCGATCTGTTTTCCCAGGAATAATTGGTGGATGAGCTGTAGTTTAGCTTCCAGAAACTATGTCCCTGCATTCCTTCGCCAATTGTCTGTGCTAAAATGTAAAGGATCTCTTCGCTGGTGCTGCCAGGAGCGTATGCCAGAACAATGCGGTCGTAATCGGCAGGGAAAGCGCTGGGTGTAATATTCTCCCAATCGCCCGAATTTCCTGTTGCTGATCGGTAAATTCCCTTTGTTGTTCCATCGGCACTTAGTGAAGCGTACTTAATTCCATTGTCGGTACAAATAATATCTTCGTAGTAGGCGTCGCTGGCAATCACATCAGCCCAGCTGTTTCCACCATCTGTCGATCGTTTGATTCCATCGGCTGTCGCCACATAAACGTCTCCATTATTGGGATCGATACAGATATTCCAGCAGTAATCGAAAGGATCGTAAACTTCTGAAGTATTCGAGGCCGTAGAGCTAAGAGAAGTCCAGCTGTCGCCATTATTGGTTGATTTAAAAAGACCATTTCCACGATAGAGAGCTCCATCTTCGCTGGCAGAACCAATTAATTCGCCAGTAGTGTAGTACCAAGTTATTGGGTTTGTCGGATCCTGAGCAATAGCGGTTACACTTGGGTGATCTTCCAGATCGGTAGTACGGACCCAATTTTCGCCATTATCGGTCGATTTCCACATGCCGCCAGTGGTTCCTCCGGCAAGAATGATATTTTCGTTCTGCATATCAATGGCCAAAGCTCTTGTTCGTCCACCAACATTTACAGGGCCGCTATTGGTGAAAGACAATCCCCCGGCTTTTAAACCCGATTGTAATCCTGATGCGGAAGAAAGAACGTAGGCTTTTTCTAACTTTCTTATGTTGGCAGGAACACTACCCGTAAGGGGGTTTTTTAGAATGCTTATTTCGTATTGAATCCTGGAAATAGGATCATCAGCACGCTTTGGTTTTCCTGCATTTTGATCGGCAATTTTAGAAAGCTTTCTTCTATTTAAAGTTGGATTTGTTATATCCTCATAGGTTTCCTCGGTAATGACAATATTTTTGACGTTCAGATTTGCCTTCTCTTCGGCTGTTAGTTTTTTGTTTTGAGCAGAAGCTGTTAGTGAAAATGTGAAAGCAAGTAGTAGTGTAAAAAGTGATTTCATATTGAATTTTTTGTTACAGAATATCTGTAATTGGTGTGATTACATTGTTTGGTGTACTTGTGTTTAAGTTGAGAACAACTCAGTAAATTAACTTGAAAAGTAGATTTATAGTTACAAATGGTTTTTGATGATCTTTTAAGAAGGGGCAATAAGAGTAAGAGAATGGATTTGAATTTATTTCTCGATGGCTTGCTGATACTCTACCAGTTTGAAATGAGATTCATTTTTTATTGCGTTGACATCTGAAATGAGACAAGAGATTGTTTTCAGATCTTTCAAATGCATCAATTGTTGTTCGGTAAGAATCACTGTTAGTTTTTGGCCTTTTTCGAAAGAACTTGTGAAACCCGCACCATAAGCCTTAATAGAAGCAATGTTTCCGACCAGATAGGTTTTGCTGTTTTCTTCTATAATTGTGCAATTGGCAATTTGCAAAGAGCAAGTGCCAGGAGCGATCTGTTTCTCAATATGAATTCTTTTTTCGTTTTGAGCAGAGGGTAATTTTTCTTCGTTTTGATTTATTTTATGGGGAGGGGCACAAGCGTATGCCAATCCAAAAATAGTGAGTAGTGGTAAAAATTGTTTCATATACAGATCTTATTTTATTTGGATCTACAAGTTAGCTAAAAAATTGATAGGTATAACTTGGTGTAATTACAAAAAAAATACCCCCTTAAGTAAGGAGGTATTCTCTTGTTAATGTATTGATATTATTTGTTTTCCATAATCCAGTTTTTTGCATTCACAAAGGCTTCAATCCATGGAGAAACTTCATCATCAATTCTATTTTCGTTGTAATGAGGCCAATTCCATGGGTAAGTTGCTCTTTCCAGGTGAGGCATCATGGCTAAATGACGACCATCTTTTGAAGCAATTGCCGCGGTAGCAAAAGGCGATCCATTAGGATTCGCTGGATACTGATCGATATTGTATTTCATTGGAATCTGGTACTGATCTTCGGCGTAAGGCAATTCAAATTTACCTTCTCCGTGAGCCACCCAAATACCCAATTTACTTCCTGCCAAAGAGGAAAGCATTACCGAGTTGTTTTCCTGAACAGTAACGCTCACAAATCCCGATTCGAATTTATGCGATTCGTTGTGAAGTAATTTTGGATGCTTTTCATGATCAGGGTAAATGAGTCCCAATTCAGAAATTAACTGACAACCATTACAAACACCAAGACTTAAAGTGTCTTTTCTAGCGTAGAAATTGTCGAGCGCTTTTTTCGCTTTTTCGTTGTAAAGGAAGGCTCCGGCCCATCCTTTTGCAGAACCTAAAACATCCGAATTAGAGAATCCACCAACAAATACAATCATGTTTACATCCGAAAGATCTTCACGCCCAGCAATTAAATCTGTCATGTGAATGTCTTTTACATCCATGCCGGCTAGGTGCATCATCCAAGCCATTTCGCGATCGCCATTCACACCTTTCTCACGAATGATAGCTGCTTTCACGCCTGATTTGTCTTTTCTTTTTGGATCAATTCCGTACTGTGCGAATTTTCCGGTAAAGTTAGCAGGGAAGTTGAATTCAAGAGCATTCTCTTTGTAGGATTTGAATCGTTCCAAAGCTAAATCATTACCCGACTGATTTCTGTCAAGCAGATAGGAAGTTTTAAACCATAAATCACGTAGAGATTCAATATCTAAATCGAAAACTTTTTCTCCTTTGGTGATGTTCATTTTTCCAGCTTCGGCTAAAGAACCAATCACGTGGAATTCTATGCCTTTTTCGTTTAATATTTCAGAAACGCCAGCCACATCTTTAACTTGAATTAGAACACCAGGATTTTCACTGAACAATACTTTCACTACATCAGCTTCCTGAATCGAACTCAAGTCGATGTTTGCGCCCAATCGGTTATCTGCAAAGCACATTTCGAGTAGGGCAGTAATCATCCCACCTGCCGAAATATCGTGTCCGGCAAGTACTTTCTCATCGAGAATTAACTGCTGCAATGTTGTGAATGCCTTGGCGAAATATTTCGAATCTTTCACATCAGGAGTTTGATTTCCTAATTTGTTAACGATTTGTGCAAAACTACTTCCGCCTAATTGGAAAGCATCTTTCGAAAAATCGATATATATTAATTGTGAATCGGTTTCGTTCTTCAAGACTGGAGAAATCATTTTGTTGATGTCGATAATTTCACCAACAGTGGAGATGATCACTGTTCCAGGAGAATAAACCACATCATCGCTTCCATATTTTTGAGTCATGGAAAGAGAATCTTTTCCAGTTGGAATGTTGACTCCCAATTCGATGGCAAAATCACTAATCGACTGAACTGCCTGATACAATCGGGCATCTTCACCAGGGTTTTTACAAGGCCACATCCAGTTTGCAGATAATGACACTCCTTTTAGTCCTTGCTCAATTGGAGCCCAAACCATATTGGTTAAGGATTCCGCAATGGATAAGCGAGATCCATTTTCAGAATCAACCAAAGCTGCAATGGGAGTATGTCCAATGGAAGTTGCAATTCCTTTTTCTCCTTGAAAATCAATTGCAACAGCACCTAAGTTATTCAATGGTAATTGAAGAGGTCCTGCACACTGTTGCATGGCAATTTTACCTGTTACCGAGCGGTCAACTTTGTTTGTTAACCAGTCTTTACAAGCTACAGCCTCTAGTTGAAGCACATTTTCGATGTACTCTTCTATTTTGGAATTATCGTAAGCAACTGCTTCGAATTTTTCATTTAGGGTTTGATCTGTTAATACCGTTTTGGGTGGTTTTCCAAACATCTCCGATAAGGCAAGATCAATTGGGTTTTTTCCCGTTTTTTTGTCTTCAAAAGTAAAGCGCATGTCTCCAGTAGTTTCACCAACTTGGTAAATAGGAGCTCTTTCGCGGTCTGCAATACGAGTTAAAAGGGCAACATCTTTTTCTTTGATTACCAGTCCCATTCTTTCTTGAGACTCATTGCCTACAATTTCTTTTGCCGATAAAGTTGGATCTCCAACAGGAAGAGCATTCAAGTCGATTTTTCCACCTGTTTCTTCTACCAATTCCGAAAGACAGTTTAAGTGACCACCTGCACCATGATCGTGTATGGACACAATTGGGTTTTCGTCGATTTCAGCCATGGCTCTAATGGCGTTGCAAACTCTTTTTTGCATTTCTGGATTGGAACGTTGCACGGCGTTTAACTCAATAGAGTTAGTGAATTCACCAGTAGCAACAGAGGAAACAGCACCACCACCCATTCCAATTCTATAATTATCTCCTCCTAAAAGGACTACTTTATCACCTTTTTCAGGAACATCTTTCTGTGCTTGTTCGAAACGGCCATAGCCAATTCCACCAGCTTGCATGATCACCTTATCGTAACCATACTTTTTGTTGTTTTCGAAATGTTCAAAGGTAAGAACAGAACCACAAATAAGTGGCTGTCCGAATTTGTTTCCAAAATCACTAGCTCCGTTCGAAGCTTTAATTAAGATTTCTTCGGGAGTTTGGTACAACCATTTTCTTGCGTCGGTAGCATTTTCCCATGAACGAGAAGCTTCAAGTCGTGGGTAAGAAGTCATGTAAACAGCAGTTCCGGCCATAGGAACCGAAGCCTTACCTCCTGCAATACGGTCGCGAATTTCACCACCAGTTCCCGTTGCAGCTCCATTAAATGGTTCAACAGTAGTTGGGAAGTTATGGGTCTCTGCTTTCAGCGAGATAACCGTGTTGATGTCTTTGGTTTGGAAAAAATCTCCTTTGTCGTGGCTTGCAGGAGCGAATTGCTCTGCTTTTGGTCCCTCTAGGAATGCACAGTTGTCTTTGTAGGCCGAAACAATTCGGTTGTGATTTTCTTTTGAAGTTTTCTTGATCAATTGGAACAAAGAAGATTCTTTTTCTTCTCCATCAATAACAAAGCTTCCGTTGAATATTTTATGTCGACAATGTTCTGAGTTTACCTGAGAAAATCCGAACACTTCGGAATCGGTTAGCGGTCGACCAATTTTTTTGGCTACACTATCTAAATAGGCGATTTCTTCTTCGCTAAGAGCTAGTCCTTCTTGCTGGTTGTATTCTGAAATATTTTGGATAGATACAATTGGATCGGGTAGCTTCTCAATGGTGTAAATATGTTGATCTATTTTTTGATAAAAAGCTTGAAGCATTGGATCATACTCTGCTTTATCGTTAGAAACCATTAGAAATTCCTCGATTCTAAGAATTCCAGTAATGCCCATGTTTTGAGTGATTTCAACGGCATTTGTACTCCAAGGAGTAATCATTTCCTTTCTGGGACCTACAAAAAATGCCATAATTTCCTCCTCTTGGATTTGCGAGGCATTTCCGAATAGCCAGGAAAGCTTGTCTGTATCCAATCCGTTCAATTGGCTAGTTGTCTGAACAACAAAGTGTACTGCGTCTTTTTTAAAGAATAGTATCATCTTAGAATCTACTTAAATTATTTATAATAATGGCTGAAAGATGTTTTCAAGCTGCAAATATAAGTAAAAGACTTTACACAGTTAAAGAAAAACCGATGCGATGAGTAGAGGATTTTGCAGAGATTTATCCCTATTACATGAAAAATGAAATTCAAATCTTGATAAACAGCCGTTTTTATACGTGTTATACTTTTTTTTTATTTGTCAATAAATGTGAATATTTAATGGTCGGTATGTTGAGTAATAGTAAAAAATATTTCTGTTTTAAAGGAAAAGAGATTTTCTTTGAGTACCGTAAAAAAAATGGATACTTTTGAAAAAAAGTGTTTACACGCTTTTCGAAGCATGTATTTCTAAATTAAGAAGAGAAAGCGGTTTTTGAAAACTCTTATTTGTTTGATTTTTAAAGGGAAAGTGTGATCTTGTCCTTTTTTTTATAATATATGTTGAAAAACAAGTTTAATAATGTTGCAGATTATTGATTGACGTTTTTCAATTCGATATTTTTGTCATGAACATTTAATTTAAAATATATATAATTATGAAACCATCGCATATTGAACACATTGGTATAGCTGTAAAAAGTTTAGATGAAGCAATTCCTTTTTATGAAAAAGTATTGGGATTAGAGTGTTATGCTGTTGAAGAAGTTGTTGATCAGAAAGTGAAAACAGCTTTTTTTAAAGTTGGGGACACCAAAATTGAGTTGTTGGAATCTACAGATCCTGAAGGTCCTATTGGTAAATTTGTTGCCAAAACAGGAGGTGGAATGCACCACATGGCCTTTGCTGTTGATGATGTTCAACAAGCATTGACCGATGTTCAAGAGGCAGGCTGCCAGGTTATTGACAAAGCACCACGTAACGGAGCAGAAGGATTGAAAATTGGGTTTTTACATCCAAAATCAACTCAGCGTGTGTTGACAGAGCTTTGTGGTAACAAATAAGAATACTCAATAACAATAATAACTCAATAAGTTATGGCTAGTCAGGAAAAAATTAAAAAGTTAATTGATTTAAGAGCTGAGGCTAAGCTTGGTGGAGGTGAGAAAAGAATCGCATCTCAACACAAGAAAGGCAAATATACAGCTCGAGAACGAATCGATATGCTTCTTGATGAGGGAAGTTTCGAGGAATTTGACATGTTTGTTACTCACCGCTGTACCAATTTTGGAATGGAAAAAACAAAATTCTTAGGGGATGGAGTTGTTACCGGTCAAGGTACGGTTGATGGACGTTTGATCTTCGTATTCTCTCAGGATTTTACTGTTTTTGGAGGGTCTTTGTCAGAAACATTCGCTCAGAAGATTTGTAAAATTATGGACATGGCCATGAAAATGGGTGCACCGGTAATTGGATTGAATGATTCAGGAGGAGCTCGTATTCAGGAAGGTGTAACTGCTTTAGCAGGATATGCTGAGATCTTTGAAAGAAACATTCTTGCTTCAGGGGTGATTCCTCAAATTTCTGCAATTTTCGGTCCTTGTGCAGGGGGCGCTGTTTACTCTCCAGCTCTTACTGATTTTATCATGATGACGGAAGAAAAATCTTACATGTTTGTTACAGGTCCTAAAGTTGTTAAGACAGTAACTGGTGAAGATATTTCTGTTGAAGATCTTGGAGGTGCTAAAATGCACGCTTCTAAATCTGGAGTGTCTCATTTTATGTTGGAAGACGAAGAGGAAGGGATTATGATTATCCGTAAGCTTTTGTCTTACATGCCTTCAAATAATTTGGAGGAAGCTCCAATTACAAAATGTACTGATCCAATCGATAGAATGGATGATATTCTTAACGAAATCATTCCTGCAAATCCGAACATGCCTTACGACATGAAGGATGTAATTTATACGATTGCTGATGATGCTGAATTTTTAGAGGTTCACCGTCACTATGCTAAAAATATTATCGTTGGTTTTACTCGTATGGGTGGAATGTCGGTAGGTGTTGTAGCAAATCAGCCTAGTTTCCTTGCCGGTGTACTTGATATTGAGTCTTCAAGAAAAGCAGCTCGATTCATCCGTTTCTGTGACTGTTTCAATATTCCAATTTTAACCTTGGTTGATGTTCCTGGTTTCTTACCTGGATCAAGTCAAGAGTTTGGTGGTATCATTACTCATGGAGCGAAATTAATGTTCGCTTATGGTGAGGCTACTGTACCAAAAGTAACTATTACTCTAAGAAAATCTTATGGTGGTGCTCATGATGTAATGTCTTGTAAGCAACTTCGTGGTGATTTAAATTATGCATGGCCTTCGGCAGAAATTGCTGTTATGGGTGCTAAAGGTGCAATTGAAGTGCTTCACGGTAGAAAAATGAAAGAATTAAATGAAGCTGATAAAGCGAAATTTATTGCTGATACCGAAATTGAGTACAACGAAGCATTTGCAAATCCATACAATGCAGCATCATATGGTTATATCGATGATGTAATTGAGCCACGTAATACTCGTTTTAGAGTGATTCGCGCATTTCAGTCTCTTCAGACTAAAAAGCAAGTGAATCCACCTAAGAAACATTCTAATATTCCATTGTAAAAAATTGTTCTATGTTAATGAATATTTTATCTATAGGAAGTCAAGGTGGATGGACAGTAGCTATTGTAGGTTATTCAATCGTATTTATTGCGTTGGTTCTACTAGTTATTGTGTTTATTAATTTACCTAAGCTTTTGCAACTTAACTTGAGGAAGAAGTTGGCTAAAGCAGGTAAGCCTAGCGCCGAGACTGATGATTTAGACATCGAAGATGGTGTAAATGCTGCAATAGCTATGGCTTTGTATTTGCATTCTAACCAGAATCACGATGAAGAAAGTAACATCATCACAATTAAAAAAGTTACAAAGAATTATTCACCATGGAGTTCCAAGATCTATGGAGTAATGAATCAACCAAGATAATCAAAATGAAGAAGTTCAAATTTACAATAAGAGGGCAGGAATATGATGTTGAAATCAAAGATTTTCAAGGATCAGAAGCCAAAATTGAAGTGAACGGAACGAGTTATGATGTTGATGTAGAAGTTGAGGAAAAAGCATCGAAAACTCCTAGATTAGTTCGTAAAGCGGTTGTTAACAAACCGGGAGAAGGTAGTATTAAAAAAGGTGGATCTGGATCGGCTGTTGTAAAAGCACCACTTCCAGGAAGTATTATTAAAATTAACGTTGCAGTTGGTGATTCTATTAATCCAGGAGATACTCTTTTGGTGATGGAAGCAATGAAAATGGAAAATAATGTGTTAGCCGAAAAAGGAGGATCTGTTAAAGCTATAAAGGTTGCAGTTGGCGATAGCGTACTTCAGGATGACGTATTGATTGAAATAGCATAATATTTCAATAAAAAATGCAAAAACGATATAAATGAGAAAGCTTTATTCATTGGTATTCTCTATGATTTTGGTAATGGGGTTGGCTTTTAACTCCATTGCCCAAAAATCATCTGATACCGCAGCGAAATTAACTACAGGGAAATGGGTAAATCATGTAGATGGTTATATCCCCAGTCCGACTGGAATTTCTGATAAAACAGTAAAAAGATATAAAATTTTCGAATTCAAAAATGATAAAACATTTATCATGGATTCGGTAAAACAGCGGTTTAGTGGAAATTGGGAAGTGCAAGGTGAAAATGTGATTATGACATATCACCCCCAAATTGTGACTCATCTCTCTAAAAATCTCGACCCAAACTCAAGTTCGAACAGTTACCTAACAACAAATGAAAATCTCGATCTAGGCACGCGTATTGCAAAAATAGATGGGGATATTCTTGTTTTTGGGAACCCCAGTCTTAATTGCGAAAATAACTCAGGAGCTGTAGTTGGTCTTAAGAATTTTTACGAATTTACTGGTTTTGCGAATGTCACTGCAGGACACTTGTTTATGGTGTTGATTGGCTTGTTTTTTATTTTTCTAGCCATTAAGTATGACTATGAACCTTTGCTTTTAATTCCTATTGGAATGGGTATTATTATTGGTAATATACCTATGTTTCAAGCTGTTGATTTCAACTTGAAATTGGGTATTTATGAGCCAGGCTCGGTCATGAACATCCTGTATTCAGGAGTAGTAAACGGCTGGTACCCTCCATTAATCTTTTTGGGGATTGGCGCCATGACCGACTTTTCATCTTTAATCAGTAATCCTCGATTGATGATTTTAGGAGCAGCAGCTCAAATTGGTATTTTTGCTACCTTTTTAGGCGCTCTTTGGTTAGGTTTTGCACCGCCCGAAGCTGGTGCAATTGGAATTATTGGAGGGGCTGATGGTCCTACGGCCATCTTTTTATCTTCGAAACTAGCCAATGGTATGAATGTAATGGCAAATGGTGAAACAGTGAAAAATCTGATTGGACCTATTGCAATTGCAGCCTACTCTTATATGGCTTTGGTACCTGTAATTCAGCCACCAATAATTAACTTACTAACCACTAAAAAAGAACGTAAAATTAAGATGAAGCCTCCTCGTGCTGTAACTCGTCTTGAAAAAATTATTTTCCCAATTATTGGTTTGTTGTTAACTGCCTTTATTTCTCCTACAGCATTGCCTCTTTTGGGTATGTTGTTCTTTGGTAACCTACTTAAAGAATCAACCGTAACTAATCGCTTGGCCGATACTGCAAGTAATGCGTTAATCAATACAATTACAATTTTGTTAGGTGTTACTGTTGGTGCATCTACTCAGGCTGATATTTTCTTAACTAAGGATTCTATCTTGATTTTTGGATTGGGGGCAGCTTCCTTTATTGTTGCTACGGCTGGAGGTGTAATTTTTGCCAAAATAATGAATTGGGTTTCACCAAAAGACCGGCCTATTAATCCTATGATTGGTGCCTCTGGTGTTTCTGCAGTTCCTGATAGTGCACGAGTTGTTCAGGTTATGGGATTGGAAAATGATCCTACTAACCACTTGTTGATGCACGCAATGGCTCCAAATGTTTCTGGTGTGATTGGATCGGCAGTTGGTGCTGGTATTTTATTGAGTTTCTTGATGTAAAAAAACTTCATTATGGATATTTAAAAGGGTTGCCAGTTTCGGTAACCCTTTTTGTATGTATAAGAATTAAGAATAGTCTTGGTTTTATTCTAACATACTATATTCTCACTTTCTAGTTATTAGAGTGATTATGTGGAAGGAGTTGACTTTTCCAGCCATATAAACATCTATGATGTTTGTGATTTACTATTCTAGGTGATGTTGTTATGAATTTAGTGGATTTGAAGGATGAGAAATTGGTAAGAAAAGTTAGAATACTGATTTAATTCTGAAAAGTCATAAATATCTAGCTTGTAGCTGCATTAAAAAGATGGGTAGGATATCAATAAAATCTACCTTAGGAGTACTGTTACTTCTATACGTTAAGTAAGAATATCTAAAAAAATAAGCTTCGGAATTTCCGAAGCTTTATGTTTTTACCAAAGTTTAAATTTGCTTTGGCTTGTGTTCTCAACTTTAACGGCCACCTTTGGAACTTCTGTATCTAGGATATTATTGATGTAGCTCATGCATTTTCCACAGCCAGTATTAGCTCCAGTGTACCTTCTTATTTCCTCTATTGTTGTTGCATTTTTTTGGTGAATTGCCTTATTTATGGTTTTTCTGTCCACCATTTGACAGTTGCAAACTATATCCCTCATTGTTTAATCTTTTATTGAATAATAATCTGGTGTAAATATATACATTATTCAATATAAATTATAAAAATACACTATTTTATTTTTAATAAGTCTAGATAAGCTTTGTGGGTGTTTTACAACTAGAGCTGATTTTCAAGGAAAATCTTCATTTGTCGGTACATATCAATTACAAGATCTTTCTTAGGCAGAGTTTCAAAGATTTGTTTTAAATAGGTTTTTTCGCTGATGATTTTAAAGCTTATCTTAAAGTTTAGATCATAAATAAGAGACATTTGATAAAGCTTAAGATCGTTAATGGTTAAAATGTTTTTAAAAGCAACCTGTTTTTCGTCCATGATACTTTGATAGACTTTTTTTGAAACATCAGGTTTATCGGATAGTTCCATTTCCAGTCTTTTGTTTGTGCCTATTTTATTGTTTAAGTAGTAGTTTGAAACAATGTGGAGAATGTCAATAGTGTCTGCATCTCTAAGGACTTGGATTAAAGGCAAGGCCAAGGAATTGATGTTTTTTGGCAACACTGGTTCATGATGGTAGGTGATGCACTCTAATACAATGTTTCTTTCCTCTTCGTTTAGTTCGGCTAAGACATCATGTTCAGTAAGGGTAGCTAACCCTAATTGAATATGGTTTATTTCATCGGTGTCGGAAAATGTACCGTAGTTAACTAATTGTTTAAATCTTCCAAGGTCGTGAAGTAATGCTATGCACTGAATTAGTAGAATGTCTGAATCTGATAAATCTAATTTTTCTCCAAGCTCTTTGGTCAACTTAACTACTCGAAAGGAGTGGTCTCGTTTTAAGATAATATTATCTTTTTCATTTTCATTTTCAAAACCCTCAACATAGCTATTGAACCATGTTTCTATACTATTGTAGACTTCTTGCTTCACTTCATTAGTATTTAAAAATTGCTCACAAAACTACTCTTTTTATCTAAATACAAAAAGGAAATTATTTGTGTTTGATTTATGAAAAATCATTGTAAATAATATAAGTTGACCAACGTTCGTTTTTTGTTTGTTAATAGCGATATGTTGAATGTTAATAAGTATTATCCACTGCAAATTGACAATAAAAAAAGAACAGACACTGGACTTTCTCCGTTGTTTAAAGCCTAAATTAGTAGTTGTGCAAGTGTTTCGAGGGGGTTAGTATATTGCTTTATCCGGTTTTTTGGCTTAACAGCTCCATATGTGGCCAAAATAATGGCGATTCATATTTTATGAATCACCATTGCTCTTTTATCCTACTTTAGAATTTAATCAATGCTTGGTGTATTTTTAAGAATATCCAGCAGATGTTTCCAAAATTTCTGAACTGTTTCAATATTTATCTTTTCGTCAGGAGAATGTACATCTCTTAGCGTAGGTCCAAAAGAAATCATATCCATATTGGGATATTTTTCCAAAAATAAGCCGCATTCAAGGCCTGCATGAATAGAACGGACTACAGGTTCGTTTCCAAAAAGTTTTTTGTATGAATTCACGGCCACTTTTAAAATCTCTGAATCTGGGTTGGGAGTCCAGCCTGGATATCCTTCGCTGTGTTCTATTTTAGCATTGGCCATGGTGAATGTGATTCCTACCATTTGCGCAATATTGTATTTTTCACTATCCACATCACTTCTTTGCGAAGTTGTAATTACAATATGATTGTCATTTTTAAATTTTACAGATGCAAGGTTGGTGGATGTTTCTACCATGCCTGGCATTTTTGAACTCATCGAAAAAACGCCATGAGGACATGCGTATAAAGCATCTAATAAACTTGAAGAACTTTTTTTGTCAATAACAAAACGTGGCTTATCTATTGATTCTAAGCTTATTTTTAGCTTGGGTTCGCTAATTTTCCAAATTTCTTCCATTTCAGTTGCATAAATATTTAAATCTACACGAACATTTTCTTTAAATTCTGATGGGAAGGTAATGATGGCATGAGCTTCACGAGGAATTGCATTTCGTAAATTTCCTCCATCGAAATGTGCAATGCGAATACCATATTTTTTATTGAGTTGCCAAAGGAAACGGTTGAGTAGTTTATTCGAGTTGCCCCGGCCTTTGTTTATTTCATCGCCAGAATGACCACCCAAAAGACCATTTACGTCAATTCTAACGGCGAAATGCCCCTTGGGAAGCTCTTCCTTTAAATAGGTGATTGTTGCCATTGTGTCAATTCCGCCGGCACAACCAATAAATAGTTCTCCTTCATCTTCCGAATCCAGATTCAATAAGATATTGCCTTTGAAAAAATCTGGCTGTAAGGCAAATGCACCCGATAATCCAGTTTCTTCGTCGACCGTAAACAGGCATTCGATAGGACCATGTTCAATATCGGTTGAGTTTAATATAGCCATTTCTGCTGCCATACCAATGCCATCATCGGCGCCAAGAGTTGTTCCTTTTGCTTTTACCCATCCATTATCAATCCATGGCACAATGGGATCCTTCTCAAAATCATGAAGTGTTTCATTGTTCTTTTCACAAACCATATCAATATGAGATTGTAAAACAATTGTTTTCAGGTTCTCTAGACCTGGAGTTGCTGGTTTACTTATTAGAACATTGCCAATTTCATCTCTTTTACATTTCAAATTCAGCTTTTTGCCAAATTGTAGTAGAAAGTCGATTATTTGCTCTTCTTTTTTCGAGGGTCTTGGAATTTGGCAAATATCTTCGAAATGATTCCATATTTCCGAAGGCTTTAATTTTGATAGTGCTCTATTCATTTTAGTTAAATTTTACCAAATGTAATAAATTCAAATATTGTGTCTAAGCCCGCAGGTGGAATTTTGGGATTCTCAATGCCTATTTAGAATTGCTATTTTATTGGGAAATTATGTATATACCCCATTTTTTTAATACTAGAGAATGAAAAGAATGATCTTTATGGGGAGTTAACTCTTCTATTTGGGGGAGTATTTGGTTAATTTTATAGGTTATTTTGACTTTGAAGGATTTTTTTTTGATAAAAAAACACTTTTTTTTATTTTTTTTTGCCTGCATGTCTTTTATCTGATTAAAAGATGCTATCGTCTTGATTTTTAAATCTCAATCTGTTTGTAAAATATTTTGAAGGGTACCCCAAAATAGGGGTGTGTACGCTTATTCATGATAATTGTCATGCTTAGGGCAATTGTTAAAGGGGTGTTAATTTTTGTTAAAAGGAATTTTAATGCTATTTTTATAATCAGAAAATTATCATTAACCATTTTGCATCTTTACTTAATTACTAACTAAAAAGTTTTTTTATGAAAAAAATGATTGGACTGTTTGTGTTTCTCATTTTTATGGGGACACAAGTAGTGACTGCGCAAAGCAAGCAGATTTCTGGTACGATTACCAGTGCTGAAGATGGTCTGGGCATGCCCGGAGTATCTGTTGTAATAAAAGGAACCACTATTGGTGCTAGTACTAATATTGATGGACAATTTTCCTTAGAAGCAAAATCTTCAGATGTTTTGTTGATTAGCTTTGTGGGAATGATTACTCAGGAAATTACAGTTGGAAACAAAACTGTAATTAATGCTGTAATGGAAACAGAATCCATCGGAATGGATGAGGTTGTTGTAACAGCTTTGGGTATTACAAAAGAGAAAAAATCACTGGGTTATGCTGTTCAGGAAGTGGGCGGCGATGACGTAAGTACCGCGAAAGACAATAGTTTTATTAGTTCTCTTTCTGGTAGAGTAAGTGGTCTTTCTATTAAAAAGTCAGGACAAATTGGTGGTTCTGTAAATGCTATTATCAGGGGTTCTAACTCTTTCACAGGAAATAATCAGGCGTTGTTTGTTGTTGATGGGGTACCTATTAGTAATAGTAATACAAATACTACTGATGCATCAACAAATAGAGGGGGTTACGATTATGGTAATGCTGCTTCGGATATCGATCCAGAATCTATCGAGTCTATTTCTGTACTGAAAGGTGCAACTGCTTCGGCTCTTTACGGTTCTGATGCTGCCAATGGTGTGATCTTAATCACAACAAAACGTGGTAAAGCGAAAAAAGGCATTGGGGTTACGATTAACCAAAGTATGTCGGTTACTACATATGACAAGAAAACTTTCCCAGAATACCAATATCAGTATGGTGCAGGTTACGGTGCTTACTATGGTTCTACAGGTTCATTTGATGATATTGATGTAGATGGTGATGGTACTGATGATTACGCAGTTCCTTACTACGAAGATGCTTCTTATGGTGGTGCTTTTGATGGTTCTACTCAGGTTTTTGGATGGAATTCTTTATATCCAGAATTGGATACATATGGACAAAAAAGTACTTGGTCTGCTCCAGATCATGGACCTAGCTATATTTTCAAAAATGGATACAGTAGTGTTACTAGTATTGCTATCGACGGAGGAAATGAAAAAGGAACTTTCCGTATGGGTTACACCAACGATGACAGAACAGGTATCCTTGAAAATAGTAAAATCAAAAAAGATATAATCGATGTAAGTGCTTCTTACAATCTTACCGACAAATTGAAATTTGATACTAAAACTACTTTTAACAGAACTTCTGGACAAGGTAGATACGGAACAGGTTACGATGCTGGTAATGTTGTACAAATGTTAAGACAATGGTACCAAATGAATGTGGATCTAAAAGAACAAGAGAATGCTTACCTTTTAACAAAGGATAATACTACTTGGAATCCACAGGCTTATAACGATACAGATCCAAACTATTGGGATAATCCATATTTTACTCTTTATGAGAATTATGAAACTGATACCAGAACTCGTTTCTTTGGAAAATTCCAGGCTTCTTATGAGTTTAACGACAATATTAATGTAGTAGCTCGTTTTGGTGTGGATACTTACACTGATTTAAGAGAAGAAAGAACTGCAATTGGTTCTATTGATGTTTCGGAGTACGAAAAGTATGAAAGAACTTTTCAGGAGTACAACAATGACTTTATTGTGAATTTCAATAAGAGATTTTCTGATGA
>NZ_JBFHJW010000061.1:0-22870 GCF_041595635.1 Labilibaculum sp.
CTCTTCGTTGTATAAAAGTTTTTATTAATTCTGCTCATGGATAATATTAAAGTTATCGTATTTCTTATTGACAAGGTTCTATTCTTGTATTTACCTAACTTCTTGTTTCCAATATTTTCAAAGAACTTTCCCGATCGTTTACCCCCTACTAATAAAGGCGATCTGTTCATTATTTTTTCTTTAGCAAGACAGTCATTACTGCCTCTAAAAGCGGTTGCAAAGATAAAGAATTTAATCCCAAACTTGCAAATCTTTTTTAAACTTTTTTTCAGCGCTAATTTCGCCCAAAACCCCATGTTTCCTAGTGGCCCCAGCGTTCGTTAACTCTGTAAGCGGCTGCAAAGATAATCGAAATATTTTCACATATCCTAATGCAAACCAATAAAAATTTAAAAAAGTTTTTTTCAATCTCCGAAGAACTTATTTCTAAACCTCATTCTCCTTCAAATCTAAAACACCTTACCGTTGTAAAGCGGGTGCAAAGATAACAGATTTTTTTTGCCACTTCCTAATCTTTTTTAAAAGTATTTGGAAACATCCTCTTAACTCCCTGGTAACCTGATGAAATATTTTTGGAAGTTTAAAAGGAGCGAAGAGAATATTGGATTCTTTGGAAAAAGAGATTTTTGTATGTAAACGAATCCGACAGTAACCGCAAGAGTTCAACACGTTCGTAATCAATCCTTTAATCGCCATAACAAGTAAACAAATCAATAAAAATTCAAAGACATTGTACAAATTGGATCTGTAACGAAAGTAGGCCTGCCATTTAATTAGCTAGTAATTGTGCAATAAATCCAAAGCAAAAAATAGCTCCAACGAGGATTCATTATACTTCGGATTAAAATTTATGCCAGATTTTTATCCAACCTCAAAATTATCTCCTAACTCAGTATTTATTATTTTGGACAGCGAAACTAAAACCATAAGAAATTTTAAAAAATAGTTAACCAAAACTCATAATATATTTACCTACTTCAAATTTTCACTGAGCCTAATTGAAAGCAAACCTAAAAGAAATAATAAAAGGGTAGCCTAACTGCACAATGTGAAAAATTATTTTGGAAAGGTCAACAAATATATTTCTATCTATAAAGCTATTCTAGTTTAAACTATATAAAAATGGCAATCAAATTGATCGCCATTTTTCTCATTTACCATTATCACTTTACTTACTATTAAATTATAAATCCCAATCAGCTAACCAAATCCTGATCGGAATGAATCCAAAAAGTTTTTACTTTCATTTTCAAGTAATTCGTTTCATACTCTACACATTTCATAGGATCTTTATCACAGTATAGATCATGTCCAATCTCCATAATATCTTGCATAGTTGCCCACAAATGATTGAGGCAACGAAACACCTCTTCTTTGAGTAAACCTCTAGAATTAAGCAATCGATTAAGTTCAATTTTATCGAGATAAAGAATTTGGGACAAAGATAAAATACGGTCAATAATACTTTGGATCACCTCTGCGTTTTGTCTTGGAATATTTTCTTCCAATTGCACAACAAAATTTGGAATAACCTCCAGAATTGAACTTAAGTCCTTCTTTTCAATAATCTCTACAACTTTATCGAATTCATGAATACTGGCAACCGGAAAGTTGTCTTGAACTTTAAGAATCATCATATTAAGGGATTCTATTCGCTTGTAGGTTTCCACTCGCAAATTATGAATTTTAACTCCTTCAGGACCACAACAAACGTAGTCTTTAGCCAATTGAATTTGTTCAATCAATCGGCTTTTAAATCCCTCGTCAAAAACAGGATAAACTTGATGAAAATCAGCCATATCACGAGAGTAGCTGTCTAATAAGAATTTTGCCGCCACCGGCATTTCATCAAAATTAAAAGGAAAATCTATCGTTTCCATACCACCAATTTTGTTAATTTTTGCTTCTTTTTAATCACTTAAAAGTTCAACCGCCGTTCTATCTCACCACTTATAGAACCAATTAATCAGCGTCTTAATCCTTTAATTAATTTCATTTCTATGTTCATAAAATTGAAAGAAATAGAAATATTTTAGATCCATAAATTACGAAAAATCAGTACTATCGAAAAAATATCCAAAATGATCTACAACATGTTTTGCAAAAAACAATTTAAGAGGACTTTATTTTAATGAGAAAAACATAGCATTTTTTTAGCTTCCATCAATCTTTTAGTAGTTTTGTGTAGATTCAATAAAAATAAGATGATCAAAAAACTCTTTTTTATGGCAATCATTGCATTGCCTATGGTAAGCATTGCCCAAACAAAGAACCAAAGCGATCAATTAGGTCGTAAACAGGGTCTTTGGGAAAAATCATACCCAAACGGAACTCTTATCTATTCGGGTACTTTTAAAGACGATTATCCAATTGGAGAAATGAAACGCTTTCATTCCAATGGAATTTTAAAAGCTAAATTATTCTTTACAAATAAGGGGACAAGGGCCAAAACAGAACTGTACAATGAATCCTTACAATTGGTGGCGAAAGGAAACTTTATTCAATCGAAGAAAGATAGTGTTTGGCTGTATTTTGATAAAAACAAACGAATTCGTGCCAGCGAAACATTCAACAAAGGAGTAAAAACTGGTAAAAGTGTCTACTATTTTACAGATGGAAGTCCGGCCGAAACAATTTATTTCGCTAATAACGAACGTAATGGTTCTTGGAAACGCTTTTTTAAAAATGGAAACGCTTATTTTGAAGCAAATTATCAAAATGGAAAACTAGAAGGACCTGCTCAATCCTATTTTTCAAATGGAAATATTGAATTTTCGGGCCACTATAGAAATAATTTACGAGATGGAAAATGGGAGTTTTACTCCAATACAGGAACCCTTTTGTACAGTGCCGAATATAAAAATGGCATTGCCAGCAATCAAGATGAAATAGATAAAATTCAGCAAAACACACTGAAAGAAATGGAAAAGCAGAATGGAAATTTGGTTGATCCAGAAAAATTTGTTGATGACCCAGATTCTTATCTTCGCTCTCAACGTCAATTTTAATCGAACAAAAATCCATGTAAGCAAGTCGTTATGAGCCAAAAGGGAATTAGTCTTTTTCACCTAAATCATCAAATAAAAAACATCCTTTCCCAAACTTTTTCTTCGGGCGTTTGGATTGTAGCCGAAATTAGTGAACTGCGCTACAATCAAAATGGGCATTGTTATTTGGAATTGATCGAAAAAGAAGAAAACACCGACCAAATTATCGCAAAAGCGAAAGCTACCATTTGGTCGTATACCTTTCGAATGCTGAAACCTTATTTTGAAACAACAACAGGTCAAGCCTTTACTTCAGGAATAAAAATTCTGATACAAGTTAATGTCGAATTTCAGGAAATTTATGGCTTTTCTTTGAACATCAAAGATATTGATCCTAGTTACACCTTGGGAGATATGGCTCGGCGCAGAAAGGAAATTATTGCCCGTCTGGAAGAAGAAGGTGTCTTGGAAATGAATAAAGATTTGGATTTTCCGAACATTCCCAAATGCATTGCTATCATTTCATCGCCTACGGCGGCAGGTTACGAGGACTTTATCAATCAACTTGATAATAATGCAGATGGGTACAAATTCCATTATAAATTATTTCCAGCAATTATGCAGGGAAATAATGCCGAAGAGTCAATAATCTGTGCTCTCGATAAAATCAATGAGTATGAGAACTTGTTTGATGTTGTCGTTATCATTCGCGGCGGTGGATCGCAAGCCGATTTAAACTGTTTTGATAGTTATTGGCTGGCTTTTCACATTGCTCAATTTCCCTTACCTATAATTTCGGGAATAGGCCACGAAAGAGATGAAAGCATAGTAGATATAGTAGCTCATACAAAGGTGAAAACTCCAACTGCTGCAGCCGAATTTCTAATTGATTGTTTCGACCAGTGCCAAAAATATCAAAATGATTTACGGGAACAATTCTTAGAGGAAGTGAAAGAAATTCTTCTAATGTCATCGGAACGACTTATCTCCCTCACCAATAAATTCTCGCCAATGGTGAGCCAGATTTTAGAAAAAAAATCAAGTCAACTTGGTCTAGCGAAACAACGATTGATTAGTTCTAGCAAGCAACTACTAGTAAACCAGACACATAATCGTCAAAATTTAAATTCCCAATTTCATTATTCAAGCGAAAAGAGAATTAAGAGTGAAAGAAATGTTCTCGACCAATTACAATATGCCGTTAAAAATACACTTGGCCAACAATTTGAAAGCCAAAAACACAGTTTGTCTCTCTTCGAGCAATCGGTAAAATATCTGAACCCCGAAAACATTCTAAAAAAGGGTTATAGCCTAAGCTTAAAAGATGGAAAAATCATCAAAGATATTCAGGAACTTTCACTCGAAGACATCATAGAAACCCGACTTGCCAACGGAAGTGTTGAAAGTCAGGTTCTAAAAATTAGAAGGAAGAAATAAAAAACGATCTAAATACAACACTTATGGCTGCAAAAAAGAAAATAAGCTATCGCGATGCAATTAGCGAAATTGAAGAAACGATTGCCTGTATAGAAAATGACGAATTGGATGTTGATGAATTGTCACAAAAGGTAAAACGGGTTTCTGAACTTCTTGTTATTTGCAAAGACAAACTTCAGAGTACAGAAAAAGAAGTTGAAAAAATATTAAACGAAATGGATGAATAAGATTCTTTTTACCCTGCTCATTTCCTTCATGGAAATCTCCTGTTCGGCTCAGCATTCAGCGCAAAACCAGCTACAAAGCTATGTAGATGCTTTTGTTGCGGATACTTGTTTCTTTTCGGCAAGTGTGGGAATTGTTATTTCTGATCTTGACAATGGCGAACAATTGGCAACAAATCAAGCCAATGTGGCCCTAACACCCGCTTCTACACAAAAATTACTTACCACAGCTGCGGCTCTAGAAATACTAGGAAGCCATTACCATTTCAAAACCAGTATAGAAACAAATGGTGAACTGCTTGAAAATGGTCAGTTAAATGGGAATTTACTAATTAAGGGTTTTGGGGATCCTACGCTTGAATCGAAATATTTTGCCAGTAGAACAGACATTAAACTTGGCATTGCACAAAAACTAAAAAAACTGGGAGTTTCCTCAATTCATGGAAAAATTATAGCCGACGATTCCTATATCAATGCCAAAATTCCTGCTACATGGATTTGGGAAGACATTGGAAACTATTACGGTGCTGTTCCCAACGGCCTAACATATCACGATAATTTGTATTCTCTTTTTTTCAAATCAGGCAAGGCTGAAAGCAAAACCCAACTAATAAAAACAGAACCTCAAAACACAGGATTACTTTTCGACAATCAAGTTTTGAGTTCCAATATAAATCGCGATTTAGCCTATATTTTTGGAGGAAATACTTCCAATCAAAGACGAATTGAAGGGAGTATTCCACAGAACAGAAACAATTTTGAAGTGAAAGGAGCTCTTTTAGATCCTAAAATCAGCTTGATAACAAAGCTAAAAACTTCATTTACAAAAACTGAAATTGTACTCAACGAAAAACAATTGTCAAATAGCAAATACAAGAACCTATTTGATTTGTATTCTCCTGAATTAAAAGAAATAGTAAAGGCTACCAACAAAAAAAGTATTAATTTATTCGCCGATCATCTCTTATTTGAAATTGGACAACATGAATACGGAAGTGCTAGTTGGGAAACTGGAATTGTGGCAGTAAAAAACTTTTGGAAAGCCAAAGGATTACCCACAAAATACATATCAATATACGATGGCAGTGGACTCTCCCATTTCAATGCTATATCGGCAAGCTTTTTCGACCAGTTATTACAATATATGCATCGTAGTAACTATTCGCAGGAATTTATTTCTTCCTTGCCCGTTTCGGGAATATCAGGAACCCTACAAAACTTTGGCAAAAATAACGAGCTAAAAGGAAAATGGAAAGCAAAAACAGGTTCGATGAGTGGCGTAAGAAGCTATTGCGGTTATTTAAAAAGTAAAACAGGAAAAAACTATTCTGTAACCGTTCTTATTAATAACTATCACTGTAGCAGCTCGCTTGTAAACAATAAACTTATAATTCTTTTAAATCAACTTTATAATTCTTAACTTTCAATCGCGTATAATTATTGATTTTATATTGACCCTGAATGAAAATCTTAAAGCGATACCTCCCCTATCTATTTTTGTTTTCTCTTTTTTGCTTAAAAGGATATTCCTCGGAACGAAAAGAAATTTTGGTGCTTAATTCTTACCACGATGGTTTAAGTTGGACCGACTCGGTAGTGAACAGCATAAAGAGGGAACTTTCAACAAATTTATCCTACTCTATTCATGTTGAATACATGGATAGCAAAAGAAATTATTCGCAAGAATATTTACAAAACCTATGCGATTTTTATTGCAAAAAATATACAAATCATCAATTCGATCTAATAATATCTACCGATAATAATGCTTTCAATTTCCTGCTAGAATGCAAAGAAAAAATATTTGGCAATGTGCCTGTTATTTTTTGCGGTTTGAATTCAATTATAGACATTCCCACTGGCTACAGTGGAGTTTTTGAAAATCTTAATTTTTGCTCCACTCTTGAACTGATTTCCAAAAATCATCCCGATTACAAAGAAATAGTGATTGTTAGTGACCAAACTACTACTGGAATTACACTGGCTAATGCTGTCCTCGCTGATATTGAACATATGAACGAATCTATTCGTTATCGACTTATTCAACCCGAAAACCTTACCAATTTGCAGAATCAATTGTCTGCCCTTTCAAAAGAAAGTATTGTTCTCTATCTAGTTTATAATCGCGATTCGAAAGGCAAATACATTAGCTACGAAAATGGCTTTATAGCTGTTCAACCCTACTGCAAAGTCCCAATTTATAGTGTTTGGGATTTTTATATGAATCATGGTGCAATTGGAGGAGCCCTAATTACTGGACGAAGTCAGGGGAAACAAGTATCCGACATGGCCAAAAAAGTTCTTTCGGGTACTCCAATAGATCAACTAGAATCTCAACTAGCCGAATATGAGTATTATTTCGACTACGAACAACTAAATAAATTCAGCATAAAGATTAATAAACTGCCTAAAAACTCTCGTTTCATAAATGTGCCTTATAGTTTTGTTCGCGAAAATAAAGAAATTGTTGTGTTGGCCCTTACCGTTCTGATTCTTCTCACCGTCATAATCATTGTTATGACCATAAATATTCATTTGCGAAAAGTACGTGCCCAAAAAGAAAAAACACATTTTTTGGAGATAAAAGCCAACCACGAAAGTTTAAAACTAGCCAAAGAGGCTGCGGAAGAATCCAGCAGATTAAAATCGGCCTTTTTAGCCAATATGTCTCACGAAATACGAACGCCAATGAACGCGATTCTGGGTTTCACAGACCTTTTATCGAATAAAGATATTAAGCCCGAAAAACAAATCCGTTTCATCTCAATAATTCAGCAGAATACAAAAAGTTTACTCCGTCTTATCAGCGATATTTTAGATATCTCGAAAATTGAAACCAATCAGTTGATGATTGTAAGAGAGAAATGCAATTTGAATGAACTTTTCGTAACCTTATCGAATAACTTCACAACAATTATAGAAATGCATGAAAATAAAAGCCTGAAATTTTCTATATCACGACCTCTGAATGAACAAATTGTAGAACTCCACACCGACGGAATGCGCTTGCTTCAGGTTTTTACGAATTTGATTGAAAATGCCATAAAATTCACCAATTCAGGAGAAATTGAAATTGGATATGAAATAAAGGGAAAGTACCTGGAATTTTTTGTGCGCGATACAGGAATCGGAATTCCAGAGAATAAGCAAAAAATAATCTTCGATCGATTTAGTCAAGCCGAATTAAATGTTGATACCCGAAAATATGGAGGAACAGGATTGGGATTAGCCATTAGCAAAAGTCTTGTTGACCTTTTAGGCGGCCAATTATGGCTCACATCAAAACCTGGAGAAGGAAGTACCTTTTACTTTACGATTCCTTTGTAGATTCGTATAAATCCACCCAAAAGAATCTTCAGCTTATTCAAAAAAAACAAATTTAATTTCTAATATTCCTGATAGATAATCAAGGGTCCTCCTTCAAAATCAATACGAAAACTTTCTCCCATCGATTCATTCAAGGTTCCCTGATACATCAGTTCGAGCTTTTGTTCGGTTAAAGCATATCGTAAATTGGCAGTCGTTATAAGAGTTTCGGAATTTGGCGAAAATATAGAAACCTGTTGACGTGTATAGCTATCAAAATTTTTCGACCGCAATATCGGAGTAAAAACCCCATAACTGGTCAACATTTTTACTTTTATTTTTTTAGCAAATTCGGGCAATAGAAACACATTTCCTATCATATGATCATCGCGCTGTCCGGTAGCTCCCACAATACTTACTTTCGAAAATTTATTTTCCAAACACCAATTAATAGCCTTGGTTAAATCGTTAGTATCCTGATTGGCAAAATGATGAATAATATCGCGATACTTCCATTTCATATCTGGATGTAAAGAATCCAAATCTCCCACAATGGCGAAAGGTTCAATGCCTGCTTCGTCTAATTTATTAATTGCACCATCGCAACAAACAATATATTTTGAAGATTTTAGCTCGTTTAAAGGAATATTATGAGTAGGAAAAGAGCCATTTGCCAAAATTACCGCTTTCTTTTGCATGCTTATTTTATCTATAGAAAATTATTCTTAAAACTGCTCGTTTAGAATACACAAGCAAAATTTTATTTCTACAAAAATAACTAATTGCTCGAGAATGCTTCGGATTGTAGCAAGTCTTTTTTCCAATGAATATAGCCAACAACAGCTAAAATGGTATAAAATAGGAAAAGAATAGATGTTGGGTACAAACCTTTATATATATACAAGCACAAGGATACTGCATTCACAAGCACCCAAACCAACCATTGCTCCAATATTTTGCGAGCTAACATCCAAGTTGCAACAATGCTTAATGCAGTTGTAAAAGCATCCCAGTAAGGAATCGATCCATCGGTATAATTTACCAGTAGATACGAAATCAGAAAGTAAATTAGTAAGCTGGCACCTAGTAAAACCATAAATAGCTTATTCGTTAATTTTGTAACTGGCAATTCCTCTTTTTGTTTTCCTTTCGTCCAGGCAATCCACCCATAAATACTAATGAATACATAATAGAATTGCAGCGACATATCCGCATAAAGCTTGGCCACAAAAAACACATAAATATACATCGCCGATGTAAGCAAACCCACAGGCCACAGCCATTTGTTTTGCTTAATTTCTAAGTACAAAAACACCAAACCAGCCAGGGTTCCTATAATTTCTATGATATTATCGATGATCCAATTCATGCTTCCATTTTCCCTTTTAAACAGTTCAATAAACAGTAGAGGCACAGCTTACTGCACCTCTAGCTGATAATTATTTTTAGAATCGCAATGTTATTCCTGTCAGAAAATTAATTCCGGCTTGAGGATAGTAGTATCTCCAAGTATACTCAACATCTTCATAATACCAATTGCCTCCATATGCATTGTTTTCGTAACTTACATCGAACACATTATTCACCTGAGCGAACAATGATATTTCTTTCATCCACGAAGGATGCAAAGCATAATCCACCCGCAAATTATTCAACAGGTAATCATCCAATTGTCTTTCCTCATTCGATGTATTATCGAAATATTGTTCTCCAACATACTTGCTAATAAAACCAATACCAAGATCTTTTGTAGGCGACCAATTGATTACACTGCTACCAATAATTTCTGGAGAATAACTAATATTGGTTTCACCTAAATATTTTCCCTTGTATTCCTCACTTCCATCAGCATAGTAATAGGTGGAATATTCCGTAAAATTATCAATTCTATTTCTACTTAAGGTTAAATTTGCATCCCATTTTAATTTCGGCAACAACTGAACACCCCAAATCAACTCAATTCCTGCACGATAACTCTTGTCTACATTGGTCATAATATCGGAACCAACACTATTTTTTTCTCCGGTAGAAACAAGCTGATCGCGATAGAACATATAGTATAAATTCACCCCAAAAGTTGCTTTCGCAGATTTAAAATTATAGCCCAACTCGTAATCAAATAAAGATTCACTAGTTGGCATTGTACTTACATCTTCTTTGGCATCGGTATAATTCGTACGGGTAGGTTCTCTGTGCGCTAATCCAAACGAAGCATAAGCCGTATTCTTATCGTTTATAGAATAGTAAAGCCCCATTTTTGGATTAAAAAAATCGAATTGATGCTTTTGAACCAAAGGCAATAAATCATCATCGGTTCCATCCATTTCGTATAAAATATGGCGATATTGCATGTCTCCATAAGCATTTAAACGATCGCTTAAAGCGATATTCAGCTTGGCAAACATGTTATAATCGGTTTTTTCTCCTGTATTAAAATACCATTGATAATCATTATCGATACCACCATTTTGTGCCCAGATAACATTCCCAAAATGATCGCCATCATAGAAATTCCAAGCACCTCCAAATGAAGCATCGATTCCATTCCTTTGATAGATCAGAGAAGAAGTAAAACCATAAAAGTCATTTTTCAACCATTTCTGACGAATTAGATCAGTGGTAGTCACTTCTTCGTCACCCACAATTAAGTTTGACAAGCCATATTCTTCATAACTTTCATCCTCTTTGTATTGCTCGTAATATCCTTTTCCTTTGGTGTAATGCAAAGCTGAATTCAGATTCCAAGTAGAGTTCAACTCCTGAGAGTAAAATAATTGATAATGGGTTTGTTTGTAATTATCGGTCTGATTATCGTAGTATTGAACATCTCCATTCTCATCGGTATATTCGCCAGCAGGATTGTAAGTCCTCGCTTTAGGATCATCCTCGTTATTAATTCCAGGATTTCCCCACCAACTAATACCTGTTTTCTGATCACCACTCATCACATTCATCTTCAACATGCTTTTTTCAGTGTAATATGTTCCACTAACAAAAAAGGATTCGTGATCTGAAAAAGTGCGATCGACATAACCATCCGATTTTAATCGGGAATAACGAGCATCGAAAGTAAATTTACCATTCAACAAACCAGTTCCCACTTTTACATTGTTTCGGAAGGTATTAAAGGATCCAGCAACAGACTGCACCTCGGAATAAGGTTTGGGATTAATAGTTTCGGTTTGAAAATTAATAGTCGCCCCAAAAGCAGCAGCTCCATTAGTTGAAGTTCCTACTCCACGTTGAATTTGAATGTTGTCAACCGAGGATGAAAAATCAGGCATGTTCACCCAAAAAACCCCTTGAGATTCTGAATCATTCAAAGGAATTCCGTTCACCGTTACATTAATACGAGAAGCATCGGTACCCCGAATACGCATAGATGAATTGCCAACTCCGTTTCCTGCTTCCGAAGATTCAACCAAAGATGGTGTTAAGCTCAACTGGTAAGGAATATCCTGACCCGTATTCTGTTTTCTCACCTCTTCTTCTGATAAATTACTAAGAGCAACCGGAGCTTTATTGCCCGCACGAGTAGCGGCAACCAGTACCTCGTCGGCCATAATGGCAGTTGGTTCCAATCTAAAGTTAATTTCGGTCGATTCATTTATACTAAGCTTCTTTAGTCCGGTTTGATAACCTAAAAATGAAACCGCTAACTCGTAAGTTCCAGGTTTTACATTCTGGAACTTGTAATCACCATAAGAATTGGCAACCGTTCCCAAATAAGTTCCTTTAATTGCAATTGTAGCACCCGGAAGTGCTTTTCCAGCTTTATCGGTAACATTACCAGTAATGGTAAGTTGAGAGAATCCGATAAAACATACAAATTGCAATACAATTAACACACTTACTCTGCGAAATACAGAGTTCTTTTTTCTTGTAAACATTGTTTAAAAGTTAAAGGTTAATACAATATTGCAATGAGGTAGTAAATTAAGATCAGGAGGGCGAAAAGTTGATTCGCAATATTTTTCCCTACGCCGGCATTATCCGGATCAGGTTAAAGGGTATGATCTCAGCCTGTTTTGTAAGGCACCCCACTGTGATTTCGGCACAAAGGTAATCTGAAATTATTTAAATGCAAAAAAGTCGGCAAAAAGCCGACTTTCTTATTCTTTAAGTATACTTGTTTCCTATTCTAAGGATGCTGGAGTCTTTACTCCCAAAACATCTTTTATTGCTTCTACAAATGTTTCTTTTGGTAAAGCACCTTTGGCCATAGTTGGTTTTCCTTGGGCAGGAATGAATAAAATACTTGGAATACTTTTAATTCCAAAAGCACTAGAAACCATTGGCGCTCTATCGGTATCTACTTTATAAATTTGAATGTCTTCGCCATATTCCTCTTGAAGTTCTTCCAAAATAGGAGCAACTCTTTTACAAGGTCCACACCAAGTGGCATAAAAATCAACAATAACAGGTTTATCACCTTTAAATTCCCAGTCTTTACTACTTTCAAAATCAAATATCTTTTCCTTAAAACTTTCGTCATCTAAGGGAAGAACTTCATTTGTAGTCTGGGAAAACACATTCAGACTTAACATTGATATCAACAATACAAAAAATGTTTTTTTCATCTTTATTTTTTCATTTTAAAAGTGTTTTACAAATTTGTTTCACCTAATTCAACTTCATTTCAACCTCTATCTTCCAAAAACACAGCTTTACTTTTAGGTATTTTTGCTAAGAGTTATTGGATACATCATATCGATATAGCATGATTCTACGGCCTTTTACACGAACGGTTGCATAAAACTTGCAATTTATTTTGTTACACCCAATACTTCGGAAAATGCCTGTTTAAATGATTCTTTAGACATAGCACCCTGTGCCATTTGTGGCTGGCCATCTTTAGGAATGAACAACAAAGAAGGAATACTCTGAACTCCAAACATAGATGCTAACTCCTGTTGTTTCTCTGTATCAATCTTATAGATATCTATATTGTCTCCATATTCTTCTTTTAATTCCTCTAAAATAGGAGAAACAGTTTTACAAGGCCCACACCATTCTGCATAAAAATCTACCAAACAAGGTCTTTCTCCTTCGAATTTCCAATCTTTATTTTGTTCGTAATCAAATACTTTAGCCTTAAATGTTTCTACTGTCAAATGTTCTACCATAACTTCAAATATTAAATAATACAATTATATACAAATATACATATTCTCTTCGCAATTTGTATGCCAGACTCAAAAAATGTTTCTTTTTATAGATTCCATCTAAATAATTGTAATTTTGTCAGTGAAAAAATGATCAGATTTATATTTCCTCTTAGCATGAGAAAATTAAGATAAAAAAGAAGTACAGTGAAAAAACATTTGCAACACCCTATATTTTCAATCATCTCCAAAATTGTCACTCAAGAAAATCTTGAATGTTATGTTATTGGCGGTTTTGTTAGGGATTTATTTTTACAAAGAGGATCGAAAGACATCGATGTTGTAGTTATTGGCAGTGGAATTGATTTGGCTCAAAAAGTAGCCAAAGAAGCTGGCGTATCGAAAGTTTCTATTTTCAAGAATTTTGGTACTGCCATGCTTAAATATAAAGATGTAGAAGTCGAATTCGTTGGAGCTCGAAAAGAATCCTACAATAGGAACTCAAGAAATCCAATTGTTGAAGATGGTACCCTGGATGATGATCAAAAAAGAAGAGATTTTACAATTAATGCTTTAGCTCTTAGTCTTCACCAAGATAATTTTGGGCAATTACTCGATCCGTTCAATGGTATTGACGATTTACAACAAAAGATGATCAAAACCCCAATGGAACCCTTGATTACCTTTTCGGACGACCCGCTACGAATGATGAGAGCCATCCGTTTTGCAACTCAGCTTAATTTTCGCATCTCGAAAGAAACCCTGGAAGCCATTCACACCAATAAAGATAGAATCGATATCATTTCAAAAGAAAGAATTGTTGAGGAATTGAATAAAATTATTCTTTCGGAGAAACCATCAATAGGTTTTAAACTTTTGGAAGAAACAGGCTTGCTAAAATTAATATTTCCAGAATTTGTAAAGTTGAAAGGGCGTGAAACAAGGAATGGAATCGGCCATAAAGATAATTTCTATCACACTTTGGAGGTATTGGATCAGCTTTGTCCTAATTCAGACGATCTATGGTTACGATGGTCGGCGCTTCTGCACGATATTGCCAAACCTAACACCAAAAAATTTATTAAAGGAATCGGATGGACTTTTCATGCCCATAATTTTATCGGTGAAAAAATGATTCCTGGTATCTTCAAAAGAATGAAATTACCACAAAACGAAAAAATGAAATTTGTCCAAAAGATGGTACTTCTCCACATGCGTCCAATTGTTTTGGCTCAGGAAGTGGTTACCGATTCTGCCATTCGTCGCTTACTTTTTGATGCCGGCGATGATGTGGATGAACTCATGAAATTATGCGAAGCCGATATCACCTCTAAAAACGAGGAAAAAGTGCAGAAATTCTTGAATAATTTTCAATTGGTTCGACGCAAATTAAAGGAAGTTGAAGAAAAAGATGCCGTACGAAACTTTCAGCCTCCAATTGATGGACAAGAAATCATTGATACATTCAACTTATCTCCGTGCCGAATGATTGGCGATATTAAAATAGCCATAAAAGATGCTATTCTGGATGGCGTAATTCCAAATGAACATGATGCAGCCTATGAATTTATGCTGCAGAAAGGAAAAGAGTTGGGGCTTGAGCCCGTTCAAAAAAAGAAATAAAAACAGCCTCTGGAAAATTCCAGAGGTTTTTTTTGCCTTACAACCTTTGCGTATTTGTGAGCACTATGAAAATCAAACATTAATATCTATTTTTGCCGGCTCTAAAATCAAGTACCAACCATAGAATAAACAATTCGAAAATGGCATACGTTGACAATACAATGATCATCAGAAGAGATCTTTTGGCAAGAATGGCAGATCTTTATAATCAAGGAAACTTAGTGGATCAAATCGACCGAATTCCTCTTGAAATGGCTCCTCGCCGAAACTCTAACCCTGACCGTTGCTGCATTTTTAAAGAACGTGTTATCATTACAGAAAAATTAATTCCACTTTTAGGTTTTGATTTAAATGAATATACCGATGAACTAAAAACCTTAGCTTCCTATGCCGAAGAAGCTCAGGAAAGAAAGAATCCAATCAACAAAATACTAACCGTTGTTGCCGAAGCTTGTACTTCCTGTGTGAAAAATAGCTATATCGTAACCAATCTATGTAAAGGTTGCGTAGCGCATCCCTGCATGATGAATTGTCCCAGAGAATCGATTAGCTGGAATGACAATGGTCAGGCTCAAATTAATCCTAAAACCTGCATTAATTGCGGATTGTGTATGAGTGTTTGTCCTTACCATTCGATTATATATATGCCTGTTCCCTGCGAAAATGCTTGTCCTGTAGGAGCCATTTCGAAAGACAAATACGGAATTGAACAAATCAATGAAGAAAAATGCATTGATTGTGGAAAATGCATCACTGCTTGCCCTTTTGGTTCCATTATGGAGAATTCCCAGATTATTGATGTGATGCAATCCATTAAAAAAGAAGAACAAGAGACCATTGCCATTGTTGCTCCAGCCATTATTGGTCAATTTCAGACACAAACAGAATATGTATTGGGTGCAATCAAAAAACTAGGTTTTACAGAGGTAATAGAAGTTGCAAAAGGTGCAAATATCACCACTGAAAATGAGGCGAATGAACTACTAGAAAGATTGGAGGCGAAAGATCCGTTCATGACAACCTCTTGTTGCCCAGCTTACGTTTCTGCGGTAAACAAACACATTCCTGATATGAAAAAATACGTTTCAGAAACCAAAAGCCCGATGTATTATACAGCAGAAGCTGCACGAGCTAAATATCCGAAATCGAAAATTGTATTTATTGGGCCCTGTATAGCGAAACGCCGCGAAGGAATGAACGATCCTAATGTTGATTTTGTAATGACCTTTGAAGAATTATCTGCTCTTTTTAAGGGGTGGAAGATTGAAATGGAAGTGGATCATGCAATTCATCTTGACAAAAGTATTTTAAACCATGGAAGAGCATATGCCGCTAGCGGTGGTGTTGCCCAATCGGTGCTTGAATTAAAGCCATACGTTAACATACAACCAGTAATTGTAAATGGCCTTGATAAAAAGAAAATAAACATGCTAAAAGCCTTTGCTAAAACAGGTAAAACAAGTGGCAATTTTATTGAAGTTATGGCTTGCGAAGGTGGTTGTATTGCTGGACCAAGCTCAAATTACGATGCAAAAACGGGAAGTAAACTTTACCAAAAGAATCTTGCGGATATAATTTCTGAGTCATAATATAGAAGAGTTTCTGAAAATGGCCGTCAAGTTTTTTGATGGCCATTTTTATTTCCTCCACAAATCGAGAATGATGGGCAGATGATCACTAAATCCATCGTTGTATTTATAGCCTATAAAGCTGCGGAAAGGCTTTTGACCAAAATAAGTGTAATCGGCTTCCAATAAGAAATTTGGCTTGAATAAGCTCATATCTTCGGGAGCACAATACAGAAAACCCATTTTGTTTAACAGAGCTCCTGAGACAATAAACTGATCGAGCATTCCCCATTTTCCCTGGTACTTATGACTTCCCAATCCTGTTTTAGTTACAAATGGATAAGCCAAATTGTACAATTTAGCGTTGCTATACTTTTTTTGGGGAGCTAAAGCATTCAATTCTTTTTGTAAGGATTTATTATTTGGGTAATCGTTAAAATCCCCCATGATTACTATCAAAGCCTTGCTGTTCACAGCAACTATTTCGGCCACTTTACCTTTGAGCAAACGTGCTGCCTCCAGCCTTTTTGTCTCCGATTCCAATTGTCCTCCCCAACGAGAGGGCCAGTGATTCACAAAAACATGCAGAATATCATCGGTATTGGTTTTTCCTTTTACGTATAGAATTTCTCGAGTTGTTGAAGTAGAAGCTCCTTTGTAAAACAATTTCAAAAAAGAAGTATCCATAGGATGGAAAGTTTCGGGCTGATAAAGTAAGGCAACATCAATACCCCGTCTGTCGGGCGATTCGCGATGAATAATTTCATAACCAATCTTATTGAGATAGCCCATTTTGAAAATTCCATCCAACACAAATCGATTTTCAACCTCAGCAAGACCAATTAAATCGGGGAATTCCCATCCTCCAGCTGCCAAAAATACTTTGGCAATTTTCTGTGATTTTCGTTGGTATTTTTCCCATGTCCAGTTCCGAACTCCCATTGGTAAAAATTCATTATCCAAACTAAGACTATCGTCAAAACTATCAAACATATTTTCGACATTATAGAACATGAAACGAAAATCACCACGCTCTTCGTTGACACTTCCAATATTAACCGATTGAGCATAACCACTATAAGTCCAAACAAAAAAAAGGAATAAAGAAAGAAAAAATTTCATACTAATCAATTTCTACATATTCGAAACACCCCATATCTGGTGCGCTATCCTTGTCTCTGCTATTTCCTGCCAAATCAACAGAAAAAGAAGACATGAATTCTGTATCTCCTGAGTTGATGGCTGGAGAATCGCTATTCAAACGATAATCAAATTCTTCCAAATCGCTAAAATCAGGATCGATATTGAGCAAGCATTCCTGCAAAACCGAAACGTAAGTTTCCTGTTTCGATGCACTTAGCTTTAAAAGAGAATAGTTTACTGTAGTTAATTCTACAGAATTTATATCGAGCTCGTTGGTTTTGCTTCCCCAAATGATGCTATTGCAGATTTGTAACTTACCAGAACCTTGATAAAAAAGAACTGGGCTGGAACGAACAGAGTAATACCAGGCATTGTAAAAAGTCGAATGAGTAAGTTCAAAACTACCTTCTTCCTCCATACGCAAGCACTCTTCACCACAATTGTTAATCAATAAGTCGTGAGCTATTAAGTTAGTATTGGCTAGGTATATACCTTTGCCGGTAAAATTTCTGATGATTCCATATTCAATGTTCAATGAATCTTCCTGGAAGTTTGTTTTGACCATTTTCAAGCCATTGATTCCATCCTCAAGAATAAAATGGCTAAGAAGTTCTGAGTTACTTTCATTATAAAAATAGATTCCATCCCATTGACCTGGAACATTTTCGTACAATTCTTCGAGACGAGAACTGCCAAAATAAACTGGCTGCTGAAAACTGCCGCGTATCTCCAAATTTCCTTTCACATGAAGTGCTGCATTCTTGGTAAAATAGACTTTTGTTCCCTCCTGCAACAAAAGATCAACTCCCTCATCAATCCAAACAGAGTCTGTACACAAATAGGGTCGGTTTCCTGTCCACACAGCACTTTCGCGGATGTCTTCATCAACCAAGTAAACATCCTGCGCATAGGTTTCTAAAATTACTTCTTGTAGGTTGCCATTTACTTCAAAACACAAATGATCTTCTATCAGTCGAGCTGCATCCTCATCCATTGCAGGTAAATCTACCTCTATAAAAATATAAAGACTATCCTTTGCATCCAATTCAATATCCGAAACATCATCCGATTGAGTTCCATTTACATTTAAGCGATAGGCTGATTCGGAATTGAGCAGATAGAGATGTGTAATAGAAACTGCATTACTAGACGTATTCTTCACCTTTAACTGTTTGGTTGTGGAAGCAAAACCAGTGAATAAAGTATCAAAAGTGAGCGTATCGGTCGAAAAGGTCAACTGGAAATAGGGATTGACAGTGTCATTCTCATCTTCCTGACAGGAAAGAATAGTACCTAAAATCAGCATGAAGAAGAAAAAACGATAGAAATGCATGAGTTATCAATTAAGTCGAATTTGAAGGTAAGGAAAAATCCGGTATTTTATTTGAAAATACCGGATTCATATATGTATTCTGTTGTTTAAAAAAAGATGTAACTTTTACTATTTCTTTTGTATCTAGAGGTTTTTGTTTTACTAAAATTACGATCGGCAGCCCGTCTTTCCCGAAGTCTACTCTCTCTAATCATTTTGTTAGGAATGTTAAAATTAACTCCCAAAGTAATCTCGTGAGTTCCATTACTACTATCAGCAATTAAATTATCGCTATAATGATCGTAGGAATATCCAAGGTAATATTTATTGTAGGTTAATCCAACCATGCCCACAATCTGATCGTTGGTTCGATAAGATGCAGCCATCCAAAAATGATTGATATACAGTTTGACTGACACATCGTAAAAGAAATCAGAATCGAAGGTTTTACGAACAATTACTGAAGGTTCTAAATCAACAAGATCACGCAAGTGAAAAGTATATCCTGCAATGCCATAAAAATGGCGCATCATAATGTCATCGTTGATACTATTGTCTCCTAACTTAACCGAAGATTCGAACAAATGAGCCGCCGATGCCCCTACAAAATAATCATCATTGTAAAGATAGATACCAAAATTTGCATCCGGCACAAAAGTGACCTCATCGGAACCAGCCAAAGGATCATTATAGGCAATGTATCTTTTATCGAATTTGAACTGATAGAAAACACCTCCCAAACCAAAGGCTAATTTTGTTCCTGATTTTCCAAATTTATCTGAGCTTAATTGAAGATGATAAGCATATGAAAACTCAATACCTGTTCTTCCAACCTCTCCAGCCTGATCGTTAAAAAAATAGGCTCCTAAGCCAACCCCTCTTTGCTTATTTCGTCGCGACAATGGATTTCCTTTTATATTACAAGTAATACATTTATCGCTCATATTCTTATTAAAACTCAAAGTCTGCGTTTCCGGAGCTCCTTCAATTCCCGACCATTGCTGTCGGACACTCAATCGCAAAGGTGAATACATACGACTTCCTGCCATGGCAGGATTTAGTATAAATCCGTTCTCGACGTATTGACTATACAAGGGTAATTCCTGGGCTTTTCCTTGAGTGAAAACAAAAAGCAACACTCCTAAAATTATAGTTATTCTCATTAGAATTTAAAGATCAGGTTTATATATCAGTTAACGGAGAATGGTTACCGTCCCCATTAATGGTTTTTCATCGTTAAGTATTACTGCATAGTAATAAGAACCAATTGCTGCATCCGAATTTCCATCTTCTCCAGTCCATGGATTACCACGATACTCATTACCAGTTCCACTGAAGTTGTAAACTTCTTTTCCCCATCGATCGTAGATTATAATTTTAAGATCTTGCACATATTCAATTCTTTCAAGATCCCAATAATCGTTGTAACCATCGCCATTAGGGGTAAATGCTTTGGGAATTTTTATTTGAGTTTCATATAAATAATCGAGTACTATTGTTGAATCGCGCCGACAACTATTAGCATCAAGCACATGCACCTTATATGTATCAGCATCTAAATCTTCAATGCTAAGACCGGAACCATAGTAAATCCCATCTACATCTAACCAATTGATATTATAATCTTCAACACCACCTGAAACATCAATTCGAATGGATCCATCGTAAGCATCAATTGTTGTTGGACGAGTTGCGTTCACCTTCAGAACTATAGCTTCGGGTTGAGTAATCTCCACACTCGAAGTATCAGAACAAGCATGCTCATCAACCACAGTTACTTCGTATCGTCCAGTTCCTAAATTATATGCTTCATCAGTATTCTGACCATCGGACCAGGATATGGTATAGGAAGGTGTTCCACCAGATATATCGACAATTGCACGACCTGTTTTCAAGTTATAACAAGAAACATCATCATAATCGTTTATTTCAGCAATTAATGAATCTGGCTGATTCAATACTAATGTATCCACCGTTTCACATCCATTTTTATCGGTAACCACTATGGAATAATCTCCAGCTTCCAAATCATAAATATCTTCCGAGATACTTCCATAATCATCCCAATTAATTAGGTAAGGTCCACTTCCGTCCGAAATATCAACAGTAATCCAACCATCTTCTAAGCCATAACAAGTCGGCTCTGAATAATCTGAAATACTTACAGTAACCTGACTAGGTTCTTCAATGGTAATTGATTCCGTTTCCGATACACAACCATTACTATCTGTTATTTGAATGGTATAAGTTCCTTCGGAAAGTCCTTGCTGATCTTCGTTAGTTGCAACAACACCTGTTCCTGTCCAGGAATAAGTATAAGAAGGAGTTCCTCCTTGTGGATGCAAGTTAATGTAACCATCATCTAAACCGTAACAAGTAATGTCTTTTTTCCAATATTCAGGAACCAATTCATCTGGCTCACTCACTGTAATTTCAAGAGATTGACTCTCATATCCAGCATCACCTTCCGAATCGTAAACCGTAACGGTATAATCACCCGCTTTTAATCCACTTATATCTTTTTCGGTACTGGTAAAATAATTATCACCTGTCCAGGAATAAGATATATTTGTAGAATCACTTTCGCCTAATACATCAACACTAATGGCACCATCAGATCCTCCAGGGCAGGTAACAGAAGTAATTGAACTAGTAAAAAGAACCAATATATCTGTTTCGTATACCTTATCTGAACTTTCAACTCTACACTCATTAGCATCCAACACAAACACTTCGTAATATCCTTTTAACAAGCCACTTAATGAATATGTCCCACTTGTATTGGTATCGCTTTTAGAAAAATCGCTGGGACCATAAACTAAGAATGTGTAAGGTGGAGTACCTCCAGTAACGCTTGCTGAAAGTTTTCCATCTCCTGTTCCTGCTCCCGAATAATTGTCCGTTGTAACGCTTAGTTCTAATAACGTAGGTTCTGAAATGGTTTCGCTTCCTGAAACGGAACAGCCATATTCTGTAGTCACAGTATAGTCATAAGTTCCTGGTTCGAGATCTAAAATGTGTTCTGCCGTAGAGTAAAAGCCATTGTCACTGGTCCATTCTATGCTATAATCGGCCGATCCGGCATCAACATCTAACTCAATTTCGCCATTGGCTTCGTTATTACAAGTTACATTTACCACACTGGCAACGCTTACTGTTAAAGCATCGGGGGCAACTAATTCATAGGTGTCCGTTGCTGTTTCACTTCCCGAAGTTACCGTAAGTATATAAGTACCTTCCGATAAGCCTGTAATTATTTGCCCAGATCCAGTGTATCCCGATGTACTCGACCAGGAATAAGTATAGCTTCCTGTACTTCCACTTGCATGTGCTTTTAATTCTCCAACATTATTAGTACTACAACCAACAGACTGTATTTCTTCAATGTATGCAAATATTGCCCCTGGCTCGTCGATGATAGTGGATTTTTCTACTGTGGAACATCCCGAAACATCGGTGGCAACAACCGTATATACTCCTGCGGCTAAATTTTCTATTGTAGAAGAACTATTATCGTAGCCGCTTGGGCTTGAATAAGAATATCCATCAGGACCACTAATGGTAAAACTATAAGGTGTTGTTCCTTCTGAGGTCTCAACAGTTAGTATTCCATCACTTCCTCCGGAAGTAGTAACATCTTGTTCAACGATCAAGCCCAATTGAATGGTGTAGCCTAAACTTAAATCTACCTCGCCTTCGCCTGAACAGTTCTCTATATCATTTATGAGTAAAGTATAATCGCCTGCTGCCAAATTTTCCAGATTTTGAGAATAAGAACGGTAATCATCAGGACCAGACCAACTAAAAGTATAACCACTATTTCCTCCGTAAGGAGTAATTTGAATTATTCCATCATTTGTATTCTCACAAGTTGGCAACACTACATCTTCAATTAAGAAACCAATTACACTAGGTTCACCAACAGTTACCAAAGTATCGTACACACAAGCATTTGCATCAACAATTTGAACAGTATAATCACCGGGATCTAAATCAGTAAAGATTCCTGAGTCACTTTCTAAACCATCAACAGAGTATGTATAATCAGGTGTTCCCTGAGTACCTACCACATAAATTTCGCCCGAACTTTCACCATTACAATCAACATCATCAACCGTTAATTCACTTGTTGTTAACTTCTCAGGCTCCAACAAAACGGTATCAA
>NZ_JBFHJW010000062.1:0-21851 GCF_041595635.1 Labilibaculum sp.
CCTTCTTTTGCAAAACGAATGATTTGCTCCTTACCCTCAAAACCTGTTTTAAAAACCTTTAAAACCCCCGAAAAAAGATAGTAACAACCTTTTGCCGAATCGCCTTCGGAATAAATAACAGAACCTCTTTTGTAAAAATGAACATCTTCATCCCAAAACAGAAGATTCATATCCTCAATATTCAGATTATGAAAATTTTCTCCGAATTTATCGGCTAACTGATTGCAATTTGGAAGAATTGGACTGTGCTTCATCAAATTTATTTTAAACTGAAATCAACTATTAATTAGTTTTAAAAACACTATATAAGTAATAAAACGATTACCCAAACAGATTAATTGTTCATGAATTAAAATATTACTTGATCCAAACTTCAACAAGGAATGAAATAAATCTTACTAAATCATCAGCAAATAAAAGATCTGTTTTAAATGGTTTTTTATACTTTTAGTATCAATCACAAAAAAAAGTGACACTGCCAAATATACAAATTTAAGTGAAACTTATACAGAAGCTGAAATAAGTAAAAATATTAAAATTATGAAACACAAAGTGGAAATGTCGTGGCTAGGTAATTTAGCTTACGAAAGTGAAATGGATGGTCATAAATTAATTACTGACGGAACAAAAGAAGTAGGTGGCGACGGCAAAGGAGTTAGTCCTAAAAAATTAATGCTGACTGCTTTAGCAGGATGTACGGGCATAGATTTAGCAATGATTGCAAAAAAAATGCGCATAGAAGTGAAAGATATTAAGGTGTCGGTAGAAGGAGAATTGACAGAAAGTCAACCTACTTACTACAAAAACATGCACATTGTTTACGAATTTTTTGGCAAGGATTTGCCTCACAAAAAACTCGAACGGGCGGTAAAATTATCGGAAGAAGAGTATTGCGGGGTGAGTGCGCTTTACAAACAGGTAATTCCAGTGACTTCGGAGATTATCTATCACGAGGAATAGCTACTTCGCTCAAAGACTCAAGTTTCAAGTCTCAAGTCTCAAGCTACAAGTAAGGGAAACACTTGTAGCTTGCAACTATACGATAAAAAAAATGTCACCCAGACGGATGGCATTTATATTATCGTATTGTGCAGGTATTTTTTTACTAGAATCCTGCGGCTGAAAACTGCTCTAAGAAACGGATGTCGTTCTCGAAGAACAAACGCAAATCTTTAATGCCATATTTCAGCATGGTAATTCTCTCAATTCCCATTCCCAAAGCAAAACCGGTGTATTTTTTATTGTCGATACCGTTCAGTTCCAATACATTCGGATCGACCATACCACAACCCAGAATCTCTAACCAGCCAGTTCCCTTGCACACGTTACATCCTTTTCCGCCACAAAGCGAACAGGTAACATCAACCTCGGCCGATGGTTCGGTAAATGGGAAGTAGGAAGGACGCAAACGAATCTCTGTTTTCTCACCAAAGAACTCTTTTGCAAAATAAGTAAGGGTTTGCTTTAAATCAGCAAAAGAAACATTCTCATCGATATACAAACACTCAATTTGGTGGAAAATACAGTGGGCACGAGCCGAAATTGCTTCGTTACGAAATACACGACCTGGTGTTAAGCAACGAATTGGTAATTCCATTTCCGACATATCGTGTGCCTGAACCGAAGAAGTATGAGTACGCAAAATAACATCTGGATTTTTCTCAATAAAGAAAGTATCCTGCATATCTCGCGCTGGATGCTCTTCAGGAAAATTTAAAGCTGAAAAGTTGTGCCAGTCATCTTCAATTTCTGGTCCTTCAGAAATGGTGAATCCCAAACGAGAAAAAATCTCAGTAATTTCATTTTTTACCAAAGCCAATGGATGTCGAGAACCCAATTTTATAGGATCGGCAGGTAAAGTCAAATCCAAACCCGATTTTCCCAATTCTACGTTGGTAAAACTGTCTTTCAAAGAATTTACTTTATCTAAAGCTACCGTTTTAAGCTCATTTAAAGCTTGTCCAACTGCTTTTTTTTCCTCGTTAGCAACGTTTTTAAAATCGCCAAACAAAACAGCAATACTCCCTTTTTTACTAAGGTGTTTGATTCTAAATTGTTCAACTTCCTCTAGTGTAGATGCTGAAAATCCATCCAGCTCCTCAAGTAAATTCTTTATCTTGTCTAACATGTTCTTTATCTTTTGAAATCCAATAGTCGGCAAAGTTACAAAAAGTTTTTTCTCATCAATCAATTGGGTATGGCTAATTGCCTCATGAGATTAATACTTTAGGATTTTCACCTTCATTTTCACATCCTCGTAAGGCCGATCGTTAGCATCGGTTGTTAGATTTGCAATTTTATCCAAAACATCAAATCCGTTAATTACCTCACCAAAAACTGTGTAATTATTATCTAAATGAGGCACACCTCCTACTGTTGTATATGCCTTTCTGCGATCTTCAGAAAATTCAAGCCTTTCAGGTGAACTGTTGTATTCAAATGCTATGGATTCTTTTATTGTTTTAGCTATGGCTCTGAATTCTTCGACCTTATTCGCTTTTTTTAAAGAATCCAAAACAACTCTCTTACTGTTAGTTAGGTACTTCTTGACGATTTTTTTGCGCAAAGGAACGTTCACTTCTTTTTCCATCAAGTCCAACTCCTTGTTAGTATAAATACGTCCCAAGGCAATATAAAACTGCGATACATCCGATTCCTTAAAAATATTCACCTTATCGGGCTTTCGGGGAGCCGCCAGGGCACCCTTTTTATGAAAAAATTGAGGGTTAAACTCCGAATCGATGCTCCGATTGGAATCCCCATAACCAATCATTTTACCCGCAGGAGCATTTCGTGAATCCTGTGATCCTCCCTGAGCCACAAAACCTTTTATTACCCGATAAAAAAGAGTACCATCAAAATGTCCATTTTCAACTAACTGTAAAAAATTTTGCCGGTGTTTAGGGGTTTCCTTGTACAACATCAGTTTGATATTGCCCATATTGGTTTCGATTAAAACAATAGAATTACTCGCTTGTCCGAAACTAAAAGTAGCCAATAGCAACATCGTAATCGTAAAACCTATTTTCTTACTTAAATTCATGGATCTCTTTCTTTTGAAAATTTCGACTAAGATAAATATCAGGAATTTGAAAGCCAAAAAAAGCTTCGTATGCACTACGAAGCTTCTTCATTCAATTCAAATATGAGCTATCTTAAAATTTTAATTTTCATAGATATGTTGTTTACAGGTCGATCATAATCATCGCAATTTACCTTAGCAATAGAGTCAATCTGATCTAAACCTTCCACCACTTCACCAAAAACAGTGTAGTTTCCATCCAAATGAGGAATACCACCAATGCTTGTGTAAGCCTCTATTTGCGCTTTTGTAAAAGCAATCTTCTGCTCAGCATACAAAGAGTCTACATCGAGCTTAATTTGCTCTATTACCTCATTCATCTGGTCTAAATCTCCATTCATCTGGCATTGTGTAAGAATTTCTACCTTTCCCATTTGTACTTTCTTAAAAATATCACTCTTCAATTGAGCATTCCTATGCATAGCGAGCGTATCTAATTGTCCAGAAGTATAAACTTTTCCTTGTGCAATGTAAAACTGTGAGCCTGATGATTTTTTCTCAGGATTCATCTCGTCGCCCTCTCGTGCTGCTGCAATCACGCCTCTTTTGTGGAACAAAGCATCTTTTATTTCTGCTGGGATCTGATAACCAGGTCCACCTTCTCCTAATCGCTGGCTGGGAACCGCTTTCTTTGAGTCTGGATCACCTCCTTGTATCATAAAACCATCAATAACCCGATGAAATAAAGTACCATCGAAAAACTTCGCATGAGCTAATTTCAGAAAATTATCACGATGAACAGGTGTTTCGTCGTACAAACGAACTTTCATCTTTCCATATTGAGTTTCAATTTCGACCAAACGATCCTTTTTTCCTAGTTCTAATTTGCTTTGGCAGCTTGCAAATAAAGCAATAACTAGTAAGTACGTCAATTTTTTCATACTGATATATTGATGTCTTGAGTTAGTTTAATGATTCGTTATTTTCTGTTACCAGATATTCATTTTGCTTAAAATATTCCACAATGGCAGATTTTAACAAAAGCTCTTCCTTTTCTTTGGAAAACGGAGGTACCATTTTATTTTTTTTGAAAATTGGCCAATCATTTTCATCTTTTCCACTTATGGAATAGTATTTCCATTTCATTAAAAGTGTACAAGTCGCCAAATTGATGTGATCCATTTTGTCGTCTTTCGAGTACTTTTCCTGAAAACCTTTTCCTCGCTCTTGAATGCCAATAAGCAGCAAAGTTCCATTTAAGTTCGCATCCACATTAAAATCTTCAGAAATTTTATATAAAAGTTTGTTCCAGTCTCTTTCTAAATTATTATCCATAGTATCAATTTTTTATGACCGTTAAAAGTAAAGTTTTCTGTTTGTTTTTCCAGCTTTCAGAAATATTTTTTCACTTTTTTAAATAATAAGCTTGCAGATAAAATATTTCCCACTTATATTTGCATCGCTTTTAAGGGCAAGGGCGATTAGCTCAGTTGGTTCAGAGCACTTGGTTTACACCCAAGGGGTCATAGGTTCGAATCCTATATCGCCCACTATTTAAAAGCAAACATTCCCAATATTCGGGCGATTAGCTCAGTTGGTTCAGAGCACTTGGTTTACACCCAAGGGGTCATAGGTTCGAATCCTATATCGCCCACTAAAAGATCAGTTTTTCAATGAAAAGCTGATCTTTTTTTTTGTACTATTTCTTCATTCATAAATCTTTTTTGAACTTTTATCGTATCTAGACATAATTTTGTCAAAATAATTTACTTTGATAAAGATTATTTTGATAAAGAAAATAGTATATTGGATCACTTCAACACAAAACTCATAGTAAATAATTAAAACTTCTAAAATATTTTAAAATTTATTCATCACTTAATCAACAACTTACATGTTAAAGTAACTTTTTTTGCAATTTTTTTTACTTTTTGAGGGTTACCTTTTGGACATTCTAGGAATAAAGGGATAGGAAATATGGATTACACTACGGAAGCGATACTTGAGGGGATCAGCATGAGCAATAACGATGTATTAAATTACATCTATAGCAAATTCTTCCCAAGCATTCGCAATTTTATAGAAAACAATAACGGAAACGAAGAGGATGCAAGAGATCTTTTTCAGGAAGCCATTATAGTGATCTACCGTAAAATGAAAAAAGAACCCTTAGTTCTAACTTGCAATTTTAGAACTTACATCTACTCAATTTGTAAACTATTATGGTTGAAGCAACTTGAAAAAAGGAAGAATAGCAAGGAAATTAGTTCAGAGGCTATTCTAGAGAATAGATTGGATGAAGCAGCGCCGACCTACGAACAAACAGAAAGGTTTAGGCTGTATCAAAAACACTTCAGACTTCTAGGACCAGATTGTAAGCAAGTGCTTCGATTAACGCTTGAAAAAGTTTCTCTTCGAGAAATTTCCGAAATAATGGGATACAAGGGGGAGAAATATGCAAAAAAGAAAAGATATCAATGCAAACAGGCATTGATGCAAAGTATTAAAAGTGATCATGAATTTAAAGAAGTATATGATGAATGAAATGAATTTTGACCGTATCGAGGATTTTCTTGACGGTGACCTCACAGAAAACCAATTGATGGAATTCGAGAAAGACTTACTCGATGATTCCGACCTTCAAATGGATCTTGATCTTCATAGAGAGGTTAATGAGGCTATAATGGAAGAAGACATTATGGATCTCAGAAATAAATTGGAGGCCATTGAAACCCCTCCTAATCCCACTCAAAAGCGCAAGCTGAAATTTTTGACTAAGTGGAACATTGCAGCAGCCTCTCTTGCTTTACTTATTGGCTTAGGGAGTTTACTCTACATTATTGGCGATTCGTCAGCTTACTCAAAAAATAAAATTTACAGCAATTATTACAAACCATACAACATTGTAGCCAATACGCGTTCGTCGGATGTAATGATTGACAACCTGCTGACTACAGCCTTAAAAAGCTACGAGACAAAAGATTATCATACTGCCTTAACACTATTCAAGAAAATTTTAGACAAAGACAGTACTAATATCACTGGAAATTTTTATTCGGGAGTTTCGAACATCGAAATAAATGAATATTCGAAAGCTAACAAAAACTTCACACGTGTATTAGAACATAAAAACAACCTCTTTATAGAGCAATCGGAATGGTATTTAGGTTTTTGTTACCTCATGACAAATGAGAAAGAAAAAGCCATCCATCAATTTCATACTATCGCTCAGGGAAATAGTTTTTATAAAATAAAAGCTTTAGAAATTATCAATCGACTCGAATAAATCATTTCATCATTCATCGAAATAACAAAAGCCACCCAAATTTGGGTGGCTTTTGTTATTATAGTTTTTCGTATCTAAATCCATGTGAATAATCTTCTTCGGAACTACTTTTTGAACTCTCTGATTTGCTCGAGTTAACTAATAATTGAAACACATTACCGCAAAAACAAAAAGGCAAAAATAAACTTGCCTTTTTCATCCCATAGACTTTACTTATTTTGTTTTCGTTTCTTTATCACCTTGAATAAAAGGAAGAAAATCAAGCCAAGAACCAGAAAAATGATAGAATATAATTTTATCATTGCTCCTTCATCAAATAAAGGTTCTACATCACCCAAAGTAACGTATCCCGACCAAAAATAGGGATGGGATTTAAGAGCATCCGCTGTAGTCAAGTACTCCAATTTTGCTTGTCGAAGAGCTTCATCCTTTTTCAATCCTTTTGCTAAATAGTTGTAAAAGTAACTCATCAAATTCGATCCGGTTTTATCTTCAACAGTCCATAAAGTCATTACAATACTTGGGCAACCGGCATAGAAAAAACCTCGTGCTAAACTCATTACACCTTCCCCTTTTAGTAGTTTACCATCTCCAGTATTACAAGCACTCAAAACCACCATTCGAGCCTTAAAATTCATATTATAAATTTCCTGTGTGTTTAGTAATCCATCCTGAACAGTATCTGAATTTTGCGTAAAAACCAATTTAGAATACATAGGATTTTGGTCATCAATGATTGTATGCATAGCCAAATGCAGAACATCATATTGACTTGCATTCTCTTTAAAATTTGCCTCGGTTGCCACTTCATCAACAAATAAATTCCCTGGAATAATTTCTGATATATTATTCACTTCCTCTTTAGCCCCAGGAAGAGGATACAGCTTATTGTGGTAGGCACGTTCGGTAATTAATATAGAATCGCTTATACCCTCGTAGGAAGGCGCAAAAGCAAGAATAGAACGAGATGAAGAAAAACCATAATTTCCTGTTTGCTGTTTAAAATCTAAAGTTGCTGAATTGTGGTAGGTAATACTATTGGAACGTATCAAATAATCAAGATTCCTATAATTCATATTATTAGAATCAGCTTTTTCCTTCAATAAAACACCAAAAGGGATGTAAGCCATTTTATCATCAGGAACAATCAATAGTTTTTTATCCTTTAGCAAACTGTCTTTTCCACCTAATAAATTCTGATACAGTTCATGAGCCGATTTGGTATAACGCTGATAGTAGTCCAGGCTATTTTCTGTAAAATCATTTGTTTTTAAGCAATTACGCATCTCCTCAAGATGATAATCGAAACTATCCTTGACAATAACTTGTCGCTCCACCTCAAAACTTTCCTTGGTGATTACAAAAGAAAATAACGCAGTATCCGAAATGGAATATTCAATCAGTAAATCAGTATCACTCAATTTACTTTGTAATTCTTCAATACTAATGGTTTTGGTATCGTATTTCAAAGAGTAATACTTAGGGTATTCCTTCTCGAAACGAAGAACCATTTGATTGTACTCTTCATCCAAATTAAAAAGCACATTCTGCCAATTACTAATAGAATCACGATTGGGACTTTGCATTTTTCTTTCGTTGTGAACCAATTCACGATACTTAGCAATAGCAAGTTTTACATTTGTTTCCTGCTCCTGAAGGTCGAGGGGAATACCGCCGAAATTTTTAGCAGTTACATCGTTTAAGGATGCCATTAAACTTGAAGATTTTGATCGCTCAGCATAACGAAATGCTTTTTCCTTGTACTTAGAATTTTTAGTTAGCTGATATAATTTTACAGCTATTTCTATGGCCTCGCTATAGGTGTCTTTTTCATTTTTCGATAGAGCAAATTTACTCTCTTCATCCTGGTAGGCAATTCTAATTTTATCGATAATATCCAGACACAAATCATAGGTTTGCAAACTAAAATCCAAATCAGGAATACTATGTGTTTTATTGTACAAAAAACGCAAAGTAATTGCTTTTGGTTTTAATATTTCCAAAATAGATAGCTGGGGATCTATCTGCCCCATTTCTGGATTGATATAAACCGTAGGATTATTAAATTTCTCAACACCAGAAATTAATGCATTCTGATAGTAGTTTAAAGCATTTAAATAATCATCCTTCTTAAAGTAATAATCCCCAAAATTCTTTAGGCAATGTGCTGTATCCGGATGCTTTTTACCGAAATTATTCAGATAAATATCATAAGATAAATTGAGATAGGGCAGCACCTTTTCTTCATTGCCTATCTTGTCCTGAAAAACGGCATAGTTTAAATAATGATCTCCTAGTAAATAGTTGTTATCTCCTTTCTGATCTTTAACTTCTACAATACTTTTCTGATAATATTTGTCGGCTTCTAAATAGTTACCTAATTGCTTATAACAGTTCGCAATATTTGTATAAATTATAGAAGAATTTAATGATTTATTATGTTTTAATTTTATTGTCCTCAGATAATATTGTAAAGATTCTGAATAACTACCTTTTTTATAAAAAATAACTCCCAAATTCTGATAGATAAAGGATAACCATATAGAATTTTCTTCACTTTGTGCAAGAAATAATGCCTTTTCATAATAAGTTCTCGATTTAATTAGATCATCATAATTGTTGTAAATATTCCCTTTGTTCACATAAATAGGCGTCAATTTTTCAGAATCATTTCCAAACTCCCTAATTGTATAAATTTCAGCAATATCGTAGTAGGACAAAGCTTTTTTAGCATCTCCCAATCGATTCATGAGTACACCAAAATTTACATAGGTTCGATATACCAAATACTTATCGGAAATCTCCCCCCGCTTAATAGTTTGTATGGCATTTCCGAAGGACTGCACAGAATATTCAAATTCACCCTTCTGTAAAAAATTCACGGCCCGATTAAACTGCACCTGCAGTAAAGAATCCAGATTTATTTTTGTAGAAATATTTGCAGTTTTCTGCTCCGATTTTCCATTCGGAATTGCTTTTCCACCCAAAAAGAGGAAGCTTAGTAAGGGAAATAGAAGAAAATATTGAATTTTTCTGAAAAAATTTATCACAGCTTTACGGTTTCATTAAAACACTAATTATCAACAACATACAGAAATATAAGATAGCTTATAAAGACTCAAATATAGGGTCTTTTTTTATTTTTTTTGAAAAAAACTTCATTTACAGGGTTACCTTTTGGCAAAAAGGGGAATAAAGGAGTGTAATCAAGAAAAACACAAAACAACAAATAAAAACGACAGTCATGAAAAATTTTGAAAGCTTAACTCAGGAAGAATTACAAAGTACAAAAGGCGGTGTAAACGAAATGACTGACAAACCAATGTTAGCTGATTGTATCGTATAGCCATCCCAATTGTTAAATCCTATTTCCCAAAATATTCCTAGTAATAAACAACAAACTCAATAACAATGAAAAATTTCGAAAGCTTAACCCAGGAAGAATTACAAAATACTAAAGGCGGTGTAAACGAAATGACTGACAAACCAATGTTAGCTGATTGTATCGTATAAGCATCTCAATTATTAAATCTTATTTCCCAAAATATTCCTAGTAATAAACAACAAACTCAATAACAATGAAAAATTTCGAAAGCTTATCTCAGGAAGAATTACAAAATACTAAAGGTGGTGTAAACGAAATGACTGACAAACCAATGTTAGCTGATTGTATCGTATAAGCATCTCAATTATTAAATCCTATTTCCCAAAATATTCCTAGTAATAAACAACAAACTCAATAACAATGAAAAATTTCGAAAGCTTATCTCAGGAAGAATTACAAAATACTAAAGGCGGAGTAAACGAAATGACTGACAAACCAATGTTAGCTGATTGTATCGTTTAGTAAAACCTATTTTATAAATAAAAATTATTCGCTTAGTTTTAACAAAAAAAGAAAAAGCGAATCTCTCCCATAGAGACCAAATTCATTTGCATGGAGAAACGTCCTACCTATAAAGAACTGGAACAATTGCTAAAGAAAGAAAAAGAAAAATCAGCTCGATCTGAAGAGTTGAAGAATTCTTTTCTGTCCAATATGTCGCATGAAATTCGTACACCTATGAATGCAATTATTGGTGCTTCAGAATTGCTACGCAATGATTCTCTTTCTCCAGAAGAACGAAATGAATTTACTAAAATTTTAAATTCCAGTAGTAAAGAACTACTAGGCCTATTCAATCGAATAATGGAACTTTCCCAATTGGAAAGTGGTTCTTTAGAATTTCATGAATCTGAACTTTCTGTTCACGATTTATTTCTAAAATTGTATTCAAAATACACTCAAAAAATTAACGAGACTCAAAAAAATTTAATTCTAAATTTTACAGAAGATTTCGAAGAAATTAAAATATTTACAGACCTTGAGAAATTAAGCAAGGTTTTATCCTACCTCCTCGATAATGCGGTAAAATTTACCGAAAATGGGGAAATTGATTTCGGTTGTGCCATTCAGGACAGAAATAACATCCTTTTTTACGTGAAAGATACCGGACCAGGAATTAACAAAGAAGAACAAGAAAAAATATTTCAAAAATTTACACAAGTAGATAATTCATATACTCGAATTTATTCCGGAGCCGGATTGGGTTTGAGCCTAAGTAAAGAAATTGTAAACTTATTGGGTGGAAAATTATATATTGATTCTCAAGCCAAACAAGGTTGTATTTTTTACTTTACAATTCCTTTCAAATTTTCAGAATCGGACAGTTTGCTAAAGGAGAAAATTGAAACTGTTTTAAAATATAATATGACAGAAATTTATTCTTTATCTGTGATAAAAAAAAAAATTGCTATTTAGGTTAATTTACTAGGATAAAAAAGGAGCTTGCTGGTCACAAGCTCCTTTTTTTATTTTGATTTAAACGATATTTCTTTCAAATTAAGCAGCAGATCTAGAACTATTGTTAGAATAAGAAGGTTAAACTTTTGCTCCCAATCGGAAAAAAATCCTAAACAAGCCACAATCATAAGTAAGATATTTAGAAAACGAAAAACATCTAGAAATTTAAAGCATTTAACGTCCTCAAAATTCAAGGTACTTACCCTATATAATACATTTAATACCAGTCCCAAAATAAGAACTGTCAGACCATAAGATTCGTTCTGCAATATAAATAATGCACCAACAATTATTAGTACTGTAGCAAGGGTATAAAGAATTGGCAAAATTTTACTCATTGAAATTTCAAATTAAAATAGTAAGTCTGGATCCTTAAATTTATTCTTTCCTAAATGCGAATACGCCAATGGAGTTACTTCACGTCCACGAGGTGTTCTTTTAATAAAACCTTCTTTTATTAAAAAAGGCTCATACACTTCTTCAATGGTTCCACTATCTTCACCAACGGCAGTAGCAATAGTTGAAATTCCAACCGGTCCACCATTAAATTTATCAATAAGTGTATTTAGAATTCGATTATCCATTTCGTCTAAACCATGCTTATCGATATTTAACGCTTCCAAAGAAAATTTAGTAATCTCTAAATCGATACTTCCGTTTCCCTTAACCTGGGCGAAATCACGAACTCTTCTTAAAAGTGCATTTACAATTCTAGGTGTACCTCTACTCCGTGAAGCAATTTCTCCTGCTGCTTCATGCGAAATCTCAACCTCTAAAATTTTAGAGGATCGTTCTACAATTTTTGTTAGAACCGAAAGATCGTAGTATTCTAAATGACAATTGATTCCGAAACGAGCACGCAAAGGTGAGGTTAGTAAACCAGAACGAGTGGTGGCTCCTATCAAGGTAAATGGATTTAATTCGAGTTGTATGGAACGCGCAGCGGGCCCCTTATCGATCATGATATCTATTTTGAAGTCTTCCATAGCAGAGTATAAATACTCCTCTACAATCGGACTTAAACGATGTATTTCGTCGATAAACAGAACATCGTTAGGCTCCAAATTGGTTAAAAGTCCAGCAAGGTCTCCTGGTTTATCCATTACAGGACCAGATGTTATTTTTAATCCAACTCCCAACTCATTGGCTAAAATATTTGATAGAGTTGTTTTTCCTAAACCTGGAGGTCCGTGAAGCAAAACATGGTCTAAAGCTTCCTCGCGCATTTTTGCAGCTTTTACAAAAACACTTAAATTTTCTACCGTTTTTTTCTGACCGCGAAAATCATCAAATTGAAGAGGACGTAGTTTTTTTTCATACTCCCTTTCATTATCTGAAATGTTATTATCTCTTATATCCAGGTGATCTTCCATTAAAACTTAGCTTATACTACATTTATTTAAAACAATGAATAAATGCCCGCTAAAGCTAAAAATATTCATCGCAGTATTCATTCCAAATTGAGTTTGCTCATTTTAGAATAAGTTTACCTCTGCAAATTTATCTAAAGATCTAAACTTTTTAGTACTTTAAAGAAATTATCAAGTTCAAATGGTTTTGACAGGTGAGCATTCATACCATTTTCGAGACAGGTTTCTTCGTTGGCGATCATGATATCTGCAGTTAAAGCAATAATGGGAACAATTTTGCCTTGCTCTAAATTTCGAATTTCTTTGGTAGCTTCTAAGCCATCCATTTCTGGCATCATGATATCCATTAAAATAAAATCATATTGCCCTTCTTTAAACTTAGATATGGCTTCTATGCCATTATTCGCAACATCGATTAAATATCCAAATCGTTTCAAAGTAAATTTAACTATGGTTTGATTTAGCTTATTATCCTCGACAAGTAAAATGGAATAGTTTTTTGTTTCCCAGCTCATACTTTTTTTAAGTGTTTTTTCAATGGATGCAAGATAGTAAAATCCTACTAGATTTTGGATTTAGAACTGAAGGAATCTATGGAATCTCATTTCAGTCAAATCAACTCTATTCACTCTTATCAACAACTCTATTATTATTATTTATTTTTTAAAATTTCTTAAAAGAATATAATGATTAATATATCCTGTTAATAGTGTTGGTAAGAGTTTGTAGATTTTATTGATTTTTTAGAAAATACTTAGCTAATAACAGGATGTTAACAGTAATTGTTAATTTTATAGATGATGATTATCAGTAGAATACCACACTTATTAACAAGATGTTAATAAGTGTGAGTATTGATAAGATTTCCTTTAAACTATATTAACAAGCTGTTGAAAACCTGTTTAGAGAAGGCATTATTGAAATGAAAAATAAACTTGTTAGGAGAATCAATTTTTACTATACCAAGCAAAATTTGAAACCTCCAAACAAAAGATTATATTATTTAGTAAGGAAAAATTAACAGTCTGTTCACTGCTTGTGAATAAAATTGTTGATAGCCTATTGTTTTAACTTTAAATAGCTGAATGTCAAATTATAAAAGCGTGTTTAAAAGCTGTTGGTTCTGCTTTAATATACATCTTGATTTTTTTGACTACAAATGAGTAATTTTGCTTAGTTTTGTGAACAAAACAATGAAGAATCTTTACAACTTTAAGGATAAATAGAGGGAAGGACTTTTACTTTATCTATTAATTTTATTTGAAAATATACAAGAATGGAAAAACTAAAAATAGCGATTGCATCAGATCATGCAGGGTATCAATTCAAGAATCAATTGGGTGAGTTTTTGAAAGAAAGTGGTTATTTGGTAACCGATTTTGGTTGCAATTCAGAAGAGAGTATGGATTATCCCGATACTGCTCATCCACTAGCTAGTGCTGTTTCAGATGGTGAATTTAAGTATGGTTTTACCCTTTGTGGAAGTGGAAATGGAATCACCATGACAGCGAACAAACACCAAAAGATTCGCGCAGCTTTGTGTTGGAATACAGAAATAGCAGAACTTGCAAGATTGCACAACGACGCTAATGTGTGTGGAATTCCTGCACGTTTTATTTCTTATGAAGAAGTTGAAAAAATTGCCAAAATATTTTTAGAGACTGAATTTGAAGGGGGTAGACATCAAAAAAGAATCGATAAAATTCCTTTACGATAGCAATTTGCTTGTTTTAAAAACAAAATCTAAATAAGGAATTAAAGAATTAAAGATGTTTTATTAGCAGTAAATATTAGTATATTTGTGCTGACTGTTAGTTAAATGAGAGAATAACCAAAGATTTAAGATGCTATCGAATACTTGTAAATATGCAATACGTTCAGTTATTTATTTATCGCTGAATGCCAAAGAAGGAAATAAAATTGGAATAAAAAAAATATCGGAAGATTTAGAAATTCCAACTCCATTTTTGGGTAAAATCTTGCAAAGTTTAGCTCGACAAAAATTGTTAACTTCAACAAAAGGACCACATGGTGGGTTCGGTATGGGTAAGGAACCAAAAGAAATTACTTTGATGAATATTGTTGAAATTGTTGATGGGTTAGATATGTTTGAAAACTGTTTAATTGGGATGAGACCTTGCAAAACAGATACAAATAACCGTCCTCCATGTCCTGTTCACAATCAATTTTCTAACATTCGACAATCAATGTATAATTTGTTTAATGAGAAAACTATTGGACAGCTAATAGATGAAATGGAAAACAATAAAGAATATATAAGTTTATAATATTTTCTTTAAAAAAGATAACTTCGAAAAGGACTTACTATTTAACAGTAAGTCTTTTTGTTTTTTAAGCCTTGGATATAGTATGATGGCCATAATTCCTCCAAAAACATCAGCTAATAAATCCCAATAATCGCCACTTCTATGGATAAAATAATTTTGTTGTAGGTATTCTATTAAACTTCCATAAATAGCTATTAATAACAATATGATTGCCGATATAGTAATTTGTTTGAATTTGGTTTGGAAACTTAGTTCTGCAAAAAGAAAAATTCCCATTACAAAGAACAAACCGAAATGAACAATTTTATCGAAGTGAGGGATGACTATGATTGAAGTTTTGGGTAAGTCATCTCCAGGAATGGAGCATAGTACGAATATTACAATTGCCCAAAGAATATTACGCCATAATAATTTTGTCTTCATAAAGTATGGTTAAATTTAGTTCAAAGGTACAACTCATTTTTTAGACTTTTGTTTTATTCATAATACTTTAATTTATGGGTAAGTCTGAACTAAGATTCTGCAGAGTTAGTTAGGAAATAGGAAAGGGAATTAAATTAAATTATATTCTCTTCGAAATTAGCAGACTTTGATTAGTATTTTTTTAAGCTTCCCAGGAAGGAAATATCACTAGTAATTTTAGGGTCTCCTTTGTATTTTACCGAGCCTATTCCTGAGATTCCTACCCGAAGTTCGTCTTCTATATCTACTTTAGCACTTCCAACTCCACTGATATCAATACTACCTTTTTTCGCTGTTAATTCAGAAGCATCTACACTTCCAGCGCCCGATATGTCAATGTAAACTAATTCGCATTTGCCAGCTAGAATAATGCTTGATGCTCCACTATTGTTGATTTTTAATTGGTTAGCCGATAGTTCTAAATTGGCCGAAGAAGCACCGTTAATTTCAATTTCCAACTTATCGAAACGAAGTAGCTGATTGCTTTTTAGATTGATTGCTCCATTAGCTTTTAGTTTATCAAGGTATTTAAAACCAATATATAAGCTCATTTCTTTTGATTTATTGATGCTTTTATCAGTAGAGATGTGAAGGATATTGCCCATTACTTCAGTTTTAATAATTTCCAATAGATTTTCATCGGCTACTATTTTTAAGCTGTAATCATCGCTTTGTGTTAGGTAAATAGAAAAAGCTCCGTTTACTTTGATATTTCTGAAGGCATTTATTTCTCTTTCTTGTTCTTTAACATTCCCATTTCCTTTAATTCCATCGGCTTTGGCTGGAAGAAAACTTAGAATAGCGATGATGAAAATTAACAGTGGAGAAATTAATTTTTGAATCATATTCATGACTACTTAATTTAGTATTCGTTTGTATAACTTAGCTGATATAAAGACCCATTAAGATGGGAAGTGTTGCATTTTTTAACCTGTAAATTAATGAAGTACCACAATAAGGTAATCAGATTTTTAATTATTTTCTTTTCGAAGAGGATAATTTATGAAATGAATTTACCTTGCAAAAAAATAAATTGATATGTCAGGAATCTATTTTCACATTCCATTTTGTAAACAACTTTGCCATTATTGTGCGTTTCATAAGAGTATTTCTTTGCAAGCAAAAGATGAAATGCTGGATTGTTTAAAGCAGGAGTTAAAACTGAGAAAAAATTATTTAGGGGAACCATTAATAAGAACGATTTACTTTGGAGGAGGAACTCCTTCTGTTTATCAGCCCAAGGAAATTCAATCTTTAATTGATGAAGTAGCTAAGTATTTTAAGATCCATTCTAATGCAGAAATTACTTTAGAAGCAAATCCTGATGATCTCACAAAATCTTATTTGCAAGCGTTACAAAAAACTTCTGTAAACCGATTGAGTGTTGGCATTCAATCTTTTCATGATGAAGATTTAATATTGATGAATCGAAGACATACGGGAAAAGAAGCTTTCGATGCTATTCGCAGAGCACAGGATTTTGGATTCGGTAATATATCTGTTGATCAAATATATGGTGTTCCAGGTTTGAGTATGGAGAAGTGGAAGAAAAATTTAGACTTGGTTTTTGAATTGGATATTCAGCACATATCATCCTACCATTTAATGTACGATCCGAATACTATTTTTAGTAAAAAACTAGAAAAAGGACAGCTTGTTGAAATGGATGAAGAGGAAAGTTTTAAACAGTTTAACTACCTGATTGATTCTGCAAAAAAGCATGGATTCATTCACTACGAAATTTCTAATTTTTCGAAGGAAGGTTTTATTTCAAAGCATAATTCGAGTTATTGGAAACAGGAAAAATACCTTGGAATTGGTCCATCGGCTCATTCCTACAATTTAAAGGAAAGGGAATGGAATATTGATAACAACTACAAATACATAAAAGCAATAAAAGAAAAGACCGCTTTTTCTGAAAAAGAGGAACTCTCAGAAGTGGATTGTTTCAATGATTTTGTGATGACATCTTTACGAACTTATTGGGGCTTAAACTTAGAATTAGTGCGTGAAAATTTCGGCGAAAAGTTCTATCAACATTGTTTGATTGAATCGAAAAAATACCTTAGATCGGCACATCTTAGACAGGAAGGAAATTCAATTATTCTGAATGATAAAGGTGTATTTATATCGAACGATATTATGTCTGACTTTTTTTTACTTAAAGAAGAATAAAATTGAAATTCTGAAGAATATTAAAATCCAAAATGATATCGAAATGAAAACACTTTTTTTATTTATCCTTCTTTTTTTTAGCTTAAGCATTACAGCTGTTTTTTCGCAAAGCGATAGCCTTCAAATTTTAAGTGTAGAACATTTTAATAGGGTATTACACCTCAATTCAAATGCTGAATTAATTGATGTAAGCTCGGCAAAAGAATTTAAAAAAGCTCATATTTTTGGTGCTTATTCGGCGCCTACTGCTAAGGATTTGTACCAAATTATTGATTCATTAGGAACATCAAAAGTTTACTTATTGTATTGCAAGTACGGTGACAGAAGTGTTGATGCTGGGAAAATGATTTTTGAAAAATATCACATTCCGGTTTGTTCGCTCGAAGATGGATTAGATGCATGGCTGCAAGCAGGAAAAGAAGTAGAAAATTAATTCTGATCTGCTAATTTGTATTGTACCTTTTAATTAGTTTACCGAAACAAACCATTCTGAAGGCGGGCACGATGGTTTAGTTTAATCACCAAATCGATTACTGGAATTGCTAAAAATTGGGTACCATAATCACTATTTAAATAGTACATTTTATAACCTCCGGAAAGGGAGAATTTACTATTGCGATGCCAATGAATTTTCCCTTGACTTTCAAAAGCATACTCTCCATTAAAATCAATAGAATAGTAATCTGCATTAATGGAAAAATTGTAGTTGCGATACAGATTTCCATCTAACTCTAGGCCCGTAAAATAAAGTTTTTGATGCTTATGGTAGGATGCTGTTCTATGGTACAAAAAATAGTAATCGAGTAATGGTAAGTCTGATTCTCCCGAAGTAATTGAAAAATCAAAGCCCAATCTGGCTGTTAGAACCAAATCTGGTACTTTAATGAAACAATCTTCAGGTTGAGGATTGATAATGTGACTCAGGATCAATTCGTTTCTAAAAGTGAAAATTTGAGGAATCACCGCCGATTCTGGAATTTGATCTTGAAATCCATTATTTTTTGCCCACTTAAGACCTAAGGTAGGATAGTATAGCGTATGTTGAGTGGAAAAGATGGTGTTTTTTCCAAACCATTGGTGTTTTACGCCAATATTCGGGACCAAAGGAAAAAGTAATAACTGCGAATTTATTTCTGTTTTTGGGTAATTTCCATACCGACTTACTGCAAGTGCGCTCAAATGAATTTCACCTTGAGGAACAACTTTGGCAGTTCGCTCAGTCCATGTACTGTAGTAATCGATGCGTTCTCCTCCTATGAGAGAAACTTGTGCAATAGCGTTGCTGGCCAATAACAGCAAAAAGAGCCCTAATAAGTTTTTCATATAAATCAGCTTTTCTTTACTAAGCTTTAAATTTACATTTTAGTAGGTAAGCTAGCAATACTAAGAATCTATTTTTAGAAAATCATTTGGTATTTGTTTACCGATAAAATAGAAGGTGTTATCTAAAAAGTAGATAAGAAGTAAAGCAATAGTTATATTTTTATAGGCACAGATATTTTTAAACGATTGAAAACTTTAAAAACGCTAATAGTTTTTAAAGTTTAAATTTAAATTATATTTGCGCTATGAATGAGCAAAAAGATAATATTATTAGTACAAGCTCGGCTTTGTTTTTTCAATATGGTATTAAAAGTGTAACAATGGATGATATTGCTTCAAAAATGGGCATATCGAAAAAAACATTGTATCAATTTTTTTCGAACAAAAGGGAGTTAATAGATCAGGTTTGTGAATGGCAACTTAGCAATCCCAAGTTTTCATTTAAATCAGATCAAATAGTCAAATTAAATGCGCTCGATCAATATTTTGAATTTTTCAAATTTGTAAATGAAATACTACAGCAAAAATCGGATACTTTAGATTATGATTTAAAAAAATATTATCCCAAAATATGGGATAAATTTAAAGACGCAAAGATAAAACAATTCTATACAGAGATTCTTTACAATTTACAAAAGGGAATTGATGAAGAATTTTACCGATCGGAATTAAATATCGATTTTATTAGTAAAAATCTGGTTAGTTTCTACCTAAACTTAAGCATTACTGAATACCAGGTATTTTCGAGTGATGAAGTGTTTAATCGCAATACGCACAGAGAATTAACACTTTATCATCTTTATGGTATTTGCACAAATAAAGGAATAGAATATTTTGAAAATAAATTTAAGTAATACAATGAAAAATATATTACTAGCATTACTGATTTACGCAGGATTCAGTATACCCACAAATGCACAAACTGAATCGAAGCTAAAACTTAGCTTATTTGAAGCACAAGAGTATGCTTTACAAAATTCATACTCTGTAAAGGGCTCTGAGTATGACCTGAAAATAGCCAAGAAAAAAGTATGGGAAGCGATTGCTGATGGTTTGCCACAAATTGATTTTTCGGGCGATTACAATAATAATTTAGATGTGGCAGTTTCCTTGCTTCCATCTGAATTTTTTGGTGGAGAAGAGGGAACTTATACAGCCATTAAATTTAGTCAGCAATATACTAGTTCAGCGGGAATTACGGTGAATCAGAAAATATTTGATGGTTCGTATATTGTGGGAACCATGGCTGCGAAAGTGTTTGTTCAGCTCACAAAAGATCAAAAAGAGAAAACCGAAATTGAAATTAAAGAGGTTGTAGCTCAGGCCTATTTTACAGTCTTAGTGGCTCAGGATAACTATAAAACAATAAGAGAAAATCTTATAATCAACGAAAAGTTGTTGGTAGAAACCGATGCATACTTCAAAAATGGTTTTCGGGAGGAATTGGACGTGGATCAGATTCGTTTAAATTTAAACAAAACGAAAGCAAAAATGTCCGATGCCAAACGTGCAATTAACAATTCGCTCATTATTTTAAAATTTAGCATAGGAATGGATGTTGATGCTAATTTGGAATTATCCGATGAGCTCGATAATTTGGTTAACCCTATTCGTGCCGAAGTTCCGGTAATCGCCGATCATGATCTTTCTAAGCATATTGATTATCGGATTTTAGATACACAATTGGAAGCTCAAAAATTAATTATTAAAAATGAACAGGCCGATAATTTGCCAACTATTTCGGCCTACTATCAATATTCAAAAAGTGCGAGTACAGATTATTCTAATGTGTTTAGATCCGAAGTTCCCTGGTATAAATCATCGGTAATTGGCCTTCAGGTTGATGTTCCTATATTTTCGGGAGGAAAAAGAAAATCACAAATTCAGCAGGAAAAAATTACTTATAAAAGTTTAGAAAACGATCTATTAACTACTGAGCAAAGTTTAAAAAAGGATGTGAATTTGACTTTTTCAGATTTTTTAAGTGCTCAGGAAAATTATGAAAATGATCGCGAAGCGCTACAAATTGCGAAGAGAATTTACGACAGAACACGAATTAAATTTAACGAGGGAATTTCAAGTAGTACCGAATTTTCGGAAAATGAAAATCAATATCTCGATACACATTCAGCCTATATTAGTTCAACGCTTGAACTATTAAATACAAAAATTGCTTTCGAAAAAGCTTTAGGAAAATTATAACCTAACTAATCTACAAAATACGACTAAAATGAAGAAGTTAATTATAGCTGGTATCATTCCTTTACTTTTTGCCTGTTCTGCTAAAGATTCAGAAAATAAACTGGATAAAGCAGAACAATTGAAAGAGTATAAATCGGAATTGACTCTCTTGAAAACAAAAATATCGGACTTGGAAAATGAAATTCGCAGTTCGGGAAAAGAGGAAGAGAAAATTAATGTGTTAATTGAGAGTTTATCACCTTCAAAATTTGAGCATTTTATTCAGATTACAGGAAATGTAGAAGCAGATAAAAACATAACAATTACGCCAGAAACATCGGGGAATATTATTTCTATTCAGGTGAAGGAAGGTCAACGAGTGCGCAAAGGAAATGTGCTGGCTACTCTGAATACTTCCCAAATTCAGCGTGCCATCGACGAGGTGAAAACCAATTTGGCTTTAACAACTTTATTGTTTGAGCGGCAGGAACGTTTATGGAATCAGAAAATAGGTTCTGAAATTGAGTTTTTGCAGGCGAAATCGAAAAAAGAGGCACAGGAAAGTAACCTGGAAGCTTTAGAGGCACAAAAAGCAATGGCAATTATTGTGGCACCTTTCGACGGAGTAATTGATGAAATATATCAGAAAAAAGGAGAATTAGCAAGTCCTTCTATTCCTTTCGCTCAGTTGGTTAATATCGATAAAATATATGTTGAAGGCGATGTTTCGGAAAGTTTTTTGAATTACATTAAAGCAGGTGAATTGGTTGAATTGAATTTTCCCGCAATTAACTTTCAAACTCAGGCCAGCATTACCAGAACATCAGATGTGATTGATCCGGGAAACCGAAGTTTTAAAATTCGCGTTAACTTAAATAATCCTGATCATAAGATTAAACCA
>NZ_JBFHJW010000063.1:0-21759 GCF_041595635.1 Labilibaculum sp.
AGGGATAGAGAAATTAACAGAAGAAACTACAAAAAAGAAATCTGCTTTACTATTTCTCATTTGTTCCTTCAACCACTCTTTCTGAGAGTTCCCCAAAATTGAAATTCCTTTTTTAAGAGGATCGTTTATATCGAACATATCCGCATGAGAACGCATATCAAGTAAAAAGATATCTGCATTACTCACACTCATTTTACCGTAGGATCTTCTACCAATAGAATAAGAAGAATTCGTGCTTGCTTTCGCTGATGGAGTTATACGTAAATGGTGAGCATCTATCACTTCAAGAACTGCATACACCCCACTATTAGGGTCTCCAGGTTTTGAACCTTTAGGGATTCTTCTCAAACCATCATTTGGTCCACCCCAATGGATATCAAGTGTTGCTGATTCATTAAGATTTAATTTTGTGAAATCTTTTTCATAATCAGTTAAGATATCACTACCCTTTTTAAGTTTTGCTTTACCAAAAGTAATTCCCTGAACAAAATCGCTATGGTTACTCCATGATAAATAATCGTGCCATGCCTGAACTGCAGGGTCGCGATAAACTGCCTTGTGATCAATTCTTCCTACCTGACCAGCACCATAAGTATTGTCATAAATTTCATGATCATCAATGGTATAAAAGGAAGGAACCTGCTTATGCCACTCCACCATATTCTGCCCCTTATTAAGGTAGTCTTTATAGTTTTCCCAAACACCTACAATATTTGAATCATATTTAACAGAAGCAGGAAGTTCATCTTCAGTAATGCCTACCTCTTTCATCCAGCTCTCCTTGGTGTAATCTCTTTTAGATTCATACAACCAGTCTCCATTAAGAATCGCAAAATTAACCTGTTCCGGAATTTTATTATCAATCATTGTTCTAAAAGTTGGAAGGCTAGTACCTATCCCACTCACACCCTGACTATTACCACATGCAAACTCGAAACTAAAATTAAAAAGTCCTTCAGGGTTAACAGTGGCATCAACCATTTCTTCAGAATCAGCCAATGTTTTGAAAGATCCGCTACGAGTTCTCATTGGTTGCTTACCACCCTTAACAGTAAGAGCATAGTAGTACTTTGTATTGGCTTTTAAGCCTTTTATGTGTGCCCAGCCAGTATTATCATGAGCTACAGAAGTTACTACAGAATCCGATAATTGATCCAGATTTTTAGGATCAGTTCCATAACGCACCCAAAATGTTCCAGAAGCTTTTGTTCGAGCCCAAACTCCAATCTCGTGGGAACCCACTCTTCCAAGCATTGGGCCATGTGTAATTATAACATCTGAATTCTGTGCACTAGCGTTATTAGTCGCACTTCCAAACATCAGAAAGAAAGCCATTAGCAGAGCTACTTTCCAATAACCAAACGATCCATCTGGTTTGTGAACATTTTGCTGTTTTTTCAATTCTCTTTTCATCGTTGTAATTTTACATATCACATTACTTAAAAAACCATAACTAAGTAACACTTAATGAATTTATCTATAACCCCCTTATATATTCAATCCTTAAATACCTGATTGTTGCTCAACAACAACTCATCAAACCATTTTCAATTCTCCTTTTATTAGAGAATCATTCTTACCCTTCGAGTAATCCAACTCATTTTCACTATGTGCTACTACAGTTGCAACAACTGCATCTCCTGTAACGTTAACTGCAGTTCGAATCATATCCAATGGACGGTCAATTCCCAGAATTAAAGCAAGCCCTTCGGCAGGAATTCCAGCTGCACCTAAAACCACCACCATCATTATAGTACCTCCTCCAGGAACACCAGGGGAGCCAATGGCAGCCAATGTTGCAGTAAGAACAATAGCTAACTGCTGCGTTAGGGATAAATCCAAGCCAAATACTTGCGCAATAAATACGGCAGCTATGGCCTGATAAAACGTAACCCCATTCATATTAATGGTAGCACCAATCGGCAAAACAAAGTTCGCTACACTCTCCGACACTCCCAATTCGCTAGTACACTGTCGCATATTTACAGGCAAAGCTGCATTGCTCGAACTGGTTGAGAAGGCAACCATCTGAGTTGGTATTACTGACCTAAGAACCTTACTCAGTTTTAATTTTGTAAACAGCAATATCAGTGGTGGATATAAAACGAACAATAATCCCACGAGTCCTAGACTTACTAGCAAAGCATATTTACCCAAAGCCCAAAACAAACCTGCATCTGCAGAGAAATCAGCAACCAAAGCCGCCAGTAATGCAAATACACCTATAGGAGCGAACTTCATAACGATATCTACCAATTTTATCATGATTTCATTACCACTATCTATTAAATTCTTAACCGGTAAAACCTTTTTACTGTCAAGAGCAAACATAGACAAGGCAAACAATATAGCGAAGAATATAACCTGCAACATTTTAGTATTATCGTTGGCAGCACTAACAATATTGTCTGGAACAATTTCTACAATAGCCTGCAAAGGAGATTGATCTTTCACACCTGATGCCAACTGTTCCTTTTCTTTCACATTCTGCTCGTGCATCATCTGAAATTCCTGACGTTTTTTCTCAGGGAAGGTATCACCAGGCTTAAATACGTTTACTAAAAACAAACCGAAAACAACGGATATTAATGTAGTTATCACGAATATCGACAAGGTTTTTATACCTATTCTTGTAAGCTTAGTAACATCAGTCAAACTTGTAATACCCTTAACAAGGGAAATAAAAATAAGGGGAACGGCGATCAATTTTAACATTTTAATAAAAATGGTTCCCCATGGTTTAATCCAATCTGAAGTAAAATGTTCCAAACCAAAATAAACAGCGACAACTCCCCAAACTAACCCTAGGACCATTCCTATGATTATCTTTATCCAAAGTGGCACTTTTTTAATCATCAATTTAAATTTTTATTACAAATTAGACTCATTAAATATTAGCTTAATCTATGATAATCTCATACATAGCCGTACAAACATAGAAATTTTTACATGAAAAACATCTTTTTGTAAGCTTTTTTATATATTTTTTTCTGAATTTTTGCTATTTCCACAGTAGAATTGGGGGGGGTGCATATTTTTTATTTTATTTTTCTAACTAAAGCCCCCTTGAGACCCAACCACTTCCATTAATTTTATCATTAATGATATTTACACCCCTAAAACACAATACAGGCGAAGTGATTTCATGAAGTCTGATACGGATTTTTTTTCATTTGTTACTTCTCTTCCCCCTTTAAAACACAAATGCAGCAATCGAAATCATCAACATCAAGAATGAATACCCCAATAATAATTACCAAAGTCTAACAACATTTGAATGTTACTTTGGGGACAACACCTTTGTTACTTTATGCTTCACAGTTAAAACACACAAAAGAATTAAAGGTAAATGTCACATCTTAAAAGTTGCATGCTAAATTTGATGTAAGAACCTAGTTGGATGAAGCCACCCAACTTTGTTTCATAGCCTTTACTGCAAATATTTTTTTAGGTATTATATGCAGCAACACACTCAATAGCAATAAAATAAAACCAATTAAACTAATAGGAGGCAAACCACCATGCCAAGCATCGACACGAAGCCAGCCCTTAAAGCCCATAAAAAATAGATGCAACAAACTAAACATCATCAAAGACAACAAAAAGATACGCCCTTTTAGCAAGGATATAAAAGCTGATTCATTCTTCAAAAACACACTAAAACTTAAGCTATAAACAAACAACAACGCAAACAATAGAATACCACCAAACATACTTATCCCAGCAAATAATGTTAAGGTTCCATTTTGTTCAAAAAATTTACTGTAGGTGGCTTTATTAAAAATTAGAAAACTAATTAAAGCATGAATAAACATTAAAAAACCACCCATTGCACCAAACTCTCGGCGAGCACGCATACAACTTTCTGGAATATTTATACCCATTTTACGCATAGGATCCAAGCTAAAACAAGAACTCAAAACCATAAATGAACACAAAGCAACAGCCTTATTCATAACGTAGAATGGAAAATCTTTCCAGGGAACTGGTCCCATTATATGATATCGCAATGCAGCATATCCTAATGATAGGGTGAAAAACACTAAAAGAAAACTTCCAGCTATTTTCAGACTATTCAAATCATTTTTTATTTTAATCTCTTGCTCCTTTTCCATCTGCACATTTATTTCTTAAAAATAGATTGCTAATTATTTTTTACTTACACCAAACAGAGACTCCCAGCCAATTTTCAAGTAAAAGCAACAAATAATTAGTAATTACATACAATAGACCATAAAGGCCTTATTCATTTTTTTCCAGCCAGTTTTTATAGCACCGATCTAAAAACTTCATGCCTTCCCTAATATATTCTGGTGTATACAGTCTAAAGTGGACTCCCGGATAATATTTAAACTCAAAATTGGCGTTGAGTTTATACATTTCTTTTTCTAACAATTCTACTGAACGGTTGAGATAAAAGTTATCATTCGTTCCAACCGAAATCCTAATTTTGCCATCAAGATTCGCCTTAAGACTACTCCAGTTTTCTCTTAGAATAACAGAAAGATCGTACCTTCTCCAAAGAGGAAGTGCCTTTTTATTTATCTCTCCACTTGGCATATTTACCAATCTAATTTGGTTTTGGTTTTTATCATATCCTCCAAAAACAGCATCGAAAGAATGAAGCTGACAACCTCGGTAAATTACATTTTCGGTACCATAAAAGTCTTTTGCACTTGTAACTGGAACCCTGCCAGCTATAGTTACATCGGCAAATAAATTATCTTCTCCATCGTAAAACATATTATCGATTTCATAGATATTTTTGTTTTGGTAGTTTCTAAAATCAACCTGATCTGGGGAGCTAGCCCATGCTCCTGCAAAAACGGTAGGATAATTTACTTGCAACCATAAGCTAGACCAACCTCCACTACTATGTCCGTGCAGAAGAATTGCATGATTTGTTCTATATTTCTCGTTAAGTGCGGGAATAAGCTCCTTTACAAGCGCATCTCCCCAAGGACCATTCACATCGCTATTTGCATAAACCGAATGACCTTCGGAGCACTTCCCATCTAAAAGAACAACAATCGCTTCCTGATCTCCCAATTGTGCTAAAAACCTTTTTTTGCCTAAGCCCTTTTTATAGCTTCCCCCAAAACCAGTTATCGAAAATACAACAGGATAATTTTTTTCAGGATGCTCATGGTATTCTTTAGGTAGATTTACTGCAGCATTTAAAAAAATATCCTTGGCGTGAAACTCACTTAACAAATTCGATTTTATTCTTAATTCCTTTATATATTCTGTTTCAGTAAAATCAATTGTCTGTATAACCTTATTAGCCATGATCTTAAAAACCTCATCGAATTTTTTTGTCAAATTTACTTTGATCGGCTCAGAATAAATATTGCCCGAACTATTGCCTATATTAAAATCTCCCAAGTTTAAATCGAATACTACCTGCGCATAATATTCTCCTCTTTCAATGTTTGATAATTCGACAGGATGCGACACAGCAGTATCATTAAAAATAGCGTCTTCATTTGGTTTTAAATTTTCCACAGCTAGTCTATAAACAGGAAACACCTCAAAACCAACACGAATATCTTTGGGCGATTTATTTTCTTTTGACAGATATAGCAACACATTTCCAGAGAAATCTTTTTGGTTTAAACCTGATGCAAAACTAACTTCAAATACTTGTGCATTTGAATGCAATCCAAACATCAAAAGAAGAATGCTTACTATAAAAATATGTTTCATACAGAGTCGTATTGATTATTTAAAAGACAACTTGGTAGATTTTAAAAGCTCCTTAAGCTTGAATATCTACCATACACGTTTGATAAAGCTTTTTTAATTGGCTTCCAACGAGAAACTAAAAACTGTTGGTTTTGCCAAAGCGATATAGTCTTCTCTTTTCATTACAATTGAATCTGTTAACGAACCAGCATTGAAAGCAATTTTTTCATTATTGAGGATTGAATCGTCAACATATAAGTCTAAGTCAATTACCGGATTTCCAAAAGGAGGAACACAACCCGGAACTAAACCTGTTAATTCGAAAAGCTCATCTTTTGATGCAAAACGCATTTTTTTTGAACTAAAATATTTCTTTACCGCAGGTGAATTTAACTTCTTTGCCGCACTCAATACCAATATCTTAAACGAGTCATTTACTTTTACAACTAAGGCCTTTCCTCCAATTAAAATATCTTCACCACGAGCCATAGCTGACTCTTCTGATGTTTTTGTAATCTCGTGGTGTACTTCTTTAAATTCGATTGATTCGGCAGTTAACCATTCTCTAATTTTCTCTAGCATATCTAATATTTATAGTTACGAAAGTGATTTAAGCAACTTTTTTAACAATGCACCCAGTTCTTTATTATCGTTTTCATTTAACCCCTGAACCACAGCCTTGGCCTCATTAAAACGAAGAACAATGGTTTCATCAATAACATCGAGTCCCTTTTCTGTTAAGCCAACTAACTTAATTCTACCATCTTTTGAGTCTGGAGCTCGGTAGATTAATTCTAAATTTTTGAGCCTATCCAACAAAGCAGTCATTGCACCAGAAGTAATCAAAACGGATTTCATCAGCTGCTTCGGAGCCAACAGGTAGGGTTCTCCCGAACGTCGCAACGTAGCCAAAACATCTAAATCGGTATAATGAATCGCGCTACTCTTTAATACCTTGTTGGTCCGTTTTTCAAGAATTTTATTCAATTTTAGTATTCGCCCCACAATATGCATTGCCTCTAAATCGAGCTCTGGCCGCTCCTTATTCCAGTCAGCTATCAGAACATCAATAATATCTTTTTCGTCTTCCATTACAACTTCATTAACAACTTAGTGGAAACAAATATATGTATTTTATCTTTACATCAAGATAAATTTTTCTATATTTGCCTAAAATCTTCATGTGAAGATAAATTGAGATTTCAAAAACGTCAAGCCTTTGAATACATGGATGATAAAATAATATTTATACAAACCGGGGGCACCATAGACAAGGATTATCCTCATACAACAAAAGGTTGGGCCTTCGAATTTGGAGAACCTGCTACCAATCGAATACTTAAAAAACTGAACCCTTCGTTTGAGTACGAAATAATAACTTCTTGCCAAAAAGACAGTCTTGAAATCACAGAAGAAGACCGGATGAATCTGGCTAAATTAATTGAGAAACGGCCCGAGAAAAAATTCATAATAACGCACGGAACCGACACCATGCTTGAAACTGCTACTTATTTAAAACAACAAATTAAGGATAAGTTAATAGTTATAACAGGTGCTATGCTTCCTGAACGATTTAGTAACTCTGATGCTCCCATTAATTTAGGATGTGCTATTGCAACAGCTAACCTTATGAAAACAGGAGTATATATTGCCATGCATGGTATCGTAAAAAGAAGTGATGAGATTGACAGAAACCTTGAAAACGGAAAATACTATTAACTAAAAATAAAATTGACAATTCCCTTTGTAAAAACAACGAGGTTACAATTTTAAACATAATACTTTTAGAATGGAAATAATGAATGGCGGAAATATTCCAAAAAGTAATGGTCACTATTCACAATGTATCGAACACAATGGCATTTTGTATTTGTCAGGACAACTCCCTATTGATCGGAAAACCAGAATCATACCAGAAACAATTGAAGAACAAACCGATTTAGCTTTTCAAAATATAGAAACCATATTATTAGAATGTGGTAGTTCTAAAAACCAGGTGCTTCAAGTGAGAGTTTATATTCCTGATATTGATTTATGGGACAAAGTTAATGATCGATATGCACATTTCTTTGGTTTCCATAAACCTGTTAGATGTATTATTCCTACCCGCGAATTGCATTTAGGTTCGTTAATAGAAATTGAAGCAACTGCAATAATAAAATAAAAATAATAAAACCATGTATAAAGAAAACCTTATTGAATCGCATCGAAGAATTAAGCAATACATTCACAACACACCTGTTCTAACCTCCCAACAATTAAATAAAATAGCAGGTGTTGAGTTGTTTTTTAAATGCGAAAATTTTCAGAAAATGGGTGCTTTCAAAATGAGAGGCGCTACCAATGCCATTATGCAACTTAGCGAGGAACAAAAGCAGAAAGGTGTTGTAACCCACTCATCAGGAAATTTTGCACAGGCACTTTCGTTAGCTGCCCAAAGTTTAGGTGTAAAAGCATACATTGTAATGCCATCAACTGCGCCTCAGGTTAAGAAAAATGCAGTTTTAGGTTATGGTGGTATTTTAATCGAATGCGAACCAACTTTAGCTGCACGAAATAAAACAGCTCAAGAAGTTAGCCAAAAAGAAGGAGCTACTTTTGTTCATCCGTCAAACGATATGAATGTAATTATTGGCCAGGGAACTGCTGCCAAAGAATTACTGGAAGAGCAACCAGACCTGGATTACATTTTTACTCCAGTTGGAGGTGGTGGTTTAATAGGAGGCACTGCCCTTGCAGCTCTCTATTTTGGTGAAAACTGCAAAGTAATTGGCGGTGAACCATTCGAATGTGATGATGCTTATCGCTCAATGATCAGCGGAAAAATAGAATCGAATACAACAACCAACACCATTGCCGACGGATTAAAAACTGAGCTTGGTGACAAGAACTTCCCTATAATTAAGGAGCATGTTGAAAAAATTATTCGTGTTACCGAAGAGGAAATTGCGAGTGCTATGCAACTAATTTGGGAACGCATGAAAATTGTTATCGAAGCTTCGAGTGCCGTAGCTTTTGCTGCTTTACTTAAAGAGAAAGAATCTTTTAAAGGCCTCAAAGTTGGAATCGTACTTTCAGGTGGAAATGTAGATTTAAAGAAATTACCATTTTAAAAAACACCCTGACTCAACCCCCAAAAACCTAAATATGAAATATATCAGTACCGCTATCCTTGTTACTCTATTTTTAAATTGCTTTTCTCAAAGCAGTATAACGACTGAAAATCATGATATTGATGAAGTGATGGTTGTTGGTTCGCGTACACCAAGACTGCTAAAGGAGACTCCTGAAATTATGCACGTGGTTACGGCAAAACAAATCGAACAACTAAACGTTAGTTCAACAGGTGAAATCCTTGAATATCTTCCTGGTGTAAATATCGAAACAGGAACTGGGAGTGGTTACCCAAAAAGAAGCATTGTCAGTTTAAATGGATTTCCGGCCAATTACACCCTTGTTTTGGTTGATGGAATTCGTTTATTAACTGAACATATCCACACTGGTCAAAACGTAGATGTAATTCCTCCGGAAAATATCGAACGAATAGAGGTAATTAAAGGTGCAGCTTCGGCACAATATGGTAGCGACGCTATGGGAGGTGTTGTTAATATTATCACAAAAAAGACGAAGGATAAAACCGAAAAATCCTTATCTGCATCAGTGGGAAGTTATCAGACTTACAACTCTACCATCTCATTACGCACGCCTATTAGTGAAAAAGTTAGCCTTTCTTCATTTGCAGATTACGAGTGCTCGGATGGGGTACCATTAAATGCCCCAAGTCACCGGATTGGGTATATGGACTATGGCAAATTCACCACCATGAATAATGTAGATTGGTCGATTAATGAGAACTCATCCTTAAATACAACTATCTACTATTCTCGCAATAGAATGGATTTCTCAGGAAAAGATGTTTACGGAAATATGATTATGTCATCGGCTGATTTCAAGAATAAGTTTAGCGACAATTTACAAGCCGTTGCCCGCCTAAAATATGCGCATTGGGATTCAGAACAAAGCGATGAAGACAATACTGAGATTACTCCTGAAATTTATTTGAACTACAATAAGATCAAGAATAATATTATAACTGCAGGAGCCGATTTTAAGCATATTAAATTCACTCGTACTTCTGTTACTGAACGTACTCAAAAGGCATTTGGTGCTTTTATTCAAGACGAAATTGATCTTAACAAACTATCCTTTCTTTTTGCATTACGCTTCGATAAGGTGGAAGATGTAAATACGGTAGTAACACCAAAAGTTGCTGTCATGTTTCACGCCAAAGAGAATCTTCGTCTTCGAGCTTCTTTCGGACGAGGTTTTCATGCACCAACTTTGCAGGAACTATATGAAGAAGGATACGGGCATAGTGGAACTGCTTACCGTTTCGGAAATCCTGATTTAGAACCTGAATATAGCTTAACATCCACATTTAGTGTAGAATATGAACCAATTAAAAACATTCAACTTTTGGCAGATGGCTATTATAGTAAAATAACCGATATGATAACCCCTGTTTATTCTGGTGTTTGGGATGAAAACCCCGATACAACAACAATATACAAATGGGTTAGAACCAATATCCATAAAGCTAAGATATATGGATTTGAATCAACAATAAGATATCGACTAAAAGAAAAGTTGACTATTGAGGGAGGATATACCTACACCCACAACGAAAACAGTAGTACCGGTGGTCAACTTCCATACTACCCAGGAGAATCATTCTTTTCGAAAATAGTCTATACCCAAAAGCATTCTGCTAAATTAACTAGTTCCTATTTTATGACTTTGCGAGCAACTAAAAACAGAAGTGCTTGGAACTGGAAACCAGATAGCGATGCAGATTCAGACAATGCTGATGGACTAATTACCGATTTAGAAGATTACCAACTATTAAATGCTGGTATTAAATTCTCATACCTTAAAAAGTATAACGTTTACTTAAACGTAGGCAACATTCTGGGACAGGACATTCAGAACCTAGATGATGTATTTACCGAACTTGATGGAGAACCAACATTTAAAGTTGGGTGTTTAATTAATCTTTAGTGATAATTATTTAATAAATAACAATATGAATCTTACCAAAAAAATAAGTTCTTTCTTTTCTAAAACTGCATACTGTTTACCTATTTCCTTACTCATATTTATTCTAACTCTTGGCTCAACTGTACCTTCCTACAGTCAAGACAAGAACGATGTTATCGAACTAAATATAAGAGTGCACTTAATGCAAGGCATTACCGTATGTCACTCCACCGGAGTTTGTATGGAAAATTGGGTAACACCAGAAGATGTTCGGGAAATCATATTCCCAGAGGTAAATGCCATTTGGGAGCAAGCGAATATTAAGTGGGTTATTGAATCGATTATTGAAGAGGATGTTGTAAAAGATGAGAACTACGAAGAATCTGTTGCTTATATGGCTACAACACACAGAGACAGTAAAGGTCATTCAGACCCTGTTCGACTAGATAAATTATACTCTTTTATGCAACCAGAATACAGAACACAACCTGACGAAGTAGGTAAAAACCTTTTTCACATCTATTTATTTCCTTTTATGGGAAATACTTCTCAGGGAAATGCCATGAAAAAACATGGAATGCATACCTGTGTTGGCACATGGACAAATAAGTCTAAAACAAGTACAACCCCTAGAAAAAGATTACTAGTAGAAGATCATGATGCTTATGTATACGGTTCTCTATCGAGAACAATTGCACACGAAATAGGTCATACCTTAGGACTTAGACATAACATTTGCAAAATAAAATGTTTAATGGGTGGAAAATCAAGAGGCTATTCATTATGTGATTCTCAGATTGAAAGATCACGAGAGTTTGCAAAAAAAAGAATTAAGTAATAAGCATTTTTAATATTATCTATTCATTTTTTGCAGAATTGTAGAACCCAATTAAGACCAAACTGTCATGTTCAATCATAAAACAAAAGATTAATGAATGAACATGCTAATTATACCTTCTATATCAAACCCGTTGAGCATATATAAGAATGTGTAAAACAACAACGATTTAAATTATTATTTGAATAAACATTAAAATTACCATGATAAAACATTCATTAATTTTCAACAGAACCGATATTCAGTCATTAATGTCGCTCCCTGAACATATTGAAGTTGTAGAAAATGCATTCAAACTATATGCCCAAGGAAAAGTTGTAAGCCCAGATTTACTACATTTCGATACTGAAAATGGTGAATTTCATCTTAAAGCGGGAGGATTAAAGACTCCTAAAACTTACTTTGGATTAAAAAGCAATGGTGGATTTTTCCAAAATAAAGTGACAAATGGTCTTCCAAATATTCAAGGAGTAATTCTGCTTCATGATGGCGAGAATGGATTTCCTCTAGCCATTTTTGAATCAGGTGATATTACTATTAAAAGAACAGGAGCTGCCACTGCTGTTGCCGCAAAATATTTGGCATTAGAAAATGCAGATACTGTTACCATATGTGGTTGTGGAATTCAAGGCCAAATTCAATTGGAGTCGATTACGCAAGTGCGAGACATTAAAAAAGTATTTGCTTTTGACATGAACGAGGAAGCAATGGCCAAGTATGCTGAAACAATGTCGAAAAAACTGAACATTGAAGTTCTTCCCGCAACAGACCTAAAAGAAGCTATTTTACAAAGTCAAATTTGTGTTAGTTGTACGCCATCTCATCAAGCTTTCATCAAAAAAGAATACATTCACGATGGATTATTTATTGCTGCAGTTGGTGCTGATAGTCCTGAGAAACAAGAATTAGATCCTCAACTTCTGGCTGATTATAAAATTGTTGCCGATATTTTAGAACAATGCGTTAATGTTGGCGAAACTCACCATGCCATTGATGCAGGTTTAATGAACAAAGAAGATGTTTATTCAGAGCTTGGAGATGTAATACTTGGAAAGAAAAAAGGTAGAGAATCCGATGAGGAAGTAATCATCTATGATGCAACGGGAACAGCCCTTCAGGATGTAGCTGCTGCTGCATATATCTATGAAAAAGCAGTAAAACAAGATATTGGATTAGCATTTCAATTTCCTGCTTAAATCAAACCTGATTTAATTTTTCAAACCCATTAATGAATCTAACCAATTTTAATCATATGAAAAAAAACCACATTTTATTTTTAGCCGTAATCACAGCTTTTCAAGCAATAATTGGCTGTCAAAATTCAGAAAATGAGCTTGTAAAACCCAATGTATTATTTATCTCCATCGACGATTTACGCCCTAATTTGGGTGTTTATGGAGACACAATAGCAGTCACACCTAATATCGACCAACTAGCTTCTGAAGGAATGACATTCAGAAAAACCTTTACACAGGTTGCTGTTTGCGCACCTTCCAGAGCTAGCTTAATGACTGGTGTCCGACCCGATTCAACCCGGGTTTGGCACCTTGGAGACAAGTTTCGAGAAATCAATCCTGATGCAGTTACCATGCCTCAATATTTCTCAAAGTTTGGGTATTATACCGTTAATCTCGGAAAAATATTTCATAATTATATGCCAGATTCCATTTCGTGGGATGAGCCGGATCTTCGCCCTGAGCGTTACAAACGCAAAGAATGGCTGGGCAGAGATGGTGAAACTTTTTACATTAGCGAAGAGGTGGCAAAATCGCAGGTTATGAGAAGAGATTCTTTATTAAAAATACGACCATATGCTGATGGATGGAACACCGGACCAGCCTGGGAAGCTGCAGATGTGCATGACACCATGTATTATGATGGCGCTGAAACCAAATTGGCAAAACAAACGCTTACACGTCTGGCAAAAAAGGATCAACCCTTTTATATGGGACTTGGATATTTTAGACCACACCTTCCCTTTACTGCACCAAAAAAATATTGGGACCTGTACGATCCAGAGAAGATTCCTTTGTCAGAAAATCCTGAAAGACCCAAGAATACGCCTGAATATACCATGAATTCGATGTATGAATTAAGACATTACGATGGGTTTAATCATATCGGACATCCAGTTTCATCGTATCGAATGAATGAAGATACCATTAGAACATTACGCCATGGATATTATGCAAGTGTTAGCTATGTGGATGCTTTACTTGGTGATCTTTTTGCTCACATGAAAAAAGTAGGAATCTATGACAATACAATCATAATTCTTTGGGGAGATCATGGATGGAAATTAGGAGATCATAACAGCTGGGGAAAAATGACAAATTACAACATCGACCTTAAGGTTCCGATGATAGTTCGTTATCCGAATCAGGAAAACAGAGGAGCCCAAACATTTGAAATTACGGAACTAGTTGATATGTTTCCTTCCTTGTGTGAACTTGCCGGCATTCCTATTCCTGAGTATATGCAAGGTACTAGTTTTGTTCCTTTAATTAAGAACCCTAAACGAGAATGGAAAAAGGCTGCATTTAGCCAATTTCACCGCCGTCCAAAGGTTTCAGCCGACGGAAAAAGGTATATGGGTTACTCTATAAACACAAATGAATATCATTATATAGAATGGTACTCGTGGGATAATATAACCGGTACAAAAGGGGAATTTAAAAGCTCAGAGTTATATGATTCTAAAAACGATCCTTACGAAACAACTAATATTGCCGGAGAAGAACAGTTTAATGAGATAAGAACAAAGCTATCCAAACAACTTAAAGATGGGTGGCGAAAAGCGACACCAGATCATGTTGACTATGCCGATTAAACTGCAATTAACATTCATATAATACCAAGAGGGATACTAAGTATCCCTCTTTTTTAAGTAAAGAAGTATAACGTCTATTTAAAAGGTATCACAATCAGCTTTAGTTTATATACAAAAAAAGCTAAACATAATACAATCAAGAATATTTAGTATCCAGAATTTTACTTACTCTTGAAGCTAGTATATTCCCTGAATCGTCCAGAACATTTAACCCAGCACATCTCGTCTTAAGTAAGATTATTTATTTGTCATAGCTTTATATTGATTTTGCATAGCGTGTATACAGCAAACTACTAGGCGGAAATCCAAATTGTTTTTTAAAACAACGACTAAAATACAGAGGGTCGTTAAATCCAACCAGAGTTGCCACTTCGGAAACATTATTGCATTTTTGCTTGAGCAATTGTGCCGATTTTTTGAGACGAATGGTCCGTATGAATTCATTGGGAGCCAAATCGGTTAGCTTTTTAACTTTTCGGTACAATTTCGAGGAGCTCATTCCCATTTCGGAACACAACAAACTTGCACTCAATTCTGGTTCACCGATTTTTTCCTCGATAAAACTGATGATTTTTTTCATGAAATCCTAATCGATAGGCGAGTGAGCCAACACGTCAACATCTCCTTCTACCTCTTCGGAGAATTTTTCTTTCAGCTCTAAACGTGCTTTTATGATGTTATCAATTCGGGATTTTAGCAGCGATGGATCGAAAGGCTTCACCAAATAACCGTCGGCACCCAGCTTATAACCTTTAATTTTATTCTCGTTATCGAACAAGGCCGTTAAAAGAATCACGGGAATATGACTAATGCTCTCATCGTTTTTCAGTTCCGAACAAAATTTAAATCCATCCATTACAGGCATCATGATATCGGCCACACAAAGCATTGGTTTCACTTTTCGACAAATTCGCAATCCCTCTTCGCCATTTTCGGAGTTCGGCATTGCCCTCAATAATCAAAAGCTTCTCTTTAAGATGAGTCGACAGAATGGTTTCATTCACCACTGGACTGACAACTAGTTGATTTTCGTTGGCTTTTAACTCATAATCAAAAATCTCTTCATTGGTATAATAACTTTTATTTATAGGAATTTCGAGAGCAAACAAACTTCCTTTTGAGGGAACACTTTCTACCTTAATGCTAGCTTTATGAAGCTTCACCAATGATTTCACAAGCGATAAACCAATTCCCGATCCCGTGTTATCGGCACGACCATTTTTCGCCTGATAGAAACGGGAGAATATTTTCTTCTGACTCTCTAAAGGAATTCCTATTCCATCGTCGCTCACCTCGATCACTAATCTTTCCCTACTAGAATCTTTCAGCCCCACGAAAAGGTCAACATTTCCATATTTACCGGTAAACTTAATGGCATTAGACAGCAAGTTATATAGTATCTTATCAAACTTATCCCGATCGATCCAGGCATGAATCTCCTTCTCCTCGCAAATCATATTAAAATTAATTTGCTTATCCTTAGCAAAGGACTCGAAGGAGTGAAAAGTGTTTCGTGTATAGTGTAAAAAATATCTGTTTTGGAGACTTTCAGTTGTAATTCCCCCATCTGTGCTTTTCGAAAATCAAGAAGCTGATTCACCAAATACAACAGTCGACTTGAATTCTGCAAAATCAGATTCATCCTGCTTTTCTGAAAATCGTTTCCCTTTCCCTCCTCTATTAATTGTTTTGCGGGACCTAAAATTAAGGATATAGGAGTTCGTAGCTCGTGGGATATATTGGTAAAAAAAGCAATTTCTCATTGGTCAATTTCTCATCGCGCTCGCGTTTTACTTTTTCGAGGAGTAGTTCCTGCTTTAAATTGTACCTGTTCTTCATCTGCTTTCGCACCATGTAAAATGTAAAAGCCAGAATCATGAAAAGGAGAATAAAAGCCTTATAGGTAAGCCAAAATGGGGGCAATATATTAATTTAATAGGAAGCTACATCGCTTAAATATCCATTGTTATTAAATGCCCTAATTTTAAAGATATAAGTATCGGGATACAAATTGGTATACTGAACACTTCGTGAGTTCGATCGAGCATCAATCCAATCTTTATCGAAACCCTCGAGCATATATTGATACTTATTCTTTTTTTCGTCTACATAGGAGGAGGAAGAAAAAGTAATGGAAAACATGCGGTTATCGTAATTCAAATCAACCGTTTTTGTTTTATTAATATCCTCAGAAAAAATAATCTGTCCATTAATTAATCGTATCGCCCGGAAAAACACTTTTATTGCGAACCCGAAAATCACTAATTAAAGGAGCTGGCGAGTAAACATTTTCTTTCAAAGAAAAAGGATTGAAGGAGATTAGACTATTTTCTCCCCCCAAATAGATGTGCTTTTTATCTGAAAAAAGAAATCCTCTTTTGTTATATATATTCGAACGAAGCCAGTTGTTAACCGAAAAAACGTTCAATTCCTTCTTTTGAGGATTGTATTTGCCAATCTGATTGAAGTTCATGTTCAACCATAATTGTCCTATGGAATCGGTCGCCATATCGGTCACCCAAATATTCTTAAGTTCTTTAGGTTCCTTCACATGAATAAAATCATCCGACAAAGGATCGTAAAAATTCAAGCCATGCCGTGTTGAAGCCCATACGGTTCCTTTTTCATCAATAATAATATCCTTAATTTTCTCATTGGAAAGCCCGTCGCTATCCTTCAAATGACATATATAATTTTGTAAAGATTCTGTTTTCGGATTGTATTTAAAGATGCCATCTTCAGTAGCCAACCAGATGATTCCTTCACGATGCTGTGCTATTCTATTGATTTCCTGTTTACCTAATTCTTTCGGTTTTACCTGATGATATTTTTTCGTTTTAATATCATAATCGACCAATCCTTCCCCAATAGATCCGATCAAAAGGTGCCCTTTAGAATTCTTCAAGATTGAAAAAATAGGTGCATCCTTCACCCCTACCTCTAAAATCTCTATTTTGGAACTTATATAATCAAACCTGGCTACTTTTCCATTCCACAAACCACAGTAGAAAATTTTCCCATCTGAACTATAAATGCTTACAATACGAAGCTCTTCCGAAGATATTAAGCTGATGTCGTTCCCCTTTTTCAGATGAATTCCATTGGAATGCGTTCCAATAATAATATTGTTATCGTAGGTTTTGCCGAAACTACTCACAATAGGAATGCTTTTCCCTAGCGCCCCCTCTATTCGAGTCATTTTAAACTGGTTATTGTAGGGATCGTATTTTTCCACTCCATTTTCGGTACCAATCCATAACACACCCGATTCGTCGAAACACAAACAAGAAATGTAATTGTTTGCCAAAGACATATTGTAGGATAAATCGGTGTTATATCGCTCATAGGAATTTAATGGAATATCTTCGAGCAGACTACATTTTATGAGACCATTCGTTGTACCTACCCAATAATAATCGTTGGGTCCACGGCTAATACAGCGAAAAAAATCGGTAGCCTCATTTTTTTTGTTGAAGTAACTCAAATTCACCACTCAATTTAGTTTGTACAAACCAGGACGACTCCCCGCAAAAAGATCAAATTTATGATCCTCGTAAAGAAAATAAACGATATTGTCTGAGGATTCCTGGTCCCCATTTTTCATTTTTACATGCGTCAGATTTGTTACCTCTCCTGCCTCATCGATGTCGAAAGAGTAGATGCCTTCTCCATAGGTTCCCACCCATATTTTGTCATCCTTTGTTTGACTAATGGATCGAATGTATTCAACCTGATTCAATTCAACCTTTTGAAAAAGCTTTGTTTTTGAATCGTAGTAACACAAGCCATTGTGTTTGGTTCCAACCCAAACACGTTTATTTCTATCGATGAACAGCGCTCGGATTTTATTTCCACAAACTTGATTCTTTAGAGTTGAATCGGGGTTAAAGGTTTTAAATTTAGCCGTAGGAATATTGAAACGTGTTAATCCATTGCTAGTTCCAATCCACATGTTATCTTCCTCATCCAACACCAACTGAGTAATGTCATCATCCTGCAAGTAATCTGGATTGTATAGATCACTAGTATAAGCCGTAAAATCGACACCATCAAATCGATTCACGCCTCCGAAAGTCGCAAACCACAAAAAGCCTTTCTTGTCTTGCAGAATCGATCGCACCGAATTGTGCGACAAACCCTTTTCTTTGCTATAATGCTCGAATCGAAGTTCCTGTCCTAAAGAAAGGAAGTAAGAAGAAAAATAAGTCCACAAATTAATCGCAACATAATTTGAACATTAGTAGTTTGATGGAAAGATAGCAATAAGAATGCTCGATACCGCTTTGATTTAGACCCTCGCGTCAATTATTTTTCATCGCTTGTCACCAGATTTGGTCTTTCGTAGCTATCATCATTAAAACTCACCTTAAAATCAGATTGGTAAAGAGTTGTAGGAAGATAGTAATCAGTGGAAATAACCTGAGCACCCGATTCATTTGCTTTTTCGAATTATGTATAGTCCTTGATTCTTTGGTTCCCGCATCGGCACGTGTTCTCACCAGATATCCTTTTCCGACCAATTCTTTAATGTGATCAAAATCAAGAATTGGATTGTTAATGATACGAAAAGCGGCTTCGGGATTTCCTTCTGGTGTATTTACAAAGAGAACTCTGTTCTGTAAACCCGGATGGCCTGCTAAATAACGGCTTATTTTCTCCTCTTTCTCATCCAGGACAAAGAGAAAACGTCCTTTTACTGTTTCCAGATTTGGCCATCCCTTGCTTAGTACCGCCTCTTCTATACTTTCAGCATTCCCTCGCACAAAATCAGGCGTAATTAAATCCGCCTCAGAAAAAACAGATCGAATATCCTCATCTAAACTATCAAAAGCCTTTTTGCTGAATGGCAAAGGATCACGTGTTCCGGCTACCTTCTGATCTTTGGTATTCATCAGCACAAAAATGGGTGTGTGATTTGGATTTTCATCCGACCATTTTTTCATCATCTGTAAACAAAAGATGTTGACTCCGAAAATCGATATCCTGAATATGAAACATCTTCATGCCAGGTTCTGACAACTTATTTTCAAGATCATATTCCAAAGGAACTTCTCCATTTTCACGAAGTATATCCAATCCTTTGGGATTGGAGAAATGACCACCCTTGGGATCGTAAAAAACATCTAACTCAATATTTCTCAAGCCCATTTTTAACTGCTCCAAAATGGGAATATGCGAATATTGTAGGGAAACTGCCTTTGCTGAATCTATTTGATACAAATAATTCCAAAGTGGTTTTTCTATGCCTATTTTGTAGGAATTGTGACTGCCAATTACCTGAACATCGTTCAAGCGAAGCTCCGATTTATTACATCCGAAAATACTTGTGCAAATAGCGAGTATGAATAGTAAATATTGTTTTTTCATTTCAAACAGGATTCTTTAGTTTTTAAATCAAGCGAATGAGCATTCAACTTGCATGATAATCATTCTTAAAGCTGTGAAATTACTCTTGTCAGCTTACAATCAGATAAAGAAAATAATCACAAATATGGACAAATCGTTCAAGAGGTTTAAAAAACCTGGGAATTCGGGAATTTTTGCTTTTTTCGAAACTGACTTGCCGTGATTCCTGTATTGCGTTTAAAAAACTGATTAAAATTGGCAACTTCGTTAAAGCCTAAGATCTCGGCAACATCAGCTATTGTTTTATCCTTCTGGTTCAGCAATGTTTTGGTGTATAGGATTTTATAGTCGATAATTATTTTTTGTGCACTCTTGCCTGACGCTTTTTTTACACACTCCGAAAGATAAATGGCACTAATATTCATCATTGAAGCATATTCTTTTACCGACAAAAATGTATTATCGTTTAAAAGAATTTTCTGTTCAAATTTAGCTAGAATAGTATCATTACGATTCATACTTACAATGCCCTGGTTGTTATGCGTTATTCGCTTAATTTTATAAAGCAAAATAAGTAGAAGGTGTGTTATCATATTAAAGTTATTCATCCTGTCTGCTCGCGACTCTTCAAATATCTCCTTTGCCAGGGGTTCTAATCCAGAGAAATCCTCGTCGCCTAATTGATATATGGGCAAAGAGTGGAGTTTGAAAAATGGAAATTCATTTTGCACATCATACGAATTATTTAAATTTTCAAACAAAGAGGCCTTAAAATTAATGATATAACCATGATCCGTATTTTCTTTTGCCAGTCGGCTATAGTTAATCGTCTGAAATGGAGAAACGATAGCCAAAGTATTATTGTTTTTCTTAAGCATTTGCTCTCCAATTTGAACAGGATTACTACCCCGAATCAAAATAGCTATTTCAAAAAAATCTCTTTTATGAGGTTCTAAATAGATTTCATCAGGTTTTAGGCCTTTCCTGCTATCTTCTTTTATTGATCGAATAAAAAAGCGATTCGAATAATCGTTGCATCCGTTGTCTTTATTTAAAAAGTAGCCCTTTATATTGTCGTATATCTTCATTCTCTTTCAAATTTATTTTCAAAGATAAGGCAAAAACCTAAATTGTAATCTATTTTACCAAAATTACAATTCATAACTAACTATTCAGTTGCACTACTTTTGCTTCCAACAAATAAAGAAGCCAGGTAGAAGCAAGCCTGGATATATGGATTGATAAAATAAGAGGTATGAATAATCAAATTAAAAAATTAAGAGGTACCATTTTACTGTGTTTAGGGATAGTACTACTCGCTTCGTGCAACCAAAAGCAAAATAATAGAAAGAAACAGACTCCGGAACTATCGGTAATGGAAGTTAAGCCAAGTACAGAGGAGTTCCACGAATCCTATTCGGCAACCATAAAAGGGAAGCAAGACATTGATATACACCCACAAATAACGGGCTTTATCACTAAAGTACATGTAGATGAAGGAGCAATCGTAAAAAAAGGTCAGGTGTTGTTTCAGATCGATCAAGTGCAATATATAGAGGCTGTCAATGTAGCGAAAGCCAATGTTGCTGTTGCAGAAGCTGATGTAGCAACAGCCAGGCTAACCGCTAAAAACAAAAAATCCTTAACAGAGAGAAATATTATAAGCGCTTATGAACTACAACTTTCAGAAAACGAATTGGGTAGTTGTAATGCGCAACTGGCTTTAGCAAAGGCGGAATTAGTGAGTGCTCAAAAAGATCTATCCTACACTCGTATAACGAGTCCTACTGATGGTATCATCGGTAAAATATCATCTCGTGTTGGAGCCTTGGTCAGTCCTACCATGACTGATGCTATCACTACGGTTTCGGAATTTACCACCATGTATGCCAACTTTTCTCTTACCGAGAAAAAAATTCTTGCCCTCGCTAAAGAGAATCATTTAACAACAGACATCATCAAAAATCTTCCGGAAGTACAATTGAAGATGAGCAATGGTGATATTTATAGATATCCAGGAAAT
>NZ_JBFHJW010000064.1:0-21503 GCF_041595635.1 Labilibaculum sp.
AATCGGAATTTGCGTTGAATATCGAATTGTTTTTGCATCATTTCCTTTGGTTGTTTATTTCATCATGCCTTTGGTAATTGCCATGGTGGCAGCCGTTCTTACCAATCTTCCCCCTCCTGATCCTGTTCCCGATGCCTGTACGATCCAGGAAGCAATCTTGGGCACCAAGCTCATTCCAACAATACCACAAACGGGAACAATCAGATTGGAGACATAAAATAGTTGAGGCTGATAAATCAGCATGCTGTTGATTTGAAGAATTTCCCATTCCAGCATGTAAATCAAAACCTCCTGAACCAGTGAGAGAATCAGCAGAGCAATGGGCAGGTAGAGATTTACATTGATGAACCTGGCGATCCATTGCAGGTAGTTGTCCTGAAATCCATCAAAAATGGACAGGGCAAATACCAGAGGTCCAAAAATCACTAAAAGGACACAGAAGACCGTCCTCAAAAAGGCAATCAGATAAACAATGGCTTCAAACAGAGATTCCAAGACCTGTCGGATGGCATCCATGATGTAAAAATTGATTTGATTTTGTATGGCCCTTCCGGTAATGATGTTGTAACCGGTAAGCAATAGATTGATTCCTTTGTCCCAAAGCGCTGCCTCCTTCTCCTCGTTCTCATAGAAAAAGGGCAGATCCGATGCCAATATGGCATTCTGTTTCTCCTCCAAAAGGAGCGCCACTTCCTGCTTTTTATTGGCATAAATACTTTCCGAAAGAGAGGACAATCCTTTGGTAGGCACCATGAGTAGATTCACAAATACGCCCCAGAAACTGAGCACCAGGACAAAAGCAAAAGGACGCAAAAGCGGTAATAGTGAGATGGGATTATCTGCGATCAACTCCTCATAGATCCGTTTGGAAATGTAGAAGAAGGCAGCAATTCCCCCAATGGCTCTGGCCATATCCACCAAAAGCCGGGCATGATCAATACCACTGTCAATCAGGCTATCTGTGAACGTAAAAAAGTCATCTGTGGTAAGTATTTGTAGGATCATGATCATCGTTTTATTGGGTTAAAAAGACGTAAGAACTTGCATGCTGATGAGCAAATGAATGAAAGAATTTCAGCTTACTGTAAGTATAGTCCAACTCTCCACTTAACTTGAACAGCGAACTTTTCAGATCGGTGAAAGCCTGGAGCTTCTCGCCCTGTTCAGCTTCCAGAAAGTTGACCATCAGAAACTGCTCCAACATTTCATTGGCTTCTGTTTCGAGCAGCTTCTTTAGCTCACTTCCCTTTTCCAAATCATTCAGGCGATCCAGGTTCTCATACAAGGCAAGGAATGTTTCGCTGAGGCCATAAATATCCTCCAGGTGATCAAAACGACTGTCAAACAATATTTGATCGATCTGTTTTTGCCCTGCATTCAGAATTTTAATCTCGCCTGTTTCCTGATATCTTCCCTTGAACAGGGAACGCTCCATGAGTTTTGCACTCAAGCGCATCAGTCCGGTTTTCAACTTCCCCGTGATCTCCTCAGAATCTGTTACCGGCAGGGATTTAACCTTCCAATAGTAGTGCGTGTAAGGTGTTTTCACAAAAAGATGGGGTACCGGAGGCAACCATCCCTTGAAGGCAATGAAGGAAGCCGGATAATCCTCGTTCATTTCAGGATATCTGCCCTTCCATTTTTTAATGGCAACGGCTTGTCCGCTTAGCATTCCCACCTGGGAAAAGAGAAAAAAAAGGATCGAGAGGATGTGGATAACTATTGATTTTTTCATACCCATAACTTTATTTGTATAGTGAATAATACATGGCGAATCCTTCCAGACTATCACTTTCATAGCTTTTCAAATAGGAAGCATAAAGGAGTTTGTTGTAGAGGTAGCAAATGGTTCCGTAGTGCTGCTTCACACTCAGGTACACACCGTTAATGGTATCATATCGCTGCTTATCATCCATCAGCAACAGGTTATCCTTTAAAATGGTATTTAGGATGGAGTTAACCAGTTGCTGACTATCATCCAATATTAAATCAAAGGATTGAACGATGGCCACAGCCTGCTGATTGGTGAAATTTTCGTCCTGTATCAACAGAGGCAATTTATCGGTATATATGTCCATGACTTTACTCAGCATATTTCGAGTTTCCTGCACCCTTTTGTAGTCCTTGATCAAAGCCGAGACTTTCTCCAGACTTTCCAACATCTTCTGATCGATCCCCAACATTTCACCCGTCAAACCCTTAATGTCTCCATTCAATGCCTTGATCAACACATTGTACCAATTGATTTTGGACAATATGTTTTTTTCTTTGGTCCAGAGAGCTTCCCTTTGGATTCCTGCTCCTACATCGGTAACAGGTGTTTGTGCTCTTGCCTCTTGAAAAAAACTTCCCAAAAGCAAAAACAGAACTGCCAGTACGCTTAATTTCGTTTTCATCTTTCTTGATTTATTACTTACATATTTTTTAGAATTTCAATCAGGGAATGCTCCCCAGAGAGTTTGTGAAGTATCCTTTCTTTCTCCTTCTGTTCGGTCGTATAACAGAAGTATTCTGCTCGACTCACCTCCAGAGCAAAGACTCTGGAATAGGAACCCAATGCAATGAATACCTCTTTAAGTTTCCGGTCTCCCGGCAGATTTTTATTGATGGATAGAATTTGTTCTTTCTGAAAATCTGACAAACCCAAAAACTGACTGATCTGATCAAACTTATTTTTAAACTTGCTCATGTCCAGCAGAATTCGGGTGTCTGCATTATTGATGATGGCATCCCTGATGATAGGAGAAGAGATGATATCATCTATCTCCTGAGTCACCACCATGGCTTCCCCGAAAAATTTACGAATGGTCTTGAAGAAATATTTCAAATAGGCAGCCATCTGAGGAGTCGCAATCGCCTTCCAGGCTTCCTCAATGCAGATCACTTTTCTCACCCCACTAAGCCTTCTCATTTTCTGAAGAAAAATATCCATGATGATAAGGGTTGCGACAGGAAAAATGACGGGATGATCCTTGATATTGTCCAGTTCAAATACCAGAAAGGGACAGGCAAAAAACTCATCGGTCTGCATGGCTTTGTTCAGCAGATAGTCATACTCGCCTCCCTCATAGTATTTGCTAAGAATAAAAAAGTACTCGTGCGTATTGAATGCCAGGGACTGCTTCTCTACCAAATCAGGAATGTAATCCTTGCAAAAACGATAGTAGCCATTAAAAGAACGCTGAAGGCCTGGTATTTGTAAAAAATCTGTCACCGAATGAGCAATCACATCCTTTTCCATGTCTGTGAGTTCCGCCTTGTAAATGGTATAGATGACCGATAAAATGGTTTGCTTGCGTTCCACACTCAGCTCCCCTTCGTACACAAAAGGATTAAAAGAAATAGGGCTTTCCGTTGTGAATTCCACCATCATGGCTCCCCCTTGCTCTTTCAAACTTTCATTCAGATAACGAGTCAACATCTCATAGCTTCTCCCCACATCCAGAAGCACGATATGGCAGTTCCCACTTTCGGCATACTGCCGCAAAAGGTGATTGGTAAAAAAAGATTTCCCTGAACCTGATCCGCCAATAATAAGCTTGTTTCGATTGTGGATCAGGTGCTTTTCCATGGGTTCATCGGAAAGGTCAATTTTCACCGGACAGCCCTCCTGACGATTGGAAAACTGAAGAGTAAATTCCGAATTGGAACTGCGCACCTCTCCTTCAAAATTGCTCAGACAACAAGCCTGAGGAACCTGGGTAATAAAAAGTTCTGTCTCCGGTAATTGAGTGGAAAAAGGCAGACAGGAAAAAAACAGGAGCGGCAAATCAAAGGTATGCTGATAGGGAAAACAGTTCATCAGTGAAAAAGCGGAACTGCATTCGCTCTTGTTTTGTTTGAGCTTTTTGATGGACGGATCCATCAGCATCACATTAAAATGAGTTTTCACAATCTTCTCTCCCGAGGCCTGCACTGTATCCAAAAAATTTTCGATCAATCCTGAATTGATTTTGTTTTCAGAAGAAAAACGAGACAAGCTGTAAATTTTCTTGTAATTACTCTCCAGCATGGCTTTCACCTGCTGCTGTCCGGGCATGTAAATAAACTGATTGGTGATGTGTGAAAAGGAAAGATCATAGCTTACCGGGTAGACAAAGGAACAGGGCAAACCTGTTCCGGGATGTCCGCCCAAAGGTTTTATACTGGAAGGAACATGCGAATAATCACTCAGACTTAGAATCTCCACAAACTGATCCATCACTCGCAGTCGATCCCGAAAATCGATTCCTCCCAGTAGGGTATTTTCCCTTTCAAAATTAAGAGTCAGATACGATTCGATGAGTCCGGTAGCATCTTCCGTTCCGGTGGCCTGCTCCCGACTAATTACTTCACAGCAAATGCCCGATTGAGAAAACAGAGCCATCAGGTTCGCTCGAAGCTCCAAGGCTTTTTCACTTCGGCACTGATCTGCCTGCCTTACTTTCTGTGAGAAAATAAGAGAGGAAGAGAGGTAATTTTTCAAAAGACCTTTATTGAGTAGGCTCACGTAGAGGTAACATTCATGTTTCAGATACTCCCTTCCCTTGAAATGATTGGCATAGGATTCATCCAGATTGGACCCCTCGCAATCAGCACGCTTCTTTGACTCAAACTGCTTCACAAAAAAGAAATCTTGTTTGTGCAAAAGACTGTTTTCCGGCAATAGATTCACTACCCGCTGAAAAGTATCGTGAAGCTGATACAATTCCTCCTGACTGCAGGACAGAAGTTCTGGCAGGTAGAGTTTCAAACCAAAACCAAGATCCAGATTGTTGGAGATCAAAAAATCACCCTGAAAGCCCAGTATCGGCATGCTATTTTCTATGGATTTCACCTTCATAACTTAAGTTTGACAGATTCTTCTTTTCACAGAAATGAACTGAGGTAGTTTTTTGGCGTATCTCTTTTTGTTCCAGCCTTTGTGACCGTATTTTTTTTGGATTCGGTTCAGGCGATAGAGTACGGCAAAAAATGAGGGAAAGCAGATGGCCACAGCAGGAAAAACACCAGTGAGGATGTAAAGTAAAACGAACAGAATAAAAGTACCTACGATACTGTACAGGGCTAAATAAACCAATTCTCCTGAAAAGCCTTTCACATACAAGCTGGTATCTATCTTTTGTATCCTATAGGCATTCATTAGGAAAAGAAGGCCTTGATCACAACACCTACCATAATTAAAAACAAACAGGCACCAAACCATCCCATGATGGCCTTTTGGGTATCCTGATCACCACTTTGCCATTTGATGTAAACGCGCACCCCTCCAATTAAACCCACCACTGCACCAATGGCAATAATCAAATTGGATACCGGATCTACATAGGAATTGATTTCACTGGTGGCCTGATCGATTCCGGTTGCACTTTGGGCCAAAACAAGCGATGCCATGCAAAGCATCCAAAAAAAAAGAGCCATCCTCTTTTGATGAATTTTAAGATTGATTTTTTTCATGGAAGCAAATTTTTAGAACTTATTGTTGATATTGAATTTGATTCAAAATGGAAGCAATAACAGACTCCTCAGAGCTTAAAAAAGCATCCAACTCAAAACCTTCATCCATTCCCATCTCTTCCTGAAAAGAGACAGCAGGTAAAATCCCGGATAAAGAAAGAGGCGAAAGCAATTCAGTTGAAAAATCTTTTGAAGAAACCTGAATGGGAAGCACTTGTTCCTCCTGAAAATTCATTTCTGACTGATCTTCAAAAGTGATCTCTTTGCTTTTCGCTTTGCTTTTCCACCAGGCAATAACAAGTAAGCTCAGGTACCAGAAAAATAGAGCAATTGCAATCAACTTTAAAAAACAATTCCAGGAGACGTGATCTAATCCAAACATGTGCTTCGGTGTTTCATTCAACTTCTTTTATCGGGTTGTTTCAGAAATAAATCCATCTGATCCGACGTGGTAAATATCAGAAAAGCCAAAACATCTTTTTCCCAAGGAAAAGGTATCTTGGGTGTTTTTTTAATGAACTCTTAAAAAAGACAAAAATATGATGTTGTTTGATTTTTTATGTTGAGAATTGATCAGGAAAAATCACTTTACTTTCCCCATTAGTGGTTCAGTTAGCAGCAATTTCATTCAAATAATTGGGAAGTATTCTTTATATAAGGAGAAATCGAATTCAAAAAAAAGCAAGAATTCGATAAACGAATCTTGCATTAAAAGAAATGGATAGAATAAACCTCCAAGAGCAAATGTCTACACTCTTTTGTCCTTGGAGGACTTATCAAAGGCAATGAGGTTAAACAATTCCCGCATTCTGCTGCGAACCCGATTTCCATAGAACCTTTCCAATTCTGAAGCCGAAAGATTGGTGGTTACATGAGTGATAATTTTTCGTTGAACAAAAAGATCATAACGACTCAATAATACTTCCGCCATCACATTGCACTCATTGCCATAGAATTTCTGAATTTGCTCTACCCCCAGATCGTCAAAACAAAGGATACCTGATTTCAGCCTACCTCCTAAACTGTGAACGTAGCCCTTTCCATATCTGTTGATGATTAGAAAGCCTTCTCGCTCAAATTCAAAGCTAACTTCCCGACTGGATTTTATTTGATATTGTTTTAGGGGAGGAAAAAAACTATTCACAAGCCTCATTAGTGAGGTTTTTCCACATCCAATGGGCCCTGTCAAAAGGACTCCTTTCTGCAGGTTCAATCCTTTTTTTCGACAGCATTCTCTGTCTCCTATGGCGTAAATCAAAAGTTTGTAAATCAACTCATGATCGTCTTTGCAAATGAGAAAATGCGGACCAAACAATCTTTTTCCTTCCCTGTTCATCCATTGCAAACATTTCGGAAAATCAAAATTGTATTTGCCCTTCTGCAAGGAAGCTACTTCCTCATAGGGGTTCGGAGTAATCTTTATCGAGCTTGGCATTCAATCTGTTTTTACCCTTTGAACTTTTCCTTTTTTCACTTTTAAAAATTTCTGACAGTCCTTCTTTATTTTTGTTTGTAGTGTTTATTAATAGTGTATCACATGCTGTATCAGTTGCAGTATTCCTAGGGATATCAAATCTGATACAGCTTATGCTACTGCCAGAGTGCAAATTTGCAGCAGGAAAATAATCAATGTAATCCCACTGATTTAGTTGTTTCATACAGCGGGCATAAGTGTTAATAGAACCGATTTTGGAGAGCTTCATCATTTCACATCGACTTACAGAAAAAGGATTTTTAAAGCGATTTAAATTCCAAATTTGGAAACAAGACAAATAGAGGCTAATATGATAAACCCCCATCCGTTCATCCTGTTCCAATTTTTTAAAGAATCCATTGAGATGTCGGACATAATTCATCAGAGACCTCTCCTTCGATAATTGGGTTTTACTTGATTTTGCTCCAACATCTTTCTGATGTTATCAGCATCATAAAACATAACACCTCCTACTTTTGCATAGGGAATCGTTCCTTTGGCTCTCAAGGTTTGTAGTGTTCCTGAAGAAACCCCTAATAATTTACAAACCTCTCTGGATTTTAACCATTTCTTGGCGCGAGGATTATTCTCTTCCTTTAGAATTTTTTTGAATGCATCAAGCAGTTCCATCTTAAATTCTCTTAAATCATCTGTAGTAATTATTTCTGTAGGCATAAGATTTTGGTTTTAATGAAACAAAATGATATTTAGTTCAATTTGCAACTTTTCACAAAATCCATTTCCCAAGCTTCTCCCAAGATGGGGAATTTTTTTTCTATAAATTCTCACTTATTTTCTTATTAAGAGCCTTTGTTAATTGATCTAAGAACTTTGTTGGATTTATTTTTCGGTTTTTTATTTCTGCGAAAATGTGGTAAATATCCCCTAATTCTATTCCGAACATGGTTTCAAACAATTCACTTATATTTTTTATTCCAGCCCGTCCCTCCTCAATGGATTCACTGCAATAAAGCCCATAAATCAACTCTACTAAGGATATTTTACTTGCCGTCCATTTCAGCATTGGAATGTCAGAATTGATTGATCTTTTATCAATTCCAACTTCATCAGGCTCTTTGTCTACTCTTTTCCCTTTCTTTTTTTCTGCTTTTGCCCTGACCAATAAATCTTTTATGCATTCAATTCTAACTTCAAAAAAGAAATTCAAAGGAGAGGAATACAAATCTTTCCCTTGCTTTTTTAACTCCTTATGCAAAGCAATCCTTTCCCTACGTAAAAAGTTGATTTTAGCACGGAGTTTCAAATGATGAGATAGCTCATCTTTGCACCAAATCATGTAGGGATAAAAATCCTTTAATTCATCTTGCCAAGATAGGATCAGTGGTTTATTTTTTCCTTTGTATTTTTTAAATCCATCTAGAAAAGAAGCAATAAATTTCCTTGACTGATGTATAATCTTCTTCTCATAATCCAAACAGGCAAGTAAGTCCTGGAAATCAGTCATAGAAATAGTAACCTGATAGGGTTTAAGATCAGACTGTACAGCTACTTTATCCTCATTGAGGTAAAATCTAAAATTATTAAGAGACATTATTTGTTCATCAAGCATTTCAAACCCTTGCAATATCATCTCCATATACATCTTAACTTCATCACTGAAATTATGAATCAGTAAATTATCACTAATTTCTTTCAGTAATTCATGATGTAAGTGTCCTAAATTTTGTCTAAAAACCTGATAGTTTGAATTGCAATCAAAACATAAATTATAACCATTATTTCTTTTTTCGATAACAACAACAGATTTAGACAATTCGCTTCTTAGTTTAAGAAATTTATCATCTTTAATCATATGCCTAATTTTTAAAATTTAACTTTACTTAAGTTTGTAATTAACATTACATTTCCCATTTAAATTATAGGAAACAAGTCAATAAGTTACAAAAATCTATCATTCTGACACTTATAATTGTAATTATTTTACATTAAAATTATTTTTCACAATTCATACCAAAGAAATTATTTTTCATTTAAACCGAGGTATTTCTTTTTGATCTAGCGTCTAGCCCTTTTGAAACGACAAGTTGGTCAAGGTTTTTGTGGCTATTTTTCATAGACTATTCTCCCTAGCTTATCATTAAAAAAATAGACCAAAACCCAAAGGGCCCGACCTTTACTTCTTGGCGTTCCATAACATATTTACGCTATCAAAATGAAAAATTCTACAAACACTCAAACTATGAACCTTGTAGATAAATCAAGATAAGTATTCATCGTAAAGTCTTATTATACAATTTGTAACAACTAGCAAGTTAGTGACTCGAAGCGATTTGATTTTTAAGGGCTGACCGAAGGCACGCAGGAAAGCTTTTACAAAGCTAAATGAGCTGAGAAAAAAGAAGGATGGAAAAAAACAGGTCAAGCTGGAGCGCAGCGGAACCCCAAGGGATGACAAGTATTTTTTATACCCATTAAAAATGGGACTCGAACAAAAAAGTCTTGCCAAGCTATGACATGATTTTTTCTCTGACGACGAAGTCTAACACCACACAAGTGCCTGTGAAAAATTTTAATCTATTCTAGGAAGAAAAAGTTCTCGCTATTTAAAGCAAAATTATACCTCAGCATTAAGATTAGCACCAAATAGATACAACATTCTAAATTCTTCAGGAAAATTAGAAATAAACAATAGACTGACACAGTCTGGCAGCATGAGCTTTTATATTTGTTGAAAATCAATATCCTATAATCTAAAACCAATGACATCAACTAAAAAACAAAACCCAACTATAAAAGTAATTGGCATAGGAGAAAAAATGCAAAACACTTTATCTAGTCTGCAAACTGAAACCAATGCACAAGTCCAACTAATTACAAAAGCTGAAGAGCTTGAAAAACTAAAAAAAAGCACCCTGGCTACTTGCGTGAATCTGTTGCTAATAATCACCTTGACTGACGATGAATATATGGATTGGGCAAATGATTTAGCAGGATCTCATAAAAATCCTGAAAGACTTACACTAGGAATTCTCATCACAGATAATGCCGATTCTAATAACAATGAATCTGATTTCGATGGGATATTTCAGATCAAAAGGGATGACTTATCTTCGAATGCATCTTACTCCAACAAAATATTTACTCTTGTAAATGAATTAAGCAGAATCTCTTCTATTAACGGTTATATAAACATCGATTTGGAGGATGTAAAAATATGTCTTAAAAATGCAGCATCTTCTGCATTGACAACTGCTAAAGCAAGTGGAAACAACCGAGCAAAGCATACTATCACCAAAGCAGTCGATCAACTTACTAAAGAGCATAATGCAATAAAATATGCCAACAATATCCTCTTGAATATTTATTCTGGGAAAAAAGAGGCCAACATGCTGGAAATATCAGCGATTATCGACTATATACATGATTTTTGCTTAGACGAGAAAGTAGATGTTATGTGGGGAATTGCACATGATGAATCTTTAACAAATGAGCTTTGTATTACATTGATTGCAAGTAGTGCAGAACAAGAGTTAGATAAACCGAATAAATGTACAAGTATTGATGAATAAAATTTTTAACCTATTGAAGTCTATGCATACTAATTAATCACTACATTTAGAAGTCATAATAAAGACTAGAACACCATGTCGCAACGAGAAACTCTAGGACGTTATAATTTAATCCTAAAAAAATTACGCCGAGGATATGCCAGTTTTAAGGAGATTCAAAATTATTTAGCCCGTGAATCCGAGATACAGTCGCTTAACTTCAATATATCAGAAAGAACCTTCTTTAGAGATAAGAATGAAATTCTATCGCTATACAATATAGATATTCAGTTTGATCGTTCACGAAATGCATACTATATCGCCAGGGACGATAATGAAGATTACAGTGGTAGAATGCTCGAATCTTTCGATGTTTTTAATACATTAAATATTTCGGAGCGCCTAACAGATTACATCCACTTTGAATCGAGAAAATCTGGTGGTACTGAACATCTGTCTGGCATATTGCATAGCATCAAAAACCAACTTAAACTCCGATTTACTTATCAAAAATATTCAGAAGAAACACCAACGGAACGCACGGTAGAACCCTACGCTCTAAAAGAATATCAACACCGTTGGTACTTGATAGCAAAAGATCTCCCTAATAAGAAAATAAAAAGCTTCGCACTTGATAGAATTCAAAGCATCGAAATTGGAAGTGATAAATTTAAACGTTCAAGAGATTTTAATCTTGAAAAAATGTATCAATATAGTTTTGGTGTGATTAACTCCCCCAATACTCAACCAGATAAAATTATTCTAAGCTTCACTCCTTTTCAAGGCAAATACATAAAAAACTTAGCCTTGCACCCTACTCAAACCACACTAATTGATGATGACAAGGAATACAGAATATCACTCGAAATGCACATCACTCACGATTTTATTATGGAGCTACTTTCTCTAGGCGATCAGGTTCAGGTTATCAGCCCGAAAAGTTTAATCAATGACATCCGCGATAGGCACAAACAGGCTTACCTGAAATATAAGATTCAGTAGGTAATTTTATTGAACCCTAATAATCTTGATAGATAATTAGAACTTGAATACATAAAAAAAATCCCACCGTATGGGTAAGATTATTCTGATTACTTTATAAATCTAGATTTAGTTTATCAATTCCTTAATTAAGTTGTTACTTTGTCTGTTGCAAAATGGAAATTATTTAGCGGCAGTAGTTGGATCTTTTGAAAGAATATTTTCAAGTTTTGAAAAAACATTCCTTGTATGAGAATTTTGTATTTCTCCTGCGACAATGTCCCCAATATTTGTAAAATCATCTACCTTAAACTTTTGCGAAGCATAATTTCCCCAAGTTTTTTCATCTTTATAAATGGTATCTCTTTCTTCATCAGTTAGATCAATATCCAAGGTTAAAACTTGATCGATCTGATTATTCAACAACTTAATTTTTAATTCAAAACAACTCTCTATTGGATCGAACAGATCCTTAAACAAAACAAGGAGAACTAGATTATTATACTTTTTTGAATGTAGAAAACAAAAACTATTTGAACCCTTTTTATCAACAGAAAAATTTTCACTAAACGATTCACACACATTTTCTATTTCTCCAATAATACTACTACGAACGTTAAGTTCAAAAGCTTTTAAAGCATTTATTTTTTGTTGATTTTTTTTGTAAAATTCTAAATCCTTCTTCTCCATAACACTTGTGCTTAAATTGATAATATTCTGATAAAGATCTTCTAAAAAGATCAAGTATTTTGGACTTACCTCTTTTCTGTACCCATTAAGATTTATCATCACACTTTCTAAAAATTCCATATGAGTGATATTAATAAAATGCTCATGCCCAGTATTTGGAATTATTTTTAGTGAAAGCACAACTCCTATTTTATCTTCAACCTTGATTGAGTCCCAATAATCTATTAAATCATTTCCTAAAAAATGATAGACCTTATTCTCTATGATGATGGCATTTACTTCGTCATACAACAAGAGATCAATTCTTCCTTTATTAACAGTATAATATTCAGTCTTAATACTAAAATTATTATTGAAAATAATAGAGCTCTCTGATTCTTTCGTCTTTTCTTTGATAACCTCAAGAAAGGTGGAAATGAACAGATCTTTCAAACCATGTACTTCATTCACGTTAAAATAAAAAGCATATATGTTTGATAAAACATTTTCATAATGAGGCTGTTTAGCTATCCCCAAAAAGGTCTTTGGCTTACTCTTTATTTCGGGAATTTCACTAGTCTGTAGAAATTCTTGCAATTCATTTAAGTCCATATTATTTGAATACTTGGTTTTCATTTTATAAGTAGCTTGAATTGCATTTATATAAAAAAGGATAAGTAGCGGATTATGAACTACTCCAACTCGTTGGTTTTGATATTGAAAAAGAATGAGGATTTAGGAGATTTCCAATGTTTTTTCAGTTGATCCATTGCGATAAAATTTGATTCTATTTCATCTAAAGGAACAACATATAACTGTTCTGGGTTCGAGGGCTCACCATGGACACCAATAGCAATGAAAACCGGAATTTCTTTCTTTTTCTGAAACTTTCTGTAGTTCTCGAGTTGTTTTTCGCTAGCAAACTCCAAACCGCCCTTGTCAAAAATACTTCGCCATTTGCATTCTACCGAAAACTGTTGATGGCTTTTCCCTAATTCTAACTCAATCGTTAAATCTGGATGAGTGGTTGTTTCGGCATACACTCCTTTAATGTATTTATCACCTGCCCATTCCTTGATGGTATAATATTTTTTGGAAAACTTTTGAACGATAAATTTTTCAAAGTCATCTCCCTTCTTTTTTGCTTGATTAATGACCTCGGTTTCGGCGGGAGATGGATTTTTAGCCAATTCAGCTTCGATATCTTTTATGACTTCCCTTGGGTTTAATTCAATTTCCTTTGCTTTTTTACTAAGAATACGTTTCTCATTTTGAGTAAGTACACCATCTGCTTTTGCTAATTCAATAAGACTATTTAACTCAACTTTTGCTTTATCGGTAATCGTTTCAAAAGAATCTACACTTTTAGAATATGAACTATTATCTGTTGCCAATGCAGGATTTACAAACGCATTGCTCCGATAAATAAAAAATCCAACCAAGATCAAAAGAGTTCCCAATACCATTAATGTCATACCAATCATTCGTTTCATTTTAGATTTCACTGGAAATGTTTTTTTAGATCCAAAAGCACTTTATTCTCATTAGAAATTAAAGTAATCCTGGAAAAATTATTGATGAATAAAAGTAAAAATAAAACTAGCAAAACATCAACGAGAATAGATTTAATTGAAAATATAAACGTTAAACAGTAGATACATAACACCTTGTGATTTGAAAAATTAACAAAAAGGCTATTCCTAGGGATATCAACCGTTACAGACCAATTGTTTAATAATACATTACTTTTTATGAAACACTGCCACACAACATAAAACTTGCTTATCGACTTAACTTTTCCTGATTTTATCGGATTGAAAATCCTGAACTCATTGCCCATAGATTACAAAGCTGCGGGAGCTGAGTTGCGGGCTTACAGAGCCGAAGTTGAAAATTATTCAGATCCCCAACTAAAAGTGGGAACCTGAAATATTATAATTAGAGCAGAAATCCCGTGAAAATTCCTGTTGGTTGTGCAGCTCCTGGTTTAAAGACAGAGAGCTAATTTGGAAAACATGCGGAAGAAGCCAAAGGAGTTTGGAACCCCTGGCGAACTTTTTGCCGAGGCCCGAGGAGTGAACGCCATACTTCACTAGCAAAAAAATTAAACTAGACCCTTAAAATTTTAGCTTTCTGTTCGCTGAATTCGGAATCGGTTAAGATTCCTTTCTCCTTCAATTTTGCTAATCTTTCCAATTGATCGACAATAGTATTGGATTGATCGACAACAACAGGTACTTTTTCAGAAGGCATCATTTTCATGTCATTGTCAATGGCTTGTTCATCATATATCGTTAGTTTACGATCAGGTCTGAAGAATTTATAATATTCTCTACCTGCAGCAAGAGCTTTTTGTCGATCCGATCCATCCAAAGCTTGCCGATATTCTTTTGTTAATCTTGCTACTAACATTCGTCTGCCACGTATTCCTCTAGAAAGAGCCCTTAAAATAAAAAAGCCTGCTATTGCAGCCAAACCATAGGGTATAATAGTTTCAATATCCATTTACCAAATTCCTTTTTAAAGTTAATAAAGATTCAAACTTAAGTAAAACTAAACAAAAACAGGATCATTTATCAATAAAATCTCAATACGAAATATTATTTTAAGTGATTCCTAAGAATAAAATAATTAGCTATCACTTGTTGGATTTTTAAATATCTGAAGAGTGCGGGCATAGTAGTTAAAGCTTTGGAGGATTTCTTCTTTTGATTGCTTTGATGATTTTCTCTTATGATTTGCTTGTAGAGATGGAGATTGTCCTGAGAAATTTCGGGTGTGATTTATTTTAGTGAAACTATTTTTCTTTTTTCACCTTGTCATATTTAACTAACCCCACCTTATTTCTACTTACAACTTCACCCGTACGAGTATCAATAACCGTTTCTAAGACCATATTAAACTCACTGGACATTGTTGTCGAAATTTGATAAGTACCAACTGGATTCGGAGTATCAGAGTTATTAAAACTCATTAAAAAAATTGAGATAAGAATTATAAATGCTCCAGTAATACTAATATTTAATAGTTGGTTTTTTAGTTTCATATTTACACATTCTAAATTTTTATACAACACTTTGCTTTAGATTGTACTATTTATTAATAACCGCTGACGGTAAGTATAAGAATAGTAGCCGATTGCGTGGCACTTTCCTGTCAAGTTACAGAGAAGTTGAAGCGCGCTACAACCCTTGAATTTACAACTGTCTCGGCTATTATTTTTATACATTGTGTGTGCCCTGCATGAGCATGATCACACCCACCGAAAGGTCAGTAAAAATGTTAAATATACAAACGTTCAGCAAGGACAAGCCTATGCATGGTCTCGTTCGCGAATGGGTGGTTGGGCGATTGCTCAGAGTCCAATTCTAAGAACGACCATTACGCTAGAAAGGTTGAAGAAGCGAGGTTATGAATCTATGCTCGACATTTACAAACAAATCACGCCTGTAAGACGTGACTTATTATTCCCCATAACTTAACGAACCGCCGTATACGAGACCCGTACGGTGGTGTGAGAGGTTCTCCGCTAGGCTAATGGCCTAGCGGCTACGTACTCGATTAGGTTTTCGTGCTTTATTATCGGCAAACTATCCTTGTGTTGGGTGAATCATACTCTTTGACAAGTTTTGGCCTGTGTGTTGGATTTTTGAGCGACTTGGCAATGTGTATGGTTGCTAAGAATTGGCATAATCTCTTATTTATCCAAATCTTCAACTTTAAATGTTTCTAAAAAAAGCTTATATGATTCAATTATTTCATCTCTGGTAGTCTTTATATCATATCTGTTTTCAAATACCCAATCATATATCTTATCATTTAGAACTGTATTTAACCTATATTTTCTTTCTTCATATTGTTCAGAAACGAATGGAGACAACATTTTTGGATAAGATAAATAAATATGGTCGTCAAATCGATATGGATGTACATATGGAATAAATGCATTCTCTTTTAAGCGAAGCGAAAAGAATTCTTCTAAACAAGGTAAAATTCTTCGAGCTGTAGAATAACTTCCCTTTAGGCTCTTAAGTATTTTTTCAAAAGCGCCCTTTGTTATAGGACTAGTCTGTTTTTCTTTTGTAAAGAGAACCTCTTTAACTTTGCTTGAAGGATCTGAGGATTTTGAAAAAGACTTAAATACTTCACTCGCTTTATAAAGAAAAAAGTCAGTATAATCATAGGAAGGCGTACCTCCTCTAAGTTTTATTGTGAGTTCTTTTTCTTTTAATATGTATAAATCACCATATTCAGGATTAATAGTATTATCATAAATGATTTTTAAAGATTCAATTGAATGAAGAAGTGATTCAATTGACATTTCTATTTCTCCAACATTAATTTTAAGTTTTCCCCAATGGTCAAACTGCGAAATATTAAATTGTTTAACCATTTCTTCATTCGAATAATAATTCAAAAACATACTTCCGATAGCTTTATCCTTTTCTTCTTTAAAAATATTATCAAAGTTAGACGTCAACAATTTAAACGTACTATACATTAAATCTTTATATAACGTTTCGTTATATTCGGGTCTTATTTTATTTCTATTTAATGTCAAGACTTTTGAAGCTTTATCCTTATGGATATTACATTCAATACCTAGAAATTTCAACCGTAGATTATTTTCAACACTTTGGCTCTTATAATAACTTAGAGTATTCCACCGATTCTCTTTAGCTTCAAAATGAAACTTTAATTCTAAACTATTTTCCTCTTCGAAAAAGTCAAATTGTTTTGCTTTATCAGACCTAGTTTCAATAGATTCATTACCTATGTTTAATTTAATTGGGAAATAGCTTTTATATGCAAAATCAAATATTTCATCCAATACTTTCCCTAATTCAATATCCATTGATTCATGAGAAAAAGGGTCGTAATTATGTGCTATTCTGCTCGCATTTCTATGTTCTCCTTTTATTGTATATCTATCTGGGATAGCTATAGTTTTATGATTCAGTGTAATTTTTGTACTTGGCTTTACAGAATGGTCTGATTTCTTTCGTTGAATAAGAATATCTCCATTTTTAGGAGAATTGGGGCTGTTAAGTTCGATAAACTGAAGCTTTTCATCGAAAAAACTTTTGGTTTCAATATTAACGACATTTGATAACATAAAAATACTCTGGAAACCAATACCAAAAGTTCCAGATGGTTGCATCCACTTTGGCATTGAATCAATAATATTAGTTCGAGTTTTATTTTTCGAAGAACTACCAGTATTCATCAAAAATTTCAAATCATCATTTGAAATACCAGTTCCATTATCGATAATTTCTATGAGCCAATTCTTAAATTCACCTTTAACTTCTTTTTCTATAATATTAATTGTTATTGGGTAATCTTTAATTATTTCAAGATATTCACAGCTCTGGGGTGTTGAGTAATCTTTTGATTCTTTATGTTCTAACCATATACGTATGAGTGTTGCATCTACGGCATTTTGCAGAATTTCACGAATGCATTGATAAGCACCATCATAAAGCCCAGCACCTTGCAATAAACCCAATGCTTTATCTGTATCCACTCTGAATTTTGGCTTGTTTTTCCCATCTATATAATCATAGTCTGATAATTCTACTTTTAGATTTCCAATGGTTGGTAAATAACCCAATTCTTTAAATGGAACAATATTATTCCAATTAATCATTTGCTGACTAATTTCAGAATTTAGATAATTGAACCAGTGTTGAGTAATATTGGCAGTATCATAATTGTTACATTTTGCTGCAACCTCAATTTTTTCTCTATCAACCCTAAATGATTCTATTGATAAATGTTTTGATTTATGATTTAAAGTATCGATAGGTATTTTTGTAAGGGTACGTAGCATTACTTCTGAAAACCTATTATTATCTAAGTCAAGTAGATCGCCTATTCTTAGCAAACATGCAATAAATCTCGGATGTGCATCATCGATATCAATACCAACCTCACAAAATGGAAGGTCTAAAACTTCCTCAAAATCTTTTGTGTGACTAGCACAAATATCACCTAATATTTTGAAAATTCGTTGAGGAATCACGCCTCTAGGGGATGACATAGAAAGCGTTTTCGCTGGATTTACTATGATTTCTTTGGAGCGGTTTGAATGTTTATTTCTAAAAAACTCGGCGAGTATGAATTTTATACCATCGTGTAATTCAAGATTAAGGTAGTTACTTTTATATTTGATTTGGTTTTCTACGATTTCAAATTGAGATGCAAATTCATGTAATCCACTCTTTTCATCTTTTATTAAATCCTTAAAAAAAGTTATGAAATCATTAGATTTTAAAGATTTAATAAGTTCTTCACTTGTCACTACCATACCGATATCATGGCTATAACTTGCCTCAAGAATCAACCAAATGTCTATAGCTGACAATTTTTCAATATTTTCAACACCTAGTATTCTGACAATATTGTTAATGATGGTAATAGAGTGTGTCTCATCGTGTAGGCTATAATGAGGGAAAAGTGACGAAACTGCATTTAACGCTGTTGGAATTATTTTCTTATCATAATTCCACTGAGCAAATAATATCTCACTTTGTGTCCCTTTAGTTTTTTCGTAGAGTATATTTTCTAGATGTCTTATCATTACTATTCAATTTTAAAATTGTGTGTCGGCAAAAATTTGGCTCTTTTACAGGCTGAAGGATCAGCTAGTGAATGGAGCTTGTAAATGTGCCAAATTTGCGGTGGCTTTGTTTCTTTGCATGAAACCTAACGATTGCAATAAGAAACGTTGGCGGAGTTCAGAGAGATAATCTCTCAGTTTACCACCTAGCCAATTCTGCGATTTGTAAGTTATTTTTCTTTTCCACAAACGTCAAATCGCAGAATTGGCGATGCCCAAAAAGAGCTCCGCCGACCGAGCCCCCGCGAACCGCCTATGTTTTTTAATGTGTGTTACCATACGTTTTTATTTCCCATAGTTCCTTAGCAAATTCAAGAAGTTCAATTTGTCTTTTTTGAATTACTTCTAAATTCCATTCAGCAGTATCGCAAATCTCTTTTGTTAAGTCAAAAGAAGTTGTTTCATTTTTTCGAGTATAAATCTCTTTTTTTCTATCGAAAGAATAGTTTTGTGCTTGAGAATTTTTACGACCACTTAACAGAACTAAATTTCCTAGTTTATGAACATTCTCAATAATTTCGATTTCATTAAATTTTGAACTCCAATAAATGTCAGTTGCAGTTTGAGGAAGTACATGTTCAATCGAAATTGTACCAGAATAAGTTTTTATCACGGAATCGTCTTGTCTTGCTGAATCTATTCTTAACAATATGGCTTTAGCATAAGACATTCCATAAACATTACTTGTTAAAAGATTAAAGAATTCTGTGTTATTAGTATGGCCATAAATTAAACTGCTTATTTTTTCTTTATTCGTTCCTTCATTTACTTTACTTATAACATTATAATAAACAGTATTTCGTTTTGCTCTACCTAATCTACGAACCCAATTTTGATAAGTTATTTTTTCAATCAATTCGATATATTCATAAAATGACATATCATCAATAGGATTATTCATATATGCTAAAACCGCAGGTATCCACTCGTCATAGCTTACATTAAATAATGATTGAACAAGTTTTTTTGTCTTATTATCATCGAAGGCATTATTTTTTAATTTATTGTAATTCTTAGAAGAAGTCACAAGATTTTTACAAAATTCTTCAGCAGAGATGTTGTTTTCCTTTAAGTAATCTACATATTCTTGATATAAATCTTTTTTTGATTTTGTTGATTTTAAAGCAGTTCTGTAATGACCTAAAAAAGAATCTAAATTTTTTATTTTAATAATTTCTTCTAATTGATTCCAATAATGTTCGACCTTGCTTTGTTCTAATTCAGAACTGGCTATTCCAAAAAGTTGATTTTTAAGTAAATCACCGTTTGACAAGGATAATCCTCTTGCATTTAGAACATTAAAAAGTCTATATGCTGATTCAAAACTGTCTGTATTTACAAATACAACATATACGTTTTGTAAAAGATAGTTAGCATACTTTTTTAAGTATGTTTCATCTTTTTCTTTGAAGTAGTTTTCTATTGTTGCAAGGTTAACAATAAACTTTTGCTCAATCTCTCCAAGAATATGTTCTTTGTCAAGTTGTTTCCCTAATAAAATATGTTCATAGAAAAACAAATGTTCTTTTTGACGGACTTTTAATCTTGGTTGTTCAGGTTCGTCTGTTAATGCGTTTATCGGTAATATTTTTTTCTGAATTTCTGCTTTTGCCGTTTCGTTTACAATCAGGTTTCTTAAAGCAGCAAAAATCAAAGTAAGGGTTGTCAATCTTTGTTGACCATCTACAATATCGTAGATTTTTTTCCCTTTTTCAATTGTTATAATTGAACCAATAAAATATTCAGTGAGATTACTTTCAAAAGCATCTGCTACATCATTTATTAATTCACTAACATTGTCTTCATTCCAAGAGTATGGTCTTTGATATTTTGGAATTTCATAAATATGATTATCTGCAAAAATGCTTGATAGGTCTTTTTCTTCTGCTTTCATTTATCTTCGTTTCTGTTTTTTAATGTATGGTAACGGTTTGTGTAAGAATAGTGGCGGAATTAACGAACAAAATTTGATTAAATGAGCGAATGTGAAAAAATAAAAAAAAGGGGAGGGCATTAATTTTTTTAATGTTGATAACATTGAATTTATGAAAGCTACTCCAGATAACTTTTACGACTTGGCTATAGTTGACCCACCTTATGGGTTAGGTATTGACGGACAAAAGGAAAGTAAAAAAGGAAAGAAAAGCGACCGAAAAGGACACGCACAAAAAGACTGGGATAATGCAATACCTAAAGCAGAATACTTTGAGCAATTATTTAGAGTTAGTAAAAACCAAATAATTTGGGGTGGAAACTATTTTGTTGAGCATTTGAAAGAAGGACACAAAGGATGGATTATTTGGGATAAAGCACAACACGGATTAACAATGAGTGATTGTGAGCTTGCTTATAGTAGTTTTGATTGCCCTACACGCATTTATACTAAGAATAGAGCAATACTATTGCAAGAAGGAACAATACACCCAACACAGAAGCCTAAACACCTTTACAGATGGTTATTGCAGAACTATGCAAATAAAGGCGATAAGATACTTGACACGAACGGAGGCAGTATGACAATAGCACTTGCTTGCCATGATGAAAAGTTTGATATTGATATTTGCGAAATAGATGCAGATTACTTTAAAAAAGGCACTGAACAATATGAGTTGCACAAACGCCAACTCCAATTGTTTTGAAAAAACAAAAGCGGGCGGGCTTTTTATTTTTGGTTTTATAGCACGAACCTTTATTAAATGAGCTGAACCCGCCATTATTTTTACACGTTGTTAGGCACTGTGCCTTTTACAATAGGATTACAGACCTACAAATAACAGCGAATAAAATAAATGATATAGGCATTGTGCCTAAC
>NZ_JBFHJW010000065.1:0-21312 GCF_041595635.1 Labilibaculum sp.
CAATAAATCTTTTGGTTCCATAATAAGTGTGCTTTTAATATGAGACTAACGTAAAGTTATTTCCAATTTTTTTCTTGAGCTAGAAAAGGGCTCCGAAAAAATCAGAATAACTTTACTTACACACTTTATGGGATACTGCTAATAATATCAATACTTATTTAGCCCTTCCACATTACGTGTAAGGGTTTTTTTTGTACCAAAATGTAAGGCAAAAAAAAGCAGGCTTTTAAAGCCTGCTTTCTATTTTTTATATAATTGTGTTTTACAACTTTTTCTTTACTTCGGTTTCTTCGAACGCTTCTACCATATCACCAACTTTAATGTCGTTGTATTTGTCGATATTCAAACCACATTCGTATCCTTTAGCAACTTCTTTCACATCATCTTTGAAACGTTTCAGTGATCCAAGAGTTCCTGTGTGTACAACAATACCATCGCGAATCAAGCGGATTTTAGAGTTACGGTTGATTTTACCCTCGCGAACAAGACAACCTGCAATGTTACCCACTTTAGTGATGCTGAATACTTCAACAACCTCAACAGTTGCAACAATTTCTTCCTTAATCTCAGGCGAAAGCATTCCTTCCATTGCTGATTTTAATTCATCAATAGCATCGTATATGATCGAGTACAAACGGATATCGATTTCTTCCTTCTCAGCAAGCTTTCTAGCTCCAAGTGAAGGACGAACCTGGAATCCTACAATAATCGCATTTGATGCTGTAGCAAGCAATACATCCGATTCTGAGATCTGTCCAACGGCTTTGTGAATCACATTTACCTGAATTTCTTCTGTTGAAAGCTTAATTAATGAATCAGAAAGAGCTTCAATAGATCCATCTACATCACCTTTAACAATCACATTCAATTCCTGGAAGTTACCAATTGCAATACGACGGCCAATCTCATCAAGAGTAATGTGTTTCTGAGTACGAAGACCTTGTTCACGTTGTAACTGCTCACGTTTGTTAGCAATTCCACGTGCTTCTTTTTCGCTCTCCATTACATTGAAGTTATCACCTGCCTGAGGAGCTCCGTTTAATCCAAGAATCAAAGCTGGTTCCGAAGGACCTACTTTCTGAATTCTATTTCCACGTTCGTTATACATTGCTTTTACGTGACCAGTATAACTACCAGCAAGCAATATATCGCCTACTTTAAGAGTTCCGGCTTGTACAAGTAATGTAGTAACGTAACCTCTACCTTTATCTAAAGATGATTCAATTACTGAACCAATTGCTCGTTTATTTGGATTTGCTTTAAGTTCAAGTAATTCAGCTTCTAAAAGAACTTTTTCTAGCAACTCTTCTATGTTAACACCATTTTTCGCTGAAATTTCCTGGCACTGGTATTTACCACCCCAGTCTTCAACCAAATAGTTCATGTTTGCCAATTCACTTTTAATTCTTTCAGGATCTGCACCTGGCTTATCAATTTTATTAATTGCAAATACAATAGGAACCCCTGCTGCACTTGCGTGATTGATTGCCTCAATGGTCTGTGGCATTACGTTATCATCAGCTGCAACAATAATAATTGCGATATCGGTTACCTGAGCACCACGAGCACGCATAGCTGTAAATGCCTCGTGACCCGGAGTATCTAGGAATGAAACTCTTCTTCCATCATCCAGCTTCACGTTGTAAGCACCAATATGCTGAGTAATTCCTCCAGCTTCACCAGCAATTACATTCGAGTGACGAACATAATCAAGAAGAGATGTTTTACCGTGGTCAACATGTCCCATAACGGTTACAATAGGAGCACGATCCAACAAGTCAGCTTCTTCATCTACTTCTTCTTCAATAGATTCTTGTAGTTCAACACTAACAAACTCTGCCTTAAAGCCAAATTCATCTGCAACAATAGCAATGGTTTCTGCATCCAATCGTTGATTGATCGATACGAATAAACCCAATCCCATACAAGTTGCTATAATATTAGTAACAGGTACAGCCATCATTGTAGCCAGTTCATTAACCGTAACAAATTCGGTCAGCTTCAATACATTTTTGTCAGCCTCAATTTGTTCTGCAATTTTCTCTCTTTTTGCACTTTCACTATCTCGCTTATCACGACGGTGTCTTGCTCCTTTTGATTTTCCTCCTTTTGAAGTTAATCTTGCAAGAGTATCCTTAATTTGTTTTTGTACATCTTCCTCGCTAACCTCTTTTTTAACGATTTTCTTTTTCTTCAGCTTATTAAATTTGGCAGCTCCTGCACCTGTACCTCTAGGTCTTTCTGGAGATCCCATTTTTGGACGTCCTTGTCCTGGGTTAGCTAAATTTACTTTTTCAGTATCCTTTCTAATTCTCTTACGCTTTTTACGCTGATTAGCCGACACTTTATCTTTATTTCCTGAGCTTGATTTTTTCTCGACAGGAAGTTCGATTTTTCCAACTACGGTAGGACCTGTTAATTTTTGAGTTGAAGATTTAAAAATTTCTTCTTTTGAAGCTGAACTTTCAGAAACATGAGGTTTTGAAGTTGTTGACTTCTGTTTTTCTCTTCGTTCTACTTCTTTTTCAGCTTTGGTTTTTTTGGTTGGACGCGTTTTTTGATTTAATGCCGATAAATCAATTTTTCCAACCACTTTCAGCTCATCTTTCTTTTCCTCTTTAGGTTTAGGAGATTTAGCTTTTTCCTCTTTTTTTGGGCTTTCCATTTTAACAGTTTGGCCATCATGAGCCTCTTTTGCTGAAGGCTTAGATGTTTTTTCAGTATGTTCTACTTTTTCAGGTGTAACTATTTTTTCTTTTGGCGACACCTTACTCACATCTGCCTTAGGCGCATCTTTTTTAGCTGCTTCCTTTTTAGGTGTCTTTGACTGAACCTTTTCAATAGCTTTTTCGACCTTCTCTTTACTTTTTTCTGCAGCAGGTTTCTGTTTGCTTTCTTGTTGTTTTTTTGCTTTAGGCTTTAAAGCGTCTAAATCAATTTTTCCAACAATTTTAACAGGTTCTTTTGCAGCAACTATCTTTTCTGTTTTTTCAACAGGTTTTTCTGTACTACTTTTCTCTGGTTCTGAATCACTCGAAATGTTTTCAATAGAAACCGTTTCTTTTCGTTCTCGGGTATTTTTTAGATTTACCTTTTCAGATTCCTTTTTTAGATTCAAGTCAGAGCTATACTCTTTGGCAAGAATGTTATAGGCCTCTTCTGAAACTTTGGTATTCGGATTGGAGTCAATCGGAATTCCTTTTTTGTTCAAAAAATCAACAATAGTTGATGTACCAACATTAAATTCTCTTGCTAATTTACTAAGTCTTATGTTTTTATCGACTTTCACCATATTTAAAAGTTAACTGTTAAAATGTCCCGTTTCTAAAATTTATATCATGATTCTGAAGAATTTAGTTATTCGAATTCGGCTCTAAAAATATTCAAAATCTCATTAATGGTCTCTGTTTCAAGATCAGTTCTTTTTTCCAACTCCTCAGGAGATAAGTCAAGAACGCTTCTTGCTGTGTCACAACCAATTTTTTTCAACTCATCAATTATCCATGCGTCAATTTCATCTGTAAATTCAGACAAGTTTACATCCTCCTCAGCTTCGGTTTCGTCTTTTTCTCGGTATACATCAATTTCGTATCCCGACAACTGACTTGCCAGCTTGATATTTAATCCACCTTTACCAATGGCCAAAGAAACCTCTTCAGGATTTAAATAAACATCAGCACGCTTGGTATCTTCGTGTAGTTTCACCGAAGAAACTTTAGCAGGATTAAGTGCTCTTGTAATGAATAATTGAGTGTTAGAAGTATAGTTGATTACATCTATGTTTTCGTTACGTAATTCACGAACAATACCATGTATTCTCGATCCTTTCATACCTACACATGCTCCAACTGGATCAATTCTTTCGTCGTAGGATTCTACGGCTACTTTTGCCCTTTCACCAGGAATTCGAACAATTTTTTTAATGGTTATTAAACCATCAAATATTTCCGGTACTTCCAATTCAAATAATCGCTCAAGAAAAACAGGTGATGTTCTTGATACAACAATTAATGGGCTATTATTTTTTACCTCAACACGAACTACAACTGCTCTAACTGTTTCTCCTTTTCGGAAATAGTCAGAAGGGATTTGCTCGGTTTTTGGCAAGATCAATTCATTTTCTTCATCATCTAGAATTAGAATTTCTTTTTTCCAGATTTGATAAACCTCACCAGTCACAATTTCTCCTACACGGTCTTTGTAAAGGTTAAAGATGTTATCTTTTTCTAGTTCCAAGATTCGTGCCGAAAGATTCTGACGTAAGGTGAGAATCGAACGTCGGCCAAAATCCATGAATTTTACTTCATCGGTAACTTCTTCACCAACTTCGTAATCGGCTTCTATTTTTTTTGCTTCAGAAAGTGAGATCTGCAGATTTTCATCTTCTACCTGTCCATCTTCTACAACGGCTCTATTTCTCCAGATTTCTAGGTCTCCTTTGTCTGGATTAATAATGATATCGAAGTTTTCATCGGTACCATAGTTTTTTAGTAAAAGATTTCTGAAAACATCTTCCAACACACTCATCATAGTTGCGCGGTCGATGCTTTTTAATTCCTTAAATTCTGAAAAAGTGTCAATAAGGTTCATGTTATTCAGCTATTTACTTGTTAAAAAGTAATAATGTCTTTTGTTGATTTAATTTGATCGTAGGTGAAAGTGTATTTTTTCACAACAAGTTGCTTTTTCTTTTTTCCTTCTACTTTCTCTTTTTCCTCAACTTCAAGTTCTATTTCATTTTCACCAACGGTGATTAGTTTCCCTGTAAATTTCGATCCTTCAATAGTCAATACCTCCACCTCTTTGTTGATGTATTTGTGGTACTGCTTGCGAACCTGAAAAGCTTGCCCAATTCCCGCCGAAGCTACTTGTAATTCAAAGTCTTCAACGTCACGATCAAATTGTTCTTCGATGGCTTTGCTAAGTTCTATGCAGGTAATAATTGGCACTCCTTGAAAGCTATCAACTACAACAGAAATTGCGTTTCCTGATGAAACACTAACATCAACCAAAAACAGGTCGCTGTCTGCAATTTCATTCTCTACAATCTCAATTATATTTTTTTTATCAATCATATATCGGTTAATATCAATAAAATAGGGGACTTTTTGTCCCCTAAAGTTCACGATTTGCTTACTTTTCGATGCAAAATTAGAGATAAATGTTCTAAAAAACAAATGACATGCCTCTAATTTATTGGATTCTAATTGCTAATGAAAAATTACATCCTTGAATATGTGTTTTTTGGGAGGAAATTTGAACTTCGCTATTGTTCAATTGAATGATTTTAACCCATTTGAATAAAATCTCTTCAAGAAAGATATTTTTAATTAGTAGACCAATTTCTTTGATTGGGGTGTTGAATATGTCTAATATAGGCTTTTTTACGTAGTTTTTATACATTTGTTTGATTACAAACGTTATGATTGGGTATGAATGTAAAAAATAGCAGTAAAAAAAGAATTGTTAATGATCCGGTGCACGGTTTTATTCATATTCCAACTGGAATAGCTAGCAATTTGGTGGAGCATCCGTTTTTTCAGCGTTTACGACGAATTAAGCAGTTGGGACTTTCTTTTCTTGTATTTCCAGGCGCTTTCCATAATCGTTTTCAGCATGCTTTGGGAGCTACACATTTAATGAGTTTGGCTATTGAAGTCATCCGATCGAAAGGTCAGGATATTACCATTGAAGAAGAGCAAGCAGTATGTATTGCAATACTTTTGCACGATATTGGACATGGTCCTTTTTCTCATGCATTGGAATATAGTATTGTAGATGGAATTACTCACGAGGGAATTTCTGAATTGTTCATGAAGCGTCTGAATCAACAATTTAATGGGAAATTAGGTGCAGCGATAAAAATATTTCAAAATAAATATTCTAAACACTTTCTGAACCAATTGGTGTCTAGTCAGCTCGATATGGATCGATTGGATTATTTGAGGAGAGATAGTTTTTTTGCTGGGGTTACCGAAGGTGTTGTTGGGTCGGCACGTATCATTAAAATGTTGGATGTTCGGGATGATAAGTTGGTGGTAGAAGCCAAAGGAATCTATTCTATCGAAAAATTTCTGATTGCGCGACGATTGATGTACTGGCAGGTGTATTTGCACAAAACAGTGATTGCTGCTGAAGAAATGTTGGTGTATATTCTGAAAAGGGCAAAATATCTTGCCGAAAGAGGTGAGCACTTGTTTGCGACTCCTTCTTTAAGCTATTTTTTGTATCATAAAGTGGGGCGTGAAGAATTTGAAAATTCCGATGCTGTTTTGAATGGATGCAGTGCATTGGAAGTTTTTGCCGATTTAGATGATGACGATATCATGGTGAGTATTAAAGTGTGGGCAAACCATTCCGATAAGGTGTTGGCCTATTTGTGTAGGTGTATCCGAGATCGTAAATTGTTTAAAATAGAGATCCAGAAAACTGCCTTTACTAAAGAATATATTGATCAAGTAAAAACAAGAGTGAAGAAGCATTTTTGTTGTTCCGATCATGCTCTTGAATTTATTGTGATCTCGAATTCAATTAGTAATAATGCATATAGCTCTGATGACGACCAAATAACAATTCTAGGTAAGGATGATACTCAGTGTGATATTGGGGAAGCTTCGGATATGCTCGACGCTTCGGTACTATCAAAAACGGTAAAAAAATATTATTTGTGCTACCCAAAAATTTAAGACTCATACGTTTTGATTTTTTTCTTTTAACATCTGTTTTTTGTTTCTGTTTTATTATGGATAAAGCAGGCAATAGGAGAAAAAATTTCATGTACATGAAATAATTACTAGATTTGCAGAAATTTTTTTCTTATAAATTAGTTTTGTTGAATGATTTGTATCTGCTGTTTCTTTAAATAAATAATGGTGGCAAAAATCATTTTTACGATCTGATAAAAAATAGAACGAATGGAATTTACAGCAGAAGATATTGCAGAGTTTCTGAACGGAACAGTTGATGGAGACCCTAAGGCTAAAGTGACCAATGTTTCCAAAATTGAAGAAGGGAAGCCAGGAACTCTTTCCTTTTTAGCAAATCCAAAATACGAGCACTATATATACTCTACTCAGTCATCTATTGTGTTGGTAAATAATGACTTTAAGTCTGAAAAAGAAATTAGCACAACACTTATTCGTGTGGAGGATGCTTATCAGGCGTTGGCCAAGTTGCTAGAAATGTATGAGCAGAGTAAACCACAAAAAACAGGTATCGAAGAGCCTTCATTTGTGAGTAAGTCAGCAAAATTAGGTGAAAAAATCTACATTGGAGCTTTTGCTTACATTGGTAGCAATGTAAATATCGGAAATAATGTAAAAATATACCCACACACTTTTATTGGTGATAATGTAACAATTGGTGACAACTGTATTTTAAACTCTGGAGTGAAAGTTTACGAAGGATGTAAAATTGGTGCTGATTGTATTTTTCACTCAGGAGTTGTAATTGGTGGAGACGGATTTGGTTTTGCTCCATCGTCGGCAAACGATTATAAAAAAGTACCTCAGGTAGGTAATGTAGTGATTGAAGATTATGTAGAGATTGGTTCAAACACTTGCGTTGATCGTGCTACTATGGGATCGACTATTATCCGTAAAGGAGTTAAGTTGGATAATCTTATTCAAGTGGCACACAATGTAGAAATAGATGAAAATACCGTAATTGCTTCGCAAACCGGTATTGCTGGGAGTGCTAAAATTGGAAAAAATTGTATGATTGGCGGTCAGGTTGGAATCGTTGGTCACCTATCCATTGCCAATGAAGTGAAAATTGCTGCTCAGTCGGGTATTGGACGTGCCATTAAGAAGGAAGGAACTGTATTGCAGGGATCTCCCGCTTTTGATTTTGGTCCTTATCAGAAATCATATGTTTTGTTTAAAAATTTGCCTAAACTAAGAGAGCAAATTATCGAACTCGAAAAACAAGTTAAAAGTTTAACAGAAAACTAAGCGAAAATATCTTCATTTAGTTAAGCTGAAATTTAAAAATATTGATGTCAAGTTATGGCAGATAAGCAAAGAACATTAGCAAAAGAATTTATTCTTACAGGAAAAGGACTTCATACCGGAATAGAAGTTTCTATTAAGTTTGTGCCTGCAGCCGAAAATCATGGCTATCAGTTTAAACGGGTTGACTTAGAAGGTCAACCTATAATTGAGGCAGACGCTAAATATGTAGGTGATACCTCTCGAGGAACCGTATTGGAAAAAGGAACGTGTAAAGTTCAAACCGTAGAACATGTTCTGTCGGCACTGTATGGAATGGGGATTGATAACTGCTTGATTGAAATGAATTCTCCGGAGCCTCCAATTTTGGATGGAAGTGCTAAATTCTATGTGCAGGGCATTGAAGAAGTGGGTGTTGTAGAGCAGAATGCAATTCGTGAGTACTTTGTTCCAAAGGAAAAAATCACTTTTAAAGATGAAACCAGGGGGTCAGAAATTACAATTCTTCCCGACGATGAATACAGTATAGATAGCATGATTTCTTTCGATTCGAAAGTATTGAGAAATCAGTATGCTCAATTGGCTTCATTAAAAGATTATAAAGAAGAAATATCCATGTGTCGTACATTTGTGTTTGTGCGTGAGCTAGAGTTTCTATTGAATAACAATTTGGTAAAAGGAGGAGATTTAGATAATGCCATTGTTATTATGGATCAGATGATGGAACAAAAGGAGTTGGATCGTATTGCTGATTTGTTCGACCATCAACATGTGGAAGTAAAGGAAGGAATTTTAAGTAATTTGGAACTTTTCTTTGATAATGAATGTGCCAGACATAAATTGCTTGATCTAGTTGGTGATTTAGCTCTTTGTGGCAAGTTTATCAAAGGAAAAGTGATAGCAACCTGTCCGGGTCATGGGCCTAACACCGAAATGGCTAAATTATTAATCAAACAAATTAAGAAAGAAATGGGAAAAGATTCAGTTCCGGCTTATGATCCAAACAAAGAGCCTGTTTTAGACATTAATGGTATTATGGGATTATTGCCTCACCGACCTCCATTTTTGTTGGTTGACAAAATCATCGAAATAAAGGATGATAGTATTGTGGGGGTAAAAAATGTATCCATGAATGAACCTTATTTTGTAGGTCATTTTCCTGAAGAACCGGTAATGCCTGGTGTTCTAATGGTTGAGGCAATGGCTCAGTGTGGTGGTATTTTGGTACTTAATCAGGTAGAGGATCCTGAAAACTATTCGACTTACTTCCTAACTCAGAATAACATTAAGTTTAGACGTAAGGTGGTACCTGGAGATACTTTGATTTTTAAATTGTCATTTTTATCTCCTATTCGTAGAGGAGTTGCTAACATGCGCGGTTTGGCTTTTGTTGGTGATACTATTGTTGCCGAAGGTGAGTTTATGGCTCAAATCGCAAAGAAAAAATAATTAATTTATAACAACGTCCATATCAAATATCTTTTAAAATTAGGATTTTGGATGTGAAGAAATATAAAAAAGATGAAGCAACCGTTAGCATATGTACATCCAGAGGCAAAAATCGCTGATAATGTAGTGATTGAGCCGTTTGTTACGATTGACAAAGATGTTGTGATTGAAGAGGGAACTCGTATTGGTTCAAATGCGACCATTATGGAAGGAACTCGTATTGGTAAAAATTGTGTGGTATTTCCTGGAGCTGTAATAGGAGCAATTCCACAGGATTTAAAATTCCGTGGTGAGAAAACTACAGTGGAAATTGGAGATAATACAACGATTCGTGAGTGCGTAACTATTAATCGTGGTACTGCAGCAAAAGGAAAAACAATTGTTGGAAGCAACTGTTTGCTAATGGCATACTCGCACATTGCTCACGATTGTGTTTTAGGGAATAACATTATTGTAGGTAATGCATCTCAAATTGCAGGTGAAGTTATTATTGATGATTATGCAATTCTTAGTGGTCTGGTTGCTGTGCACCAATTCGTTCACATCGGATCTCATGTTATGGTTTCAGGTGGATCTTTAGTTCGTAAGGATATTCCTCCATTTGTAAAAGCGGGTCGTGAGCCAGTTTCTTATATTGGTGTGAATTCAATCGGACTTCGCCGTCGTGAATTTGGAAACGAAAAAATTCGTGAAATTCAGGATGTGTACCGTTACTTGTACCAAAAAGGAATGAATAATTTTACCGCTTTAGAAGCTATCGAAGCAGAAATGCCAGCTTCTCCTGAGCGTGATGATATTATTTTGTTCGTGAAGAACTCAAAACGTGGTATTATGAGAGGATATTTTCCTGAAAAATCCTAAGTTTTTAGAACATAAAAAAAGGTGAGATTCTCACCTTTTTTTGTTTTGATATGGGAGGTGTAAGCCTATTCTTACAGTTTGAATATTTATTTCTCCTCAATTGGATTCCAACCCTGAGCTTGCAATTCAATTTCCACAGCATCGCGAGTTACCAAATATTTTCCCTTCGAGATATTGGTGATGTGACCAATCACTTTCACATCCTCCATTTTTTCAATGTCATCGAATTTGTCTAAGGGAACCGTGAATAGCAATTCGTAATCTTCGCCACCGTTTAGCGAGAAGGTGCTGTAATTCATGTTCAGCTCTTCGGCCATTTTGTGTGTTTCGTAGTCTACGGGAATTTTCTCCTCGTAAATCTGACAGCCAACTTTCGATTCCTCGCAGATGTGCATGATATCTGATGACAAACCGTCGGATACATCAATCATAGAGGTAGGAACAATCTTAGCTTCCTGCAAACGCTCGTAGATATCTTTGCGAGCCTCAGGTTTTAGCTGGCGTTCTAAAATGTAATCGTGACCAGATAAATCAGGTTGCATGTTTGGGTTGTTGTCGAATACTCGTTTCTCGCGCTCTAGCAATTGTAATCCGGCAAAAGCCGCCCCTAAATTTCCGCTTACGCAGATTAAATCGTTCTCCTTGGCACCACTTCGGTAGGTGAGTTGATCAGCTTCCCCTTCGCCAATGGCCGTTACCGAAATGCATAATCCTGTTAAGGAAGAAGTAGTATCGCCACCCACTAAATCGACATTGTAATTTTCGCAAGCCAAATTAATTCCTGCGTAAATTTCATCAAGAGCTTCAATGGTAAATCGTTTTGAAATGGCGATAGAAACGGTTACCTGTTTAGGACAAGCATTCATGGCATAAACATCCGAAACATTCACAGCAATCGCTTTGTAGCCTAAGTGTTTCAGTGGAGTGTACATCAAATCGAAATGAATCCCCTCCAGTAGCAGATCAGTAGTCACCACTGTTTTTTTATTCTGATAATCCAAAACTGCTGCATCGTCACCAACACCTACATTCGAACTTGCGTGTTTTAGTTTTATATTTTTAGTAAGGTGTTTAATCAATCCAAATTCGCCCAATGTGGCAATATCGGTTCCTTTTGCCTTGTTTTCCTGCATAGTATCCTTAAAATTAATAATGTTGGAATTTGCCTGCAAAGGTAGGGAAAAAATAGAAAGAGAAATATTCAGCTTGAATTGCTTTTTTTGCGATATACTTTTCTTCTTTTGGGATGAATAATTTAAAGAGAAAATTCGATGCTTATAAGGAATTGTCTTGGTCGAATTTGAAAGGTATTTTCTACCGATACAATACTGCTGCTGTAATAGCTGGTCATTGTATCAGCGTTAAATAGGATATTGCATTTTAGTTCAATGTCTATTTTTGTATTTTTGGGTTTCCAGTCATAGTTTAGTTTTGTACAAAAGAGTCGAGGAGGAAAATGCAGCCTAATACAGTGCCAAAATCTAAAAAGCCTGAATATATTCTAGCAGATTTAAATTCATTTGACCAATAAAAGGACTTCTAGGTATTTTTATATGCATTCCGTTTAAAGATTTCTAAATACTTTACTATATTTGCATGAACTTTCATTGGGCATGCAGTTGCAGCTTAGCTGAATGGCTAAAGTTTTTCTACAAAAATGAAGCTATAAACTTTTTCCCGGGAATTAAAATATTGAATTCTTTTAAGAAAAACTTTATGATTTAGTCTGATTCATAAAGCTTTCTACCTGATACATAAATTGACATGGCAAAAGAAGAACAAGATAAAATTTTAGATGAGGTAACACAAAGTGACTATAAGTATGGCTTTGTGACCGATGTTGAAAACGATGACATAGGCAAAGGGTTGACAGAGGATACAATTCGCTTGATATCTGCCAAGAAAAATGAGCCTGAATTCATGCTTGAATTCCGACTGAATGCTTATCGTCATTGGCTGACAATGACGATGCCAGAATGGGCGTATTTGAAAATTCCTGAAATCAATTATCAGGATATTATTTACTATTCCGTTCCCAAGCAAAAAGCAAAGTTGGAGAGTATGGATGATGTAGATCCGGAAATCAGGGCTACTTTTGATAAATTGGGCATTCCTCTTGATGAACAAAAACTACTTTCAAATGTAGCTGTTGATGTTGTAATGGATTCTTCATCGGTGAAAACAACCTTTAAGGAAGCCTTGGCTGAAAAAGGAATCATTTTTTGCTCTATTAGTGATGCCATTAAGGATCATCCAGATTTGATTCAGGAATATATGGGAACAGTTGTTCCTTCGCAAGATAACTTTTTTGCAGCTCTAAATTCAGCAGTATTTTCTGATGGTTCTTTTGTATACATCCCGAAAGGAGTTCGTTGTCCAATGGAGTTGTCTACCTATTTCCGAATCAATGCAGAAAATACAGGTCAGTTCGAACGTACTTTAATTGTATGCGAAGATGATTCATATGTAAGTTATTTGGAAGGCTGCACGGCACCTATGCGAGATGAAAATCAGTTGCACGCGGCAATTGTAGAAATTGTTGTGAAAAACAATGCGGAAGTAAAATATTCAACCGTTCAAAATTGGTATCCAGGCGATAAGAACGGAAAAGGTGGTATTTACAACTTTGTAACCAAACGTGGTATTTGTCAGGGGGTAAACTCTAAGCTGATGTGGGCTCAGGTAGAGACAGGATCTGCAGTAACCTGGAAATATCCATCTACCATATTAAAAGGAGATGGTTCGTCTAGTGAATTTTATTCGGTAGCTCTTACCAACAACTATCAGCAAGCCGATACCGGCACCAAGATGATTCACATTGGAAACAATACTAGAAGTACCATTATCTCAAAAGGAATATCGGCAGGAAAAAGTAACAACTCTTACCGAGGATTGGTAAAAGTAACTAAGAATTGTGAGGGCGCTCGTAATTTCTCTCAATGTGATTCTTTACTCTTAGGTGACAAATGTGGCGCTCACACTTTTCCTTATCTCGAAATTGGAAATAAATCTGCTAAGGTAGAACACGAAGCAACTACTTCTAAAATTGGGGAGGATCAAATTTTTTATTGCAATCAGCGAGGAATCTCAACCGAGGATGCCATTGGTTTAATCGTTAATGGATACGCCAAAGAGGTAATCAATAAAATGCCTATGGAATTTGCTGTAGAGGCACAAAAATTACTAGCCATTAGTTTGGAAGGTTCGGTAGGTTAATAGATATATAATAAGTAGAACTCAACGCATAAGTGCGACAAAATAGAAGTGAAATGTTAAGTATTAAAAATTTACACGTTTCCATTGATGGAAAAGAAATCTTAAAAGGAATTAATTTAGAGATTAAGCCGGGCGAAGTTCATGCTATAATGGGACCAAATGGTGCTGGTAAAAGTACCTTAGCTTCTGTTTTGGCAGGAAGAGATTTATACGAAGTTACCGAAGGTGAAATTATTTTCCAAGGAAAAGATCTACTCGATTTGACGCCTGAAGATCGCGCTAAAGAAGGAATCTTTTTGGGTTTCCAGTATCCAATCGAAATTCCTGGAGTTTCCACAGTGAACTTCATGAAAACTGCGGTAAATGAACATCGTAAGCACAAAGGTTTAGAACCATTGAAGGCATCTGATTTTTTAAAGCTGATGCGCGATAAGAAAAACTTGGTGGAGATCGACTCAAAATTGACAAACCGTTCGGTAAATGAAGGTTTCTCGGGTGGAGAGAAGAAAAAAAATGAGATTTTTCAAATGGCCATGTTAGAACCTAAATTGGCTGTTTTAGATGAAACCGATTCAGGATTGGATATTGATGCACTTCGAGTAGTAGCCAATGGAGTAAATAAATTGAAAACACCCGAAAACTCAACAATCGTAATCACTCATTACCAACGATTATTAGACTATATCGTTCCTGATGTGGTTCATGTTTTGTTTGATGGTCGTATTGTAAAAACTGCAGGAAAAGAGCTTGCTCTGGAACTGGAGGAAAAAGGATATGACTGGATTAAAGAAGAAAATGGAAAATAGTTGAGTGGAGGTATAGAGAATTGAATTGATCTCATTTCTCAAATCTTATCCCGATTACTATTGGGACTAATATCTAAAATAAAATGGCCGACATAAATACAATTAATAAGGATTTCGCTGATTTATTCGAGCAAGGCAAAGAATTGCTTTCGAAAGATTCTTCTGACCTTATGAACGAAAATCGTGAAAAAGCTTTTGCTCAGTTCGAGAAATTAGGCGTGCCTACTCGTGCCAACGAGAACTACAAATACACCAATCTAATACCAGCTTTCGATCATCCATACAATGTGAACCTTCGCTATATGGAAGTGGATGTTGATCTGAATGAGATTTTTCAGTGCGATGTGCCCGAGTTGGATACCAATATGGTATTGCTTACCAACGGATGGTACTATGGCAATAATAAAGAGCTTGGCGAATTACCCAAAGGTGTGATTGTTTGTGGTGTGCAAGAAGCAGCGATTAAACATCCGGAAATTTTTAATGCTCATTACGGAAAATATGCCAAACCAAGCGATGACGGAATAGTTGCTTTAAATACAGCTCTTGCAAAAGATGGTTTGTTTATATATGTGCCCAAAGGAGTGGTGATTGAACGACCTATTCAGGTAGTGAATCTTTTGCGTTCCGATCGAGATTTACTGGCAACCCAGCGTAACTTGATTGTGATTGAAGAAAATGCACAGGCAAAAATTATTGTTTGCGATCACACCTTAACACATCATAAATACCTTAGTAATTCGGTTACCGAAGTAAATGTGGCTGCCAATGCAGTTTTTGATCTGTATACTTTGCAAAATCAGCATTTAAATTCGACAATCCTTAATTCTACTTTTATTCGTCAGGATAAAAACTCAAACGTACTCACCAATACTATTTCTCTTTACGGAGGAACCATTCGTAATAACCATTACGTTTTATTGGATGGCGAGCACTGCGAAAACCATACATTTGGAATGTATTTGATGGATAATAATCAACACGTTGATAATTTTACCTCTATTGATCATGCTAAGCCCAACTGTTTAAGCAACGAGCATTTTAAAGGAGTATTGGATGGGAAAGCAACGGGTGCTTTTGCGGGTAGAATCTTTGTTCGTCGCGATGCACAAAAAACCGAAGCTTATCAGGCAAATAACAACTTGCTATTGAGCGACGATGCTTTAATTAACACCAAACCTCAATTGGTGATCGATGCCGATGATGTGAAGTGTAGTCATGGAGCTACTGTAGGACAAATGGATGAGGATGCATTGTTTTACTTGCGAGCAAGAGGAATTGATGAAAAAGAAGCTCGCCAGATGTTGATGTTTGCATTTGCTCATGAAATTATTGAAAAAATTAGAGTAGAGCCGCTTAAGGATCGTATTGATGCTTTGGTGGATACACGATTACGAGGTGAAATTTCGAAATGCAATACTTGCGCTATTGCATGTAGTAACTAGCTGTTTTTAGACTGAGTACTATAGTGCTTGATACTTTTTAAGAATGACAATAGATATCAATAAAATACGTAAAGATTTTCCCATTTTAGAGGAGAAGATTCACGGAAAAGCTCTTGTTTACCTCGATAACGCGGCAACCACTCAAAAACCCCGTCAGGTAATTGATAAGTTGACTGAGTATTATTACAAATACAATTCTAATATTCATCGCGGAGTTCATTATTTGAGCAATAAGTCGACCGATGGAAACGAGAATGCAAGAGCAATTGTGCAGAACTTCATTCATGCGAAACATTCGCACGAAGTAATCTTTACCAGCGGAACAACCGACTCGGTGAATTTGGTGGCCAATTCTTTTGGCGATCGATACATTGGCCAAGGCGATGAGGTGATAGTTTCTGAAATGGAACATCACTCCAATATCGTGCCCTGGCAATTGCTTTGTGAACGAAAAAAAGCAAAATTAAAAGTATTGCCTTTTGATGATAGCGGTGAATTGATGATTGAAAAATTGGATGGTTTAATTACTGATTCCACAAAAATCATTGCCATTAATCATATCTCCAATTCTTTGGGAACCATTAATCCTATTGGTGAAATTATTAAAATCGCTCACGCTAGGAATGTTCGGGTTTTAGTGGATGCTGCTCAGTCTATTCAGCACAAAAAAATTGATGTTCAGGAATTAGATGTTGATTTTTTGGTGTTCTCAGGTCATAAAATATACGGTCCTACAGGAATTGGCGTTTTGTATGGCAAGGAAGAATTGCTCAATGCAATGCCACCATGGAAAGGCGGAGGAGAAATGATTCAGGAGGTTACTTTCGAGAAAACCACCTACAACGAATTGCCATTTAAATTCGAAGCAGGAACCCCGAATTATATCGACGCTATTGGTCTGGGTGCTGCCATTGAATATGTGCAAAGCATCGGTCTCCACGAAATTGATGCATACGAACAAGAGCTTGTTGAGTATGCCACTCAAAAACTTCTGACCATCAAAGGTTTGAAAATATACGGAACAGCAAAAGAGAAAACCTCGGTAATCTCATTCTTAGTGGACGGCATCCATTTTTACGATATGGGAATGCTACTCGATCAATTGGGTATTGCAGTGCGAACAGGAACACATTGCACAGAACCAGTCATGCAGCATTTTAAAATTGACGGAACCGTTAGAGCTTCATTTTCATTCTACAATACAAAGGAAGAAATTGATGTGTTTTACAATGGCATTTTGAAAGTTTGTGCAATGTTCGCCCATTAGTTCGAAAGAATGCGGATTTTGTGAAAATAAAATTTTTGTAACTTGCCGCCGAGAAATTTTAATAATAAAATGTAGAGATTTTTAGCCATAAAGTTAATGTCTCATATTTCATAAGTGATATGACAATAAACGAAATTCAGGAAGAAATAATTGAAGAATTTTCAGGATTCGACGATTGGATGGACAAATACGCTTATCTAATCGAGTTAGGAACAGATCTTACAGGTTTAGATGCAAAATACCAAACAGAGTCGAACTTAATAAAAGGTTGTCAGTCGAAAGTTTGGTTCAATGCTTCTTTTGAAAACGGACGGATAGAATTGGAAGCCGATAGCGATGCCATCATAGTAAAAGGAATCGCCGCTCTGTTAATTCGAGTTTTTAATCACCAAGCTCCTGAGGATATCATGAATGCCGATCTGAAATTTATCGATGAAATTGGATTAAAACAACATTTATCTCCTACTCGCTCCAATGGATTGGTTTCCATGGTAAAACAAATAAAAATGTATGGGATAGCTTTCAGTCATGTAAGCAAATAAGCAGGATAAAATGGGAAAAAAACAAACAGAAGCAATCATCGTTGAGGTTTTAAAAACCATATACGATCCAGAAATCCCCGTTAATATTTACGATCTGGGATTGATATACGAAATCGATTTGTACGAAGAGGATGAGGTGAAAATTCTCATGACTCTTACTGCACCAAACTGTCCAATGGCCGATCAAATCCTCGAAGAGGTGAATGAAAAAACAAAATCATTACCACAAATCGAAGATGTAACCGTTGTGTTAACATTCGATCCACCTTGGGATAAAGACATGATGACAGAAGAGGCTAAACTTGAGTTGGGTTTTCTATAAAGTATACAAAGGACTGTTTTTTCAGTCCTTTTTTTTATTGGGGCGTTTCCCTCATTCCTCGGGTCGGGCTTTACGTTTTTACTCCTCGCTCATTCTTCGCTGTGAGGTAATCACTGCAATCCCTAACGCAAATAGGCAATATTGTGCAGGCACATTGCAATGCGTCTCTATTTTAAAATTATTATCTTCATTTCGTGAACTTAACTTTAACCGCCAAATCAAATCTTATCAAAACCAAAGCTCTTGAGCTTGGTTTAGATCTTTGCGGTATTGCCAAAGCCGATTTTCTTAAAGATGAGAAGGAGAATTTCCTGTCCTGGCTCAATAAAGAGTATCATGGCGAAATGGCCTACATGGCAAATAACATCGAAAAACGGTTGGATCCTCGTTTGTTGGTCGAAAACACAAAGTCCATTGTTGTAGTCGGACTCAATTACTATCCCAAAGAGCAACAAAGTGATCCCGAAGCACCTGTAATTGCAAAATATGCCTACGGAAAAGATTATCACTTCGTGCTAAAGGATCGACTCAATCAACTTCTGGAATACATCAACAACGAAATAGGAGATGTTTCGGGTCGTGCTTTTGTCGATTCGGCTCCAATCTTGGAGCATGCTTGGGCTAAAAAAGCGGGTTTGGGCTGGATTGGGAAAAATTCCTTGCTCCTCAATCGTAAAATTGGATCATTTCTCTTTCTGGGTGAATTACTAATCGATATGGAATTGGAATACGAGGAGGAAAAAGCCCAGGACTTTTGCGGGGGATGCAGTAAATGTATTCGATCTTGTCCTACCGGTGCAATCACTGAGCCTTACGTAGTAAATGGCAGTAAGTGTATTTCCTATTTTACCATTGAGCTAAAAGGTGAAATTCCTGATGAAATGAAAGGTAAATTTCAAAATCGTGTTTTCGGATGCGATATCTGTCAGGATGTATGTCCTTGGAATCGCATGGCAAAGCCACATTTAGTTCCAGAATTGGACCCCAATCCGAACCTGCTTTTTTTGTCGAAAGAAGAATGGCAACTTCTCAATGCCCATCAATTTGGAGAAATATTTAAAAAATCAGCGGTAAAGCGAACAAAATTTAAAGGTCTCAAACGAAATCTCAATTTTCTCCATTCTCAAAAGTGAAATTCTAAGATCGATTAGCAATAAAAAATTAGATGTAAATAAATGAACATTTAACTTTCTGTTAGCATGTAAGTAATTTGGGATTTTTCTACATTTATGCATAAGAATTCTTCTAAATGTAATTAGCAATGAATCATCAAATTTCTCAAGTCCGTTCTTTCGATAATACGCGTCTTTTCGTTCAAACATGGTTCCCAGAAAAGGATTGTAAGGCCTCCATCTGTTTGGTGCATGGAATTGGAGAGCATTCTTCTCGCTACCACGAATGGGCCGAACAATTCGCAGAACAAGGATTTGCGATTGTCTCTTACGATCAGCGTGGACATGGATTATCCGAAGGTAAAAGAGGAGTTATCTCTTCATACGACGATTTTATGCAAGATATTGATGTGATGCTAGACTATACAAATAATTTGTTTCCTAATGCAACATCCTTTTTGTATGGTCACAGTATGGGTGGAGGTGAGGTTTTACATCATCTTACGAACCGAAAGACAAATTATTTGGGAGTTATTTCTACGTCTCCATGGATTATTAGTCAGGAAGCTCCTCCTAAATTCTTACTCCCTATTATTCGAGCATTTAATAAAGTAATTCCATCCTTTAGTATTACTACTAGCTTTAACGCAAAATTATTGTCTCACGATAAACAGGTTTGGAAAAAATACGAAGAGGACGAATTGATTCATCATAGAATTTCTTTTCGTTTATTTATAGATGCTTACGATGCTGGTTGTGCACTCCTTAAAAATACAAAATCATTGCAAAAACCATTACTACTATTACATGGAAATGCGGATGAAATAACCGATTGTCATGCAAGTAAGTTATTTGCCGATTCTGTTGGAAATAATTGTACTCATATACAATACGATAAAGCTTACCACGAATTGCATCATGAATTCTGTAAGCAGCAGGTTTTTCAGGACATCCTCAGTTGGATCAATGCTCAATTAGAACAAAATCATTAAAAATTATAGAACATGGTAAATTTCAGAACCGAGCTTAAAATTCCGTTGTCAAAGGATAAGTTTAGCTACAATTCGAAAGCCATCATGCTTGGCTCTTGTTTTGCCGATAATATTGGAGAACGATTAACTAGTTACAAATTCGACGTCACTCCAAATCCCTTCGGAGTGCTATACAATCCTATGAGTGTTGGTAATAGTCTCAAAATATTGATCGACAAAAAGGAATTTACCGAAGCCGATTTGAATTTTGCAAATGATAAATGGTTTAGCTTTTCGCATCACAGTCGATTCTCAAATATAGATGAGAAAGAGTGTTTACAGACAATCAATACCGAAATTCAAAAATCATCATTAGACTTGGCCAATGCGGATGTTTTATACATTACATTCGGTACTGCCTGGGTTTTTGAATGGATCGAAACAGGAGATATTGTTTCCAATTGCCATAAGTTACCATCTAAGGATTTTCTTCGATACCGTTTGGATGTAGAAGAAATTGTAAAGTTCTATAAAGGTTTAATTGTTTCTTTATCTGTTTTTAATCCAAATTTGAAAATTGTTTTTACAGTAAGTCCGATAAGACACTTTAAGGATGGGGCACATGGCAATCAGCTCAGCAAGGCGACTTTGCTTCTTGCTATAGAACAACTAGTAGAGCTGTTTGAGCAAGTTTCTTACTTTCCAGCTTATGAAATTGTAATGGATGAGTTGCGTGACTATCGATTCTATAGTGAAGATATGTTGCATTTGAATTCTACTGCAGTAAATTACATCTGGGATCGCTTTCAGGATACTTATATGGAAAAGCAAACATTTGATGTGATGAAAAAGGTAGAAAAAATTGTTTCTGCTTCCAAACATAGACCTTTTAATCCCGAAACAATCACACATCAGAATTTTATAGCTAACACTCTACGAGAGATTGAGCAGCTTCAGAATCAATATCCGAATATTGTTTTAGATCAGGAAAAATCACTTTTATTGAAAAATCTTCATCATTAGTATGGACTTTCTCATTAGAATTTTGTAATTTGTTTTTCCCTTTCGGATAGAAAATAGCTTCTGATTATCAGGCAGCTATTTCTTTTTGGAAAAATACTTTTAAAAAAGATTAGGAAGTGGCAAAAAAAATCTGTTATCTTTGCACCCGCTTTACAACGGTAAGGTGTTTTAGATTTGAAGGAGAATAGGATTAGAAATAAGTTCTTCAGAGATTGAAAAAAACTTTTTTAAATTTTTATTGGATTGCATTAGGATATGTGAAAATATTTCGATTATCTTTGCAGCCGCTTACAGAGTTAACGAACGCTGGGGCCACTAGGAAACATGGGGTTTTGGGCGAAATTAGCGC
>NZ_JBFHJW010000066.1:0-21238 GCF_041595635.1 Labilibaculum sp.
ATTTTTATTCACGCCGGTAGGATTGGTAATAATTCCTATCTTTTTTCCGTGTAAAGCTGAAAAACTTGTGGCTTGAAGAACATCTATTCCTGTTTCTACTTTTTGGGCAAGAATGGAGTGCGAGAAAAATAGAATCTGAATACCAATGTAAAGGAGAAAACATGTATAGCCTCTGTAAATACGGAATGTATAGTGAATCATGAGGGCGGTTTTTTTAGGTTTTTGCAATTGAGTTAATTGCTGCATCATCTTTATGATAGAATGAATTCGCTTTTGCCTACTTTTTATTACTTGTTAGCAGTTGAGTAAAAGTGTAGCAAATTTAACTTTTTTAATCAAGAAGCTTGAATTCATAATCGCTAGTTAATTGTGTAAGATAAACTTTTATAAATAGAAGTTGGAGCAATAGTCTACAAATAAGCACTTCAGTTTTATTTCATTTTAATCAGTAATGAAGAACACTAGTTGTTAGTCGTAGTATTCTTATTCTATATAAGCCAAGATATTGGTTTTTTGTAGTACATCTACTCTTATTGTCACTTTTCGGTCCCATAAATGTTTTAGACTAATAAATGCGAGCTACAAAGCATAGTCAATATTATTTGTGGCCTACTATTATAAGTATTGCTTTATGGCATAGGAATATAAGTATTTTTACTCATTCTGTAATTTATAAACTTGTTTTCACTGATATTCTATTGTAAAACTAATAATATTTTTATTTTTGTAACATGTATGATAACTTTAAAAGGGGGTGTAAGAAAATAATTCTATTATTTTCATTGATATTCTTGCTTTTTTAGGGGTAAACAGCCAATGTGTCCATTTGTTGTTAGATGCTTGAATGTTGACATACTGAATGGGATCTTTCGAATCTGAATAGAGGTGGGAAGTAAAGTGCCGATTAGTCTTTTTAGAATGCAAACAGAATATGCTTGAATATGAGTAAAAAATTAATCATAGCTTTTTCGTTCATTTTGCTGGCGGTAGGAGCCATGGCAAGAAAATATTCGCATAAAAGGGAAATGCGAGCGGTGTGGGTGGCTACGGTCGATAATATCGATTGGCCTTCAAAGACTGGTCTTTCAATAGAGAGACAAAAGCAGGAAATGATTGATTTGTTAAATCAGCATAAAAAGAACGGAATGAATGCCATTGTGTTTCAGATTCGTCCTGCTACCGATGCATTTTATCAATCAGACTATGAGCCTTGGTCACAATGGCTAAGTGGAGAGCAGGGGGTAGCACCTGAGCCATTCTACGATCCATTGCAATTTGCTATCGAAGAGTGTCATAAAAGGGCCATGGAACTTCATGCCTGGATGAATCCTTATCGTGCGGTGTTTTTGTACGAGAAAACAAAAACAGATCCACTGCACATTAGTAACCAACATCCAGAATGGTTTCTGAACTATGGTAAGCATAAATATTTCGACCCTGGTTTTCAGGAGACGAGAGACTATGTTTCGAAAATTGTTGGCGACGTGGTGCGAAGATACGATGTGGATGCAATACATTTTGATGATTATTTTTATCCTTATAAAATATCCGGTCAGCCATTTCCAGATTCGTTGAGCTTTGCAGAAAATGGAGGCGTTTTTTTTCCAGATCGAATTGATGATTGGAGAAGAGATAATGTGAATCAAGTGATCAAGCAGATTCACGATACGATAAAATCGATTAAGCCATGGTTGCCTTTTGGGATTTCTCCTTTTGGTGTCTGGCGAAATAAAAGTGTAGATAAGTCAGGATCGAGGACCGAAGCTGGACAAACTAATTATGATGATTTGTATGCTGATATTTTACTTTGGTTACAAAATGATTGGATCGACTATGTGGCACCTCAAATTTATTGGCACATAGGAAAAAAAGTAGCGAATTATAGAAGATTGGTTAAATGGTGGCAAAAAAATCGATTTGGCAAAGATTGTTATATCGGTCAAGGTGTTTACCGCTTACATTCTAACTCTAAAGTACAGGCTTGGCAGAATTCTGAGCAAATAACTCGTCAAATAAAACTGAATAGAAGGAAAAAAGGAATCAACGGAAGCATGTTTTTCTCTTCCAAAAATTTCCTGAATAATCGATTGGCTATTAATGAACTATTGCAATCAGAAGTTTATAAAACCCCTGCTCTCATCCCTGTGAATAAAAAGTTTACGGGCCCTATTGCTTTGGCTCCAAAGTTGGAGCTGAAGAATGATACATTACTTTGGAAGCCTGTAGATGGTGCTAATTATTACATTGTTTACAAACATTTTGGAAGAAGAAATGCTGAATTAGAAGTATTTTGTATTACAAGTTGTGAATTTATGCCTTTGTTGGGGAATCAAAAAGGCATGGTATATTCTGTAAAATCAGTAAATAGAGGTCGTCGGGAGAGTTTGTCGAGTAATGTGCTTGAGATAGGACTTTAAGATAGAGGAATAAATGGGCTTTTAATGGGTATATATATTGTTTTATAATGTGTTATGAAACATATTGAACCATTCATTCTATTTGTTAGATGTATTTAAATTTGGAATATTGTAAGATGTAATACCAATTACTTTTATTTAATATGAAACATTGGATTTGTATAGTTGTTATCGTTTGCGCTTTTTGTAGCTGTAAAAATGAAAGTTTGTTGCTACAAATTGAAAGCATATCGCAATCCGTAAAATTGGAGTTTGCTCCAGATAGCAGAGAAGCTATTTTTACAACGAATTTCAATGTTGATGGGAATCGAGTAGTACTAATTGGAGAAACATCTTTGCCCGAGGCAAAATCAGCCTTGATTTCTGATCTTGAAAAATTAAATATTCAGTTAGAGGATCGATTGCTCGTTCTTCCAGTGCAAAATTCAAAAACACAAAATTGGGCTTTAATCACCTTGAGTGTCGCTAATTTGCGCGCTCAACCTAAACATTCAGCCGAACTTGTTTCTCAGGCAATAATGGGAACACCTGTTAAAGTTTTAAAGAAAAAAGATTCTTGGTTTTTGGTGCAAACTCCAGATAAATATATTGCCTGGACCGATAGTGAGGCTCTTTCTTTACTAACAAAGAGTGATTTGGAAGCATGGAGAAATTCGAAAAGAGTAATTGTGATTCCATCTCTTCTTTTGGCTAAGGATTCAAATCAAAAAGAGGTAGTTGCCGATTTGGTGGCTGGTTCAATTTTGGAAATAGAGAAAGAAAACGAGAAGAATTATGATTTGGCTTTACCTGATGGAAGAAGAATCCAAATTGAAAAAACGAATTGCCAACTTTTTTCTGATTGGGAAAATCGAGAGCTAACAGATCTTTCTATTTTAAGCAAAACGGCGAAAGAATTTATGGGTCGTCCTTATTTATGGGGAGGAACTTCAGCCAAAGGAGTCGATTGTAGTGGATTTGTAAAGTCGGTATATTTTATGAACGGGCTTATTTTGGCTCGTGATGCTTCTCTGCAATTTCTTCATGGAGATACAATATCTCCTCAGGATGGTTTTCAGAATTTGGAAGAGGGTGATTTGGTTTTTTTTGGAAAAGAAGCAGTCGGTGGAAAATCACCTAAAGTAACTCATGTTGGAATGTATATGAACCATGGAGAATATATTCATTCTTCGGGTAGGGTTCGTGTAAATAGTTTTGATCCAAAAGCAGATGATTTCAATGAATATCGATCAATTAGTTATTTGGGAGCTCGGAGACTTATGGGTAGAATAGGAGAAGTAGGTATTTGCAGAATTTCAGAACATCCTTGGTATTAATTATAGAATAGGGTTAAATGAGCATAGATAGAAGAACATTTAATGAAGATTTGGGTTTGCGCTCAGGAGCTGTATGCTTATTGCCTGTAATGAATTCAGGCAAAGGAAATGGTGCTGTAAACTCTCGGTATTCTGGGAAGGGTTTGCAATTGAGTTTTGAAGCTTACGAATTGCACTTGAATCACGTTTTTACCATTGCTTCTTATTCGAGAACTTCTACGCCAGTAATGCTTGTGAAAATCGAATGGGATGGTCTTGTTGGTTATGGCGAAGCTTCTATGCCTCCCTATTTAGGAGAATCTCATGAAACAGCTAGGAAGTTTTTAAAAGGCTTGGATCTCAATCAATTTTCCGATCCTTTTCGTCTAAGTGAGATATTAACTTACGTCGATTCTGTTGCTAAAGGAAATTGTGCTGCTAAAGCTTCCATTGATATTGCTTTGCACGATTTATTGGGCAAGATTTTGGATAAGCCTTGGTTTAAAATTTGGGGATATAATCCTGAAGATACACCGCTTACTACTTTTACCATTGGTATTGATAGCCCTGATGTAGTAATGGAAAAAGTAAAAGAAGCTGCTCCTTACAAAATATTGAAAGTGAAAATTGGTAAGGATACTGATGAGGAGATAATTAATACGATTCGCAAAATTACCGATGTTCCCTTGTGTGTTGATGTGAATCAGGGATGGACAGACAAGAGGGAAGCTTTGGATAAAATTCATTGGCTGAAAGAACAAGGTGTTGTGTTTGTGGAACAGCCAATGGATAAGTGCAATTTAGATGATATGGCATGGTTAACACAACACAGTCCTTTGCCTACAATTGCCGATGAAGCAATTCAACGTCTCGATGATGTGTCAAAATTGCACGGTGCTTATTCTGGAATTAATATCAAGTTAATGAAGTGCACCGGAATGCACGAAGCCCATAAAATGCTAAATGTAGCGCGTTCACTTGATATGAAAGTTATGATTGGATGCATGACCGAAACTTCCTGCGGAGTTAGTGCAGCAGCTCAATTATCTCCAATGGTCGATTGGGCCGATTTAGATGGAAATTTGTTGATATCTAATGATCCATTTAAAGGAGTCGAAATTGTGAATGGAAAAGTTGTTTTAAAGAATAGCCCCGGAATTGGGGTAATGAAAATATAAGTGAATTTAATAATTACTTACTAACCAAAAATTAATACTATGAGAAAAATTGCATGTATTACCCTAATCATGCTTCTTGGCTGGCAAGCATCCTGGGCACAGGATCTGCTAGTTAAAGGTGTGGTTACCGGCGCAAACGACGGACTTACCATTCCGGGTGTTTCTGTTGTTGAAAAAGGTACAACCAACGGAACAACAACCAATCTTGATGGAAATTATCAAATCAAAGTTGGTGCTGATGCTACTTTGGTATTCAGTTACATTGGGATGAAACAGGTTGAGGCCCTTGTTGGTACAAAAAATGAAGTGAATATTAGTCTCGAAGCCGATAATGTTGCCATGGACGAAATTGTGGTGGTTGGTTATGGTGTTCAGAAAAAAAGTGACATTACCGGTGCTGTTGCTTCTGTTGATTTTGAGGAACTGGAAGCACAACCAATAAATACTGTAAACGATGCGATTAAAGGAAGAATCGCAGGAGTTCAAGTTCTTTCTAATAGTGGAACACCAGGAGGATCTATCTCAATTCGTGTTCGTGGTATTGGTACGGTCAACAATGCTGATCCATTGTATGTAGTAGATGGTGTTCCCACAACGGATATCGATTTTCTAAATCCGAATGATATTGCTTCTGTTGAGGTTTTAAAAGATGCATCTTCATCGGCTATTTACGGCTCCAGGGGTGCAAATGGTGTTGTGCTTTTAACCACAAAGAGTGGTAAGAAGAATTCAGCTCCTCGTGTAAATGTGGATGCATACTATGGTGTGAAAGAAGTAATTAATAATTGGGAGACAACAACAGGTTCCGAATGGTACGGAATTCAGGAAACTTTGAATGAAACAAGAACTTCTCCTATCGATCTAACTCAAGTTGACGAGAATGTAAATACCGATTGGTTCGATGAAATTACTCGTTCGGCCACAGTTCAAGATTACAATGTGAGTGTTTCAGGTGGAGGAGAAAAGTCTAGCTATGTGTTTGGAACGGGTTATTACGACGAGGAAGGAACTGTTATAGGTTCCGATTACAACCGTATAAATGCGCGATTGAAGACCGATTATCAGGTGAAAAGTTATTTGAGAGTTGGTGCCAATATCAACATTCAAAACAATAAGCAGCATACCATAACCGAAGGAAGTTACCATACTGGTACAATTAATACAGCCATCAAAATTGAGCCAGTAGTTCCTGTATGGATTGATGAGGCAGAAGGAATATACGATTATTCTAAATTTACCGATTATCCAAATCCAGTTGCACAAATTGAGTACAACAATTACAGAACCGAAGAATTTCGATTGTTAGGAAATGTATTTGCTGAAGTTGAAATTCTTAAGGATTTGAAATTTAAATCCAGTTATTCATTAAACAGATCAGTAACGGATACTTATAATTTCACTCCAGAATACTACGTAAATGTAAATCAGAGTAATGAAACCAATAGTGTTTACAGAGGTTATAACAGAGATGTCTACGAAACTTTGGAAAATACATTGAACTATACAAAAACAATTGGTTTGCACGACTTTAGTGCTATGGTTGGATTTACAAAAGAAAAGAATCGTATCGAATGGATGTCGGGTACTACCAATAATATTCCTAACGAGGATGAGGCTCTTTGGTATCTTTCCTCAGGAGCCGATGGTGATGTAGCGGAAGGTTCTGCTTCGGAATATACATTGATGTCTTATTTGGGTCGTTTCAACTACGCATACAATAATAAATATTTGTTAACGGCTAGTTTTCGTGCTGATGGATCATCTAGATTTTCGGATGGTAACAAGTGGGGATACTTCCCTTCTGTAGCTTTAGGTTGGAAATTAACCGAGGAAGACTTTTTGCAAGATGCAGAATGGCTTTCTATTTTAAAACTAAGAGGTGGTTGGGGTCAGATTGGTAATCAGAATATCGGAACCTATCCATACCAAACTACCATGAATGGCGACTCCCAATATCGTTATGTTTTTGGAGAAGATGAGGAAGTATATCAGGGTTATGTGGTAACAGATATGTCTGATGAAAATATTAAATGGGAAACAGTTGAGTCAATAAATATTGGTGTCGATGCAGCTTTGTTCGATGCTCGTTTAGAAATGTCTTTCGATTGGTATACTAAAGATACAAAAGACATGTTGCTTGATGTACCTATTCCATACTACTATGGCTACGAAAGCGGACCAACTGTAAATGTGGGCGAAGCAAATAATAAGGGAATTGAATTCTCAGTAAGTTGGAGAAATCAGATAAATTCAGATTTAAGCTATAATATTGGCTTTAATGTATCTTCTTACAAAAATGAAATGACAAGCCTTGGTTCAGGTGAGCCAATTACCGGAGGAACTTATTACTCGGGTAGTGCAACAAGAACCGAGGAGGGAGAATCTATTGGTTATTTTTATGGTTATAAAACCGATGGAGTATTCCAGTCGCAATCTGAAATTGATGCCCATGCAATTCAACAAGGTTCCGATAACTCAAGCCTACAGCCAGGTGATATGAAATTTGTTGATGTGAATGGCGATGGAGAAGTGGATAGCGATGACAAAACAAAAATCGGTAGTCCTGATCCAGATTTCACCTATGGAATTAATCTTGGACTTCAGTATAAAAACTGGGAGCTTAGTGCCTTTATTCAAGGTTCTAAAGGCAATGACATTTTTAATGCCATGAAAACTCACCTTTACAAATTTGATGAAACCAACAAGCATAAAGACATGCTGAATTCTTGGACTTCAAGTAATACGGATACAGACATGCCACGTATTACAGGTTATGATGTGAATGATAGTAACAGAACTTCCGATCGTTTTGTGGAGGATGGCTCTTATATGCGTCTGAAAAATTTAATGGTGGCTTATAACTTTCCAAAAAGTTGGATCAATCATGCAAAATTGAGTTCTGCAAAATTGTATTTCTCAGGTCAAAATCTTTGGACTGTTACTGATTATTCAGGAGCTGATCCGGAAATTGGACAAATTACTTCGACTAATTATTTAAGCCGTGGGGTTGATATAGGTACATATCCTCAGGCTAAAACCTATGTTGTAGGTGTTAAACTAGGCTTTTAATCTGTAAAAATGAATCGTATGAAAATAGATATAAAATCAATGAGTAAAGTCCTTTTGATTGCGGCGTTAGGTTTATTCCTTACCAACTGCGACGATGACTATCTCGATCAAGACAAATTAGGGGAAGAGACCTCCGACGTATATTTTAATAGTCAGGAAAAAGCCGAAGCTTCGGTTACAGCAGCTTACTCCGATATAAAAGATTATCGTTTTGGCTGGTTCTTTTGGGCTTTTGGCGAAACCTTAAGCGATAATGCAGTATATAGTGGTAGCGATAGCGATAATTCTGGTTTTGAGTCTTTGAAGACTTTTAATGGAACAGCTGATGCTTTTCAGGCTAAATATAAATGGATGGTTTGTTACCGCGGTATTAATAAATGCTGTCAGGCAATAGAAGGAATTGAAGAAATGTCAGTCGATTTATTCGATTCTGAGGCTATTCAATTAAGATACATTGCCGAAGCAAGAGCGATGAGAGCTTTTTATCATTTCGAATTGGCTCGTGCTTTTGGTCGGGTTCCTATTGTTGACCATTTGATAACAACTACCGATGAAACCATTAGTCAATCCGATGTTGCTGATGTTTATGCTTGGATTATTACGGAATTGGAAAGTGCTGAAGCTGATTTACCTTTGAAAAGTGAATATAGTAGCAGCGATTTGGGTCGTGTAACTCAGGGTTTTGCTGATGGTCTTTTGGCAAAAGTGAACCTTTATGCCGAGAATTTCGAAGATGCAAAAACTTGGGCTAAGAAAGTAATCGATTCTGGAGAATATGAGTTGGATGACGATTATGCGCACGTTTTCTCTTTCGATGGTGAAAATGGCGTTGAATCAATATTCGAAATAAACTATATTGAATCGGAGACAGAAACTTCAGCCTATAGCAATAATGGTAACTTTCAAACCTTGTTTATGTTGCCAAGAAATATTACTTACGGTTACGGTATCAATCAGCCAACACAAGATTTGGCCGATGCATTTGATGCAGCAGGAGACTCTGTTCGTAAAGCAGCAACTCTGCTAACAACCGATGAAGTATATGAAAATGAAATTTCTGATGAGGTGTGGGATTGGTACTACGCTCAAACCGATTCTGATGTAGCTAACGATTCTTTAGATCAATGGAAAGCAACTTTAACTTTTAACAGAACCGGATACTATCAGGAAAAAATGTATGTTACTCCAGAAGAAAGAGCAAGCTCAATAAGAAATAATGCAAATAATATCAGAGTAATGCGTTATGCCGATGTATTGTTGATGTATGCTGAGGCTTGTTACGAAACTTCCGAGGAAGGAAATGCAACTTGGGCTGTGAATCAGGTTCGTTCTCGTGCTGGATTGACTGATGTTACTAGTGCAGGCTCTGATTTATTGGATGCAATTTACGCAGAACGTAGATTGGAATTAGCAGGTGAGAATGATCGTTATCACGATTTAGTTCGAACCGACCGTGCTAGCATACTAGAATATTGGACTGAAGACCATAAATACTGGCCAGTTCCACAAACCGAAATTGATAACTCAGGAGGGGTAATCGTACAAAACCCTGGATATTAATCCAAATTTTTTGTAGTAGTTAAGTAGTAGTGTTGCAGGAATTCTTCGGAATTCCTGCTTTTTTTTCGAAATTATTTAAAAATTCCTATTGTTGTTATTGGAAATGTATGCTCAACTAATGCATTCAAAAAGAGGAGAGAAAAGTAAATTCTGAAATAATTCCCATAAAATTTAATAGTACAGTTGATTTTTATTTTTTTATAAAATAAATAAAAAATAGAGCTGTAAACTTTAAAAATATGGGTTCTCGGCTAATAATTCTTATTTATTTGTGTCTTTGGGTGTGTTTTTTTGCAATCGGAATTGTGAAATTGATTTTTTTTAGTGACATTTGTAAGCACATTAAGGGGGTGTTGAGTGAAAATAAATTTATTTTTTTGCTGAGTACCCCTTTTTTGATTCGGATGATATTAACAATTAACTAAATTTTTAGAGTTTATGACCACAATAAGATTTAAAGCGTTAGGGGAAATACTTAAGAGAACAAGTATTCCTGTTAATTTTCCTTCAAATAAAGTGACAGATTATTATGGAGATTTAGTTTTCAACGTTGACTCGATGCGAAAGTATCTTTCTAAAGATGCTTTTAAAGCTGTGATGGCTGCTAACCAAAAAGGGGGAAGCATAGATCGTAAAATGGCTGATGGAATTGCAGCAGGAATGAAAGCTTGGGCAATTGAAAAAGGAGCTACTCACTATACTCACTGGTTTCAGCCTTTAACAGATGGTACCGCTGAAAAACATGATGGTTTTATTGATTACGGTGATGGTGGTCATATGATTGAAAATTTTTCTGGTAAGTTGTTAGCTCAGCAAGAGCCAGATGCATCATCCTTCCCTTCTGGGGGAATTCGTCAAACATTCGAGGCTCGTGGTTATACCGCTTGGGATGTTTCATCTCCTGCTTTTATTGTAGGTACTACAATTTGTATTCCTACCGTATTTGTTTCTTATACTGGAGAGGCTCTTGATTATAAAACTCCGTTACTAAAAGCTTTGGCTGCTGTTGATGAAGCCGCTGTTGGAGTTTGTCAATATTTCGATAAAAATGTAACAAAAGTACATACTAATCTTGGTTGGGAGCAAGAATATTTCCTCATTGATGAGGCTCTTTTCCAAGCACGTCCCGATCTTGTTCTAACAGGTCGTACCTTAATGGGACACTCTTCTTCTAAAGATCAGCAATTAGATGATCACTACTTTGGATCTATTCCTGAACGTGTGACTAAATTTATGATGGCACTTGAAGTTGAATGTCATAAATTGGGTATTCCAGTAAAAACTCGTCACAACGAGGTAGCTCCAAGTCAGTTCGAGTTGGCTCCTATTTTCGAAGAGGCTAATTTAGCAAATGATCACAACCAATTAGTAATGGATGTGATGAAGAAAGTTGCTCGTCAACATAAATTCAGAGTTCTTTTCCACGAAAAACCTTTCGCAGGCATTAATGGATCAGGTAAGCACAACAACTGGTCTTTAGGAACCGATACTGGCGTTGTTTTATTAGCACCAGGAAAAAATCCAAAAGGAAACATTCAATTCTTAACTTTTGTTGTAAATACCTTGATGGCAGTCTACAAAAATCAAGATCTTTTAAGAGCTTCTATTCTAACTGCATCGAATAGCCACCGTTTGGGAGCTAACGAAGCACCTCCATCAATTATTTCAGCATTCCTTGGCGATGAAGTTTCAAGCATGTTGGATAAAATTGTTGCTGAAGTTGGAGAAAGAAAAATGACTCCAGACGAAAAAACAGCTTTGAAATTGGGTATCGGACGTATTCCTGAAATTATTTTAGATAATACCGATCGTAACCGTACTTCTCCTTTTGCCTTTACAGGAAATAGATTTGAATTCCGTGCTGTTGGATCATCAGTAAACAATGCTGCTGCAATGACTGCTTTGAGTGCTGCTGTTGCAGTTGAGCTTAAAGAATTTAAAATTGCTGTTGATGCTTTGATCGAGCAAGGTATCAAGAAAGATGAAGCTATCTTCCAGGTTCTTAAGAAAATGATCATTGAATGTAAAGCAATTCGTTTTAATGGCGATGGTTACTCAAAAGAATGGTTAGTAGAAGCTGAAAAACGAGGTTTGACTAACATTACTAGTGTACCAGAATCTCTACTAAAATATTTGGAAGCTCCAGCTAAAAAATCTTTGATAGGTTCAGGAGTAATGACAGAAAAAGAGTTGGAAGCTCGTGTTGAAGTAGAAATGGAGAAATTTACCATGAAAGTTCAAATCGAAGCTCGTGTTCTTGGTGATTTAGCAATTAACCATATTGTACCAACTGCTGTTGCTTATCAAACTAAATTGATTCAAAATGTTCAGGGCTTAAGAAACATTTTCCCAGCAAGCGAAGCTGATGAATTATCGGTTGCACGTTTGGAATTAATTAGAGATATCTCTCGTCATACAAGAGAAATTAAATTGAAAGTGAAACAAATGGTTAACGCTCGTAAGGAATGTAACGTTCTTACCCCAGGTGTAGAAATGGCAACTGCTTACGATCAAAAAGTTCGTCCTTACTTAGATGAGATTCGTTACCATATCGACAAATTAGAATTAGTTGTAGATAACGAAATGTGGCCTTTGCCTAAGTATCGTGAATTGTTATTCAATAACTAATTGTAACAACAATATAAATAGTAAAAGGATGTTCATTAATTGAACATCCTTTTCTGTTTTATAATAAGAATAAGTGATCTCTGACTATAATCTATTGACCGCTAGAATAAAATAATTATTTTTATACCTTGTTAGTTCAATAAATGAATTTTAATTCTATCTGATGAAACCTTTTTCTGCTGTTTGTACTATTTTTATAGTTGGTGTATTGCTTTCTTGTTCTTCTAAATCATACGTAAATCGGGGTGATAAAATGGTGCTTTCTGGGCAATATTATTACGCTAATTCTTTATATGAAAAAGGATACAAGAAAACAAAAGATAGAGAGTTGAAGGCTGATATTGCATTCAAAACAGCCTTGTGCTTCGATCGGGTGAATGAAACCCGAAAAGCTTCTTCCTGGTATCGTAAAGCCATAATGAATAGAGATACTTTTTCCAATGCTGTGTTAAATTTAGCTTACGCTGAAGTGAAAAATGGAAGAATGGAAGAAGCTGAAGAAAATTTTTGGGAATATTTAGATCTTAAACCAGAAACGAAAGCAGAAAATGATCCTTCCCAAATTTTAAATAGAATTAATCATTGGGAGGAATATCCAGGAAGGTATAAAATTGAATTTTTAAAAGATTTTAATTCTTCAAGTAGTGATTTTTGCCCAATCTATATGGGAAAAGATACTAATGTCGTTTTATTCTCGTCAACACGAAAGTTGAAGGATAAAGTGAAAAAAGATGGTGTAACTGGGGATTATTATTCTGATATCTTCATATCGAGCTATTCAAATGTAGTGATTCGAAAAAGTCGTAAAAAGAAAGGCAAGGCCTCGGTTAGTAGAAAAGTATTTGTGGATACCTACCAATGGAGTACTCCTAGTGGAATTGGTGATACAATTAATACTGAGTACAATGAAGGTGCCGCATGTTTTTCTCCGGAGGGAGATCTTTTGTATTTTACCACTTCTCAGAAAGTAAATAAAATTAATCAGGGAACAAAAATATTTGCAGCTCAAAGAAAAGGCGAAGAGTGGGGAAAAGTGGTTCAACTTAGTATTGTTCCCGATAGCATATCCGTAGGCCATCCAGCGATTTCGGCCGACGGTACAGTTCTTTATTTTGTTGCAGATATGCCAGGTGGATATGGAGGAACCGACATCTGGATGACGAAAAAAAGCGGAAATAATTGGAGTAAACCACAAAATTTAGGACGACCAATCAATTCTTCCGATAATGAATCATTTCCTTTTTGCAAAAGCAATGGTGATTTGTATTTTGCTTCCGATCGTAAAGCAGGAATGGGAGGATTGGATATTTATCATGCAAGTCGTGAAGAGGCAGGAATGTGGCAGGTTGAAAACATGAAATATCCGATTAATTCGGCTGCCGACGATTTCGCAATTGTTTTTCAGGAGGATAATGAAAAAGGAATGTTTACTTCCTCAAGAAAGAATGGAGACGATAATATTTACGGCTTTAAATATGTGCCTTTGTTATTTACTTTTTCTGGTAAAATTATCGATTCGGAAACTAAAGACGTGATTGCTAATGCAAATGTTCATGTGGTATCTTCCGATGGAGAGCAAACAGATGGAAAATCGGATTCTGAAGGCCAATTCAATATTGAGCTTGCCCCAGAATTAGAGTACATTGTCATGGCATCGGCCGAAGGTTATTTGAATGGCAAAGAACAGTTGAGTACTTTAGGAATTGATTTGAGTCGTAATTTTAAATCAGAAATAGCATTAAAACCAATCGAAAAACCAATTGAATTGCCAAATATCTTTTACGATTTTGGAAGTTGGCAACTGCGTGCTGATTCCAAAAAAGCTTTGGATGGCTTGGTAGAAACGTTAAATGATAACCCTAAAATTACCATAGAGTTAGGGTCACATTCCGATTATGTGGGAAGTGAATCAACCAATCAACAAATTTCCCAAAAAAGAGCACAGTCGGTGGTTGATTACCTTATTGAAAAAGGAATTTACTGGGATAGACTTGTGGCACGAGGTTATGGAGAATCAATGCCTAAGAAAGTTTCTGATGAAAATACTGAAGAATATAAATTCTTGTCGCAAGGAGATATTTTAACAGAGAGTTTTATTGGTAAACTGAAAACTGATCAAAGAGAAATTGCCAATCAGTTGAACCGAAGAACTGTTTTTAAAGTGCTATCTACCAATTATCAGCCTGGTCCAAATTCAAAAGTAAAACCAGGAGCTGATGCTAGTCAAATTGGAAATACGATCATTAAGGATTTGCAGGGCGTAGAAGGGGTTTTTTACACCATACAAATTGGAGCATTTAGCAAAAATACGATACCTCCCGTGATTCAAAACTATAAGGTTGTTTTTCGGGCAGCTGTTGATAAAAATTTAATAAGATATACGACAGGAATTTTTGACGATTTGGAAGAAGCAAAAGCTCAGGCTACTGAGATTTCTAAAACAGGAATTAAAGCATTTGTGATCGCATACAATAAAGGGAAAAAGATTACCTTTGCCGAAGCAAAAAAATTAAAAGAATAAACTAAAACGTTCTTCAGTTTTTAGGCGTTTTACTATTGAACAACCATGAGAAAAGACGAAAGATACAACCTTAGAGGAGTGTCAGCTTCGAAGGAAGATGTACATAGTGCCATTAAAAATTTGGATAAGGGATTGTTCCCAAATGCTTTTTGTAAAGTAATTCCCGATTATCTTACTGGCGATGAAGATTATTGTAATATCATGCACGCCGATGGTGCAGGTACAAAATCATCTCTTGCCTACATGTACTGGAAAGAAACTGGTGATATTTCGGTGTGGAAAGGAATTGCTCAGGATGCACTCATTATGAATTTGGATGATTTGCTATGTGTGGGAGCGGTTGATAATATTCTTTTGTCATCAACAATTGGTCGAAATAAAAACCTGATTCCTGGTGAAGTTCTTTCGCAAATTATTAATGGAACGGAAGAATTGCTTAGCGAATATCGTAAAATGGGGGTTAATATCTACTCTACAGGTGGCGAAACTGCTGATGTTGGAGATTTGGTGCGAACCATTATTGTTGATTCTACGGTTACTTGTCGCATGAAAAGACAAGATGTAATTACCAACGAAAAAATTCAGGCTGGTGATGTAATTGTTGGTTTGTCTTCCTCAGGACTTGCAAGCTACGAAACAGAATACAATGGTGGAATGGGATCGAACGGATTAACCTCTGCTCGACACGATGTTTTTTCAAAATATCTTGCAAAAAAATACCCTGAAAGTTTCGATAATGCAGTGCCAGAGGAATTGGTGTATTCCGGAAATTGCAAATTAACAGATAAGGTGGAAGGTGTTGATGTTGATGCGGGTAAGTTGGTTCTTTCACCTACAAGAACCTATGCGCCAATCGTTAAAAAAATTCTTGATCAATTCAGATCTCAAATTCATGGAATGATCCATTGTTCGGGTGGAGCTCAAACAAAAGTGCTCAACTTTGTTGACGATATTCATATTGTTAAGGATAATATGTTCTCGGTTCCTCCTCTTTTTAAATTGATAAAAGAACAAAGTGGAACTTCTTGGGACGAAATGTATAAGGTATTTAATATGGGGCATCGTTTTGAATTGTATGTTCCAGAAGAAATTGCCGAAAAAATCATCGAAATTTCCAAAGAATTTAAGGTCGACGCTCAAATAATTGGTCGTTGTGAGACCAATAAGGGTAAAAAATTGACCATTAAAAGTGAATTTGGTGTATTTGAATACTAAATCAAGTTTAATAATATATACAAAGAGCCTGTCTTTTTAAGATTGGCTCTTTTTGGTAAAATAAATTTATTACGCGTTGTTGGTTCAGAATTGTTTAGGTTTTTTCACCCATGCTTTTCACTATTAGTAAAAATCATTATCTAAATTAGGAAAGCTTTATTTAAAATGGTTTTATTTTTCTAATTTTGTCCAAAATTTAGAACACAGAACATGAGCAATAATTTGTTACTCGATAAATTAGAAGGTGTCCTTATCCGATTCAATGAGGTTGGTCAATTGATTACCGATCCTGAAGTGATGGGCGATATGAAGAGATATATAAAGCTAAGTAAGGAATATAAGGAATTGGAAGCAGTTTCTAAGGCAGCGAAGGTATTTCGTAACGCTTTGGGAACAATTGCCGAGTCGAAAGAAATTTTGAATAGCGAATCGGATGAGGAGCTGCGCGAAATGGCTAAAATGGAGTTGGAAGATTTAGAAGATAAACTTCCTGAAATGGAAGAGAATATAAAATTACTTCTTGTTCCTGCCGATCCTGAAGATTCGAAAAATGCGATTCTTGAAATTCGTGCTGGTGCTGGTGGCGATGAGGCAAGTATTTTTGCAGGTGATTTGGCTCGAATGTATACTAAATTTTGCGAAGCCAAGGGATGGAAAATTTCTATTTCTAGTTTGAGTGAAGGAACATCAGGAGGATATAAAGAAATTGTGATGAGTGTAACCGGTGATGGTGTTTATGGAGTTCTAAAATACGAATCCGGAGTGCACCGTGTTCAAAGGGTTCCTCAAACCGAAACTCAGGGGCGAGTGCATACCAGTGCAGCCTCAGTAGCTGTTTTGCCCGAAGCCGAAGAGTTTGATATTGATGTGAAAGAAAGTGATATTCGTAAAGATACTTACTGTTCTTCAGGTCCAGGAGGTCAATCGGTGAATACAACCTATTCTGCCATTCGTTTAACTCACAATCCTACGGGAATTGTGGTAACTTGTCAGGATCAAAAGTCGCAGATTAAAAACCTAGCCAAAGCAATGATAGAGTTGCGTTCTCGTATTTATGCATTGGAGCATCAGAAGTATCTGGATGAAATTTCATCCAAGCGTAAAACAATGGTTTCAACCGGTGATCGATCGGCCAAAATTCGTACTTATAATTATCCGCAGGGTAGGGTTACCGACCATCGTATCAATTTTACCATGTACAATCTGGCAGCTACCATGGATGGTGATATTCAGGAAGTGATTGATAAGCTTCAGATTGAAGAAAATTCGGAACGACTTAAAGAAAGTGGTTTATAATATTATTGGCAGTGGTTATCCCACTGCCATTTTTGTATTAACTTGTAAACAAGCTAAAAATGAATTATCAGGAATTATTCGAGCAAATTAAGAAAAAGAAGAGTTTCCTATGTGTAGGTTTGGATAGTGATGTGAAGAAAATTCCTTCTCATCTTTTAGATACTGAAGATCCAGTGTTTGAATTCAATAAAGCAATTGTTGATGCGACTGCAGATGTAACTGTTGCCTACAAACCAAATATTGCCTTTTACGAGTGTCTTGGGGCCAAAGGATGGATCAGTCTTGAAAAAACAGTGAATTACATCAAGGAGAATTATCCTGATGTATTTTTAATTGCTGATGCTAAAAGAGGTGATATTGGGAATACTTCAAAAATGTACGCTAGTGCTTTTCTGGAAAATATGCCTTTCGATTCAATTACTGTTGCACCATATATGGGCGAAGATTCGGTAACTCCTTTTCTGGAGTACGATAATAAATGGGTGATTCTTTTGGCGCTTACATCCAATAAAGGAGCTTTCGATTTGCAGTTTTTCGAACAAAATAATCAACGATTATTCGAAAGAGTGTTAGAGAAATCTCAGGATTGGGGAACAAAAGAAAATATGATGTATGTTGTGGGAGCTACCAAAGCTGAAATGCTAGGAGATATCCGTAAAATAGCGCCTGATCATTTTTTGCTGGTTCCTGGGGTTGGTGCTCAGGGGGGAAGCTTGCAGGAAGTAGCTAAATATGGAATGAATAATACTTGTGGACTGTTAGTGAATTCTTCGCGAGGAATTATTTTTGCTGATTCTTCTGAGAAATTTGCCGAGACAGCAAAAGTAAAAGCCAAAGAGTTGCAGCAGGAAATGGAAGAATTGTTAAAAAATAAATCTTTGATTTAGATTCAAAATAAACGTATAGAAAGACGGTAATCAATGATTTACCGTCTTTTTTATTGATACGCACGAAACAAATCATTAAATTCAATTTTATTTGATGTAAAATTGACTCTATGAATGAAGATTTCTTGCAGTTCATTTGGAAGCAGAATCTGTTTTCAAAAACAAATTTATTTTCAACCAATGGGAATGCAATTGAAATTATTGATGTAGGCAAGCAAAATTTCGATTCGGGCCCCGACTTTTTTGATGCGCGAATAAAAATTGACAATGTGCTTTGGGCAGGAAATGTTGAAATACATCTTAAAGCTTCATCGTGGTATACGCACGGTCACCATACCGATTCAGCTTACGAAAATGTAATATTACACGTTGTTTTCGAAGACGATTCGTCTGTTGTTTTGGAAAATAATCGCATTATTCCTTGTTTGGTACTTTCGTTTACACCCGATTTGCTCAATAATTATCAAAAATTAATTGCTTCCCAAAAGTGGATTCCCTGTATGGATGAAATTCGTTCCATCGATCGGTTTTTTGTGAAGAATTGGTTGGATAGAATGCTTTTTGAACGATTGGAGCGGAAAGCGAATGAAATTCAAAACATCTTAGAACAGAATCAAAATTCTTGGGAGGAAACTTTTTATCAGGTTTTGGCGAGGTATTTTGGAATGAAAGTAAATGCCGACCCTTTTCAGCAGCTAGCGCAATCTATTCCTATGAAGTTCTTGGCTCGACAAAAGAATTCTATCTATCAATTGGAAGCAATGCTTTTTGGCCAATCGGGTTTGTTTCAACGCTTCGATTGTGATGATGAATACCTTGCTGGTTTGAAACAGGAATATCAATTTTTAGCTAATAAATATCACTTAAAGGCACTAACACCAGGCAGGTGGAAATGGTTGCGCTTGCGGCCATCTAATTTTCCAACCATTCGAATTGCGCAGTTTGCGGCCCTGGTTCATCATTCACAATCTTTGTTTTCGCAAGTTTTACATGCTAATTCTATTGCTGATATTGCTTGTTTATTTGCCTGTAAGGCTTCCGATTATTGGAATACTCATTATCAATTTGGCGTGGAATCTGTGCAAAAAGAGAAAGAGTTGGGGGCAATTAGTATCGATGCTTTAATTATAAATTGCGTTGTTCCCATGTTATTTTTTTATGGGAAAATAAATGATTCGCAGGAATTGAAAGACAAAGCCTGCACTTTTTTGGAAGAACTAGCCGCTGAGAAAAATTCAATTACTCGTAAGTGGAAGGAATGCGGGGTCGAAGTTAAATCGGCATACGATTCTCAGGCCTTACTTCAGTTAAAAGTAAATTATTGTGATTCATGGAATTGTCTGCAGTGCGAATTTGGGAATCGAATCATACGTAATATTGGTGTTGGTAAATCCTGATAAAAAGATAATTTTCTAGGACTCTGCTTAGCCTTTAATGATTATATTAGATCTTAATCTAAAAGGAATGAATAAGAAAAAAGTTTGGGAAGGGAATGTGCGTACCATTAGTATTGCGATGTCCTCTCTTGTGTTGGCGGTTTTAGTCGGCACCCTTGGTTTCATGTTAATAAATGATGCCTATACTTTTATTGATGCTCTTTACATGACCGTTATTACAATTACTACGGTTGGTTTTACCGAAGTGCATCCAATGACCGATGGTGGTAAATTATTTACTATTTTTTTAATATTAATCAGTTTTGGAATCTTTGGATACTTAGCTTCCGCAGTAACCCGATTTTTATTGGATGGTGTTTTTCGTAGAAATTTAAAAGATTATAGAATTGTGAAAAGTATCGATAAATTAAATGGACATGTAATTGTCTGTGGTTTTGGCCGAAATGGGAAGCAGGCATGTATTGAGTTGCTTGAGCATGGAGAACAAGTAGTTGTAGTTGACTCGGAAGAAAGCTCTATTGATAAGGTTCGTATGTTTCCTGAACTATTGTTTGTACAAGGGGATGCAACGCAGGAAGAAGTTTTAAGCTCGGCTAATATTGCAGCAGCAAAAGCGATAATAACTGCAATTCCTAACGATGCCGAAAATGTATATGTGGTGCTTACTGCTAGGGAAATGAATTCAAGTATTAAGATTATTTCAAGATCTGAAAAAAGCCAATCCGATCATAAATTGAAAAGAGCAGGAGCAAATAATGTGATCATGCCCGATCGCCTTGGAGGGCAGCAGATGGCTAAATTGGTTGTGCAACCCGATGTGGTTGAATTTTTAGATAATATATTGTTGCAATCTACTCAGGGTGTTAAGTTGGAGGAGGTTAGCTGTAAAGATTTGGCTGTATGTTTTATCGGCAAATCAATACGCGAGTTGAATGTTAGAGACAAATCTGGAGCTAATATTATTGGATTAAAGGATGAGGAAGGTGTTTATATTTATAATCCTTCACCGGAAATAGTCCTGGATAAATGTTTTCATTTGTTTGTTCTTGGGAATAAAGAGCAGGTTGGTAATCTAATGCAACTATTGCTGAATGGGAAATAAGATTAATATCAATTTGCATATACTAAGAATCAACTCACAATAAATTTGTGAGTTTTTTTTATCGCTAATAGTCAGGCTTTTGTGTTTTTTGTTTTTATTTTTTTGTGGAAACGTTTGGAGATGTGCGTTCGGTTCTATTATATTTGCATCCACTTTCAACGGAGAGTGGATTTATAAAATGGTTGTTTAGTAGTATTTTATAGGCAGTGGTAGGGTGGTCGTAGGAATCTTTTTATGATTGTATTTATTTCTTACACCTACTAGACTTCCAGTTTTATTTATTTTTTTAAATTTTTATTGGATTGCATTAGGATATGTGAAAATATTTCGATTATCTTTGCAGCCGCTTACAGAGTTAACGAACGCTGGGGCCACTAGGAAACATGGGGTTTTGGGCGAAATTAGCGCTGAAAAAAAAGTTTAAAAAAGATTTGCAAGTTTGGGATTAAATTCTTTATCTTTGCAACCGCTTTTAGAGGCAGAAACGACTGTCTTACGAGAGAAAAAATAATGAACAGATCGCCTTAGAAATGGGGATAAACGATCGGGAAAGTTCTTTGAAAATATTGGAAACAAGAAGTTAGGTAAATACAAGAATAGAACCTTGTCAATAAGAAATACGATAACTTTAATATTATCCATGAGCAGAATTAATAAAAACTTTTATACAACG
>NZ_JBFHJW010000067.1:0-21076 GCF_041595635.1 Labilibaculum sp.
ATAAGCTATAAACTTACTTCCTTTTTCTTTATAGAGTCCTTCGGATGGTTTTTGGATTGTTTTATAAGTATCGCAGCTCATCAGCTATTCAAAAGCGGGTTAAAATTCATTTGTAAGTATAAAAATAGCAATAAAAGCAAGTAGTATGCCTAGGAGATTCAATTTGTTTAATTTTTCTTTGAAAATACTAAGTCCAATAAATACGGAACAAGCCACAATACCGATATTTACAATGCTGAATACGACTGAACTATCGTAAGCTGAATGATTCAAAGAAGCGATGAGAAAATATAGAGAACCATAGTTTACAAGTCCCAGGATACAGCCGCCAATTAGTACCTTTACTTTAAAAAGAGCCTTAAATTGTTCTTTACGGATGAGGAGAGCGAGAAAACCCGAAATTGCAGCAATCGCAAATAGTAGAGTTGTAAATTGTTCCGTTCCTCCGGAATGAAGGTATTCCTGTTGCGAAAATTTAACCAGAGAATCCACCGTTCCTGCTCCAAAAAAGAGTAGGATAGGAAGCCAGATGTACTGTCGGTTAATTTTATCAGATTGCTTCTTGTAGATGCTAAGTAGTACGGCGCTAAGTGCAATTATGATTCCTATTATTTTTTGAATGGTTACAGTTTCCTGATAGTAGAGAAAGGAAAAAAGCAGAGGCAGAACAAAGGACATTTTGCTGGCTAATGTGGTGACTGATATGCCTGCTTTTTGGGTTGATTTTCCGATGATAAAGAAAACAACAATAAAAAGAATTCCAATTAGTATGGATATGTAAAACCAATCTTGATGTAGTATTTGACTTGCATTAAATGTAGTATCTGATAGGAAATAACCACAAAATGCAGCGGTAATATAATTGATAATAATTGCTAGGAGAATATCAATTTTAAATTTTTCGATGTATTTAAAAGTGATGAAAATTCCTGTTGAGCTAAGAATAGCAAGTAGTAGGTTTAGCATGCATTAAATTTTGGCGCAAAGTAATGAAAATATGTCTTTTTAAAATAAAAAAGCAGATTCAAAATGAACCTGCTTCTTAGGGTAGTAATTATAATAGTTAGTAATAAACTACATTTTTAATTTCTTGTCAATTTCGTCAATCTGTGTTTTAAAACCTCTGTCGGTATCAATCAAATTGTTTACTGTTTTACAGGCGTGCAACACGGTAGCATGATCTTTGTTTCCGATTTGTGAACCAATGGAAGCCAAGGAAGCTTTTGTGAGTGTTTTTGAGAAATACATGGCAATTTGTCTCGCTTGTACAATTTCTCTTTTTCTTGTTTTTACCTGCAATACATCAATTGGCAAAGAAAAATGATCGCAAACAACCTTTTGAATGTAATCAATAGAAAGTTCACGTTTTGTATTCTTCACTAGTCTATCGATAATTGAAATAGCTAGTTCTAAATTAAGTTCTTTTTTATTTAAAGTAGATTGAGCAAGTAATGAAATTAATGCTCCTTCCAGTTCTCTTACATTATTGGTGACATGACTTGCAATGTACTCTATCACATCATTATCTAAAACAATACCATCTTTATAGGCTTTCTGATGCAGAATTCGAACTCTTGTTTCGTAATCAGGATTCTGAAGATCTGCCGAAAGTCCCCACTTAAATCGGGAAAGTAAACGGTTTTCCATTCCTTTCAACTCAATAGGAGCTTTATCTGAAGTAAGAATTAATTGCTTACCTGACTGATGAAGATGGTTGAATATATGGAAAAATGTATTCTGTGTTTTTTCTTTTCCAGCCAATTCCTGAATATCATCAATAATTAAAACATCAATCATTTGATAGAAATGAAGGAAGTCGTTCTTATTGTTGTTTCGGATTGCCTCGGTAAATTGTGTCTGAAACTTATTTGCACTTACATACAAAACTGTTTTATCTTGATACAATTCTTTTGTCTTGATTCCAATGGCTTGAGCAAGATGAGTTTTTCCTAAACCAGAATCACCATACAATACCAATGGGTTAAATGCTGTACCCCCAGGATTTTCAGAAACAGCCACACCAGCTGATCTTGCCAATCGGTTGCAATCACCTTCTATAAAATTAGTGAAAGAGTAATCAGGATTTAATTGTGAATCGATGTGCAATTTTTTAATGCCAGGAATAACAAAGGGATTTCGAATGGTTAATTCCTCCTTATCTGAAGGCATGCTTACCGGACGATTTCTTGTATTGGCTCCATTATTTCCAGGAACTATTACTGAAACAGGTTTAGAGTTAGTAATGTGATTGTTTTCCATTACCACATTGTACTCAAGTTTTGCACTATTCCCAATTTCTTTTCGTAAGGTTTTTCGAAGAATATCAATATACTGTTCCTCCAAATATTCATAGAAAAAATGACTTGGTACTTGTAATGTTAGGATTTGATTCTCCAAGTTTAATGGTACGATTGGTTCGAACCATGTTTTGTAACTAATTGGAGGTACATTGTCCTTTATTACAGCCAAGCAATTATTCCAGACCTGGAGGTGATTATTATTCATTTCTGTGTCAGTGTTTTAAAAATATTGGGTGTGTCAAATTTTGCTTATGCAAGATTGTGAAAAAAAATATGAAAAAAAAATTATTTGGCTATTGACTTTTCAAAAACATTTCTTACCCTATACAAAACGTAGGAAAAAGAATTGGAAAAAAGTAAAAATAAACCAATCAGCTGACCTACAGGTAATTACAATTGAATATTGTTTAAGTTTCTGGTTGATAGACACTTTGAAAAAGGATGATTTTTGATTTTAAAGTGATTATCTAAAACAATTCTAAAAAAACATAATACTGAAGGTGTTAAATATAAACTTAAACTCGTCTTAGGTAAAAGAAATTCAGTTGTTTAAGAGATTCTGATTTACTATAATTCTCACCGTTAAATAAAATACTATTTCTGAGGACTTATCTTTATAATAAAGGCATCTGGAAAATCATCCCGTATTTTTTTTAATTGGCGAATAATTTCCTTATAGTTTTGTGTTTCGCCGATAGTGTATTTATATCGTCCATTGAAATAAATTTCTTCTACTTTTTGCTTTCCCTTAAAAGCTGGGTCGTTTAAAGAAATTGGAGTGAGAGAAGATAGAATTTGAACCTTGTAGTAAACCTGGTTTAATTTATCGGTTTTCTTTTTAGATTTTTCAGAATTCAGATAAACGGTTTTGCCGGTATCGAATAAGGAAAAGTGCATGTATCTTTTAGGATTGTTTTTTAAATCGATAAGTAAATTGGTTAAGCTATTCGAAGCAGCTTCTAGATTCCTATATAAGGTATCGTTGTTGATTAACATTCCCATTGATCCTTGTCCTGAATTAATTTTCTCTAGTATCCGATTGGATTTTTGTAAGGTTAATTTGGCATGGTTAACTGTTTGAGTAATTTCTGCAGCTGATAAAGAATCGCTTATGTTCGAGAAGTTGGCAAGTATATTGCTAATGTTTTCGTTGTTGTTTTTTAAATTCCAGCTAATTGAATCTGCATTGGCAATAATATTCTCCAAATGACTTTTTTGTCCAGTTACTATTGTATCCAGTGTTCCTGAAGTATTTTCTAGTTTTTGAAAGGTTTGCTCGATGCTTCCAAAACTTTTAGTGAGATTCTCTCTAGTTTTTGCATTGAAAACATACTGAATTACTGAAAGAACAGAATCAACGCTAGACATGAGGTTCTCGGCTTTCCTTTTTAATGGGAGCATTTGCATACTAACCTGTTCTTTTAAATCTCCTTCGATATTTCCTTTGATGGTATCTCCCGATTGAAGCATTTTGTCGCCTTTTCCAGGAATTAGTTTGATCTCTTTAGAGCCCATGATATCGGAACTCTCAATTCTGGCTATAGAATTTGTGGAAAGTTTGTATTCGTTGGATATGGAAAACTCAACTAAAAGGTGATCTGCAAAAGCGCTGTTAAATCGAATGTTTTTAATTTGTCCTACTTTATAACCTTTTAAGGTAACCGGACTTGATTTTTTCAAGCCATCAACACGATCATATCGAGCGAAAAATATTTGTTCACTTGAAAATAGATTAAAGCCTTTGAGAAATGAGATTCCCCAAATCAGAATTACAATGGCTCCCACAACAACAAGTCCTATTTTTGCGTCTTTTGAAAATTTCATAATTCTATCATTTTAATTTACTAAAGAGAGGTAATGATTGGTTCTGCGGTAAAAATACTCATGATTTTTAAAGTTTTTTTGCTTTCGACAAAGAAATTCTTTCTCCATTGTAAAAGGCCACCACAAAACAATCCTTAATCTTTTGTCTTATTTTTGTTTGCAAGTTTACAATCTCATTGTAATTGTCTGTTGATCCAACAGTGTATTTGTACGCTCCGTTACTATTTCGTTCCTGAACTCCCTCAATGTTTTTGAATTCTTTCGAGTTCAACGGAATGGGTCTGCTCGATGATTTAATCTGAACGCAAAATTCCAAAGAAAACTTTTTGTCGATTTCTTCTTTAAGGAGGCTATCTGCTGCGATAATTGCTGTGTTTTCTGCAATTTGATCTTGCTCTAGTACTACACTTAATTTTTCTACCTTTGTTTTGTACGCACGAAAAGCTCTGAAAATTCCACTGGCAATGTAATCCTGATTCTCAGATTTTTTTAAGTAGTAGGCTTCGGTTGGGTTGGAAACAAAACCAACCTCTACAAGTATAGAAGGCATACTTACTTGTTTTAGTACCCAAAAACCAGCTTCACGAACACCTCTTGAATGACGACCAACTCTTGTTTTAAATTGATCCTCAGTTAGTTCAGCTAAGTTAATGCTCTTTTCCCGATTTACGCCTTGCATAAGGTTAAAAATGATGTAAGAAGCAGGATTTTGAGGGTCAAAGCCTTCATATTTAGTGCTGTAATCATCTTCGTAGAGCATAACAGAATTTTCTTTCATAGCTACTGCTAAATTTTCCTCGGTCTTGTGCAATCCTAAGGTGTAGGTTTCTGTCCCCACAATCTTAGTATTGTTGTTCGCATTAGCATGAATGGATATGAATAGATCAGCTTTATTTTGGTTGGCAATTTCAGACCTCCTATTTAAAGGGATAAAAACATCCGTTTTACGAGTGTATATTACGGTAACTTCAGGAAAGTATTGCTCAATATAGCCACCTAGTTTAAGTGCAATGCTGAGAACTACATCTTTTTCTTGGACAATTTTACTGATAGCGCCTGGATCTTTTCCACCATGTCCTGCATCAATAACAACAGTATTGATATTGGTGTGATTACTTTGCGAGATTGCTGCTGCTGGTAGCAGAAGAATCGCAAAGAAAAATAAGAAAGAAGCTGATGATCTTGCAATTAGATCTTTTAATATGTTTTTTATAATAATGTTCATTAGAAGAATATTCATAAAAGAACTTAAAAAATGTTTTCGAAGTTCTTTTCAATTAGGGAATATAGTACTTTTATTTGTATTTTTGGCGTCTCAAGAAAGACGCTCTGTTAAATTGTACAAATTTAACAGATGACTTTACAATCGATTATTTCACAAAAATAACAGATAAAACTTGCAATTAACATTACTACAAAGGGTTTTTATTATTTTCATTGGAATTCTTCTTCCATTGAATGGCTTTGGCTTCATTAACCCGATTAGCGACTCTAAATATACACAACCAGATAATAGTTGGAATAAGCTAGAATATTCTGGTTTTACGAATTTTGAAAATATAAAGCAGGATTCTCTAAAAAAAGTACCATTAGATAGTTTGCCGAATGTGGCCGCTGATAGTTTGGCTACTGATACAGTCAAGAAAAAGAAAAAGCCTTTCATTGAAACAAAGATTGATTATAGTTGTGATGATACCATTGTATTTTCCTTAACTGGGCAAAAAGTATTTTTGACGAAAAATTCTTACGTGAAATATGGAGATATTGAATTAAAAGCATACTATATAGAACTTGATTTAGAAAAGAAAGAAGCCTTGGCGTATGGGATTAAAGATTCAACGGGGACTTTTATTGATACGCCTGAATTTAAAGATGGTTCCGAGGAGTTTACCTGTAAGGAATTACATTACAATTTCGACACGGGAAAAGGATTGGTGAAAGAAATTATTACCGAGCAGGAGGGTGGATATGTGCATAGTGAGATCACCAAGAAAATTGATGAAAAGACCTTTTACATGAAAAATGCCAAGTATACCACTTGTGATGAAGATCATCCTCATTTTTACGTAGATATGACTAGGGCAAAGATGATTAAGGATGAGAAAATTGTTTCAGGTCCTCTTTATTTGGTTCTGGAAGATGTGCCTTTGCCAATTGGACTGCCTTTTGCAGCATTTCCCATTACTTCATCCTATTCTTCAGGGATTATTATGCCAAGTTATGGTCAGGAATCCGCAAGGGGTTATAATTTAAAAGGTGGAGGGTATTACTGGGCTATTAATGACTACTACGATTTGGCACTTACAGGTGATATTTATGCCAACGGTTCTTGGGGGGGATATGTGGAGTCAAGTTATAAAAAGAGGTATCGATATACGGGGAGTGTAGCTGCGGAATATCATCGTAATACCTATGGTGATGAAGGCTTGGATGATTACTACCAAACCACCGATTTTGCGGTGACCTGGAGTCATTCACAGGATTCAAAAGCAAATCCTTATAGTAGTTTTTCTGCTTCTGTAGATGTTTCAACAAGTAGTAATGATGCAAATAACTCTACTTCAGTTGCCGATATTACTGATAATCAAAAGCAATCGAGTATTTCATATAGTAAAACATGGGCTGATAGTCCGTTTAGTTTTAATGCAAGTTTACGTCACTCACAAACCAGTACTGATTCTACCATATCTTTGACTTTACCAAGTGCATCTTTAACAATGTCATCAATTTATCCTTTTCGTGCTAAAGGAAAAAGTACTAATTTAAGATGGTGGGATAAAGTAGGGCTTAGCTATTCCTCGAAAATATCCAATAAAATTGATACCACAGAAAGTGAGTTATTCAACACTTCACTAGCCAAGGATTGGTCGAATGGATATTCACATAGTATTCCGATTACCACTAACTTTAAGCTAACAAACGATCTTACCTTGTCGCCAACGCTCAGCTATAAGGGGGTTGCTTATACCAAGTCGATTCGAAAAAAATGGAATCCTGATTTGTACGAAGGTGATGGTGGCGTTGCTACCGATACAGTAATGGGATTTCGATATGCACATAATTATTCTACAAGTCTTTCGCTTTCTCTCAGTCCAGAAATATATGGTATGTATGAGTTCAGTGAGAAATCCTCAATTAAGGCAATTCGGCATGTAATGACGCCGAGTATTAGTTTTAGTTATACGCCCGAAATTGGGGTTGACCGAAGCAAATATTATAAGTATTACTACAACGAGAAGACTGATACGGAAGTAGAATATTCCATATTTGAGGGGAGTGTGTATGGAACGCCTTCTGGAGCTACAGAGTCGGGAAGTATTAGTTTGAGCCTCGATAATAATGTAGAAGCCAAGGTTCGTACAGCTAATGATACTACTGGAAATGAAGAGTTCGAAAAGGTAAAAATTATTGAGAGTTTGAAATTTTCCACTTCTTACGATGTTTTTGCAGATTCCTTGAATTGGTCTACTCTAAAAATGTCGGGACGTACCTCTCTTTTTAATGAAAAATTAGATTTGAGTATTGGTTCTACCGTCGATCCTTATAAGTTGGATAGCGATAATGCGAAGATTAATGAATTTGGTCCTCGTTTAACGGCTGCTTCTATCGATTTAGATTATAGTTTATCGTCAGATGATTTGAAGGGCGATAAAGGAAAGGATGTGAAAAAGGGTGAACCCAAAAGCTTGGCTAAAAATCCAAATTACGTTGATTTTGATATGCCTTGGTCTTTTACCATCGACTACGGATGGACTTATTCCAAGCCAAAGAGAACAAAATCAATCACTCAAACAATGAGTTTTACAGGGAATGTTAGTTTAACTCCAAAGTGGGGTATAAGTCTTACTACGGGTTATGATTTTTCCGATAAAGAGATGACCACAACGCAGTTTACTCTTACTCGCGATTTGCATTGTTGGAATATGTCTTTCAATGCGATTCCTTTTGGAACTTATCAATCGTATAATTTCTCCATTAGTGTAAATTCTTCCATACTTTCCGATTTGAAATATGAGAAAGACGAGTCTTGGCAAGATTCAACTTACTAAGAGAAAATAAAAAATGAAGAGGGATAGCAAAGTAAATTTGTTGTCCTTTTGTTTTGTGGGAAAGTTTTGGTTGTTCTGCTATTGGTTATTTCTTTTGTCTAATTTTAACTCAAAATCCAGTTTTTAAGAATCACTTTTCCGTACTGAGTTAGGATCGATTCGGGGTGGAATTGCAGTCCGCATAGGTCAAATTCTTTGTGGCGGATGGCCATAATTACATTATCCTGATCGGTGGCAGTAATATGTAAGCATTCTGGGAATTGATCTCGAGAGATTCCCCAAGAATGGTATCGTCCCGATTCAAATTCGCGAGCTACGTCCGTAAAGATGGGGTCCTTTTCGTTGCAGAGAAGTGTCGTTTTGGGTACGCCATGAACAATTTCTTTCAGGTTTTCCAGATTTGCGCCGTAGTATTCGCAGATGAATTGCATGCCCAGGCATACTCCCAGTATTGGCTTCCGTTCGGCATATTTATCCATGATTTCTCCCATAGCTTTCACCTCAGAAGGGATTCCTGGTCCGGGAGAGAAGATAATCTTGTCGCAGCTCTCTAATTCCTGCCAATCGATTTGCTTGTTGCGCATTACAATTACTTGTTCGCAGAACTGTTCAACAATGTGAACTAGGTTGTAGGTGAAAGAATCGTAATTATCTATGATGACTATTCTCATTCAAGCTTTTTTCTATAACTTTATTGGCGCAAAATAAAGGAATTTTTAACAAATACTAATCGCGAAAGCAATGAAAAAGATAATTAATTCTGCGAAAGCACCCAAAGCAATTGGACCCTATAGTCAGGCTATTGAGGTAAATGGGACTCTATATATATCGGGACAAATTCCTGTTGATGTTTCAACAGGAAAATTTGTGCAAGGGGGTATTGTTGAGCAAACACATCAGGTAATGAAAAATATTGGCTACATTTTAGAAGAGGCAGGATATAGCTATAAGGATGTGGTGAAATCAACTTGCTTACTAAGCGATATTGCCAACTTTGCAGAGATGAATAAAGTATATGGCGAATATTATAAAGAGGATTGTCCGGCTCGTGCTGCCTTTTCGGTGAAAGATCTCCCTATGGGAGCCATGGTCGAGATTGAAACCATTGCGGTTAAATAGATCAAGCGAAAAAGAAAAGGCTGCTGATAAAATAATCGGCAGCCTTTCTTGTTTGCTCTATTCTACTTATCGATTCCCAAAACTACGGCAACCGTATTCTTCATGGCTTCCTTGCTACTAAAGGAAATCTTGCTTCCTGTTTTAATCTGTACACTATTATCTAGTTCCGAGGCCAAGCTGTTGTAGACTTTTTCTTGATATGTATTTCCTGCCGACTGATTAATGGCTTCGTTTAGTTGATTGTAGTTTAAATTCTGCCGAGAGATCACAATGGCAATGTAATCTCTATTTCCCAATTCATCAGGATAGAGGGAATGGTCTTTTGGAAACAATCGTGTTCCGGTAATGCCACAGTAGGGTGAATGTTTTTTAGTGTAGGGGAAAAGTACATAACTTGAGCCATCGCTTTCGGCACCAAAAATATAGGTATAACACTCTAAGCTGTTTCGTACTTCCACTTTAAACTCGGTATTAATATCCATGCGCTTTTGGGTGGTGTATAAAATACCTGATTGATGAGCCAGAGGAATATTTCTGCCAGTTGCGTTTGCTACTAGGCCTAATTCAACATCCAGAACCGAAGTGGTTGGAGCATCAGCATTACTCATGGGGTAAAGGCCGTAAGCTTCTCGGGTAAAGTATTCAAAATCGTTGTAACGGATCCAAAACAAGCCATCCTGTCCCCAATCTCTGCCCCAGCTATTCATGATCTGGAAAGCGCCACCTTCGTAGTAGTCGTCATAGCCAATCACACAAATGGCATGACCACCAAAGTGTTGCATGGCATAGTCCGAGCGGGTAGGTGTCCATAGCTTTTTACCTCTCATTTCGGACATAAAGCTGCCGCCAACCATCATGCCAATTACCACCGGAGCCCCTTGGGCTAAATTCTGTTTAATAGCCAGTAAATCGGTGCTGTAATCGTCTCCATCTTTCGAGAGTCGGTTGAAGCCTTTTATTTTGTAGGCCGATGCAGCTTGTATTTCCATTGAGTTAGGCTTTTTTGCGCAGGACTCCTCGTTGTATGCGAAGCGCGAGAAGGGTAATAATCCACCTTCGTTCATTACTTTCATTGCATTTTGTAGGTAGGTTCCTTGGCAGTTGGGCAAAGCAATCTGGTTGTATAGGTAGGCAGGACTAAAGCTTACCTTGTTGGGATCTTTACCTGTGGCACGAGCTTGCATAATAGTACGTGCTGCATAGGCACTTGACCATCCCACGCAAGAGCCTTGACCGCCTTGATTCATCCGTTCTGGGCAATATTCTTCCAGACTAATACTCTCGGGCAGTGGATTGTTTATATTGTCGGCCAAAGGTTCAAACACTTCTGCTTGATCGTAAATGCTTTCTTTCATTTCCAAACCAGTACTGAATAGCAAGGTGTTTAGGGATGATTGATTGGTGTTTACATCGCTTTTACTCAGTAAAAAATAGCCGCCTATTCCCAGAACGATTAGTAGAATAGCAATTTTTGGGTTCGATTTAAATAATTTAATCAGTAAGGGAAGCAGGATGCCAGCTAATCCACTTCCTCTTCCGGAGCTGCTACTTCTTCTTTGTCCTCTAGGTATACGTTTTTGTCGCGATGAGTTGGATCCGCTGTCCTTTTTAATTCGGATTGGCATGATAAAACGAAAATTGGGATGAGTCTTATGTGAAATATAGTAATCTTTAGGAGAGAGAATTTTTGTTCAATACTAAATTTACAATTCTATTTTTGATTAGCAATAGGCTTCTCACACAAATTGTTACTTGTGAATGTTTATCTGTTACTATCCTCTTTTTTCTGCATTTGTATAATTTACCTTGAGAAGGAGCGAAGCAATTTATTGGCCTTTATTTAAATTGGGTATGAATTGTTCCGATGTGTTTTAGAATAGTCTTCAATTGGGTTGGTTAAAACATAAATTATGCAATTTGCATATTTAAAGGTCGAAATACCAAAAGGAACTTTTTGCAGGAAATCAGATAATTTGAGGAGGCTAAGATGGATGTTTTAAAACCAATTTATACCGAGCAAAACGATTGTCAGGATTGTTACAAATGCATTCGGGAATGCGAGTTAAAAGCCATAAGAGTGCAGAATAATTCGGCTCAAATTGTGCATAGCGATTGTATATATTGTGGGGCTTGTGTTCTTGTTTGTCCAGTTTCGGCTAAAAAGCTGCGAGGTGATGTTAAGAGGGTAAAAAGTTTGTTGGTAAGAAATACGAATGTGATGGTTTCATTGGCACCATCCTTTGTTACCGAATTTCCAAATTTATCCGATCAGCAAATGGTATCTGCCTTAAAGGCATTAGGTTTTGCCCATGTATCCGAAACAGCTTTGGGTGGGCAGGAAGTTTCGAAACAAGTATCTAAATATATAGCAAATCAGGAGGGAGGTGTTTACATTTCATCGGCTTGTCCTTCTGTGGTAGATCTTATTTGTAAGCATTATCCGCAATACAGAAAGAATATAATCCCCCTTTTGTCCCCCCTTTTAACACATGCCAAATATCTTAAGCGAACTTTCAGTAACGATATGCCCATTGTGTTCATAGGGCCCTGTATCGCAAAAAAAACCGAGAGTGATGAATTCCCCGAATTATTGGAGGCTGTACTTACTTTTTCGGATCTAAAAAAGTGGTTTGAAGAGGAAAATATTGATCCTTACTTGTTCGAGGATAAAAAGAATGCGGAGGTATTTGTGCCAGGAAAAGCAGGAAAAGGAGCTTTGTATTCTATAGATGGAGGTATGATTGCGGGGGTGAAGAACAATACTATGGCTACCGATGCTGTTTGTATGACTTTCTCGGGAATTAGTACTATTCAATCGGTATTGAAAGATTTAGATAAGTACAAAAAATCGGATGTTTTATTTTTAGAATTAATGGCTTGTAGCGGGGGCTGTGTAAACGGACCGGGAACTGATAAGTCTTATTCCACAGCTCTAAAACGTTTAGAGGTAATAAAGAGGCAGAATCAGAATGAAGGATTTGAGATGGAAGCGGATTTTTCTTTGAAAAGGAATTTCAATTCTATCGAGGCCATTAGGAAACATCATCATTCGTCAAGTCGAATTAAGGAAGCTCTTAGCGCGATTGGGAAATATTCCGAAAAAGATGAGATCAATTGTGGGGGATGTGGGTACAATACTTGTAAGCAGTTTGCTGCTGCCTTGCTCGAGGATCGGTCGGAACCCAATATGTGTGTATCCTATATGCGAAAAATTGCCTTCGATAAGTCGGCCGCCCTACTGAGCAAGATTCCTTCGGGTGTAGTAATTGTAAATCAGCATCTTAAAATTAGAGAGGCGAATTTAAGCTTTGCAAGAATGATGGGGTCGGAGATTGAGGAATTGTATGATACGATTCCTGGATTGGTGGATGCTGATCTGCATAAAATAGCACCTTTTTATAAACTGTTCTCATCGGCACTTTCAACAGGAATAGATAATCTTGAAAAAGACATTCGTTTTGAGAATAAAATGTTCCATCTAACCATTTTTAGTATCCATAAACACAAGATTGTAGGTGCTATTCTTCGAGACATGTCGCAGCCTTTTATTCAACGAGAAGAAGTGATATCAAGAGCCAAGTCGGTAAATAAGAAAAACTTGGAAACCGTTCAGAAAATTGCCTATTTGCTTGGAGAGAATGCCTCTGAAACTGAGGAAATGCTGAATTCTATTGTTGAATTTTACAGTCTATCTAAAGATTAATATTTTGCATATGACATCGGATTATTATATAGAGGTAGAGTGTCAACAAAAAAACTACCAAGGACAGTCGATTTGTGGAGATGTCTTCATGTCTTGCAAGATAAAAGAGGAGGGACGAACCATTCTTGTTTTATCGGATGGTCTGGGAAGTGGGGTAAAGGCAAATGTGCTGGGAACTTTAACAGCTTCGATGATTTTGAATTACATGAAGGTGAATAAGGACATTCAGCAAGCGGCTGAAATCATAATGCAAACCCTTCCGGTTTGCAGCAAACGAAAAGCCAGCTATTCTACCTTTACTATTTTAGAGATTGAATGTGATGGGGAAACCCGAATTATTCGTTACGATAATCCTGAATGTTTGATTTTGAGGGGAGAAGAGAATTTAGAGCCCGAATGTGAAGAATTGCTTCTTAAAGGAGATCATAATAAGGGAAAGATTCTCTATTCTTATCGTTTTAAGGCTCAGAAAGAGGATCGTATTGTGTTTTGTTCCGATGGAGTAACTAATTCGGGGATGGGCGCTAAGCGAATGCCTTTTGGTTGGGGATTGGAGAATTTAGATGCTTTTGTTAAAACAATGATCCGCAAAAAATCTTCCTTATCGGCGCGGCAGCTGGCCGAAGCAGTAGTTGATCGTGCATGTGCTAATTTTGGCAATAAACCCAAAGATGATACTTCCTGTGGTGTACTCTATTTTCGGGAACCTCGGAATTTATTAATTTGCACTGGTCCGCCCTACGAAAAGTCGAAGGATAGTCAATTGGTAAAACAGGTGACAGAATTTAAAGGTAAGAAGATTATTTGTGGAGGAACTACTGCAGGAATAATTTCTCGAGAATGGCAGGTGCCCATTAAAGTGGAACTAAAATCATCCGACACCGAGTTACCACCGATCTCCTACCTTTCAGGAATTGACTTGGTAACCGAGGGAATACTCACCTTAGGTAAGGTGTACCGTTTGCTTAAGAATTACAAGCAGAATTCATCCTTTAGCTACGGTCCTGCCGATCGGATTGTTCGGGTTCTTTTAGAAAGTGATAAAATATTTATTGTTAATGGTACGGGCATTAACATTGCTCATCAAGATCCTCAATTGCCCATAGAACTAGAGATACGTCGTACAGTAGTGAAGAATATTGTTGGGTTGCTCGAGGAAAAGTTTTTAAAAGAAGTAGATCTTAGTTATATTTAAAAGAGATTATTGTTCCTGATAAAAAAAGGATTTGGGTTGTGAATTTTATATGTGCAGTTGGTTTTGTTTGTTGTTGGTAGTCAGGTAGTAAAGTCTTAAAATAGATCTTAAAAGTTAGAAAATCAAATGGCCGAAAAAGTTGAAATTACAATTTGTTTGGGCAGTTCCTGTTTCTCAAGAGGCAACGGAAAGGCTTTGAAAGCAATAAATACCTATTTAGAAGAAAATAATTTGAAAGATAAAGTGTTCTTTCATGGAGAATTGTGCACAGGGAATTGTGCCAAAGGACCCATCTTGAAAATTGGAGATGAACTTTACGAAGAAGTCGATCCTGAGAATGTAATTGAACTTTTGAATGAAGTTCTCGGACTCGTGTAAGTGAGATTTTTGATTCCTATAAAAAACTATCAGATCATGCCTTTAATTACAACCAATAAGGACAAGTGTAACCTTAGTTATACTTGTATTCGTGTTTGTCCTGCCAAAGCCATTAAAATAAAAAATGGTTTTGCAAACATCATAAATGACAGATGTATTGGCTGTGGAAATTGTGTTACGGTTTGCGTGCAAAATGCCATCGAGTATCGAAGCTCCGAAGATCGAGTAAAGCATTTATTGGTAGGTAAAGATCCTGTTGTTGCTATCTGTGATCCTAGTATTTCAGGAGAATTCGATGATATTCTTGATTTTAGAAATTTCGTAGGAATGATTAGGGCCTTAGGTTTCGATTATGTGGTGGAATCTGCTTTTGGTGCCGATTTAATAGCCTATAAGTACAAGGAGTTGTTTGAGAATTTTCATGGAAAATATTACATTTCCACCAAATGTCCGGTTGTGGTTAATGACATTGAGAATTTTCATTCTGGTCTTGTCGATAATTTGGCTCCTATTGTGCCTCCAGGTATTGCTATGGCCAAAGTGGTTCGTAAAAAATACGGGAAACATGTAAAAATTGTATTCTTATCACCTTGTGTGGCTAGTAAAGATGATGTGAAAATCTTTAATGGGACTGACGGAAGCATGGATGCTGTTTTAAGTTTTGTGGAATTGCGGAAGTTGTTTGCCGAATATGGAGTTTCTGAAAATTCAGTTGAATTCTCTGAGTTCGATCCTCCTTTTGCCCGTTTGGGTGGCTTATTTCCTATTAGTCATGGTTTATTTCAAGCTGCAGACATTGATGTATCTATGCTAAATGGAGGAATTATTAGTACCGAAGGACGGAATAATTTTCTGAAATCGATAAATGAATTCAAAACACAACCCGACTTGAATCAGCATTTGGACTTGTTCTACTGTGATGGTTGTGTTATGGGACCAGGAACTTCAGTGGGAGGACGTAAATTCTCGCGTAGATCGCAAGTGATTCGTTACGTGAGAAAGCGTTTGCAAACGTTCGATGAGCAGAAGTGGCAGAAAGAAATTGATGAGTATAGTCATCTTGATTTGAATCGAGGTTTTAAATCAAAAGGAAGGGAATTACCTATTCCTGATGAGAAAGAAATCATGAAGGTTTTAGTAGAGATGGGAAAAGAAAAACAGGAAGATCAGCTAGGCTGTGGAGCTTGTGGCTACGAATCTTGTCGCGAGTTTGCTATTGCCAAGTGTCAGGGATTGGTGCACTACGAGATGTGTTCTTCTTTTACCATAAAAAATATGAACAGTTACATCAAAGAGTTGGGAACCATTAATTCGAAGTTATCGAGAACAAAAGCGGCCCTAAAGGAATCTGAGAGAATAGCCAACGAGGAACGAATTATTGCCCAAGAAGCTTCGGAAACTGTTTCGGCCATGTTGCAAAAACTTCCCTCGGGAGTAGTCATTGTTGATGAATATTTAAAGGTAATTGAATCGAATAAAACCTTCGTTGATTTATTAGGAGAGGAGGCTCGTTTATTGAACGATATCATTCCCGGATTAGTAGATGCAGATCTCAGGAAGTTGATCAGTTTTCATAAATTATTTTCTTCGGTAGTTCTTAATGGTGAAGATATTTTGAACAAAGATGTCCATTTTGGAAATACCCTTTTCAATGTTTCGGTGTTCACCATCAAAAAGAATAAAATTGTTGGTGGAATTATTCGGAATCTATACGCTCCCGAAGTTCGGCGCGAGGAGGTTATTGGTCGTGCAAGAGCAGTAATCAAAGAGAATCTTCAAACGGTACAGCAAATCGCATTTCTATTGGGCGAAAGTGCTTCCAAAACAGAAAAGCTATTAAATTCCATCATTAAGTCACATGGTTCTGGCGAAGAAGGGAAAGGTGAATAATGGACGAGAAATTTCATATTGATATTGATTGTCAGCAACTTTTTCATGAGGGAGAGATGATCTGTGGAGATGTCTTTCTTTCGAAGAGAATAAAAGAGGAAAATAGAACCATTGCTGTATTAAGTGATGGGATGGGAAGTGGTGTAAAAGCCAATGTGTTGGCCACATTAACGGCTTCTATGGCCATGAACTTTACAGCAGAGCATAAGGATGTAAAGACCATTGCCGAAATCATTATGAATACGCTACCTGTTTGCAGTGTTCGTAAGGTAAGCTACTCTACTTTTACTATTATCGATATTGAATTTGATGGCACAACACGTATTATTGAGTTTGACAATCCTTTGTGTGTTGTGATGCGCGGGGCTGAGGTTTTTGATCCAGGTTGGAGAACCATAACCATGGATAGTGAGGAAAATAAAGGAAAGGAATTGCGAACTTGTGAATTTACAGCTCGAAAAGAGGATCGAATTCTATTTTGGTCCGATGGAGTAATGCAATCAGGAATGGGAAGCCGTGAATTTCCGTTTGGATGGGGGTATGAGAGTGCCTTAAAATATGTGACTGATATTGTAAGATCGACACCCTATATTTCGGCTCGGAATTTGGGAATGCAAATTGTGAAAAAAGCTGCGCGAAACGATCAGGATGAAATAAAGGATGATACAAGTGCAGGAGTTATCTATTACCGTGAGGCGCGTAAGCTTTTGATTTGTACTGGACCTCCTTTCGAAAAGAATAAAGATGCTGAATTGGCCATGAGAGTTTACCATTTTAAAGGGAAAAAAATCATTTGTGGAGGAAGCACGGCTGAAATTCTGGCTCGTGAATTAAATTTGAAATTTGCAGCTGGAATGAAAATTACAGATCCGGAATTACCTCCTGCATCTTATATGGAAAGTATCAATCTAGTTACTGAAGGCATATTAACAATAGGTAAAGTTGCCCGAATTCTTGATGATTATCATAGTGATTATGATTTGGGTGAAGGTCCAGCTGATCAGATTGTGCACTATCTGTTGCAGAGTGATAAGATTTTAATTATATCCGGAACAAGAATTAATTTTGCTCACCAAGATCCAAGTTTGCCAGTTGAGTTGGAGATTCGGAGAACCGTTGTGAAAAGAATAGTTCGTCTTTTAGAAGAGAAATTCTTAAAGGACGTGAGTCTTACCTTTATTTAGGAACAAAAGATTGGTCTATATATAATTGGCCAATAAATCTAATAATTTCTTGCTGGGAATGGGTTTGGAAATGTAATCGTCACAACCAGCATTCAAACTTTTAATTCTGTCTTCGGACATGGCATAGGCTGTCTGAGAAATGATTGGAATGTTTGGATTTTTTTCTTTGATAATTTTGGTCGCCTCAAAACCATTCATGTGTGGCATTTGTATGTCCATTAAAATAAGATCAACTTTATTGTTAATAAACATTTCAACGGCTTCTTTTCCATTTACGGCCCATAGAATTTTTGCTCCCGTTTTTTGAATGACCTCTTCCAAAAAAAGAAAGTTTGATTCTACATCTTCAGCAATAAGAATCGTTTTTAAGGACCAATTTGGCAGATTATTATTCATTGAGACTCATTTCAGGTAAGTTTGATTTTTCAAAACAATCAAATTTAAATAAAATATTGTTGATATAAAAACGATTATTGAGGATTAAAGTATAAAAATTTTTGATGGACTTATTAGAGGGTGGTATAAATTACATTTTAAAATAATAATTATGTCGATTCAGTATTTTTTCTTATTCGATTTCTTATTTCAAATTGTTTTTTTTTATTTAATATGACATTCGCTGCTTAATTGCTACTTTTGAACATCTATTACTGAAAAACACCTTCATGACCTTTAAATTACTTCGCCATGGGCTTATGATTAGCCTACTTCTGTTTTGCACCTCTTTGCAAGCACAAATCTCCTACGGGGGAACACCTTTGTTTAAAACAGGAAGTTTAAAGTCCAATTTGTCAACTGTTTATCTGCCCGAATTTGATTTTTCGATCAGTACACGTGCTCAGGAGAATGCAAATCTGGGCAATTATTTGAAGCATGCACAATATGCCTACAAGTACGAAGTAGCTTATAGTACAGAAAATTCTGGTGTGTGGGACAGTTTAGTGGACGGACGAAGAGTATGGAGGATTTCTATTTCCTCGGAAGGTGCTTATTCCTTAGGATTAAATTTTTCTAGATTTCGAATTCCTACTGGAGGACAAGTTTTTGTTTACAACAATCAAACAGATCGTGTTCTGGGTGCATATACCGATAAAAGCAATAAGAAATCGAATCGTTTTGCAGTGGAACCTCTCGAAGGAGATGAGATTGTGGTGGAATATGTTGAACCTTTACAGCCCGAATTTACCGTAGAGTTGGAAATCGGAGCTGTCTTGCATGATTATAAAAATATCTTTAATCGCTTAGAGGGCGATGAATCGAATTTGAAAAGCTCAGGATCGTGCAATGTTAATATAAATTGCAGCGAGGGAGATGATTGGCAGACCGAAAAAAAAGCAGTTTGTCATATTTTGTATGGAGGATATTTGGCTTCGGGAGCTTTGATTAACAATACGAGTTTAGATGGCAGTCCTTATTTTTTAACGGCTCATCATGTGATCGACTCCGAGGAAGAGGCCGAAATCGCTATTTTTTATTTTAATTATGAAGCCGAAGACTGCGATTCCACCGAAGGATCGAAATCTCAATCGATCTCGGGAGCAAGTTTACTAGCAACTGCTGATAATTTAGATTTTACACTCCTCGAACTTTCGGTTATGCCGCCTTCTTCCTATTCTCCTTACTATTTGGGTTGGGATCGATCGGGTCGGGTTCCTTCTAATACGGTTTGTATTCACCATCCCAGTGGAGATGTTAAGAAAATATCGGGCGATTACGATGAGCCTTTAACAGACACTTACTACGATTCTGAATATAGTTTTGATACAGATACTCATTGGAGGATTGTAGAATGGGACTATGGAACTACCGAAGGAGGATCTTCGGGTTCTCCCTTATTCGACGAAAATCATCGTGTGATTGGTGATTTAACAGGAGGAGAAGCCAGTTGTTCGAATTCGGTGAATGATTACTATGCAAAATTCTCAGAAAGTTGGGCGAATTATTCTAATTCCAATGAACAATTAAAATACTGGCTAGATCCTTTGGATACTGGTGTTGAAACACTAGATGGAATTGATCCATACAATGGCTTAAGTGCTGCCATCAGAGTTTCTGAGGATACTATATGTTCTTCTTCCGAGGTGACCTTAACCGATGCCTCTTTTGGTGATCCAGATGAGTTTTACTGGGATTTTGGCGAAGGAGCAGATCCTGAGTTTTCAACCGATGAAGGGCCTCATACTGTCAGTTATTCAAATGCCGGACTTAAATCTGTAAAACTAGTTGTTTCGAAAGATGGCGTGGCTGATAGCGTATATTCTTCGATTTTGGTAATGGATGCTCCAATTGCTGATTTTGACTATAGTCTACAAACCGATAGCATTAGTTTTACGAATACTTCAACCAACGGTCTTAGTTATGATTGGGATTTTGGAGATGGAGAATATTCGAGTCTTGAGAATCCTGCTCATGTTTATGCTAGCAGAGGAAGTTATTGGGTAGAACTAATGGTAACAAATGTTTGCCAAAGCGATAGTAAAACTATGCAAATTATCAATTCTTATGAGGATATGCTTAGTATTTATCCCAATCCATCAAATGCAGTATTTACCGTAGATTTAAGTCGAATTGTGTTTTCGGAGATCAATTGGTATGTTTACGATACAAAGGGATCTCGAATTCGTTCAGGATTGGTTTCCAATTACGATAACACAATTAACTTTAATTTAAAAGGATTAGCCACAGGAGTTTATTTGCTTCGCTTGAATATTGATGGAGAGCAGTTGCAACGCAAATTGCTGCTGGTAGATTAGCATAGCCAAGCCATTAATCGTATAATTAATGGCTTGGGGCAATATCTTTTTATTTTTCTATTTTCTCAAAGGAAGTCACAATTCCTTTAATTAATGCCGATGAAAATCCCTTATGTTCCATCTCGTTTAATCCTACAATGGTGCAGCCTTTGGGGGTTGTCACCTTATCGATTTCTGATTCGGGATGATCTCCATTTTGCTGAAGCATTTCTGCTGCACCTTTAACGGTTTGCGATACAATTTGCTTGGCGGTATTGGCGTCGAAACCAATTTGAATGCCTCCTTGAATCATAGCGCGAATAAATCGGAAAACAAAAGCAATTCCGCAAGCTCCCAAAATGGTAGCTGCTTCCATTAATTCTTCGTTGATAAGTAAACTTTCACCCACACAGTCGAAAATCTTCTTTATCTCTTGGCTTTGTTTTGTGCTTGCATTTTTCGAACAAATACAGGTAACCGATTCTGAGATATTGGCGGCAATGTTAGGCATAGCTCTGAAAACGGGAAATTTATGCTCAAGCATTTCTGAAATATCTTCCGTGCCCAATCCTGTGGCAAGGGAAACAATAACATGCCTTCCTTCCACTAGCTCACCCTTTATTTCGTTAATTATTTTTCCAACATTGTAGGGTTTCACTGCAATTAAAATGATGGTAGCATTGTGAACGGCTTCACAATTAT
>NZ_JBFHJW010000068.1:0-20874 GCF_041595635.1 Labilibaculum sp.
ATCTGGCAAAAATTCATCCTCATCTGCCTTAGCGGCGTGGGAACCATTGCCAATCAGGGCTATGGCCTGATTCGGAAAACACCCGAATCGAGAAGCATACTGGTTGATATACTAACAGAAGTAAGTCAGGTTGCCAAAGCCAAAAATATCAAGCTGCCCGAGAATATTGTAGAGAAATCCATGTCCATCATCGATTCCTATCCTCCAGAATCTATGTCTTCCCTATCGAAAGACGTACATAGCGGCAAAGCATCCGAGATCGATTACCAAAACGGAACAGTTGTTCGTTTCGGACAGGAACTTGGCATTCCCACACCAGCCAACAAATTCGTTTTGGGCATGGTGAAGCTATTGGAGCAAAAACGGAAAGCCTAAAGCGGAATACAAAGGGCCTCGCTCAGGGGAGGTTCTCTTCTCCTTTGGATCGGCTCAAGCCCGATATCTGAAAGTTAACATCTGTTTTTTAAGTCAAAACAGATGCCTTTTTAAAAATCACCAATCATCGATAATACCTGTAAATCTTTACTTAAATCTTAAATTATGACGCAAAAGAAGTCCTTTGTTTTTATTTTCACCCTACTCCTGATGAGTTTTTACAGCTATGCTCAGGTAAAGGAACCTGCTGTGAATCAGGAGAACTATTTGATTCAAAAAATCAGTCATCCTGGCATCATGCACAATGCAGAGGATCTTGCTTCCATAAAGGCGCATGTGAACAATGGCGATGAGCCCTGGGCCAGTGCCTATCAGAAGATGCTCGATTGGGAAGGATCGCCCCTGAACTGGACTCCAACCCCTTTCGAACATGTGCATCGCGACAGCTATGGAGCCAATCGGCTTGGCGATCCGGAAATTGGCAAGGATGGGGAAGCTGCCTATTGCCATGCTTTGCAATGGGTTGTTACGGGCAACAAGGCACATGCTGAAAAAACAATCGAGATACTGAATGCATGGAGTCGCACCCTAAAAACCATTACCGGCAAGGATGATAATTTGGTAGCCGGCATGATCGCTCAAAAATATTGTAATGCCGCAGAAATCATTCTTCATACCTATAACAACTGGCCCGGGAAAGAAGTCGATCAGTTCAAAGATATGCTGCTCAAGGTCTACTATCCCCTAATCAGCAACTACTACACCAATAGTATGAACTCCAACGGAAACTGGGGACTTTCCATGGTAAATTCGGTGCTGGCAATCGCCGTTTTTTGCGATGACGTAGAACTGTTCAACAATGCCATTGCGCATGTAATGGGCACCAATGTGCAACCCTACTCTACCTTTTCGGGCTATATCGATGCCAAAACCGGTCAGTGTCAGGAAAGCGGAAGAGATCAGGGACATAGCCAAATGGGACTGGGATACCTGGCAGCAATATCTGAGATAGCCTGGAAACAGGGCATTGATTTGTATTCCTACCTCGACAACCGGCTTTTGCATGGCTTTGAGTATTTTGCAAAATACAATTTGGGTGAAGATGTTGAATACTATAATATGTATGGAAAATTTAAGGAGGTAATCTCAGAGAAGAGTCGCGGAAACTATCAACCTATTTTCGAAAGGGTTTACGATCACTACGTTCGGATCAAGCACCTGCAAATGCCTTACACCAAACAGATAGTCGAGCAAATCCGTCCCGAAGGTTTTACCTCTTCCATGACCTCCTGGGGTACTTTAACAGGATATCACGGAGAAGCTTACAATTCGTGTCCTGCAGACTAAGAAAATTCCTGAGTGAAGGAGTCGGCAAACAGACTCCACACTGACTTTGGAATGATTCAGTTCCCCCCTACTGTGTCGGTTTCCCCCATTTTGCGGAAACCGACACAAATCAAAAGAGAGCCTGCCATCGGTCCAGGCAAGCCAATAAATTCTTCGAAACTGAAATAAAGGAACTTCCCTTTTGAATCAGAATGAAATTCCTAACTTCGTAAGAGCATCGGGTGAATCGCAAGCAAAAAGCAGGCCCGCTGACCAAAAATACGACTTTAGACGTAGCCTTTTCAAAGGCAGAATTTATACTCTTGTGTTATGATACTACAGATTGCACTCATCCTATCCGTTTTGCTGCAATTCGGGGCCTTCTTCATTACCATTGGCCTAATTCCGAAGACGCGTTTCAATGTCTCCTGGATCATGATATCCATCGGTTTTTTACTCATGGCTTTGCGCCGATTTGTAGACTTACTTGAACTTTATGCATCAAATCCCGACAAGGAAGCAATGCTCATTTCCCACTGGATGGCTGTAGCGATTTCCCTACTTATGTTCTTTGGAGCCTTCTACATCCGGCGGATTTTTCAGCTGCAAAACGAAATCGATAGGGAAAGAAAAAACAATGAAGCGAGAGTTCTCACTGCTGTGATAAAAACCGAAGAAAAGGAACGCCAGCGCTTTGCTAAAGAACTACACGACGGTTTAGGTCCCGTGCTTTCGAGCATAAAAATGTGCAATTCGGCCCTTTTTGCTTCTGTAAAGAATCAGGAGCATCAGAAAATTGTGGGTAAAACCGATCAGGCCATCGATCAGGCCATCCTCACCATCAAAGAGATCTCCAACAAATTGAGTCCGCACATTTTGGAACGCTACGGCCTCGAGAAAGCCATTAAAACCTTTTTCCAGGAACTGCACATTACCGATCGCTACCAGGTACAAATGAACATTCAGCTCCATAAGAAACGCTTCGACTACAATGTGGAATTGATTCTGTATCGAATCATCGGCGAACTGATCAACAACAGCATCAAGCATGCTTCGGCCTCAGCCATCGACCTATCGCTGGTGCTGCATCCCCAAAAACTACAACTGATGTATGGCGATAATGGCATCGGCTTTGCTCCCGCCATCAGCAGCAGTCAGGGAATGGGACTGTCGAATATCCGTTCCAGAATCAAATCGCTGGATGGAAATATAGAAATCACCAGCAAAAAAAATCAAGGCGTATTTTTCAAAATCGAAATTCCCATCTCATGACAAAAGCGCTAAAAATTGCTCTGGTTGACGATCACGATCTATTTCGTGAAGGATTGTGTTTTCTACTCCATAATCAAGCGAATCAACCCGAAATAAAGGAAGCCAGTAATGGAATAAAATTACTAGAACTACTCCGCAACTGGCAAGCCGACATCATTCTAATGGACATTGAAATGCCCGAAATGAATGGCATAGAAGCCACCCGTGAGGTTCTGAAGACCTATCCCGACACAAAAATCATCGCCCTCTCGATGCATGCCAACGAGAATTACTATTCGGAAATGATTGATGCCGGAGCCAAGGCCTTTCTGCTTAAAAATTCGCATTTCGAGGAGGTGCAGCGAGCCATCTCTGATGTGCAGGCAGGACGCAACTATTTCTCTCCCGAAATCCTGGAAAGCATCGTTCGCAATCTGAATCAGAAAAGCAATCACAAGCTGAAACTCGATCTCACCCAACGAGAAATAGAGGTTCTCTACAATATCTGCAAGGGATATTCAAATCAGGAAATTGCCGATCTTCTTTTTATCAGCAAGCGAACCGTAGATAAGCACCGTGAAAATATTCTGCTAAAAACAGAATCGAAAAATACGGCTGCTTTGGTCATTTATGCCATTAAGCAGCATATCTTCGAATTGTAAAAACAGCAGAAATTAAAATCAAATTTCATTATTTGACTCTGCAAAGCAGATCGCATACGCACAAACACCTAGTGGAAATTACGCTTTTGTGCGCTACTCATTTGAGGAAAGATGGAATATTTTTGGAGAAAACTAATCAAAACCCTTCAATTATGCTTATTCCATTTTTAATTCCCTTTGTTATTGCTATTCTTCTATCTATTAATATGGGTGGAAGTGGAACCGCACCAGCTTTTTCCGCAGCTTACGGCTCTAATGTCCTGAAAAAAAGTGTTATTCCTGGCTTGTTCGGCTTAATGGTATTTATAGGTGCCATTGTTGGCGGAAAAGAAACAGCCAAAACCATCGGAAAAGGTTTACTCGATTCTCAACTAATGAGCTTTTCGGTGGTTTCTGCCATTCTACTTGCTGTAGCCATATCGCTTCTTATAGCCAATTTATTCGGCATACCTCAATCCACCAGTCAGTCTACCGTTTTAGCGGTAACAGCACCCGCACTTTACCTCAAATCGCTCAATACCGATAAACTTTTTTTCGAAATACTCCCTACCTGGTTCATCATGCCCATTTTGGCTTTTGTACTCTCTTTTCTCATCGGAAAATACATTTACAAACCCATCCGGAAGCGAGGATACACCATTTCAAAACAAATAAACGACAGTTATCTGCTCAAAGGACTCATCATCATCATGTCCTTATATGTAGCCTTCTCTATTGGCACCAACAACGTTGCCAATGCTGCTGGTCCGCTATCTTCCATGGCTTGCAACGAACTGAATATTTCGCCCAACAATTACCTTCAGGTGATGATATTGGCAACTCTGATTGTAGCTCCAAGTTTTGCCATTGGCAGCTCTATTTTTGGCGATAAAATTGTGCAAAATACGGGAAAAGAAATTGTGCTTTTTGGAAGAATTGAAGCCGTAATTATCGCTTTTATTTCTGCAAGCTTACTGCTTTGTGCCTCGTTAATAAAAGGAATTCCTACCTCATTAGTACAACTCAATGTAGCAGCAATTATTGGCATAGGAGTCGCCAAATTGGGCTTTCGAAACATCTTCCGAAAAACCGAGGTCGATCGTTTTTTTGTAATGTGGATCATCGCTCCACTAATTTCCTTTTCCTTGGCCTATTTGTTCATCTATTTGCTAAATATAATGGGATTCCTGCATTTATAACCTAAAATTAAAAAGCCACGCAAAAAAAATATCCTGTCACACACACGGTGACAGGATATTTTTCATCAATTAAAGAATACTTTACAAATCTAGATTCACTTTCACACCCACTCTCAGCCATCTGCCAGGCTGGGTAATGTTTCCATAATCATAATATTCTTTATCCAAAATATTCGAAACCTCAGCATATAAAGTATATTTTGGTTTTTCATAGTAAATACGACCATCAACAAGCCAAAATGGTTCATAGGAGGTTTCCTCACCATATTCGCTATTCTCGGTATCGTAGTATACATATCCACCATCACGATCCTGATAAGACACCGTCCAAGAAGCACTCAAATCATTCCAAATTGCATGATCGGTAACAATGCTCAGTTTGTGTTTTAAATTATCGAGAACGTAAAGTGAGATGTAATCATCGGAAGATTTATCAAGACTCAAATAGCCATAACTTACTTTTAAACTTTTTACCGGAAAATCTTTACCGAAATTAAATCGCGGATCCCATTGTGTGGAAAACTCAATTCCGAATGTATTCACTTCGGTTAAATTCTGACTTTGCCATTTATCATCAGCATTCTCTTTTACCCAATCGATTATATTAACACCATGACGATAAAAAACAGATGCATGGGCTCGAAAGGATGGTCTGTCATATTTTAAACCTGTCTCATAAGTAGTCGCTTCTTCAGGATCCAAATCGCTATTCCCTATATTTGTAGTTCCCTCGTAGAAAAGATCTGTAAAAGTAGGCATGCGCAAAGAGTGATTCAGAGAGGCATACCATTTCAGATCTCCTTTTAAGCGATAACTCAAATCTACACCCGGATACAAATTGTATCCTCGTCCCAAATCAGAATTCCAATTGGCCATTACACCAGCCGAAATGGTTAATCGATCTAAATAAACATTGTGCTCTAAAAAATAGCTCATATTTGTACGGCTATAGCTCTTGGTATAGTAGACTCCCGACTCTCCTGGCACAGCAATAGGCTCATCCAAATCCTCACCCAATACATTACTCCAAATATTTTCTGATCGAAATTCTACTCCTGTAGCACTTTTACCCAACGCCCAATTATAGCTGGCATTTAAATTGGTGCCGTAAACATCTGTTAAATGGTAATTATCGGTTTCATACCAAGAAGGAGGATCGCTACGAAAGAGTTCAAAATGATCCTGAAGACGACGCCAGTAAACTACAGGTGTAAATTTCACCTTTCCTTTAGTGCTGTATCGTAAACTGGCAAATGTTGTTTTATTTTCCTCATACTGATTGGGATAAACCGGTGTATAAAAACTATTGGCACCATAACCTTTGGTATTGTAGCCTAACTGAAGATCCAAATCACCCTCCGTAGTAGTAAGTTTTCCCTGATAAAAAAGATTTGTTGCTTTAAAATCGGTATTATCGATATAACCATCGCTAGCCTTTCGGCTTAGGGCAAGGTAAGATTTTAGGGGCCCTGTAAGATAGGTTGCTGCTGCTGAAAGAGAATAAAATCCATTTTCTCCTGTCGTAGCAGTCAATTTGATATTGTTTTTATTTTGGGTGCCTGTAATAAAATTAATAGCTCCACTAAATGCATTGGGACCAAATACTCTAGCTCCTGGTCCTTGAAGAATTTCAACCCGTTCGATACTTTCCAAATCAACTGGAATATTCATGCTTAGGTGACCCGATTGAGGATCGGTTACATTCACCCCATTGAGCAGAATCATGGTTTGATCAAAGCTACCACCTCGAATGCTTACATCGGCTTGCACTCCCATGTTTCCTCTTTGTCGTACATCTACATTTAAAGCATTCTCCAATAAATCCTGCACACTTTGAACGGGAGCTGCATTAATTTCCTCTCTCTCCATCACACTCACCACCCGGGCAAGCTCGGAGTACGTTACAGGTGTTCTCAGTGCACTCACAACCACCTCATCCAATTTCTGATCTTGGTTAACATAGATAGTTTGCTCTTGAGCACTTGTTTTTTCAAAAGTAGCAGTAGTTAAATAAGTTGCCACAAGACAACCAATGGTCACCTCGTGTTTTAAACTTTGAAACACACTAAAGCCTTTACGACCCCACCTTTTGAAACGAGACACCTGATAACGGTTTTGTAATCCGTTACTCAATTGTTTCATTATAACTTTTTAATTAAAAAATAAATACTATTCGTTCTTTCAATCCTTTTTGATCTTAAAAACGAATGACAAAGATAAGTGATTTATATAGCCTCACAAGTACTATTCAATTCATTCGTTCTGTCCCTAAACAATAAAATAAACTCTTACTAACAAATAATAAATCAATAAAAATTTTATAGTAAAACTCGAAACGAAGGTACATAACTTGACAATTCCCTATTTATCTCCTAAAATAAAATGCATGTTTTTATCTTAAACTCATGCTTGTAATTTTCTGATTTTATGTATATTGTATATAAAAAGAAAAAAATATGCAACCAGAAGCAAAAAATATGCAGTCAAAAAAAGGAAATACTCGCCTGAGCTCCTTTTATAAAGAAAGATTTGATTCTTTTCTGACAAACTTAAACTTGTCTAAAAATCTAAATGAGGAGAGCATCCACAAATTACGAGTTGACATTAAAAACATGAGAAGCTTGTTGTTACTAGTTGAAGAAATCAATCTGCAAACTAAACTCGCCACAAAATTAATTAAACAGCTAAGAAGTATATTTAGGAGCACGGGCAAACTTCGGGCTTTACAAGTGTCTAAATCTTTGCTTGCTTCTAGTAATATTTCTATTCCCGAACAAATATCCCTTTTTTTGGAAGAAGAAATAAAAAATCAGTCTAAAAAAGTAAGCATTAATTTTAGCAAATTTAATCTTCCTAAATTCAAAAAGCGGGTTGCTATTTTATATTCCGACTTAGAACAGATAGAGGATTCAGAACTACTGCTTAAAGGTGATCGCATTATCCATGATGAATTGGAAATTGTCAACAAATTATTTAACTCCTCGAAGGGGGAAGAATATCATCATGAGATCAGAAAATTACTAAAAGTAGTTAAAACGCTAGAAAATCTGCTACTTGTTCTCAGTGAAGATGAGAGAAGGAAACAAGCTTTGGAGATTGTCAATACTACAGAAACGAATCTCGGAAACTGGCACGATCACAAATCGCTAGCTGATTTTTTGCTTCGCTTAGAACAAAAACTTTCCGATGCTTCTATTAGCAGAACATTGCGTAACTTAAACAATCAAAACAATAAAGCCAAATTGGAACTAAAAAAGGAAGCAGATAAACACCTTCGAAATCATTTCTAATTTTTACGTTTGAATATGTTTTTTATGGTCTGATAAATTGATTTTTTCTCTGAATCTCTCCTTTCCTTGCGTTCTTTTCTTTCTTTGCGTTTCATGAGTTTATCAGCATCTTGATTTTTAAGCCCAAACAAATTATCAAAGAAATTAGACTCTGGAGGCAAATAGTGAGGAATATTTAATTCTGCTAAAATTTCTTCATCAGGCTTGGTAATCCTTGCATTTGTGTATTGATTAAAGTTCCGGTCTGTTGCTAATTTGTGCATGAATTTTCCATAAATTGGTAAAGCCATACTTGCACCTTGTCCGAGAGCTAAGGAGTTAAAATGAATACGCATATCTTCGGCGCCTACCCAAGCGCCAGCCACTAATTTTGAATTGTAACCAATATACCAGCCATCTGCTTGCAATTGTGTTGTTCCCGTTTTTCCTGCCAACTCTCCCCGTAAACCATAAACCGAACGAAGCGATTTTGCAGTTCCATTGTTCACAACTGCCTCGAGCATATGATTAATAATATCTGCATTTTCAGATGATAACACAAGGCGATTTTCTTCCCGAGACGAAGAAAAATCTACAAGTAAACGGCCCTTATTATCTTCAATTCTTGCGATATAGTATGGATCAATACGTACACCCCTATTTGCTAAAGTAGCATATACCTGAATCATCTCATACAGGGAAATATCCGCAGTTCCCAAGGCCAATGAAGGAACTTGGGGCAAAGAACTTTCTATACCCATTCCCTCGGCCATCACAATGGAATTACCTATTCCCGACTCCAAAAGCACATCAACGGCAATGGTATTTACCGATTCGGCAAGTGCTCCTTCCATACTGTAACTACCTTCGTAAAGGTCATCTGCATTGCGTGGCGCCCAATTATCATATTCTTCGTAAACTTTGCGTTCATTTGGAAAATAATCGTAAGGAGAAAATCCCTCTTCCAATGCAGCAGCATAAACAATGGGTTTAAAAATAGAGCCTACCTGACGTTTAGCTTTAACATGATCGTATTTAAAATGGGCAAAATCAATACCACCTACCCAAGCTTTAATTTTTCCACTATTAGGTTCCATGGCCAGGAAACCAGTATTCAAAAGTTGTACGTAATATTTTAGAGAATCCAGCGGCGACATTTCCACCTCTTTGTCTCCATTCCAAGTGAAAATTTTCATGTTCACCTTTTTACTGAAAATTAGATTAATTTCTTTTTCAGATTTTCCTTTTTCTTTTAGATTTTTATATCGTTCCGACTTTACTTTAGCATCTTGAATTACCTCATCCGTATTCCCCCAAGGAGATTGATTGCCCCAATGTTGCTTGAATAGAGCTTGTAAATTTTTCATATGTTCGGCCACTGCTCGTTCGGCATGCATTTGTATTCTTGAATCAAGTGTAGTCACTATGTGCAAGCCATCACGATAAATATCATAATAACTCCCATCCTCTTTGGGATAATTTTGAAGAATAGCATTGGCTTCAATTCGCACCCTTTCACGAAGGTAAGGAGCCAAACCTGTTTGGTTAGATTGTTTTTGATAATTAATGCGTAAGGAAAGATCCTGCAATTCCTTTACTCGTTGCTCCGATATGAATTTGTATTTCGCCATTTGACTCAAAACAACATTCCTCCTTTGCTTCGATCTCTCGGGATGCAATCTAGGATTGTAAAAAGTAGGAGCCTTAAGCATACCGATAAGTACTGCACATTCATGAGTCTCAAGTTGAGAAACAGATTTACTAAAAAATTGCCGGGATGCACTCTCAATACCAAACACATTTTCGCCAAAGGAAACCGTATTTAAATAGAGTTGCAAAATCTCCTTTTTCGAATAAATTTTTTCGAGTCGCGAAGCGGTTATAGCTTCTTTCATCTTATTCACTGGCATACTAAAAATACCAAAATCTTTACGAGGATATAAGTTTTTTGATAATTGCTGACTTAAGGTACTTCCACCTCCAGAACTTCTGTCTCCTAATACCAATGATTTTACAAGAACACGCAACAAGCTACGCTGATCCACCCCTTGATGCTCATAAAAGCGAACATCTTCAGTAGCAATTAATGCATTTATAGCATCTATAGGGATATCCTTAAAATTTACATTCGTTCTATTTTCAGCATAAATACGTCCCAATACGGCACCATCTTCCGAGTAAATTTCAGAGGCATTTGCATTTTTAATTGTTCTAAGCGTATAGTAGTCTGGTAATTTTCCCCACAAACCAATATAAACACTTCCCAAAAGAACGCCTACAGCCAGTAAGGATAATAGAAAACCAATTCCTAGTAAACGAAACAAATAAGTACGAAAGAAAGTCTTTTTTATCCTCTTTTTTTTACTAATTTCTTTCTTCGATGTTCTTTTTATATTTTTAAAACCTTGATTTTTTTTAGCCATTTTATTCCAATATAATCCCATATTCTTAGTTATAAGAACGCTTTTTTTTCCAAAAGATTATCAATACAATTAACTCCTGGGTAAATTTTAGCCCACAAATGTAAACAATAAATATTTGTTTCTCCCTTGCTTGTAACAGAACGATTTCATTACAAAACAAGTAAATGCGGAACAATTATAATCTTAATTAAAAATATAGTCACTCATAAAACTTGTAATTGCTTAACACCAACAGGAATCCAAGTATGTAGATGTAAAAGAGGACAATAATCGTCGTAGGAGGCTGTTTTCAAAAAAGGATATTGAATTTGAGACAAATACAAGCCTTGAGAATAGGCTATATTTAAAAATTGTTGAGGTATTTTACTTTTAATCATCTCTTCAAACTCATCAACACTCTTATTACCTGTTCCTACCTCAATTAATTCATAAACAAGAATTCGAATCATTCCTCTTAAAAATCGATTGGCTGTAATCTGAAGTCGGAAATTTTCTTTCGAAGCATCGGTAAAAAACTGTATCGAAAAAATATCACAAAGTGTATTGTTGTGATTGTCTGGAGATTTACACAAAGCTCTAAAATCCGAATATTTTAAAAGTAGAGATGCAGCCTCACTCATCATATCAACATTGGGTTTAATATCATAAAATGAACTAATCTTACTTAAAAATGGATTTTTATGGGTATGAATAAAGTAATTATAGGTTCGGGCAGTAGCACTGTGCTGAGCATGATTGTTGGCCTTCACTTCACATACATCATAAACCGAAATATCCGAAGGAAGCATTTTATTCAAAATAAAAAGCTGACGATCGGTCCAAATTTTATTGGAATTGATATGGAAAAAATATTGCGAAGAATGAACACCGGCATCCGTTCTGCCACAACCAATACAAACTACTTTTTCCTTTAATAATTTAGATAATTTATCTTCAATCACCTCCTGAACACTCACAACATTTTTCTGACGCTGCCAACCTCTATAATTACTACCCTTGTAACCAATATGAAAAAAGTACCTCACCCTATTTTCGCTTTTAGAATTATTCCTTGGCAAAGGTATCAATTCATCCGTTCTATTAGAATTATCGGTCCCCAAATCACTTGACTCCCTCTAAATTGTTCCTAAATAACAAAAAAACACTTCAAATAAGCTATATTGTGGCTCATTTGTAAAAATCACGAAAGTGAATTTTTAAAAGTTAACCTTAAAAATAACCACTCCATGAAGAATTTTTTGATTGCAATCTTTGCAATATTTTGTCTGAATTTTCAAGCCTCTGTTGCTCAGTCGGTTTTCGATCAGGTAAACGATCCCTACTTTGGCGAAAGCTGCACCAGCATAATGGTTGGCAAAAAAGCATCCACCGATGGATCTGTAATTACCAGTCATACCTGCGATGGCAAATACAGAACCTGGCTGCAGGTTGAAGAAGCTCAAAAGTTTGATAAAGACACCAGCCTAACGATTTACAAGGGAAAATTAAAAACAGAAACTCCCTGGGATCAACGAAATGTAAAAGCAGTTGGCCAGATTCCACAAGTAAAAGAAACTTTTGCCTACCTAAACACTGCTTACCCTTGCTTAAACGAAAAGCAATTGGCCATTGGCGAAACAACCATTGTGGGTCCCAAAGAACTGGTGAACGAAAATGGAATGTTTCTGATTGAAGAGTTAGAACACCTTGCCCTGGCACGCTGTTCTACGGCTCGCGATGCAATTAAATTAATTGGTAGCCTTATTAAAGAATATGGCTATGGCGATTGGGGAGAATGCATCACCATTGCCGATAAAAAAGAAGTTTGGCAATTGGAGATTTTTGGCGAAGGTCCCGATAAAATTGGTGGCGTTTGGGCTGCACAACGCATTCCTGATAATCATGTTGCTGTATCGGCTAATATTTCAAGAATCGGAATCATCGATAAAAAAGACAGCGACCACTTTATGTATTCCGATAATGTGTTTTCGGTAGCAAAAGCACTAAATCGTTGGGATGGTAAGGAAGAGTTTAAATTTTGGAAAGCTTACGGAAAGGTTAAAAAGCCTTTTAAAATTCGTGAATTTTTTATTCTGAATACCCTTGCTCCTTCCCTGCACTTAGATTTTGAAGCGGATGAATTGCCTTTTTCGGTTCAACCGGATCAGAAAGTTTCTGTACGAGACGTAATTGCGCTCTACCGAGAAACCTACGAAGGTACAAAATATGACATGACACAAAATCTAAAAGTCATTAAGAAAAAGCTGAACGAAAATAAGGAAGAAATAGGTGTTGATACGCTAATGGCAGCCAATGCGCATCCTTGGCCAAACAAAGACAATCGCGCACTTTACAATTCGTTAAAAGAGGGAGCCGTTGAATACCAAAGAACGGTGGCTGTTTCCTGGTGTTCCTACTCGCATATTATTCAGTTAAGAGATTGGTTGCCCGATGAAATTGGTGGTCGCGCCTGGTTCTCTTTCGATAATCCGGGACAGAGTCCACGAATCCCAATTTACTCAGGAACAAGCCAATTACCCGAGAACTTTCAGTACTGCGGACAAAAGCGTTACCGCGATGATGCCGCTATTTGGCAGTATCGAAAAGCCAATAAATTAGCAACTTTACAATGGCAAACAACTCGCAAAGGAATGATGGAAGAAGTAGCCTATTTCGAACAAAAAGGCTTCGATGATGCCGAGGTGATCGAAACTAAAGTTCAAGAGCTACTGAAGGAAGGAAAAGAACAAGAAGCGAAAGTTTTGCTCAATAAATTTACCCGCGATTTTACAGGAGCTACCATGCTTCGATGGAAAGAGCTGGAAAATAGCTACTGGAGTAAATTCGGTACAGGATTTTAAGGACAAAACAATTAAAAAACACAAAACGGGCTGAATCGAACATTCAACCCGTTTTTTTTATGCGCTCACAAATCACACAGCACAAAAAAAGGATGTTCGACCTTCGAACATCCTCTTCTATATTGTAAACAATCAGCACTTAAAATGTATAGCCAACTTTCGCCATAATCATTCTTCCCGGCATGTTGTAACCATCTTTTTCTGTGTAATTCTCATCGAAAAGATTAGAAACTGTAAGGCCAACTTTGTAATTTTTGTTGAACGCATAACTTGCACTATAATCGAACACGTAGTACACTGGGTGACGCAATACATCCTCATTAATTAGATCGGCTCTTACCTCTTCGCCATTATAAGTAATAGCTGCACGACTCACCGTTGGCCAATTAGAATAATCAGCAGAATACATGTAATTGTCTTCGTAACGATGTCCGATATAACGACCATTTAAACGAGTATAAAAACCTTTTAAATTATCGAATTCAACTCCAAAAGAAGCATTATTATCTCTCACGTAATTCATTTGAGATTTTAAGTAACTACCATCGTATTGTTCTGTTTCCACAGTTGCATCAAAAAGATGAGTATAGTTCACATAAACACGAAGAGAGTAATCGTAATCCGAATTAGCTCCAAAATCGTAGGAAGCAACTACTTCCAAACCATTCATATCCGCTTTATCAGCGTTTATATAGGAAGTATTGTAATCTTCATCGTAGGAACTTACAATTTTATCTTTATGGTGTGTATCGAAATAGGTAATATCGAAGTTGATTCCTTTTTTGAAATTTTGGAAAGCAAATCCTGCATCCCAGGTATTCGATTTTTCAGGATCCAAGTCAGGATTTCCAACCGTAGTTCCATAAGCAGTTGTATATTGACCTGCTACCTGAAAAGCACTAGGAGCTAAAAAAGCATCTCCCCAACTTGAGTGAGCAGAAAAACCTGCACCTAACTCATATTTCAAGCCTAAATTCTTTGTGAAAACCCAGTAATCTTCATCACTGGCATCGTTACCCAAAAACTCATTCTCTTCAATTTTAAACTTCACATGATCGCCACGAGCCCCAACAGAAGCATTCAATTTTCCGTCAAAAAAGTTCAATTGCAATTGTGAATAAACGCCAGTAGCAATATTTTGATAATCTGGCTGGAAAGGAGATTCTAAACTACCTGTTGTAGTATAATTCAAACTCTCATAATCTTCTGTATCGTTATCAATTCCTACAGCTAAAATATGATCATCCAACTGAATGGCATCGCTCAATTGAAAACCATAGTTTTTATAAGTATACTCAGTGTCACCATAAGAATCCTGATCCACATCGTAGTTATTTTCTTTCTGACGTGAATAGTAAGGCGATAAAGTAAAGGTATGAGCACCCTCTTTTCCCTGAAGATCGAAACCTGTTGTATATCTTTCTAGATCTTTGTTATCCATTCCATAAACATGCCAGAAAGAACCAGGCGTTTCCACATCATTACCCTTAAAATAGGAACCGTTTAGATTCAAATTCCATTTTTCAGAGAAATTAATTCCCAAGCGACCGTTCACATTATGCTTCTCGAATTTGGTATTCTCCATTCGTTCGCCATAGGTTGTAGGGTCTAATATTGTTTCAGCATAATCCTCGTCGTACAGGTTATTATCACCAACACGATAATCTTCGCCCTGATTGTGGAAAGCATAGGAAAAATCAAAATTTAATTTTTCAGAGATAGCTCCCCCTAAGCTAACATTCGCGCGTGAAGTTTGAAAGCTGCCATATTGCATGCTCACCGAACCGCCCAACTCGCCTTTGTTTTCTTTGGTAACGATATTCACCACACCACCCATGGCATCGGAACCGTACTGTGCAGAAAAAGGTCCTTTCAAAATCTCGACTCTCTCCACATTCTCCAGATCGATACTAGCAATATTTTGAGTTCCTGCAGGTTTTCCGTTGATTAAAATAACTGTATACTTACTAGATGTTGATGCCGCAAAACCGCGAATTCCAATTCCAGCATTGATACCCGGATATTGCAGAATATCAACAGCACTATTTCCTTTCAGAAGATCGGCCATATTCACTGCCGAAGTCGATTCAATCACTCGTTTCGAAATTACATCCACCTTTTGAGGCAGATCTTTCATTTTAGCATTCACACGGGATGCATTCACTTCTACTTCTGATAAATTCAGATGTTTCACTGCAAGTGTATCATTAGCAGTTTTTGGATTTTCTTCAGCTTTCAAACTAGCAGTGCTAAGTGAGCACAAGACTAAAGCCGATACAATAAATTTTTTCATAATAAAAAATACAGTAATAATTAATTAGTTTAATGTATTACCATCAGGGAGCAGAAAAAAGAAGAGTTTCATTTTAAGATATGGTTCCTTACACCATTCTTTTGCATTCTTTTGTCCGTTGCTCTTTTACCCGAAAGCAGTGACTATAAGTTTGCATTGGCAGGTCTTCTGACTTGCTCAACTTTTTCCGCCTTCCCATCCTAAAATATCAGAACAGTGGCATAGCAGTGAAAAAGCTTTTTTTTGAGCTTACAGCTACGGGAATAGTTCCGGATTCTCACCGAATTCCCTTTTCATCTCTCATCTGAAAAAACAGATATTCGAGAACCAATTGCAGTGCAAATGTATAAAAAAAACCCAATCAGAAATCAAAAAATCCTTATTTAGAAAGAATACCATAAACCACTACCTATCAAGATGTAATGATTAGAAAACAACATCTGCAAGGGGAAAATCAAAGTAGAATCCACACGAAATATCAGTCCATACTTTCCTCTTGTGTGAAAATTTTAAAAGATAAACCAATAAGAATAGTTCACAAAATCCACCCATTTTACATGTTGGGTATAATATCTTGAATGGCATCAATAAGCAAGAAAATAGAAAGCCAATCTTTCGATGATTTCAGCTAAAAAACAGGGAAGGCAGAATTAATCTGTAGGGAAAGAAGTTCGAAGATAAACCAGCAATTCCTCTATGCTTTTACAGAGAAGAACTCCTCCATTTTTGTGAACTTCCCATTCCATGCTATCTTCCAGTAAGCGAACCGAGCAATTGCCTTCTTCCTCGCAGGTTACCTGGTAGCCTTCACGAGATAAAGCTCTCTGTGTCCAAAAGCCCATTACATCATTACCCAAAAGCTGAATAGTCTGTTTCTTTTGGTAATTCATGATAAAATTTCCTGTTCTCCGATCGAAATTGAAAGATTTATTGTGAAAAGTCTCCTCGATACTCCCATTCAAAACCAAATCTTCCGGCGCACCTACTTTTACTTCCTGGTGCAAAGCCATCAGCCAAATTACATCGGCAGCCTGAAGGGCCAAATCCAATTCGTGAGTAGAGAGTAAGATAGCTTTATTGGTTTCTCGTGCCAAACGGTGCAACAAACGCATAATTTCAACCCGATTGGGCAAATCCAAATGAGCCGTTGGTTCATCGAGCATAATAAGTGGAGTATCCTGAGCCAAAGCCTTTGCAATCATCACCCGCTGTCGTTCTCCATCGCTCAGCTGATTGATGAAATGATTGGCATAATGCATCAGGCCAACTTGCTCCAAAGCCCATTTTATCTTGTCATTATCCTCTTCCGACAAACGCCCCATCCACGACGTATAAGGATGACGACCCAAAGAAACGATATGGTAAACCGTTAAATTCCCTACATCAATTCTTTCGGTTAGAACAATACTCAGTAGCTGAGCAATCTCTTTGTAATTCCGATCGCGAATAGGAATACCTTCCACCAAGGTCCTTCCACCTAAAGGGACTTGAATTCCGGCAATGGTACGCATCAAAGTCGATTTTCCAGCTCCATTGGGTCCCAACAAACAAACCATTTCTCCCCGCTTAATCCTCAGGTTGATATTCGAAAGCAAACACAAACTATCCTTTTTCCCTTGCTTGTATCCAATGGAAAGATCCTTTGTCACCAATATATCTTGCTCTGTGTTTTTTATATCGCTCATAAATTTCCCCCTTAGCCTGCAAAGGAAGCCTTCACATTTCTACTTCGCATGATTACCCAAATTACTACCGGACCGCCAAATAAAGCAGTCACCGAATTAATGGGTAAGGTATTTTGATTGCCTGGAACCTGTGAAATAATATCACAGGAAAGCATGATTGCTGCACCAATAAGAACCACCGCTGGCATGAGTATCCGATGACTTGCTGTACGAAAAATAGCACGTGCGATATGAGGCACGGCAACTCCCACAAAAGCAATGGGACCCGTAAATGCGGTTAAGGTTCCCGCAATTAATGCGGTACTAATAATCACTGCAATTCGAGTTCGGTTGACCGATATTCCCACACCACGGGCATAATTTTCGCCTAGTAAAAGAGCATCTAGCGGTTTTATCAGAAAAAAAGCGATGAACAATCCACAAAAAACAATGGGTGCCATTACGCGCATTTCGGTCCAGCTTACCCCTGCCAAACTTCCAAAAGTCCAGACAATAAAACTCTGAATTTGTTCTGGATCACTAAAATATTGCAAGATATTAACCACTGCCCCTGTTATGCTTCCAAACATGATTCCAATAATCAGTAAAGAAACACTATCGCTAATGCGAATGGAAGCAAGAGCCACCAGCATAAAAACCAGGGAAGCACCCACCACAGCAGAAACCACCAAAGCCCAATTGCCCAGGAAGGAAGCAATTGCTCCAAAAGCGACCGGCATAATCGCCGAGGCCATCACTATTAAAGCAACACCCAAACTCGCTCCCGAACTAATTCCCAAAACATAGGGACCAGCCAAAGGGTTTCGAAAAAGGGTCTGCATCATTAAACCACTTACCGAAAGCCCTGCTCCCACACAAATGGCGGTAATAGCTTTGGGCAAACGAAAGTTCAGCACAATATAATTCCAGGAATTCTTTACATCGCTGCCCGAAAGAATAGCAAATACCTTTTTAAAAGGAATGCTCACGCTTCCAAAAATCAAATCGAGTAAAAACACGCCACCAATTAATAGCAACAGTATTCCAAATAGAAACGAAAATAATCCTCCACTTTTCTTCAACAGCATAGTAGTCTTATTTCAATTGTTGATAGTAATACAATTCATAATCAGGTAACAATTCTGGATGTAGAATTTTAATCACATCTTTAAACACGATATCGGGCTGCATCACTCCGGATTCAAACCAATCATTCGCTCCTCTATCCTTCATTCGTTTAGTAGAACAGAACACTTTTCCTGTTTTATACGGTTTAAATAGGCTGTATCGCTCATCTAATGCTTTCAGATCCTCTAAACTTCGAGCCTGTCCGGGGCCAAACCAGATATCCGAATCACCTTGCTTATCGAAAACCACTTCGAAACTTAGCGGTTTACTTCCACTTGTACTATCCGAAAACCAAAAATAATCCGCCTTGCCATCTCTCAGAAACTGCGCCAAATAACTCTGTCCGCCCGGCATATACCAGGTTCCTTTAAAATTATAACCCGCCATAACATTCGGCTTACTTTCCACCTCTAGCAGTAAAGATTTAAGATCCTTGTACTTCTGATCCAATTCCTGGAAAAGAAAATCAGCTCGCTCCTCCTTATTAAAAAAGGCAGCAATAAATTTCGCCCACTCGGCTCTGGCCAATGGTGATGACTCCATCCACTCTATATTATAAGCAACCGGCAAACCTGCGTTCATCAGTTTTGTTTCCCTTTCGGTGATTTTCATAAAGCCTGCCACCATCACCAATTCCGGACTGATATCAACAATTTTCTCAAAATTTAAACTCTCCGAATGACCTACTCCTTGAATATGACCCTCCTGAACTTTTTTGTTGAGTTCCTCATTATAAATTCTATCGGGTAAGGAAACAGCCACAATACAATCCTGCACTCCCAGGAAGGAAAGAATTCCTATTTGTGTACTCGAAAGGGCAGCAATGCTTCTAATGGGTACTTCCACCAATAAACCATCGGTTGGAACTTCACCTTCTACTTTGCTTCCTCTATTTTTAAGATAATACTTCTGAAATATTTCACCCGAATTCCAAGGATCCCAAACAATGACCTGTTTCAAACCATTATCGAGAATTTTAATTTCGAAACCATCGGCATATTTTAACTGACTAGGATAGTAAAAGGCCAAATCCTGAGGAGAGTCAGCAATTGACTCTTTCTTTTTTTGTTGACCAGATTGACAAGCAAAGCTCCCAAGCATGAGCAAAAGGAGTAGGCTTTGATAGATAGGCTTTACAAATTTCATTTCATCCACAAAAATTGCGGGGATGGTATACGATAAAATACAATTGCAACAATTATACCTTCGTTACTCAGTTCCCCGAAGTTACGAAACAGTTATTTTACTAGGCAGGTCTTCTGGCTTTGCCTTTCCAACGCCTTCCCAAATAATATCACAATCATCTAGTGGCTATTTTGTCGGAGTTCAATAACATACATATTGAAGGCTTACAGCTGCGGGGACAGCTCCGGTATTACACCGGATTCCCATTTTAATTCTCAAAAGCGAGAAACCTATTTTCTGCAAAGCTATGGAATATTTCGGGAAAAGAAGCAATTTTAAAAAAGCAATCCTTAATATCAAGAAGCTTTTACAAGGTCTAAATCCCAGAAACAAGTACAATAAGGCAAACTTTCCTATCTCAAAATATTTAATTGCTGATCTAATTTCTCGGAATATTCTTCCATACTTTTTGTAATGAATTCGTGAACTACTACATCAGGAGCAAGCTCGTTAATAATCTCCTTTACTCGTGCTGTTTGAAAAGGCAAATGCTGATCAATTTGTAAGACATGCGTCCTTGCACTACTATATTTCTCACTAAAACTCATACTATCCCAATCCAAAGGCACGCCCTTCATCACCTGTTTGCTTTGATACTCACCCGATAGGCTCAGGTTTAAATGCAGACTTTTTATTTTATTCCGCGCATCTTTAGATAGTCTAGAAATTCGATCCAAAACAAAATCGATGGCTTCATCTTCACAACGCAAATTAATGTTGGTGTTCATTAAATGTCCGGTATCTAAAATGAAATTCCAATTGCTAAACTCAATACGTGAAGCAAAATCATCTACTTCGGCCGGAAACAGAAAATCGAGTCCTGGCCACCATAAATTTTCAATTGCCACAGTAATAGGAGGTTCTCCATTCTCAAATTCCTGTGCAGTTCGGTTCAGAAGTTCAGCAAAACAATTAAGCACCTCGCTACTTTTATATGTAAAATCACGTGTAAATGCATGTTCGAGTTCTACATGAGCAGCATGTACTACCGCATGAGCAGCTTGAAAGTGAGCGGCATGTTCCCACAGCTTTTTTTGGGTAGCAATCATTTCAATGGCATTTTTTCCCCCACAGGTAAATTGCAAATGCTCGGCGGAAGAATTGGGAAAATATGATTTTGCTGCCTCCTCCCCGTTTCGCCACACTTCTAACCAAGTAACCCAGAAAGGCAAATGCACGCTTTTCACCAATTCCATAGGTATGTTCCCTGAAGGAGTATCATAACCGATTAGTAATTCGATACCTTCTATTTTTTTCTCAGCAATAAAATCTTTCAATCC